>QHSX01000058.1 GCA_003221695.1 Candidatus Rokuibacteriota bacterium
GCCCTCCAGGCGCTGGTCGAGCTGCCCGCCGGCGGACGGGCCGAGGTCGTGTTCCTCCTCGGCGAGGCGGCGACCCGGGAAGAGGCGAGGGGATTGATCGCGCGGTACCGGACGGCCGACCTCGATGGGGCCCTGCGGGCTGTCGCGGAGCGTTGGGACGACGTGCTCGGCACGGTCCAGGTGACGACACCGGACCGGTCCATGGACATGCTGCTCAACCGCTGGCTGCTCTACCAGACGCTCGCCTGTCGCGTCTGGGCGCGGTCGGCGTTCTATCAGGCCAGCGGCGCCTACGGCTTTCGCGATCAGCTTCAGGACGTGATGGCCCTCACGGTGTCCAGGCGAGATCTCGCGCGTCAGCACGTGCTTCGGGCCGCCGCGCGGCAGTTCGCCGAGGGCGACGTCCAGCACTGGTGGCACCCGCCGACGGGCCGCGGCGTTCGGACCCGCATCTCCGACGATCTGCTCTGGCTTCCGTACGTGGTCCTCCGGTATCTCGAGGTCACCGAGGACGCGGGCCTCCTCGCCGAGATCGTTCCGTTCCTCGAGGGTCCGCTCCTCGCCGCCGGGCAGTCCGAGTCGTATTTCGAGCCACGCGTGTCCGGAGAGCGAGGCACGCTGTTCGAACACTGCGCCCGCGCGCTCGACCGCAGTCTGTCGGTCGGGAGCCACGGCCTCCCGTTGATGGGGACCGGGGACTGGAACGACGGGATGAACCTCGTGGGCGCCGAGGGGAAGGGGGAGAGCGTCTGGCTCGGCTGGTTCCTTCAGACGGTCCTGACAGAGTGGGCGGAGCTGGCCGAGGCGCACGGGGAGGGGGAGCGCGCGAAGACGTGGCGCTGCCACGCCGGCGCGCTGAAAGAATCGCTCGAACGAGAGGCCTGGGACGGCGAGTGGTATCGGCGCGCGTACTTCGACGACGGCACGCCGCTCGGATCCGCGGCCAACGACGTGTGCCGCATCGATTCGATCGCGCAATCGTGGGGCGTGATCTCGGGAGCCGCCGAGGCGGCCCGGGGACGACGCGCCATGGCGGCGGTCGAGGAATACCTCGTCCGCCGGGATGCGGGCCTCGTGTTGCTCCTGGCGCCGCCGTTCGACCGCACCCTCCTGGAGCCCGGCTACATCAGCGGGTATCTGCCGGGCGTCCGAGAGAACGGCGGCCAGTACACCCACGCGGCGCTCTGGTCGGTCATCGCTTTCGCCACGCTCGGTGACGGGGACAGGGCCGCCGAGCTCTTCGCGATGCTGAACCCGATCAACCACACCAGCACGGCGGCCGGCATTCACCGCTACAAGGTCGAGCCCTACGTCCTCGCCGGGGACGTCTATGCCGAACCCCCGCACGTCGGCCGTGGGGGCTGGACTTGGTACACGGGGTCCGCGGGATGGATGTATCGAGCCGGTCTCGAGTGGATTCTCGGATTCCGCTTACGTGGCACACGGCTCGTGGTCGATCCTTGTATCCCGGGTGCGTGGCAGGGCTTCAACATCGCGTTCCGCTATCACTCTGCGCGGTATGACATCGTTGTCGAGAACCCGCAGGGCGTGACTCGGGGGGTGTCGTCCGTTGAGGTCGATGGCGTGTCGCACGACGGCCAGGCGAGTATCCCGCTCGCTGATGATCAGAAGAGCCACCGGATCCGGATCGTTCTCGGCTAGTTCGCCAGTCCAATCAGACCGAAATGTCGCAGCGCCTCTTCGATGGCCCCTCATGTTTTTCAGGCGGGCAGTGAGGATTACAGGGCGGGTGTTCTATTTCCCGGGGTTATCTTCCCCGGGTGAGCATCGTGCAAGTCTCTAAAAGAAAGAAGAAAAGCGCCAGAGAAGGCCTGTAAGCCGGGTTCTGTTCCCTGAGCTGGGCCCAGGGTGGCGGTCATTTCTCTAGGACGCCGGTTGCCCGGCGCCTCGAGCGGCCTAACCCGAGAGCACGGGCGGGCGACCCGATAGCTCTCCTATTCGGCCTTGCTCCGGGTGGGGTTTGCCGAGCCGACGCGGTCACCCGCGCCGCTGGTGAGCTCTTACCTCACCGTTTCACCCTTACCGCCCTCGCGGACGGCGGTCTTTTTTCTGTGGCACTGGTCCGTGGGGTCTCCCCCCCTGGGCGTTACCCAGCACCCTGCCCTGTGGAGCCCGGACTTTCCTCCCGCCGCGTTGCCGCGACCGGCGACCGTCCAGCCTTCTCTGGCGCACCGACGAGTATACCGCGCGTGAGCGTCTTGCACCGCTCAGCGCGTCTGGATCGCGTCACGAGCGAGCTGGTCCACCCGCTCGTTCAGCGGATCACCGCTGTGGCCGCGCACCTTGTGCCAGACGACGTCGTGGCGTCGGCTCTCGGCGAGCAGCCGCTCCCAGAGATCCCGGTTGGCGACGGGCTGCTTCTGCCGGTTCTTCCAGCCGGTCTTCTCCCAGCGCTCCCACCAACGCTCGCGGAAGCAATTCACGATGTAGGCGCTGTCCGAGTAGAGGTGGACGCGCCGCCGCCCGGGGATCGCGGCGAGCCCCTCGACAGCGGCGGCGAGCTCCATGCGCTGGTTCGTCGTGTGCGGCTCGGCGCCGCTGACGACACGCTCCTCGCCGGCGTCGAGGATGATCGCCGCCCAGCCACCGGGCCCCGGGTTTCCGGTGCAGGCGCCGTCGGTGTAGAGGATGACGTCGGGAGGGGACGCTCGCCTGGCCGGAGGAGCGGTCAGGCCGATTCCTGCCAGTAGAGGTAGCGGCCGCAGCTCTCACAGACCATGAGGCGGCTCGCGGCCTTCAGCTCCTGGATCGCCTGAGGGCGGATCGCGACCCGGCAGCCGCCGCAGATGGCGGAGGTCGTCACGACGGCGACGGCGACGCCGCCGCGCGCCCGTAGGATCTTCTCGTAGTCGACGAGGAGGGACTTCGGGATCTCGCGCGCCCGCGACTCGCGCTCACCGCGCACGCCGGCCAGCTCTTGCTCGACGGCGGCGAGCTTTTTCCGGACCACCGCCTCGTTTTGCCGCGCCTCGGCCTCGCTCCCCTTGAGCCGCGCCTCGGAGTCTCGGATGTCCACCGCGAGGCGCTCCTGGAGCTCCATGACGGCGAGGATCTCCTCCTCGGCCTTCGCCTTCTCCTGTTTGATCGCCTCGATCTCGGCGAGCACCGCGGAGTACTCGGTGTTGTTCTTCACTTCCCAGAGCCGCGCCTCGGCACGGGTGCGCTTGGCGGTGATGACCTCCAGGTCCTTCTCCTTCGTACGCAGATCCTTCTTCGCGGTGTCGGCCTTCGCGCGCAGCGTCTCGACGGTCTTCTTCGCCTCGGCGAGGGCGGCGTGGATGGCGTCAATCTGTTTCGGCAGGCGGGCGGCATCGGCCTCGAGCGCGGCGATCCGCGTGTCGAGGCCCTGCAGGTCGATCAGCGCAAGCAGCTGTGAATCCACGACACCTCCCAACGCGCAGCGGTGGGCCCACCTGGACTCGAACCAAGATCTAACCGGTTATGAGCCGGCTGCTCTGCCATTGAGCTATGGGCCCTCGGCGCCATCATACCGGGTTAGGTTTCGAGGAAGCTCCGGAGCTTCTTCGAGCGCGACGGGTGCCGGAGCTTACGCAGCGCCTTGGCCTCGATCTGTCTGATGCGCTCGCGGGTGACCGCGAAGTCCTGCCCGACCTCCTCCAGGGTGTGCTCGCAGCCGTCGGAGAGGCCGAAGCGGAGCCGCAGGACCTTCTCCTCGCGCGGGGTGAGCGTGTTGAGGACCTTGTTCGTCTGCTCGCGGAGCGAGAGGCCGATGATCGACTCGACTGGCGACACGACCTGCTTGTCCTCTATAAAATCGCCCAGATGGCTGTCTTCTTCCTCTCCGATCGGCGTTTCGAGCGAAATCGGCTCTTGCGCGATTTTCAGTACTTTGCGCACCTTGTCCACGGGGACGTCCATCTTCGCCGCGATCTCCTCCGGGGTGGGCTCGCGGCCGAGCTCCTGCACGAGCTGCCGCGAGGTCCGGATGAGCTTGTTGATCGTCTCGATCATGTGCACGGGGATCCGGATCGTGCGCGCCTGGTCGGCGATGGCGCGCGTGATCGCCTGCCGGATCCACCAGGTCGCGTAGGTCGAGAACTTGTAACCGCGGCGGTACTCGAACTTGTCCACCGCCTTCATGAGGCCGATGTTGCCCTCTTGGATGAGGTCGAGGAACTGGAGCCCGCGGTTCGTGTACTTCTTGGCGATCGAGATGACCAGGCGCAGGTTCGCCTCCACCATCTCCTTCTTGGCCTGCGCCGCCTTGACCTGGCCCTGTCGGATGATGGTCATCACGCGCTTGATCTCGTCGGCCTTGGCGTTGGCGCGCTGCTCGGCGAGCTTGATCTCCTGCTGCGCAACCCAGATCTGCTGCTGCTTGGGTGACTGGAACTTCTTGGCGGCCTTGAGGTGAAGGTCACCGACCTGACCGTTGACGGCGCCCGTGCCCGGGTCACGGAACGAGACGTAGATGAGGTTCTGGACCTCCTCGGGCGAGGGGCGCCGGCCGTTGGTCCAGAGCTTGATCACGCGCTCGGCTCGCTCGATGTCGTCGAGGAGGTCGCGTAATCGCTGGACGAGCCCGCGGCGGCCGGGGTCCCCGTCCTCGCGATCGATGATCTGGTTGCCGATGTTGAGCTTGCGGAGATTGTCGAGCACCTTCTCCTGGTACCGGTGCGCCTGGACCTCGAGCCGTCGCCACGCAGGCTCCTTGCCCTTCTTCGTCTTCTTCCGACCGCCGGCCTTGAACCGGAGCTTCTTGGCCTGGGCGACGAGCCGGTCGCGGTCACGGAGGAGCCGGTCCACCGTGCCGAAGGCCGCGATCACCTGACGCCGGAGCTCCTCTTCCTTCTCCTCGGTGAACTCCTCCTCGTTGACGTCCACGACTTCCTTGATGGAGATGTCGCTGCCCTTGAGCTGCTCGCGTAGCTCGCGGAAGCGCTCGAGGGCAAGGTTCGTCGAGAGGATGGCGGCGGTGACTTGATTCTTGCCCTCCTCGATCCGTTTGGCGAGCGCGATCTCGCCCTCGCGCGTCAGGAGGGCGACGCGGCCCATCTCGCGTAGATAGAGGCGGACCGGATCCTCGGTGCGGCCGACGGGCCCGGGCGTGAGGTCGATCGCATCGGCGGGGCCGTCGTCGTCGGCCTCCTCGGCCGGCGCCGGCTGGCGCTCGCGCCCGACCTCCGAGGGGAGTCGCCCGGCCTTCGCGGAGTCGACGACCTCGATGTCCATCGCACCGAACATCATCATGATGTCGTCGAGCTGATCGAGCGAGACGATGTCCGACGGCAGCGCGTCGTTGACCTCGTCGTAGGTGAGGAAGCCCTTCTGCTTCCCCATCGTGATCAGCCGGTCCAGCTCCTCCAGTTTGGGCTCTTCACTCATGCGTCTCTGCTCCTTCGGACCCTGGAGTCCTCGGTTCGAGCGACTGAGCGACACCCCCGGTGATCTCGTAAACCACCGCGGTCTCCTGGTGGAGCATGCGAAGCTCTTCGTGCAGCGGCGGCGCCGCCGCGCCGGTCTTGGCCTGGACGTCGGCGATGGACTGGCTCACCTCACGCGCGCGCCGGAGCCGCTGGCTGCGCTCGAGGCGTCTCCTGAACTGTTCAATGCTAACCCGAACGTCAACCTCCGCGCGCTCTTCGACGAGGAGGGCGGCCAGGACCCCCCGTGCCTCGTCGGTGGCGAGGTCGGTCATCAGGCTCTCCGCCGGGACGGAGGGCCGCAGACGGAGGGCCGCGACGATCGTCCGGAAGGGAGCGTGGGCGAGGTCCTCGGCCTCCACGATCATGGGCAGGAGCACCTCTCGGGCCTCGGTCGAGTTGAGCAGGAGTACCACCAGGTCGCGCTCCACGGACGGAGGCGTCGTGGCCGGCGTCGACGGGTGCGTCGTGACGGGGCGGCGCAGCGCCGTCTGCAGGCGCTGGGCCTCAATCCAGAGCTGCGTGGCGTCCACGCCGAGCTTCTGGGCGGCCTCGCGCGAGAGCTGCGCCGCCTCCTGGGCGTCGCCGACCTTCGCCAGCATCAGCGCCGCGCGGGCGAACGCGCTGGTCCGCGCGCGCGGACCCGTGGCGCCCTCCGGGTCGGCGATCGCGCGGTCGAGGGCGTAGGAGAGGAGGCTCCGCGCCGCCCCGATCCGCTCCTCGAAGGCGGCGGCGCCGCTCGTTCGTAGAAAGGTGTCGGGGTCGTGGCCCGCCGGCAGGAGCGCGACGCGCAGCCGCAGCGCCCCCGAGGACTCGAGGGCGCCGGTGCGGTTGACGGCCCACGCCATGCTCGAGCCCGTGGGCTCGAGCAGCTCCTCGGCGCGCTCCGCCGCCCGGCTCCCGGCCGCGTCGGCGTCGAAGAACAGGATCGCGTCGTCGCAGTAGCGCTTGAGGAGGCCGAGCTGCGCCGGGGTGAAGGCCGTGCCCAGCGCCGCGACCGTCTCGGTGAAGCCGTGCTGGTGGGCCATGAGGCAGTCCACGTAGCCTTCGACCAGCAACGCGCGGTTCTTCGCCTGGATCGCAGGGCGTGCGAGGTCGGCGGCGTAGAGCAGGTTGCCCTTGACGTAGAGCGACGTCTCGGGCGAGTTGAGGTACTTGGGTTGCTCGTCGCCGAAGGCGCGACCGCCGAACGCGACGACGCGGCCCTGGAGATCGCGGATCGCGAAAAGGAGGCGCCCCCGGAAGCGATCGTAGACACTCGCCCGACCCTCGCGCGGGATCGCGAGCCCCGCGGCGACGAGCGCGTCGTCCGTGACTTTCTCGGACCGCATGAAGCTCTGGAGCCCTTCCCATCCCTCGGGTGCCAGCCCCAAGCCGAAGCGGCGCGCCACCTCCGGATCGATCCCGCGCTGGGCCAGGTACTGCCGTGCCTGCTCGCCCTCGGGCTTCCAGAGCTTGTCCACGTAGAAGCGCCAGGCGAGCTCCATCGTGCGCAGGAGCTCCTCGCGGCCACGCTCGCCCGCAGAGCCGCGCTCCTCGGGGAGCGCCACGCCCGCCTGCTTGGCGAGAGCGCGCACGGCCTCGGGAAACGAGAGCTTGTCCTGGCGCATCAGGAAGCCGAAGGCGTCGCCGCCGACGCCGCAGCCGAAGCAGTGGAAGATCCCCTTCTTCGGATTGACCATGAACGAGGGGGTCTTCTCCATGTGGAAGGGGCAGAGGCCCTTCCAGTTCTGGCCGGCCTTGCGCAGATTCACGAACCGGCTGACGAGGTCGACGACATCGACCGCCGTGCGGATCTCGTCGAGCACCGCCTGCGAATACGACGCCATGCTCAGCTCACCCTCAACGCGGCCACCGTGGCCCCGGGACCGCCCTCTGCGGGTTCCCCGTCCCGGAAGGAGTCGACGAGCGGGTGGGCGGTGAGGAGGTCGCGCACCGCCTTGCGAAGGGCGCCCGAGCCCTTGCCGTGAATCAGTCGGACGCTCGGCAGGCCCGCGAGGAACGCGTCGTCCAGATACTTCTCGACGATGTCGCGCGCCTCGTCCGTCGTGCGCCCGAGCAGCAGGAGCTCGGGTGCGATTTCGCGGGGGGGCGGGGCAGGCTCCTTTGCTCGGGACCCCACTCGCACGGAGGGCACCCCCGCCCCCGGCTCGCTCTCACCGTCCCCTCCCACCGGGCGGAGCGCCTGAAGAGGCACGCGGATCGTGAGCGAACCAGACCTGACCGTCGCAGTACTTCCGGAGATAGTCAGCAGTTTTCCACGAATGCCGAGGTGCTCCGCCGCCACGGTCTGACCCGGCTCGAGCGCCCGCGGCCGATCGCCGTGGGCCGGCGCCGCGGCCGGCGCAACCGCCTCCACGCGAGCCGCGACCTCACGCAGGCGCTGGCGGCCTTCCTCGAGCGTGTGGCGGGTGCGCTCGGCACGCTTGAGCCGTTCCCACTCGGCGGCGACGGCCCGGCGGACGTCGGTCAGGAGCGCTGCCGCCTCCGCCTTCGCCCGCTCGACGATCGTCCGCGCCTTTGCCTCGGCCGCCGTCGCGGTTTCGTGCGCCTTGGCGAGATGCACCGCGGCGTCCGTCCGCGCCCGCTCGATCTCGCGCGCACGCTCGGCCTCGGTGCGCGCGTGGGCATCGAGCGTCGTCAGGAGGTCCGCAAGGCGCGCGGCGTGCTCGGAGCGATGCGCCTGGGCCCGCGCGATCAGCTCGGGTGGGAGGCCGAGCCGCGCCGCGATGGTCAGCGCGTAGCTCTGGCCGGGCTGGTCGTAGCGGAGGCGGAAGGTCGGGGCGAGCGTCGTCGCGTCGAACTCCACCGAGGCGTTGCGTGTGCGCGGGTGCGTGGAGGCGAAGGCCTTGAGCGGCTCGAGGTGGGTCGTCGCGATCACGAGCGCTCCCCGCTCGGCGAGCTCCTCGAGAATCGCCTGGGCGAGCGCGGCCCCCTCGTCGGGGTCGGTCCCCGCGCCCAGCTCGTCGAGGAGCACGAGCGAGCGCTCGCCGGCCCGGTCGAGCACCTCGCGGATCTGCTTCACGAACGCCGAGAAGGTCGAGAGGTTCTCCGCGACTGACTGATCGTCGCCGACGATGGCGAAGAGGTCGGTGACGATCGGCAGCCGCGAGCCCTCCGCGGCGGGGATGTGACAGCCCGTCTGGGCCATCAGCGTGAGCAGCGCCGCCGTCTTCAGCGCGATCGTCTTGCCGCCCGCGTTCGGGCCCGTGATCAGGAGCAGGGGGCGCTCGGCGGAGAGCTCGATGTCGACCGGAACGACCGGCCGCTCGGGGTCCTTCCAGCCCTGGGCGAGGAGGAGGGGGTGACGGGCGCTCTTGAGCGACAGGGTGCGCCCGCGGTCGATCTCGGGCTCGATCGCCTCCATGCGATCCGCGGCCTCTCCCCGGGTGAAGATCCAGTCGAGCCGGCCGACGCTCGCGACCATTCGCTCGAGGTCGTCGATCCGCTCGCGGACCGCGTCGGTCAGCTCGGCCAGGATGCGGGCGGTCTCCTGCTCCTCCTCGCGCATCGTCTGGACGAGGTCGTTGTTGGCCTCGACGACGGTCTCGGGCTCGACGAAGAGGGTCTGGGCGCTCTGCGAGCGGTCGTGGACGATGCCGCGGACGCGACCCCGTGCTTCCGCCCGAACGGGGAGGACATAGCGCCCGTGGCGGATCGTGACGTATCGGTCGGCGAAGATCCGTTCGGCGTCCGGGTTCTGGAAGGCGCGCTCGAGCTCGGCGGTGACCCGGCGCCGCCGCTCACGGATCTCGCGGCGCAGATGACGGATCCGGGGGCTCGCGTCGTCCGTGACCGCGCCGTCGGCGTCGAGCGACCGGCCGAGTCGGTCGGCCAGCTCGTGGAAACGGGGGAGCGAGGCGATGATGGCCGTCACCTCGGGAGCGACGGCCTCGACCGATGTGCCATAGGCCTCGAGCCTCGGGATCGCCAGGAGCGCCGGCACCAGCCGGACCAAGTCGGCGCCGTCGAGGACGCTCCCGATCGTCCGGCAGTGATCGAGCGCCGGTCGGATGTCGGGGAAGCCGTCGAGCGGGAGAGAACCGGACGTCGCGCGCGCCAGCCGTGCCTGGCGCGTCAGCTGGAGCTCGGTGCAGACCTCAGAAGGATCGGTGAGCGGCTCGACCGTCGCCGCGAGCTCGCGGCCCATTTCGGTCTGCGCTTCATCGGCCAGGAGGGCGCGCACCGCGTTCCACTCGGTGGACCGCTCCCAGGTGTGGCCAGGCGTGTAGCGGCTAATCGGCCATCCGCTCCCGGCGCTTGGCTTTCTTGCGGGCGGCGAGCGCCTTCCGCTTGCGCCGGACGCTGGGCTTCTCGTAGTGCTGTCGCTTCTTGAACTCCGAAAGGAGCCCGGCCTTCTCGCACTGCTTCTTGAATCGCTTGAGCGCGCTCTCGAAGGATTCGTCGGGCTCTACGATGACCTTGGTCACACCGCTCCCCCCTCCGGAACCCGCACCGCTGGATAAACACCAACTATATATCACGCGCCCCACCCTCCAGCAATCGAGCCGGGGCTGTTACACTAGGCAGGCCGACATTCCCGTCCCGGGAGACGCCAGGCCGTGACGAGCGCCGCCCCTTTGCCCGTCTACACCGTGGTCCCGTTCGTCGTCATGGTGCTCGGCATCGCGGTCCTTCCCCTCGCCGCTTCGCACTGGTGGGAGCCGAACCGCAACAAGCTCCTCGTTTCGATCGTGCTCGGGCTGCCGGTGCTCGTCCTGTACGTCGTCCGGGAGCCGTCGGCCCTCGTCCACATGGCGGAGGAGTACGTCTCGTTCATCGTCCTCCTCGCCGCCCTCTACGTGATCTCCGGCGGGATCCTCATGCGGGGCGACCTGCTTGCGACGCCGCTGGTGAACTCTGCATTCCTCGCGACGGGCTCCGTCCTGGCGTCGTTCATCGGCACGACCGGCGCCTCGATGCTCTTGATCCGCGCGCTCCTCCAGACCAATCGCGAGCGCACGCGTGTCAGGCACACGGTCATCTTCTTCATCTTCCTCGTCTCGAACATCGGCGGCATGCTGACGCCCCTCGGCGATCCGCCCCTCTTCCTCGGGTATCTGCAGGGCGTGCCTTTTGCCTGGACCTTCAGGCTGTGGCCGCACTGGCTCCTGATGGTCGGCGTGCTGCTCCTGACGTATTTCGTGTGGGACACGTTCCTCTACACGCGCGAGCCCCTGGCGGCGATCCGCCGCGACCGGGCGCGGATCGAGCCGCTCCGGGTGCGCGGCGCGCTGAACACCCTCGGCCTTGCCGGCGTGGTGCTCGCGGTCGCCTTTCTCGGCGCGCCCGCCCGCGAAGCCGTCATGGTGGCGCTGGCGGCCGTCTCGCTCTGGTGGACGCCCCGCGAGATCCGCCGCGCAAACGGCTTCACCTCCTACCCGATCGTGGAGGTCGCGGTCCTCTTCTTCGGCATCTTCCTCACGATGATCCCCGCGCTCGAGCTCTTGCGACTCCGGGGTGGCGAGCTCGGCGTGCGCGCGCCCTGGCAGTTCTTCTGGGCGACCGGCGTGCTCTCGTCCTTTCTCGACAACGCCCCGACCTACCTGACGTTCCTCGCGCTGGGTCAGGGCCTGGGCCTCGCGCGGGAGGTGGCGGACGTCCCCCACACGCACCTGACGGCGATCAGCGTGGGGGCGGTCGCGATGGGCGCCAACTCGTACATCGGCAACGCGCCCAATTTCATGGTGAAGTCGATCGCCGAGGAGCAGGGTGTGAAGATGCCGAGCTTCATCGGCTACATGCTCTACAGTGGCCTGATCCTCTTGCCGCTCTTCGCCGTCGTGACGCTGATCTTCTTCCGCTAGCGCCAGCGTCGCGGCGCCCTACCGGAGGAGGGCGAGCACGCGCTCCGCCGCCACGGCGACTGCCGCGTCGATCACGGGCAGCTCGTCCTGCGCGAACCCGGCGAGCACGTGATCGACGACGTCCGCCTTCTGGTCTGGACGCCCGATGCCCACCTTGACGCGACGGATGTCCGAGGTGCCGAGCGCCTCGATGACCGAGCGCACGCCGTTGTGACCGCCGTGGCTGCCCTTCATGCGCGTGCGGACCGCGCCGAGCGGGAGGTCGATGTCGTCGTAGACCAGGACGAGGTCGGCCGGCCCGGCGCCGAGGCGCTGGAGCGACCGGGCGACCACGGGACCGGACTGGTTCATGAACGCGAGGGGCTTTACGAGGTGGACGGTCTGGCCCCGCCACTGGCCGTGGGCCACGAGGGCCTGGCCCTCCCGGTGCCACGGGCGCTTGAGCATCTGGGCGAGGAGATCGAGGACCCGCTGGCCTACGTTGTGGCGGGTGTCCCGGTACTCCGCCCCGGGATTCCCGAGCCCCACCACCGCGTGGGCCACGCGGGTCCGGCTCCGCTACTTCTCTTTCTCCGCCTTCTCGGGCTTCTTGGCCTTCTTGCCCTCTTCGGGCGCCGCGGCCTCGTCCTCCTTGGGCTTGCGCTCCGTGAGCACCTCCGGCTCGGTGACCACCGCCGCCGCCGGGGCCGCCGCCGCGGGCGCCTCCTCGGCCATCGGCGGCACCACGGTGGCGACCGCCTGCCCCGGCGGGGTCAGGATTCGGACGCCCTCGGGTGCCTGGAGCTGCGCCACGGTCAACACGTGGCCGATCATCAGGGCGCTGACATCGGCATCGATGCGCTCGGGGATCGCCGTCGGCAGGCACGAGACCTCGAGCTCGTGGACCACGATGTTGAGGATGCCCTTCTGATCTTTGACGCCGGCGGGCTCGCCCACCGGGCGGACCGCGACGCGCACCGTGATCGTGCGGTCTGCGGACACCTCTTGCAGGTCCACGTGGAGCAGGTGCTCGGTCACCGGATCGAACTGTAAATCGCGGATGATCGCCATGCGCTTGCCGCCGCCAGCGTCGCCGTCGAACTTGAGCGTGAGCAGCCGGGTGGTGCCCTCGCGCCCGTGGATCATCTTGAGCACGGCCTTGGGGTCCACCAGGACCGGCTCCGGCTTGGCGCCGCCGTAGAGGATCGCGGGCACCTCCCCCGCGCGGCGCAGGCGCTTGGCGACCGCCTTGCCGGTCGCCTCGCGCCGCTTGATCGTCAGCTCTTGCATGTCCATCGTCAGACTCCCTCCGGGAAGGTCATACGAACAGCGTCGAGACGGATTCTTCGTCGTGGATGCGGCGGATCGCTTCGCCCAGCAGCGGCGCCACGGTCAGCACGGTGACGTGCGCCGTGCGTTTCTCGGCGGGGACGGGGATCGAGTTGGTGACGACGACCTCCTCGAGTGGCGACTTGGTGATCCGGTCGACGGCTGGACCGGAGAGGACCGGGTGGACACCACAGGCAAGGATGCGTCGCGCGCCCTCGCGCACGAGCGCGCTCACGGCCTGCATCAGCGTGCCGGCGGTGTCGATCATGTCGTCGATCACGACGGCGTCCCGGCCGCGGACGTCGCCGATCAGGTGCATCGCCACCGCCGAATTCGGGCCCTCGCGCCGCTTGTCGATGATCGCGAGGCTCGCGCTGAGGCGCTTGGCGATCGCGCGCGCCCGCTCGACGCCGCCCGCATCGGGCGCGACGATGACCGGTTCGCGCAGCTCCTTCTTGCCGAGGTAGTCGATGATGACCGGCGCCGCGAAGAGGTGGTCCACCGGGACCCGGAAGAAGCCCTGGATCTGCCCCGCGTGAAGGTCGAGCGCCAGCACGCGGTCGATACCGGCCGCTTCGAGCAGGTCGGCGACCAGCTTCGCCGAGATCGGCACGCGCGGCTCGACCTTGCGGTCCTGGCGGGCGTAGCCGTAGTAGGGCAGGACCGCCGTGATGCGGCGGGCGGAGGCGCGCTTCAGCGCATCGATCATGATGAGCAGCTCCACGAGCGTGTCGTTCACCGGCGGGCACGTCGGTTGGATCACGAAC
Source organism: Candidatus Rokuibacteriota bacterium (assembly GCA_003221695.1). Lineage (GTDB taxonomy): Bacteria > Methylomirabilota > Methylomirabilia > Rokubacteriales > CSP1-6 > 20CM-2-70-11. The sequence continues at coordinate 13,288 of QHSX01000058.1, forward strand.
ACGTCCGCGCCGCGGACGTTCTCGTTGATCTGCACGTACACCTCGCCGTCCGAGAAGCGCGTCACCTCCGCGTCCGACAGCGGCACGCGCAGGTACTGCCCGATCTCCTCGGCCAACGGCCGGTTCGCGTTTCCCGTCAAGAGCTTCAGCTCGTAGGCCATCGGCGCCTCGCTCCAGGTGTGGTTGGGGCGGGAGGATTCGAACCTCCGAATACGGGATCCAAAGTCCCGCGCCTTGCCACTTGGCCACGCCCCATCGTTCGCTTCTCCTTAGCGTTCCCGTCCTATCCGGATCGCCGGGCCTCGAAGCGCGCGGACCGCCCAGCACGTCCAGGAGCCGCGCGCGACCCGCGCTCGGATCTGCCGCGCGTGGTCGAACGAGCGTGCGACGCCGAACACGGTCAGCCCGCTGCCCGACATCGCCGCGCCGAGCGCACCCGCCGCCAAGAGCGCGGCCTCCATCTGCGCCACCTGCCTGTGCGCCGGGGCCGCCACGCGCTCGAGCGCGTTGTAGAGGCTCGCCGCGATCCGGGCCGGGCGGCGGCTCCGGAGCGCCGCCACCATCTGGCGGACGTGGCTGCCGTCAGAATACATCGCCGGGGTCACGCCCCCATAGATCGTCGACGTGCTCGTGCCGACGCCGGGGTTGACCAGCACGAGCGCGAGCGCCGCGCCGGCGACCGGCTCGATGCGCTCGCCCCGCCCGGTTCCCCGTGCGGCGCCGCCGTGCAGGAAGAACCGCACGTCCGTTCCGAGCGTCGCGGCCAGCTCGGCGAGCCGCGCCGCCGGCCAGCGAATCCCCCAGAGGCGGCTCAAGCCCACGAGCGTCGCCGCGGCGTCCGCTGAGCCGCCGCCGAGGCCGGCCGCCACCGGGATCCGCTTGTCGAGCGTGATGCGAGCCCCGCGACTCACCACGGCCGCCGCCTGTAACGCCCGCGCCGCCCGCACGACCAGATTGCTTCCGTCGCTCGGAACATCCGGCGCGCTGACGCGCAGTTCCAGGACGGGGGCGTCCTCGATCACCAGCCGATCAGACAGGTCCACGGCCTGCATGACCGTGGCGACTTCGTGATAACCGTCGTCCCGTTTGCCCAGAACCTCCAGGGCCAGGTTGATCTTGGCCGCGGCGCTGAGCACGAGCCGACGGGCGACCCCCGACCGCTTCGACAAGGCACCGAAGGGTAGCACGCGGCCCACGGGTTTTCAACGGATGCTCTTTGTTTTCGCCCCTTTCGGCAGCGTGAGCGTGAAGCGCTCGGGCTCGATCCCACCGCCCAGGACGAGGTTTCGGTAGGTCACCGAGCCCGTGACGTAGTCGCCGGCCGCGCTGAAGTCAAAGCCGCGAATGGTCTGGCCGTCGCGGTGATAGCTGATGGTGATGGACGCCCGCCCGCCGCGGATCTCGACGCGCGTGACGGCGCCCGTCTCGAGGTCGAGCCACACGCGCTGGCGCCGGGCGTCGCTGACGAGGTCCAGCGACGGTCCGGAGCCGTCGGCCGGCAGGAGCTCCGCCGTGCGCAGATCCCGGGGCGGCGCCGCACGGCCAGCGAGCACCGCGACGAGATCGTCGGGCTCGAGCGGCAGGCCGACCTCACGCGCGATCGTCTCGGCCGTCGCGGGCCCGATGCGCGCCGCGTTCTTCGCCACATCGTAGGCCGTCAATTGGCCCTCATGGATGACGACGAGGGCGAGGGGTTGCTGGCCGAGCGGCGACAGCGCCTCTAGGCGGATCGAATCCGGCGCCTTGACGAGGAGCACACCCGTGAAGCCCTTACGCTCGCGACCCTCCTGGACGACGACGTCCGCGAGGGTGCGGAGGTCGGTGAACTCGTGCCAGCGCACGTCCAGAAGCTCGAGCGCGCGGCGGGCGTCGTCGGGGACGGGCTGGCGGGCGGGCGCCGTCGCGCACCCGCCGGCAAGCACCAGCAGACCGAGGAGGCTACTGAGACGTCTTCGAGCCACTCTTGGCCCGACGCCCGCGATCCTTGAGGTCGTCGATCTTCTTCTTGACCCCTTCGGCGGCCGGGTCGAGCTGCAGGGCCTTCTCCCAGGCGGCGAGCGCCTCGGCCTCGAGGCCGTTCTTCAGATAGGCATCGCCGAGGTGATCGTAGATCACAGGGTCGGGGTCCTTCGCCTTCTCGACGGCGCGCTTGAGCTCCTTCAGGGCCTCGAGATAGCGCCCCTTCTGGTAGTACGCCCACCCGAGACTGTCGATGAAGTAGCCGTTCTCCGGCTCGATCGCAAGCGCCTGGTTGATGAGCTGGATCGCCTCGTCGAGGTTCTGCCCGCGCTCGGCGTACATGTAACCGACGTAGTTGTACGCCTCGGCGTGCTTGGGGTCGAGCGTGATCACCTGCCGAAACGCCCGAACGGCGTCGTCGAACTTCGCCTGCTTCTCGAAGACGACGCCGAGTTGAAAGTGGAGGTCCTTGTTCTTGTCATCGAGGCCGAGGCCCTCCTGGAGGGTCTCCGCGGCGCGCTCGTACTGTTTCGCGCGAAAGTACGCGGTGCCGAGGTAGAGGAAGAGCTCGGATCGCTTCGGCTCGAGGTTGACGGCGTCGCGGAGAACCGCGATCGCCTCGTCGTAGTGTTTGGTCCGCCCGTACAGAAACCCGAGCTGGACGCGGGCGTCGATCGAGCGCGGGTCGACCCGGAGGATGCGCTCGAGCTCGGCGCGGGCCTCGGTGTCTTTGCCGGCGTCCATGTACGTGGTGGCGAGGAAGTACCGCGCGCGGAGGTTCGTCGGCTCTAGCGTGACGGCGCGCCGGAAGGCGTCGGCCGCCCGGTCCCACTGCTTCTGCTCGTAGAAGACCGCGCCGAGCTTCATCCAGACGCGCGCGTCCCGGGGCGCGACCTCGGCGAGCGCCTCGATCTCCGCCTGCGCCTCCTGGAAGCGGCCGAGCCGGATCAGCAGGTCGCCGAGCCGCTCGACGAACGCGGGGTTGTCGGGGTTGGCCTGGGCGGCGCGTCGGTAGACCTCGATCGCCTCGTCGGGCTTGCGGCGCGTCTCGTAGACGTAGCCGAGGGCGGTCCACGCGCCATCGTGGTCGGGATCGAGCTCAACGGCCTTCTGGAGTTCGACGATCGCCTCGTCCCACGACTCTGTCTCGATGGCGAGACGCCCGAGCAGGAAACGCGCCTGCGAGAGCCGGGGAGACTTCGCGATCAGGCGGAGGAGCACGCCGCGTGCGCGATCGTACGCCTTCTGCTCGACCTCGTATCGCGCAAGCGTGAGGTAGGGTTCCTCCGCGTCTGGGTTCAGCGCGATGACCCTCTCGAGCTCTGCCTCGGCCTCGGGCCACTTGTTCTGCGTGCGTAGGAGCTCGGCGAGCGTCGTGTGAGTCGCGGCGTCGTCGGGGGCGATCTCGACCGCGCGCCGCGCCGCCGCGAGCGCCTCGTCGGCCGCGTCGGTGCGCCCGAGCCACTGCGCGAGCGTCATCCAGAGGTAGGCCGAGCTCGAGTCACGCTTGAGGGCCTCCCGGAGTGCGGGGATCGCGTCGGTGAAGCGCCCCGACTGCGCGGCGATCTGGGCGACCGCGTACTCGTAGTACGCCTCGGCCCGCCTGTCCTGGGCCGGCGCGGCGCGGCGTGGCGCGAGGTCGGAGGACGTCAGCCCCGTCCCGGCGCACGCGGTCAGCATCGCGCCGACCAGAAGGACGCTCGCCCGGGCGAGCAGACGGCCGGTCACCGCTCGGCCCCAGGTTCCGCGGAGGACCGCCAGGCCTTCGTGAGCAGGCGCCGCGCGGCCGCTGCGAGGGTCGGATCGGAGATCACGGAGGTCGCCGTGTCGATCGCGTGCCGGTCGGCGGCGGGAAGCGACGTCGCAGAGCGCTCGCGTCGCGCCGGCCGCGGCGCCGGGGGTTCGGCCGGCTCGAGGCGGCCGAGGGTGAAGCGGAGCGCGCGGACGACGGGAACCCGCTCATGAAGCCGCGCCGTCAGCTCCTCGGCACGCAGCGTGAGCTCGTGAAGCCACGGGGAGTTGTCGACGACCACCGCGAGGCAACCGTCGACGAGCGCCCGGGGTTGGGCTCTCCGCGCCACGTCGGCGCCGACGAGAGCGGCCCACGCGCGCCTGACGTGATGCTCGGCGAGCCGCTCGCGGAGCCCGGGGACGGCTGTCACGAGCAGATCGGCGACGGCGCGCGGCGCTCGGACTCTCATGTATCTGTATCATACCCCCTCCGGCCCGAGAGCCGCGAGGCCGAGGTGCTATAGTGGCGTCGGTCATGGCGAAACCTCGGCGCGGGGACAGCTTGGAGCTCGTCATCGACGACCTCGCGTTCGGTGGCGAAGGCGTCGGACGCGTGAACGGCTACGTCGTGTTCGTGCGCGGCGCCGTGCCCGGCGACCGCGTCCGCGCCAAGCTAGTGGACGCGCGTTCGCGGTTCGGCCGCGCCGTCATCGAGTCGATCGCGACGCCGTCGCCCGACCGGGTCGAGCCGCCCTGCCCGTACTTCGGACGCTGCGGCGGATGTCGGCTTCAACACCTCGCCTATCCCGCGCAACTCGCCTTCAAGGAGAAGCAGGTGCGCGACTGCCTCGAGCGGATCGGCGGTCTCGGCGCGTTCGAGCTCCGACCGATCCTGCCGGCCCCCGAGCCGTACGGGTACCGCAACAAGATGGAGTTCACGATTACTCGCCCGTCTCAGGCCACCCACGGTGGTGGCGGGCTCGCGGACCCCGCGCGCCTCACTCAGGCCACCCACGGTGGTGGCGGGCTCGCGGACCCCCCGCGCCTCACTCAGGCCACCCACGGTGGTGGCGGGCTCGCGGACCCCCCGAGCCTCACTCAGGCCACCCACGGTGGTGGCGGGCTCGCGGACCCCGCTCCAACAGTCGTCGGCCTGCACCAGGCCGACCGCTACGACGTCGTCCTCGACATCGAGCGGTGCCTGCTGCAGTCGGAGACGATGAACGCGCTGCTCGACCTTTTCCGGCGCGAGATCCGGGCGCGCGGGCTTTCCGTCTACGACGTCGCCGCCAGCGCGGGGCTCCTCCGCTTCGTGTCGCTGCGCGAGGGCCATCACACGGGCGAGGCGATGGTGAACATCGTGGCGACGACTCCCGATGTAGAGACGCTCACGCCCCTGGCCGAGGGGCTCGCGCGCCGCGTACCCGCGACGGCGAGCGTCGTCCTGAACGTGAACGCCAAGAAGGCGAGCGTGGCGGTCGGGACGGAGGAGCACCTGCTCCTCGGGCGGGATCACATCCGGGCGTCGCTCGGTGGGCTCAGCTTCCAGGTGTCGGCCAACTCGTTCTTCCAGACCAACGCGGCTCAGGCCGAGCGGCTCTTCGCCGTCGTCGAGGACGCGTGCAGCCTGTCGGGGACCGAAACCGTGCTGGATCTCTACGCCGGCACGGGTGTGATCAGCCTCCTGCTCGCGCGCCGCTGCCGGTGGGTCTACGGGATCGAGGTGGCGGCGGCGGCGATCGCCGACGCGGTGCGGAACGCGCGGACGAACGGGATCGAGAACTGCACCTTCCTGGCGGGGGAGGTGCGTCACGTGCTCCCGACGCTGATGCGCGACGGCGTTCGGGCGGAGGTCGTCGTCGCCGACCCGCCACGCGCGGGGTTCCATCCGAAGGCCCTCCACGCCCTCGTCGCGCTCGGGCCGGGCCGGCTCGTCTACGTCTCCTGCAACCCGGCGACGCTCGCCCGCGACCTCCGGGCTCTCGTCGGTGAGGGCTATCGGCTCGAGTGGGTGCAGCCGGTGGACATGTTCCCGCAGACGCCGCATATCGAGGCGGTGGCCCGTCTCCGACGGGCTCCATGACGACGTACGTCACCCGCCGACTCCTACAGTCGCTGCTCGTCCTCTTCGGCGTCTCGTTCGTCGTCTTTTTCATCCTCCACCTCACCGGTGACCCGGCGCTGGTCCTGCTGCCGCCGGACGCGTCGGCCGAGGACGTGCAGCGCTTCCGCGAGGCGATGGGGTTCAACGATCCGTTCGTCGTCCAGTACGGGCGCTTCCTCTCGGGCGCGCTGCGCGGCGACTTCGGCCTGTCGGTCCGCCACGGCGAGTCCGCGTTCACCCTCGTCGTCGAGCGGATGCCGGCCACGTTCGAGCTGGCGGGCGCCGCCCTGGTGGTCGCGCTGGTCCTCGCGGTCCCCGCCGGCATCGTCTCGGCGGTCCGGCGGAACACGCTGCTCGACTACGTCTCCACGGTCGTCGCGCTGCTCGGCCAGTCGATGCCGACCTTCTGGTTGGGGATCATGCTCATCCTCGTCTTCTCGGTGCAGTTCAACCTGCTGCCCTCGTCCGGGCGCGGTGGGTTCGAGCATCTCATCCTGCCCGCGATCACGCTCGGCCTCTTCACGACCGCGCGCATCACGCGGCTCACGCGATCAGGGATGCTCGACGTGCTGAGCCAGGATTACATCCGGACGGCGCGGGCCAAGGGCGTGGGGGGGCCACCGGTCGTCTGGAAGCACGCCCTCAAGAACGCGGCGATCCCGATTGTAACGATCGTCGGCATCGAGCTCGGGACGCTGCTCGGCGGCTCGGTGATCACCGAGACGATCTTCGCGTGGCCGGGCGTTGGACGCCTGTCAGTGCAGGCGATCTATAACCGCGATTACCCCGTGGTCCAGGCAGCGGTATTCCTGCTCTCGAGCACCTTTGTGCTCGTGAATCTCGCGGTGGACGTGCTGTACACGTACCTCGACCCCCGGATCCGTCTGCGATGACGCCTCCGCGTCCGCGATCCCCGGTGGGATGAACAGCGGCGGAAGGGACGGAGCCGGGGCGCGCCTGGGGCAGGCCACCCACGGAGTCTTCCGATCTCGGGCCCGGACGTGATGGGGGGAAGGGGAGGGAGCCGGGGCGCGCCTGGGGCAGGTCACCCACGGAGTCTTCCGATCTCGGGCCCGGACGTGATGGGGGGAAGGGGAGGGAGCCGGGGCGCGCCTGGGGCAGGCCACCCACGGAGTCTTCCGATCTCGGGCCCGGACGTGATGGGGGGAAGGAGAGGGAGCCGGGGCGCGCCTGGGGCAGGCCACCCACGGAGTCTTCCGATCTCAGGGCGCCCGCTACAATGACCGCCACGACGATCACGATCCCCGCCGAGGGGGTCGCCGCGCGAAGCGAGTGGCTGACGCTACTCCGCCGACTCGCGCGCCGACGGACGGCGCTGTTCGGTCTCGTCGTTGTCGCGCTCGTGTTCGTCGCTGCGGCCGGGGCTCCGTGGTGGAGCCCCTGGGACCCGATCGAGCAGGACATCACCAACCGCCTGAAGCCGCCCGGGTCACCGGACCCGTCGGGCCGCATGCACGTGCTCGGCACCGACCACCTCGGGCGCGACCTTCTGGCGCGCGTGATCTTCGGTGCGCGCCCCGCACTGCTGGTCGGCGTCGCGGCGGTGGCGATCTCGGGGATCATCGGGATGATCGTCGGGCTCGTCTCCGGCTACTTCGGGGGCCGCACCGACGACGTCTTTATGCGGCTCGCGGACATCCAGCTCGCGTTTCCGTTCATCCTGCTGGCGATCGCCGTGATCGGTGTCCTGGGGCCGAGCCTGCCCGTCATCATCATCGTCATCGGGGTCTCGAGCTGGGTCGTCTACGCGCGCGTCGTGCGCGGCGCGGTGCTGTCGCTGCGCGAGCGGGAGTTCGTGCAGGCGGCACAGGCCCTGGGCAGCCGCGACGGCCGGATCCTCGTGCGCCACATCCTGCCGAACGCGTTCACGCCGTGGCTCGTCGTCGCCACGCTCGACATGGCGCGCGTCATCGTGATCGAATCGGCGCTCTCGTTCCTCGGGCTCGGGGTGCAGCCGCCGACGCCCACCTGGGGCGGAATGCTCGCGGACGGGCGCGTCTACATCTCGACGGCGTGGTGGCTCGCGACCTTCCCCGGGCTTGCCATTCTCGTGACGGTGCTCGGGATCAACCTGTTCGGCGATGGACTGCGCGACACGCTCGACCCGCGCCTGAAAGTCTGACACGACTCGCGGGCGAGGCCGGCCCGGGGCGGGGGCCCCGCCTCGACCACGCTAGCACTCGTTGCGCGAGCTCCAGCGATCCGCTCGGCGGCGAGGCGTCGCCCCGAAGCTACGGGTCTCGGAGGGCCCCCCGCCCCCGGCCGTGCCCGTCCGCACCCGCGTCGGTCTTCCGGCGGAGTCGAGCGCGCGCAAGCAGCGTCAGACCGGCGGCGGGCGTGGTGACCCAGAGCGGACCGGAGGCCACGCCCGCCCACGCGTTGATCGCGATTGCGGCGGCCCCCCCGGCCGCCGCGAGCCACAAGAGGATGGTGGTCGCGCCGTCCAGCGCCGGGCGCCAGCCTCGGCAGACCGCGACGAGGGAGAGCGCGGCGCCGGCGCCGTCGATCCCGACGTCCACTGCGCTGCCGGTCCGGGACGCCACGAACGACTGATGCCACTCGTCGAGGGCGGCCCAGGCCAAGCTGATCCCGAACGCGAGCCAGCCGACAGCCGGCGGGGCGAGGCGACTGCCATGCGTGAGCGCGCGGTACCAGAGCGCGGCGAGGATCGCGTACTCGGTGAGGTGCGCGCCCTTGCGCACGAGCCCGTGGATGGCGTCGAGGTCGCCGGGCGATGCCCATGGCAGGAGCCAGCGGAGCACGGGCAGGAGGAACTCGCCCGTGTGCTCCGCGCTGGCGGTGTCGGTCGACAGGAACATGATCACGCCCATCCAGAGCACGGGGGGGAGCCAGTGGGCGGGACGCATCGCTTTGCTATCATACCGGGCATGGCCAGGGTGGACTGGAGCTATCACCGCAAGGGCTGAAACTCCTGCGCCCGTGCGCAAGAGTTTCTTGCGAAGAGGAGGGTCAGCGTCGTCGAGCAGGTGGACACGCGGAAGTCGCCGATCACCGGCGAGGCCGCGCTCGTCGTGACCAAGGACGTCGACGAGGTCTGGGTCGCTAGGGGCAAGAAGGCCGTCCACGTGGACCTCACGGCGTCCCGGCCGCCCATGGCCGAGCTGCTCCAGCTTCTCCTGGGGCCGACCGGAGGGCTCCGGGCGCCGACGCTTCGGGTCGGCCGGACGCTGCTCGTCGGGTTCAATGCGGAGGCGTACGCGAAAATCTTGAAGTAGAGGTCGGTCGGGGCCCACTCGCCATGATAGAGTTGGCGCGATGCTCGGCGAGATCCTCGACGCTCTGCTGACCTCACCGTCGACTGGGCCGTGCATCACGGCGACCCGGCACTTCGCTCCCCGACCTCCCGTGCTCGTCCCGTTCCCGCCCTCGCTCGACGCGCGGATCGCTGACGGACTGCGCGCGCGGGGGATCCACGAGCTCTACTCGCACCAGGCGCGCGCGTGGGAGCTGATCGCGAAGGGTCATCACGTCGTCGTCGTGACGCCCACGGCCTCTGGCAAGACGCTCTGCTACAACCTCCCCGCGCTCCAGTCCTTGCTGCAGCAACCCGACGTGCGCGTCCTCTATCTCTTCCCGACGAAGGCCCTCGCTCAGGATCAACTCGCGGAGCTCGAGGCGTTGGCGAAGACTCTGCCCGAGATGCGGATGTTCACCTACGACGGTGACACGCCTCAGGACGCGCGGCGCGCGGTCCGTGCACGGGCGAACCTCGTGCTGACGAATCCCGACATGCTTCACTCGGGGATCCTCCCGCACCATACCAAGTGGGCGACGCTCTTTCAGAATCTTCGCTACGTCGTCATCGACGAGCTCCACGCGTACCGGGGCGTCTTCGGCAGTCATCTCGCCAACGTCCTCCGACGCCTCCATCGGATCTGTCGCCACTACGGCTCGGCTCCGCAGTTCGTCATGGCCTCCGCCACCATCGCCAACCCGGGCGAGCTGGCCCGGCTGCTCGTGGGGGAGCCCGTGGAGGAGATCGCCGAGAGCGGCGCGCCGACGGGCGACAAGACGTTTGTCTGTTACAACCCGCCCGTCGTGAACCCCGAGCTCGGCATCCGTGCGCCCTACCTGGGAGAGGCGGCGAAGCTCGCGATCCGGTTCATCCGGAATCGCATCGCGACGATCGTGTTCGCCCAGAGTCGCCTCGCGACTGAGGTGTTGCTGACCTCCGTCAAGAACGGTGTCGCCGACAAGACTGGCGACAGCGGGATCGTCCGCGGCTACCGCGGCGGCTATCTCCCGACGCGTCGGCGGGCGGTCGAGAAGGGGCTGCGAGAGGGCGAGGTGTTGGGCGTCGTTTCGACGAACGCGCTCGAGCTCGGCGTCGACATCGGCCACCTCGACGTCGCGGTCCTGGCCGGATACCCGGGGGCGATCGCCTCGCTCTGGCAGCAGGCGGGGCGTGCGGGCCGCCGGTCGGGCTCCTCGGCGGCCATCTTCGTCGCGACGAGCGCGCCGCTCGATCAGTTCATGGTCACCCACCCGGACTACCTCTTCGGTACGCCTCCCGAGCACGCGCGGGTGAACGCCGACAACCCGTTCATCCTGGTGAATCACCTCAAGTGTGCCGCCTTCGAGCTGCCGATCGGTCCTGGCGCCGCAGGCGAGGGAGTCGAGACGTTCGGCGATGCCGACGTCCGCCGCCTCCTCGCCGCACTCGAGGACGAGGGTGTCCTCCACCACGCGGGCTCCCGCTGGCACTGGGCGGCCGAGACCTACCCCGCCGACCACATCTCGCTCCGGACGGTGACGAGCGACAATTTTCTTGTGATCGATACCACGGCGCGGGACGAGACGCAGACGAAGCGACGGCAGATCGTCGCCGAGGTGGATTGGGGGAGCGCGTTCGCGACGATCTACCCGAAGGCGATCTACCTTGTGGAGAGCGAGCCGTACGAGGTGCAGGAGCTGCACTGGCGCGAGGACGAGGAGAAGGTCGCCTACGTCAAGCGCGTCCGGGTGGACTACTTCACGGACGCGATCAGTGCCAAGGGCGTCTGGATTCTCCAGCGCCTGGCCGACCAGGCTCACGCCGGGTACCTCGCCGAGCAGGGCGAGGTGCTCGTCGCCGAGAAGGTCGTCGGCTTCAAGAAGATCAAGCTGGGGACGCTCGAGAACGTCGGCTCGGGCGAGGTCGAGCTCCCGCAGCAGGAGATGCAGACGACGGCGGCCTGGCTGACGGTAACGCCCGAGACGCTCGCGAGCGTCAGCGCCTCGCGCGAGGAGCTGATCGACGGGCTGCGCGCGGTGACGTACATGCTGCACCACCTGGCGCCGATCTTCCTCCTCTGCGACATCCGCGACCTGGGCTCGTGGCTCGGCGACACGACGCCCGCCGAGCCTGGCGCCGTCGCGACGCGCGACTCCGCAAAGCGACGGCTCATGAGCGCCGAGCGCTTCAACCCGACGATCTACCTCTACGACTCCCACGCGGGCGGGATCGGGCTCGCCGAGCGGCTGTTCGAGATCCTGCCGGACCTGCTCCGGCGCGGCCTCGAGACGCTCTGCGCCTGCCCGTGCCCCGTCGGCTGTCCCTCCTGTGTGGGGCCCGTCAACGAGGTCGGTCGTAAGGCCAAGGCGACGGCCGGGGCGCTGCTGCGCGCCCTCGCCGGCTGACCCGCGTCGATGCAATCGCTCGACGAGCTCCGCCGCGTGATCCGGCGTGTCGAGGCACGGCGGCCGCCGCGCCCCGCCGCGCCCCCCGCCCACGAAGTGTTGGGCGGCGAGGTCGTCGAGACGGGCGCCGGGCCGCTCGTTGTGGTGCGACGCGAGTACCCGCTGACGCACGTCCACGGCCGCGAGCCGCTCGCGCCGGCGTTCACGGCCCCGCTCGAGTTGCTCTCCACCGTGGCCCGCGCCGCGGCGCCGGCCGGGGATTCGCGCCGGCTCCTCTTCCTCGACACCGAGACGACCGGCCTCGCGGGCGGCACGGGCACCTATGCCTTCCTCGTCGGGGTCGGGCGCCTCGACGGCGATCGGTTCGTCGTGGTGCAGTACTTCATGCGCGATTTCGACGAGGAGCCGGCGCTGCTTGCCGCGCTGGTGCCGCTCCTCGAGCAGGCCGCCGGGGTCGTCACCTTCAACGGCTCGGGCTTCGACCTGCCGCTCCTCGAGACGCGCTTCGTGCTCGCCCGCCGCCGCTGGCCCACCCTGCTGCCCCACCTCGACCTTCTCCCGCCGGCGCGCCGCGTCTTCACGCTCCGCTGCGCCGACTGCCGGCTCACGACGCTCGAGCGCGAGGTCATCGGGCTCGAGCGTGAGAACGACGTGCCGGGCGCCCTGATCCCGGCACTCTACTTCGACTTCCTCCGCTCGCGCCGGGCGGCGCCGCTCGGGCGGGTCTTCGACCACAACCGCCACGACGTCCTCTCGCTGGTCGCGCTCCTCGGCTGGTTCGGCCGCGCCCTCGCGGCGCCCGACCACCTGGGCGCCGAGGATCTCGCCGGGCTGGGCCGGCTCTGGGAACCAGTGGATCTCGAGCAGGCACTCACGTGCTATCGGGCCGCGCTGGGCGGCGACCTCCCGGGCCGCACCGCCCACCGCGTACGCCTGCGCCTGGCCCGCTGGGAGAAGCGCGCCACGCGCTGGGACCGGGCGTGCGCGCTCTGGGAGGTCGCCTCGCGTCACGGCGCGTTCGATCGGGAGCCCTGGGAGGAGCTCGCGAAGTTTCACGAGCACCGCCGGCGTGATCTCCGCACGGCGCGGGCGACCGTCGCGCACGCGCTCGAGCTCGCCGACGCCGCGGGCGCGCCGCTACGGGTGATCGACGCCTTCGCGCATCGGTTGTCGCGCCTCGAGCGCCGCCTTCGCCGAGCCCTCTGAGCGCGGCGTCAGGCCACGGGGGTGAGCGGCGGCTTTCCCTCGAGGACGGCCACGCAGTTGCGGACGGCGAGGGTGGCCATCGCGATGCGCGTGTCGCGCGAGGCGCTGGCGATGTGCGGGGCGAGCACGACGTTCTGGAGCGGGACCAGGCCGGCGTGGATCTTCGGCTCCTCCTCGAAGACGTCGAGGCCCGCGCCGGCGATCCAACCCTCCCGCAGCGCGCGCGCCAGCATGGCCTCGTCCACGATGGGCCCACGGGCCGCGTTCACGAGGATCGCTGATTTGCGCATGAGGCGGAGCGTCCGCTCACCGATGAGGTGGCGGGTGTCGGGCGTGAGGTTCACGTGGAGCGTCACGAAGTCGGCCTCACGCAGGAGCGTTTCGAGGTCGGTCGCGGTCGCGGCGAGCTCCCGCTCCACGGCGGCATCGACCCGCACGGCGTCGTGGTAGAGGATGCGCATGTCGAAGCCCCGCGCGCGCCGGGCCACGGCGCGCCCGATCCGCCCGAACCCCACGATCCCGAGCGTCTTTCCGTGGACGTCGGCGCCCCAGAGGAGGTCCCACTTCCACGCCTTCCACTGGCCGGAGCGCGCGTAGCGGTCCGCCTCCACGACGCGGCGCGCCGTCGCCATGAGCAGGGCCCAGGCGAAGTCGGCGGTGGTCTCGGTGAGGACGTCCGGCGTGTTCGTGACGATCACCTCCCGGCGCTTTGCCGCGGCGACGTCGATGTTGTTGTAGCCAACCGCGACGTTGGCGACGACCTTGAGGGTCGGCGCCGCCGCCAGCACCTCATCGTCGATCGTGCTGATGATGTGGCAGATCAAACCGCTTCTCCCCTTCAGTCGTGAAATCAGCTCCGCTTTCGACAGGGGCGCGTCGCTGTCGTTGTAGTCCAGCGAGAAGTCCCCGGGGATGAGGCGGATCGCTTCATGAGGTAAACTATTCGAAATAACGATATTTTTGGCCATTCTGGCCCCCTGGATTTTTCGCTTGATCTGGCGCGAGTGCGCGGCTATATTAGCACTCGCTTTGTTCGAGTGCTAACAACGACACGGGAGTCCTCAACACACCAGGGTGAAGGAGGCAGAGCAGCGATGAAGATTCGTCCCCTGCATGACCGCATTCTCGTCGAGCGGCTCGAAGAGAAGGAAGTGAAAAAGGGCGGAATCATCATTCCGGACACCGCCAAGGAAAAGCCCCAGGAGGGCAAGGTCATCGCCGTCGGCAACGGCAAGGTGACCGATGAGGGCAAGAAGATCCCGCTCGACGTCAAGTCCGGCGACAAGATCCTCTTCGGGAAGTACTCCGGCTCCGAGGTGAAGCTCGACGACAAAGAGTACCTGATCCTGCGCGAGGAGGACGTCCTCGCCATTCTCGAATAACCATATCAGCCACGCGCTGAGGAGGGACGCGATCAATGCCGAAGCAGCTCAAGTTCAACGAGGATGCCCGGGCGAGCCTGCTCAAGGGCATCAACATCATGGCGGAAGCCGTCAAGGCGACCCTGGGCCCGAAGGGCCGCAATGTCGTCATCGACAAGAAGTTCGGGAGCCCCACGATCACCAAGGACGGCGTCACGGTCGCCAAGGAGATCGAGCTGAAGGATCCCTACGAGGACATGGGCGCCCAGATGCTGAAGGAAGTCGCCTCAAAGACGTCGGACATCGCGGGCGACGGCACGACCACCGCGACTGTGCTCGCGCAGGCGATCTTCCGCGAGGGGCTCCGCAACGTGACCGCCGGCGCCAACCCGATGGGGCTCAAACGGGGGATCGAGGCGGCCGTGGGCGCGGTGACCGAGGAGTTGAAGAAGCTCTCGAAGTCCACGAAAGACAAGAAGGAGATCGCCCAGGTCGCGACGATCGCCTCGAACAACGACAAGACGATCGGCAACCTGATCGCCGAGGCGATGGAGAAAGTCGGCAAGGACGGGGTCATCACGGTCGAGGAGTCCAAGTCGGCCGACACGGTCCTGGACGTGGTCGAGGGCATGCAGTTCGACCGCGGCTACCTCTCGCCCTACTTCGTCACCGACGCCGAGCGCATGGAGTGCATCCTGGAGGACGCGCTCATCCTGATCCACGAGAAGAAGATCAGCGTGATGAAGGACATGCTGCCGCTGCTCGAGCAGGTGGCCCGCGCGGGTAAGCCGCTGCTGATCATCGCCGAGGACGTGGAGGGCGAGGCGCTGGCCACGCTCGTGGTCAACAAGCTGCGCGGCACGCTGCACACCGCGGCCGTCAAGGCCCCGGGCTTCGGTGACCGGCGCAAGGCGATGCTCGAGGACATCGCCATCCTCACGGGCGGCAAGGCGATCACCGAGGACCTCGGGATCAAGCTGGAGAACATCAAGCTCGAGGACCTCGGCCGGGCCAAGAAGGTGGTCGTGGACAAGGACAACACGACGATCGTCGAAGGGGCCGGCAAGGCCTCCACGATCGAGGGGCGCATCAAGCAGATTCGGGCGCAGATCGAGGAGACGACCTCGGACTACGACCGGGAGAAGCTGCAGGAGCGCCTGGCCAAGCTCGCCGGCGGCGTGGCGGTGATCAAGGTCGGCGCCGCGACCGAGACGGCGATGAAGGAAAAGAAGGCGCGGGTGGAGGATGCGCTCAATGCGACCCGCGCGGCGGTGGAGGAGGGCATCGTACCGGGCGGCGGCGTCGCGCTGCTCCGCGCGTCCAAGGCCATCGACCGGCTGAAGGTCGAGGGCGACGAGAAGGTAGGCGCGCAGATCGTCAAGCGGGCGCTCGAGGAGCCGATCCGCCAGATCGTCGAGAACGCGGGCCTCGAGGGCAGCGTCGTGGTCGAGAAGGTCAAGGCCGAGACGGTGGCCACCCGGGGCTTCGACGCCGAGACCATGGAGTTTGTGGACATGCTGCAGGCGGGCATCATCGACCCGGCGAAGGTCGAGCGCGTGGCGCTGGAGAACGCGGCGTCCATTGCCTCGCTCCTGCTGACGACCGAGGCATTGGTCACGGACATCCCGGAGGAAAAGAAGGACGCGCCGCCGATGCCGCATGGCGACATGTATTAAGCGCGTGAGGTGAGGCGTCACGTGACGCACGTTGGAGCTGAGGGGGGCGACCCCCCTCAGGCTCCCCTGGCACGCTGACACTGAGAGTTAGAGCCCGCGCGATGCGCGGGCGACGGCCCGGGTCGTGGCGAGCGCCAAGGCCCGGGCCGTATCTGTTTTGCGGCGTTGACGTTGCGGCGGCTTTGGATGTTTGATAGCGTTAGGCGCTCAACTCAGTTTTGGGAGGTGAGTCCACTGCGACCATACGAGATTCTGGTGATCGTCGACCCGCGTCCGACGGACGAGGAAGTCGCCGCGCTGCTCGCGCAGCTCGCCGAGCAGCTCAAGGCGCTCGGTGCCGAGGTCGCTAAGGTCGACAACTGGGGGAAGCGCCGGCTCGCGTACGATATCCGCAAGCAACGGGAGGGCACGTACGCGGTCTTCGAGGTCTCTGCCGAGCCGTCCATGGTGAAGGAGTTCGAGCGGCACCTCCGCCTCAATGAGAACGTGCTGCGCTTCCTCTCGACGCGAGTCCCGATCCGCAAGAAGGCTCGGCCGGCGAAAACTCCAGAGGTGCTCGAGGAGGTCGGTTAATGGCGAGCCTCAATAAGGTCTTCCTGATCGGCAACCTGACCCGCCCCCCGGAACTGCGCTACACGCCGAGCGGCACCGCCGTGGCCGACCTGCGGCTCGCGGTCAACCGCAATTACACGACGCAGGGGGGCGACAAGCGCGAGGAGACCTCGTTCATCACGGTCGTCGTTTGGAGCAAGCAGGCGGAGACCTGCGGCGAGTACCTCGACAAGGGCAGCCCGATCCTGGTCGAAGGCCGCCTCCAGACACGCGAGTGGGAAGGTAAGGACGGCCAGAAACGGACCGTGGTGGAAGTGGTGGCCGAGCGCGTCCAGTTCATGGGGCGCGGCAAGCCTGCAGCGCCGGTCGCCGTGCCGGCCGCCGAGTCGTTCGCGGAAGAGACGCGGCCCGCTGAGGACGACGTCCCCTTCTAACGGGGTACCAGGGAGGAACGAGAGATTCCGACAGTCCAGAAGCCTGTCAAGCGCCGCCGGTTCGGCCGGCGGAAGGTGTGCAAGTTTTGCGCCGACAAAGTCGACCTGGTCGACTACAAAGACGTGCGCCGGCTCAGAAACTTCGTCAGCGACCGCGGCAAGATCATTCCGCGCAGGATCTCGGGAAGCTGCGCGCGCCACCAGCGCCAGCTGACGCACGCGATCAAGCGCGCCCGCACGGTCGCCCTCCTGCCATACCTGGCGACGGAGTAGGACGGAGAGCGATGCGAGTCATTCTGCTGGACGATGTCTCCAAGGTCGGGCGCCGTGGCGAGGTTCGCGACGTCTCCGACGGCTACGCGCGCAACTATCTGATCCCGAAGAAGCTCGCCCTCAGCGCCACCACGGGCAACCTCAAGAACCTCGAGCAGATCAAGCGGCAGCAAGACGCCAAGGCAGATCGCATCAAGGGCGAGGCGGAGGCGTTGCGCAACCGGATCGACGCGCTCGCGTACGAGGAGCGCCGGCAGGCCTCCGAGGAGGGCAAGCTCTTCGGCTCGGTGACCGCGCAGGACATCGTGGAGTTCCTGGAACGGCACGCGATCAAGGTCGAGCGCCGGCGGGTCGCGCTCGACGAACCGATCAAGTCGCTCGGCGAGACCGTGGTGTCGATTCGGCTGCACCACGACGTCGCGGCGCAACTCAAAGTCAGCGTCGTCCGCGAATAGCCCCCGCGAGACGCGCGACAGCGCGTGGCGCGCGACCTGCGTCGCCAGGAATTGGAGATTCGCAGGGAGCGCACGCTTCATTCACATCGTCTTCACGCGATATCCACCGCCTATCCACTGTTTCGTCACCGTGACGGTGTTCTCAGCAGATTTTTCTTGACCGAATCGAAGCGGGGCGCTCAACATCGAGTCACATGCTGACCACTTGCGGTGAGTCTCGCCTATGAGCCCTCTGGAATTTCCGGCGCGGATCCCACCGCACAACCTCGACGCTGAACGCGCGGTCCTTGGCGCCATTCTCCTGGAAGGCCGCGAGACGCTCCCGCGCGTGATCGAGGTGCTCCGGCCGTCCGATTTCTACACGGAGGCCCACCGGGCGGCGTACGGGACGATGCTGCGCCTCTTCGACCGCGGCGAGCCCGTCGATCTCATCACGCTCAGCGAGGAGCTCCGCCGTACGGATCAGCTCGAGTTCGTCGGGGGGGCCGCCGCGCTCGCGCTCCTCGTGGAGCAGGCCTCGATCGCGGCCCACCTCATCGCCTACGCCCAGATCGTCCGCGACATGGCGGTGCTGCGCGAGCTGATCCAGACGTCCACGCAGATCATCGGCCAGGCCTTCGAGGCGAAGGAGGATGTCCAGGCCCTGGTCGACGACGCCGAACGCCGGATCTTCAGTCTGGCCGAGCGGCGGCTCGAGGGCAGCGCGCTTCCGATCGGCAAGATTCTCAAGAACACCTTCGAGTACATCGAGCGGCTCTACGAGCGGAAGGAGCATGTCACCGGCATCGCGACGGGGTTCGAGAAGCTCGACCTCGAGACCTCGGGGCTCCAGCCCTCGGACTTCATCATCATCGCGGGTCGGCCGAGCATGGGGAAGGCCCAGCCCCTCGACGCCCAGGTCAAGACGGTCGCGGGGTGGAAGCGGATGGGCGATCTGAAGCTGGGCGACGAGCTCGCGTCCGTGGACGGCCGGCGCTCTCTGGTGAGCGGGATCTTCCCCCAGGGTCCTGAACAGGTCTACCGCGTCACCTTCTCCGATGGCCGTTCCACGGAGGCGAGCGCCCAACACCTCTGGCGCGTCCATTACCGTAATTGGCGTGAGCCCCGGACGCTCTCCAGCGAGCGCGTGGCGCAGATGTTGCGGGTCAAGCGATACCGGCACCGTCTGTGGATCGACGTGCCGTCCGGCGTCCACGGTCACGCCGAGGCGCTTCCTATCGATCCGTGGTTGCTGGGCGCGCTGCTCGGTGACGGGAAGCTTTCGGGGACCAGTCTGATCTTTTCGACGTCCGATGCCGCGATGCTGGAGCAATTTCTCGAGCGGACACGAGAGGGCTTCGCCCTGCGCGCCGTCGGCGGCTACGACTGGCGTATCGTCCAGGCGACGGGCGCGCATCGCCGGGGTACCCAGGGCGTCTCGCCGAACCGACTGATGGAAGCGCTCCGCGGGCTCGGCCTCTGGGGAATCCGTAGCGATGAGAAGTTCATCCCAGACATCTACCTGAATGCCTCACGCGAAGCGCGTCTCGATGTCGTGCGCGGCCTCATGGATACCGACGGCTGGGTCGAGCGCTGGGGGAGCGCGCGGTTCTGCTCCACGAGCGAGCGCCTGGCGCGGAACGTGGCTGAACTGGTGCGCTCCCTTGGCGGCTGGTGTTCGGTTCGAGGCAGGCGGACAACGTACAGTTATCGCGGAGAGAAGAAGGCCGGCAGACGGGCCTTCGTGTGCAACGTTCACTACGCGGACCCCCAAGCGATCTTCGCGCCGTCGCGGAAGCGCGACAGAGTGTTGGCGGCGCCGCGGCGACGGTGGCGGCCCGTGTTCGTCTCGGTCGAGCCTACGCGAGTGACGGACACCCAGTGCATCGCGGTCACCCATCCGTCCCGGCTCTACGTCACCGATGACTACGTGGTGACTCACAACACGGCGTTCGCGCTCAACGTCGCGCAGCACGTGGGCATCCATCTGCGCGGCCGGGTACTGGTGCTGAGCCTCGAGATGTCCGCCCAGCAGATCGTCCAGCGGATGCTTTGCGCCGAGGCCAAGGTGGACTCGCAGGCGGTGCGCACCGGCTACCTCTCCTCCTCGGACTGGCACCGCCTGACCGCGGCAGCCGGCCGTCTCAGCGAGGCGCAGATCTTCATCGACGACAGCCCCGGGCTCAGCGTGCTCGAGGCGCGGGCCAAGGCGCGACGGATGAAGGCCGAGCACGGGCTCGAGCTCATGATCATCGATTACCTCCAGCTCATGCGGGGGCGCGCGGCGATGGAGAGCCGCCAGCAGGAGATTTCGGAGATCTCCCGGTCGCTCAAGGCGCTCGCGAAGGAGCTGAACGTGCCGGTGGTCGCCCTCTCCCAGCTCTCGCGCGCGGTGGAGTCGCGCGCCACCCGCGACTTCCGGCCGCAGCTCTCGGACCTCAGAGAATGCGTGACCGGCGACACCCTGGTCGTCCTCGCTGATGGGCGACGAATCCAGATCTGCGATCTCGTGGACGGCGCGCCCGAAGTCCTCGCGATGTCTCCGGCCGGCAAGATCATCATGACCAAGAGCGAACGGATCTGGCGGGTGGGGATACGGCCAGTCTTCGAGATCCGGCTCGCGAGCGGGCGGATCATCCGGGCGACCGGGCAGCATCGCCTCTTCTCCGCGCAGGGGTGGATGACGGTGAACGAGCTTTCGGCCGGTGATCGCCTTGCGATCGCGAGGAGGCTGCCGGAACCATTATTCCCTGACTGCTGGCCGGATCGGCGCGTCGTACTCCTCGGGCAGTTGATCGGGGACGGCAGCTATCTGATTCATCAGCCGTTGCGATACACGACCAGTTCAGAGGACAACAGCCGCGTTGTCGCTGAGGCGGCAAGCGAGGAGTTCGGGTGTCGGGTCAGCCGCCATGCCGGCCGTGATGGCTGGCACCAGCTCGTCATCAGTGGGAACGGGAATCGCTGGTGCCACCGGGGCGTTGGCGGATGGCTTCGGCAGCTGGGGATCTTCGGTCAACGGTCCTATCAGAAGCGGATTCCCGAGGCGGCCTTTCGGCTCTCGACCCGACAGGTCGCCCTGCTCCTGCGCCATCTGTGGGCGACGGACGGAACCATCGCCCCACGCAGAGGCGGGAAGGGGAGCCACGGGGTCTCATATGGCACCAACAGTCCAGGATTGGCGAGAGACGTGGCGGCGTTACTGCTGCGACTCGGCATCGTGGCGAGGATCTCCTCTGCCCGAAAGGGCAGCTACCGCCCCTCCTTCTTCGTCACGGTCTCGGGCGCCGCGGACGAGCGGCGGTTTCTCGAGACGGTTGGCGCGTTTGGTCCCCGAGGACCCCAGGCGCAGCGCCTGAAGGCCTTGCTGAAGGACTGCAAGGCCAACACCAACGTCGACACGCTCCCCGTTCAAGATTTCGAGCGGGTGAAGGAATTAATGCGCGTGCGGGGCATCTCCCAGCGACGGATGACCGTGATGCGGGGAACAGCGTACGGGGGAAGTTCCCATTTCCGATTTGCGCCGTCACGGGCCGTGTTGCAGCAGTACGCCGAGATCCTCGATGACGACGGGCTTCGCGCGCGCGCAGCCAGCGATCTGTTCTGGGATCGCATCATTGCCATCGAGCCCTCCGGGGAGGAGGAGGTCTTCGATCTCACCGTGCCCGGCCCGGCGTCCTGGCTCGCCGACGGAATCGTCAGCCACAACTCCGGGGCGTTGGAGCAGGACGCCGACCTGATCCTGTTCCTCTATCGCCAGTCGCAGTACAAGGAGGACCTCCCGCCGGACGAGGCCAACGTCGCCGACGTCATCATCGGCAAGCAGCGCAACGGCCCCGTCGGCACGGTCAAGGTCGTGTTCCTGCCCCAGTACGCGCGGTTCGAGAACGTCGCGGAGTCCCACCGGCAGCCGCAGCCGTTTTAGGTACAGGCGCGCTGCGCGCAGTAATATTGGCCCCGTGCGCCTGCACCGGCTCAAACGGCTCTTCGTCGGCACCCCGCTCCCCACCGCGCAGCAACGGCACGAGCGCCTCGGCAAGGCCACCGCGCTCGCGGTGTTCGCCTCGGATCCGCTCTCCTCGGTGGCGTACGCGACCGAGGAAATCCTGTTCGTCCTGGTCCTGGCCGGCTCCGCTGCGCTGAGCTACTCGCTCCCGATCGGGATTGGAATCGCCGCCCTGATCCTGATCGTCATCAGCTCCTACCGGCAGACGATCCGGGCATACCCGCAGGGGGGCGGCGCCTACATCGTGGCGAAGGACAACCTCGGCGTCTTTCCGTCGCTCGTCGCGGCCGCAGCGTTGCTCATCGACTATGTGCTCACCGTGGCCGTGTCGGTGGCGGCCGGCGTGGCGGCGGTGACGTCGGCCGTTCCCGAACTCTTTCCCTACCGCACGTGGCTCTGCGTCGTTGCCGTCGTCGGGGTCGCCGTCACCAATCTGCGCGGCGTGCGCGAGTCCGGCCAGATTTTCGCGGCACCGACCTACCTGTTCGTCGTGAGCGTCCTGGGCATGGTGGCGTGGGGCGTTGGCGGCGCCGCGCTCGGCATGCTTCCCGCCAAGCCGTACGAGCCGCACGCGCCGGGGCTCGAGGGCATCGGGCTCTTCCTCTTCCTCCGCGCGTTTTCCGCGGGCTGCACGGCGCTCACCGGCGTGGAGGCCGTCTCCGACGGGGTGCCGGCCTTCAAGCCGCCCGAGGCGCACAACGCCCGGATCGTCATGGCCTGGCTCGGCGCCATCTCGGTCACCATGTTCCTCGGGATCACCTACCTCGCGTACGACCTTGGCATCGTGCCGGGCGGCAATGAGACGGTCGTCTCGAAGATCGCCCGCCAGCTCTTCGGCACCGGGCCCCTGTACTTCGAGCTCCAGGCCGTGACGATGCTCATTCTCTTGTTGGCCGCGAACACGTCCTTCGCCGACTTCCCGCGCCTGTCGTTCTTCCTGGCCCGCGACCGGTTCATCCCCCGCCAGTTCGGCACTCAGGGCGATCGCCTCGTCTTCTCCAACGGCATCGTGATCCTGGCGGGCCTGGCGAGCGTGCTCCTCGTCGTCTTCCAGGGCGACACGCACGCCCTGCTGCCGCTCTACGCCATCGGCGTCTTCGTCTCGTTCACGGTGTCCCAGAGCAGTATGGTGCGCCGGTGGCTCCGCCTCAGGGAGACGGGGTGGTGGTGGCGTGTGTGGCTCAACGGGATCGGCGCCTTCGTCACCGGCGTGGTCCTCCTGACGCTCGCGGTGACGAAGTTCACCGAGGGTGCGTGGATCGTCGTCCTGCTGATCCCGACGCTCGTGGCCGCGTTTCTGACGGTGCGCCGCCACTACGAGGAAGTCGCCGCGCAGCTCTCGCTCGAGGGCTTCGAGCCGCCCCCACCCATGACGAACACCGTGCTCGTGCTCGTTGGCGACATCCACCGCGGCGTGATCAAGGCCATTCAGTACGCGCAGTCGCTCTCGCCCACCGCCAAGGCCGTGTTCGTCGAGATCGACCCCGAGCGGACGCGGAAGCTGGAGGAGAAGTGGGGGAAGTGGGGGATGGGCGTCCCGCTGATCGTCCTGTCGTCGCCCTATCGGTCGTTGCTCGGGCCGCTGCTCGAGTACATCGATCACCTCCAGAAGGACGACGAGAACCACGTCGTGACGATCGTGCTCCCGGAGTTCATTCCGGCGCGCTGGTGGCAGCTCGGCCTGCACAACCAGACGGCGCTGCTCATCAAGGGCGCCATGCTCTTCCGGAAGAACGTCACCGTGACCGACGTCCCCTACCACCTGAAGCACTAGCCGCGGAGCGCTGGAGAACGTCGCGCGTCGGCGCGCGCCGACGGAGGCGCCGCGGCAACTCTGGTACACTTGATGGCCCGTGACCACGCGATGAACATCGTCCTCGCCCCGGACGGGCCGCTCCATGCCGGCGCGACGCTCGCGCGCTACCACCTGTGGGGAGAAGATCCCGCGAACCGCCTCGCGGACGGCGCGTTCCTGCGTGTGCTCCGACGTCCCGGACGGCTCGTGCCCTACGAGGTCCGTCCCACCGGTCCGGTGGACGACGCGCGACTCGCGGTGCGCATCCCGCGCGCACGCGACGCGGCGACGGGCGCGGCCGTCGCGGCGGAGGTCCGCCGCATCTTCGGCCTCGACTTCGATCTCTCCGGTTTCTACCGAATGGCAAAGAGCGATCCCGTCCTGACCGCCCTCGTCGAGCCGCTCTACGGGATGCGGCCGACGCTCGCGCCGACGCCGCTCGAGATGCTCGTGGGGTCGATCAGCGCCCAGCAGGTCAATCTTCAGTTCGCCTTCGCATGCCGGGCCCGCCTCGTGCGCCGGTATGGGACGCCCGTCGCCCTCGGCCGTCACACCGTCTGGGCGTTCCCGGACGCCGCGACGCTCGCGCGCGGGGGGTTGCGGGACTTGCGCGTGATGAAGTTCTCGCGCCGCAAAGGCGAGTACATCCGCGACCTCGCGCGGGCCGTCGTCTCGGGCCGGCTCGACCTCGACGCGCTCGCGGCGGCGCCGAGCGAGGCCGTGATCGAGCGGCTCACGCGGCAGCGCGGGCTTGGCCGGTGGACCGCGGACTGGTTCCTCGCCCGCTGCCTCGGCCGGGGCGACGTCTGCCCGGCGGGCGATCTCGGCGTGCGCCGGGCCTTCGAACACTTCTACGGCCACGCGCGGACGCGGAGCGAGGAGGCGATCCGGCGCCGGGCACGCGGGTGGGGCGAGTACCAGAGCCTCGCCATCCACTACCTCCTCGCGGGGATGCGCCTCGAGCGGCGCGCCGCGGGCGGCGGCGCATGACTGCGAAGGTCGGCCTCAAGATCCTCGGCCAGCCAGACCCGAACGTCCCCAAGGACGTGCACCTGGTCGGGCGCTATGCGCTCGGCGTGGACTGGGCCGACAACCACGGCTCCATCTACCCGTTCGACCGCCTCCGGCGCGACTGCACGTGCGGGGCGTGCGCGGCGCCGGCCGCCCTCACGCAGGCGATGGCGTGGCCGCAAGAGATCGCGCGGACCGAGGGCGGGCTCAGGGTGACGTGGGGCGACGGGCACGAGAGCCTCTACCCCTATCCGGCGCTGCGCGGGCTGTGTCGTTGCGCGGGCTGCACCGGCGGTCACTGATGGAGGAGCGGGCGAAGCGACGCGTCCTTGCCGGGATCATGCTGTCCGTCTTCCTCGCCGCGATGGAGTCCACCGTCGTCGCGACGGCGATGCCCACGGTCGTTCGAAGCCTCGGGGGGATCGAGATCTACTCGTGGGTGTTCTCGGGCTTCCTGCTCACGCAGACGGTCACGATGCCGCTCTGGGGGCGGGTCTCGGATCTGTACGGCCGCCGGCCCGTCTTCCTGATCGGGCTCTCCACGTTCCTCGGCGGCTCGGCGCTCTCGGGAACCGCGCAGAGCATGGCGCAGCTGATCGCGTTCCGGATGGTGCAGGGGCTCGGCGCCGGCTCACTGATGACGCTCGGCTACACGATCATCGGTGAGCTCTTCGGGCTCGAGCGCCGCGCTAAGCTGCAGGGGTGGATCTCGAGCGTCTGGGGCGTCTCCTCGCTGGTGGGCCCGTGGCTCGGCGGCGTGCTGTCCGACCACGTCTCGTGGCGATGGGTGTTCTACGTCAACCTGCCGTTCGGGGCAGTCGCGATGGCGCTGATCGCCGGCGCGCTCGTCGAGGAGGCACGCACCGCACGGCGGCCCGTCATCGACTACGCGGGCGTCGCGCTCTTCGCCGCGGGCGTGTCCGCGCTCCTGCTCGGCATCATGCAGGCGGGGCGCGTCGGGTCCTGGTCGGGTGTCGCCGTGCTGAGCCCGCTCGGGCTCGGCCTGACCGGGCTCGTGCTGTTCGTGCTCGTCGAGCGCCGGGCGGCCGAGCCGATCGTGCCGCTCCGGCTCTTCGGCAGCCGTATGGTCGTGGCCGCCGTCGTCACCCGCTTCCTCGCTGGCATGGCCATGTTCGGCGCGATCTCGTTCGTCCCGCTCTTCCTCCAGTCGGTCACGGGCACCACGGCGACGGGCGCGGGCATGGTCCTCACGCCGTTCATCCTCGGCTGGGTAGCGATGTCGGTGACGAGCGCGCGGTTGGTCCTCCGGATCGGCTACCGTACGGTCGTCATGGCGGGCATGGCGTGCCTGACGGGCGCGTTTCTCCTGTTCACGCGCTGGTCGGCCACGCTCAGCCAGGGCGAAGCGATGCGCGATGTCCTGCTCGCCGGGGTCGGCATGGGCCTGGTCGTGGTGCCGATGCTGATCGCCGTCCAGAGTGCTGTACCGCGGAGCGATCTGGGCGCCGCCACGTCGATGACACAGTTCTTCATGTCCGTCGGCGGTGCGGTGGGGCTCTCCGTCATGGGCGCCGTGATGGCCCAAAGGCTCGACGCAGGGCGCCCGATGGCCGAGGCGCTCCACGGGGTCTTCATCGTCGGGTTCGTCGTCTGCGTTGCCGCCGTCGCCTCCGCGCTGCTCGTGCCGGCCGGGCGCGCCCGGGACCTCGCGCGAGCGGAGCCGACGCGGGTGGGAGGGTGAACGATGGCCGGTGACGTGCCGTTCCTCGAGCGTCTCGCCCAGCTGCCGCCCGTGCCCGCTGCCGAGGCGCCAGCCCTCGTCGAGCGACTCGTCACGCCGCAGGGCGATCCCGTGGTGGGCCCGCTCTTCAGCGTCGACGACGAGGGCGACCTCGTCGTCAACCCGCTCGTCCCCGCCGTGCTCAAGTCGTTGCAGGACAGGGCCGACCTCACGTGCTACGGGGCACTGCTCGAGGGGTTGACGGGGATCTGGAACGCTGCGGTGCGCGCGGCCGTCGTGGCGCGGCTGCGCGCGTCGGGCCTGCCGCCCGACGATCTGCTGCTACGGCTCGGTGCGCTGTCGCCGACGCTCGGGTTCGCGACGGAGACGCCGGAGTGGGCCCGCGAGTGGCTCGCGGACCCGTTCACCCAGGACGCGCTGCTCGTCCAGCAGTGCATGGTTCGCGTACTCCTGGCGCTCCGCACGATGGCCGAGGCGCGGGCGGCCGAGCTGACGACGAAGCTCGGCTGACGATTCGGGGAGGGACCATGCACATCCACGAGCGGAACCGGGAGAAGAAGCGGCTCGGCACGCTGATGCTCAAGTCGCCGATGAAGGTCTACGCGGCGTTCGGCGAGCTGGGCAAGAAGGTCTACGCCGACGGGGCGCTGTCGAAGAAGCACAAGGAGTTGACGGCCCTGGCCGTGGCGGTGTCGCAGAACTGCTTCGACTGAATCGATCATCGCGTCGAGGAGGTCCTCGACCAGGGGGCGACGGATGCCGAAATCGCGGAGACGCTGGACATCGGGCTGCTGATGGGCGGCACGCTCGCCGCCAAGTCCGTCCGCCACGCGTTCTCGGTGCTCGAGCAGCTCAAGGCAGCCAAGGGGGACTGAGCATGGCGACGATTCCGGAGAACTACCGCGACCTCTTCACGAAGAAGACGTTTGCCCACCTGGCGACCGTCGGCGCCAACAACACGCCGCAGGTCACGCCGGTCTGGTGCGACTGGGATGGTACCTACGTGAGGATCAACACCGCGCGCGGGCGGGTGAAGGACCGGAACCTCAGGAAGAACCCGAGGGTCGCCCTCTCGATCCAGGACCCGGACAACCCCTACCGGTACATCCAGGTCCGTGGGCGCGTCGCCGAGATGACGGAGCAGGGGGCCGACGCGCACATCGATGCGCTCGCCAAGAAGTATCTCGGGAAGGACAAGTACCCGTACCGCCGCCCCGACGAGGTCCGCGTGACCGTGAAGATCCTCCCCGAGAAGGTTCAGACGCTGGGATGAGGGCACTCCCCGGCCCTCACGCATGATCCAGGTCGAGGACATCCAGAAGGCGTACGCGGGGCAGCAGCTCTTCGGCGCGCTGTCGTGGCGGATCGCCGACGGGGAGCGCATCGGCCTCGTGGGGCCGAACGGCGCGGGCAAGACGACCCTCTGCCGGCTCCTCGCGGGGCTCGAGGAGCCTGACAGCGGGCGCATCAGCCGCCCGCGCGAGACGACGGTCGGCTATCTGCCCCAGGAGGTGGCGGCGAGCCCGGCGGGCTCGGTCCTCACCGAGGCGCTCTCCGGCTTCGACGAGGTCTGGCGGGTCGAGCGCGAGATGGAGGAGGTTGCCGCGGCGCTCGGCCGGGCCCCGCACGGAGTCGAGAGCGACGCGCTGACGGCGCGCTACGGCGACCTCCAGCACCGGTTCGAGGCTCTCGGCGGCTACCGGCTCGAGACCGCGGCGAAGGCGATCCTGGGCGGCCTCGGGTTCCGCGTGAGCGACTTCGTCCGGCCACTCGCCGAATTCTCCGGGGGCTGGCGCATGCGCGCGGCCCTCGCGCGCCTGCTGCTCCTCCGCCCGTCGCTCCTGCTGCTCGACGAGCCGACGAACCACCTCGACATCGAGTCGCTCGAGTGGCTCGAGGGCTTCCTTGCCGACTACGCGGGTACCGTCGTGCTCGTCTCGCACGACCGCTACTTCTTGAACCGCATGGTGACCTCGATCGCCGACCTCGGCCCCTCGGGCGTCACCGTCTACCCGGGCACCTACGACGACTACCTGGTCGAGCGCGCGGCGCGCCGGGAGCTGCTCGAGGCCCAGGGGCGGAACCAGGCCAAGCGCATCGCGGAGATCGAGCGGTTCATCGAGCGGTTTCGTTACCAGGCGACCAAGGCCCGGCAGGTGCAGAGCCGCATCAAGATGCTCGAGCGCATCGAGCGCGTCGAGGTCGGACGCGAGGCGCGCGGGATCCGCTTCGCGTTTCCCGCGCCGCCGCGCACGGGCCGACGGGTCGCGGCGCTTCGGGCCGCGCGCAAGGCCTACGGCGACAACGTCGTCTACGCCGGCGTGACCTTCGAGGTCGAGCGCGGCGAGCGTGTGGCGCTCGTGGGGCCGAACGGCGCGGGCAAGTCGACGCTCCTTCGCCTGCTGGCGGGGGTGCTGCCACTGGACGGGGGAGAGCGCGCGCTCGGCGCCCACGTCGCCGTGCACTACTACGCCCAGCACCAGCTCGATGCGCTGACGCCCGCGCTCACGGTGCTCGAGGAGCTCGAGCGGGCGGCGCCGGAGCTCGGGCAGACGCGGCTCCGGACGATCCTGGGTGCGTTCCTCTTCTCGGGCGACACGGTGGACAAGAAGATCGCCGTGCTCTCGGGCGGGGAGAAGGCACGCGTGGCGCTCGCGAAGATGCTCGTCCGGCCGGCGGCGCTCCTGTGCATGGACGAGCCGACCAACCATCTCGACCTCGCGTCGCGCGAGGTGCTGGAGCAGGCGCTCGTGACGTTTCCGGGCACGATCGTCTTCATCTCGCACGACCGTTACTTCATCAACCGTCTGGCCTCGACGATCGTCGAGGTCGTTCGTGGGACCCTCACCCGCCACCTCGGCGACTACGACGACTACCTCAGCGCCAAGACGCGCGTGGCGGCCGACGCGGTCCCGGTGAGGGGGCAGGGGGAGCTCCTCCGCTCGAAACAACACTCGCTCGGAGCCCCCCCTGCCCCCTCACCCAACCGAGCCGACCGATCGACGCGAGCCTCCGGAACGCAGCCGAAGCGGCGCACGATGGCGAGAGAGGTGCGCGCGCTGCGGCAGCGCCTGGAGGAGGTGGAGACGCAGATTCACGGGCTCGAGACGCGGCTCCGGGAGATCGGCGCGGCGCTCGGCGATCCCGCGCTCTACGCCGACGGCGAGCGGGCGCGGGCCGTGACGGCCGAGCGCCGGCGCGCGGAGGAGCAGGTCGCCTGGCTCATGCACGAGTGGGAGGAGCTCTCGGCGGCGCTCGCGGCCCATGAGTGAGTTCTGGGCTCCGATCGACCCGAGCGCGCTGCGGCGTGAGCGCGCGAAGGCGCGCGAGCTCCGGGCGAGCCCATGGTGGAAGCGTCGAATCGCCGAGGGCGTTTGCCACTACTGCCGCCGCCGGGTCGGGCCGAGGAATCTCACGATGGATCACGTCGTCCCGATGGGCCGTGGTGGCCGGTCCACGCGCGGCAATGTCGTTCCCGCCTGCAAGGACTGCAACTCGAAAAAACAGTCGATGGTGCCGGTCGAGTGGCAGGCGTATCTCCGCTCGCTCGGCGCCGTCTCCGACGACTGACAGGGCGGTGTCTGAATCATTGGACGTTGACGCGTTCCGTCGGGCGCGCGTTCAATGGCATGGCTCGCGAGCACTCGAGTGACTGCCGTGAACGTGGAGATCGTGAACCCGAATCCCGAGGAGGAACGCGAATGATCCGTCGTAGCGCGCTCAGCGTCGTCCTGTTGATTGCCACAGTGAGCGTCGTGCCGTGGCCCGCGGAAGCGGCACAGCACCTCCGCACGGAGCCCCCGAATGCGGCCCAGACGGCTGGCGGTATGATCAACATCAACACGGCGGACGTCAAGGAGCTGATGCAGCTCGAGGGCGTCGGTCGGAGGGTGGCCGAGAAGATCGTCGAGTACCGTGAGCATCACGGTCTGTTCCAGAAGCCCGAGGAGATCCGGCGAGTGGAGGGAATCGGCAGCGGTCTCTGGGAGCGGAATCGCGCCCGCATCGTGGTCAAGTAGCGCCGGCCACAGTTTTTCTTTGGCGCCCTCGTGCCCCGGTGTAGGATGAGGGCAAATCGACCGGAACGTCACAGCGTTCCTTCAGCGTCCCCGCGGGCAATTCCGCCAGCGGCTGACGTGGTCGAGCCCCGGGCCGGGAGTCGGCATCCGGTTCTGGGTGGGTGGGAACCTGGGCCTGCGTGGCGCCCTTGCCGAGATAGGAGGTGATCCAGCCGATGTGTACCCCTACGGTGATCTGTGAGGTGGTTGCCTCCTAGGCAGGATCCACGCTAGGTCGAGGTGGAGCGCCTGGGAGCCCCAGGCACCACCGGCCCCGACGGTCCCGCTCTCACCAGCGGGGCGGCGCGACGCGCAGTGAGGAAGTCTCCACGCGCCGCAGCCTCCGTCGGGGCTTTTCATTTCCGGAGTCGCGCCTCCCGACCGCGGCCCGCCCTGGATCAGCCCGCGACGAGCGGGTGGCCCAGATGGCGCTCGATGGCGCGCAGGCGGTCCCCCTCTTCCGGGGCGGCAAAGCTGGACGCTACGCCGCTCGCCTCGGCCCGCGCCGTCCGTCCGATTCGGTGAATGTAGTCCTCCGGTGTCCCCGGCAGGTCGAAGTTCACGACGTGCGCGATCTCGGGCACGTCGATGCCGCGCGCCGCGATGTCCGTCGCGATGAGGACGCGATATCGGCCGCTCCGGAATCCGTCGAGCGCCTCGCGGCGCTCGGACATCGAGCGGTCCGCGTGCAGGCGCGCCGCGCGGTGGCCGGCCGCCGTGACGGCGCGCGCAACGCGATCGGCGCGGTGCTTCGTCCGGGTGAAGATCAGCGTGCGACCGCGCTCGGCGCCGAGGAGCTTGAGCAGGAGCGGGGTCTTCCGCTGCGCGTCTGCCCGATAGAGCCGCTGGGTGACCCCGGCGACGGGTCGGGCCACCAGGCCGACCTCGATCCGTTCGGGCCGGACGAGATGGCGCCGCACGAGCCGCTCGACCTCGGGCGGCATCGTCGCCGAAAAGCAGAGTGTCTGGCGGTCGAGGGGCGTGACTCGGAGGATGCGCTCGACCTGGGGTGCGAACCCCATGTCGAGCATGCGGTCGGCTTCGTCGAGCACGACGACGCGGATCGCGCCGAGGCTCGCCGTGCCGCGCTCGAGGTGGTCGGCCAGTCTGCCGGGAGTGGCGACGATGACGTCGGGGCGGTCGCGGAGGCCGGTGAGCTGGGGCCCCATCGACTCGCCCCCGATCAGGACGATCGTCCTGACGCCCTGCTTCCGGCCGAGCGTGTCGAAGGTCTCGGCGATCTGGAGCGCGAGCTCGCGCGTCGGCGCGAGCACGAGCGCGCGAGGGCCCGATCCTGTGCGCCCGAGCGCGCGTGCGCCGGCGCCGGTGAGCCTCTCGATCGTCGGGATCGCGAAGGCCGCCGTCTTGCCGGTACCCGTCTGGGCGCAGCCGATGAGGTCGGATCCGTCGAGGATCGGGGGAATCGCGCGGGCCTGGATCGGCGTGGGCGTCGAGTAGCCGGCGGCCGCGATCGCATCGAGCATGGCGGGCGTGAGCGGGAGGTCGGTGAATGAGGTGAATGAGCGGACCATGAGCATCTGAACCTTTCGGGTTGGCTGTGAGAAGTTGAACGCCCGGGCCCGTCAGCGGGCCCGGGCGGGAGCGAGCGCTGGGTTACTGAACCTTCCTGACGTTGGCTGCCTGAAGACCCTTCGGGCCGCGGGTGACTTCGAACTCCACCTTGTCACCTTCGGCGAGGCTCTTGAAGCCCTGGGACTGGATGGCGCTGTAGTGGACGAAAACGTCCTCTCCGCCCTCCTGCGTGATGAACCCGTAACCCTTTGCGTCGTTGAACCATTTGACCTGTCCTGTCGCCATACTTCGAACCTCTCCTTAAAGGGGGTCTTCAGGGCTCCCGCCGAGGCGGCGGGGTTGCCTTCCGGAATTGGAAGGCAAACAAAAACGCCGCGCGAACTGGGTCCGCGCGGCGTGTGTCTCGATCTCCACCAATCGTGTACTCAACTCCGTTTGTACCAGAACCGTGCCACAGCATCGCACGACGCCCTGGCCAAGTCAATCGAATTCTATGCGCCGGGTGATGGGGCGCGAGCCGTTTTTGGTGCCGAGCCAGCCCGGGATCGCCACCGAGAACCGCCCCGCCGTGCCTCCCGCGACGACAATGTGGATCTCCTCCGGGGAAGGAAACTTGGGAATCAGCTCGTCGAGAGCCGGGGGCGTCTTCCCGTACCGTAGGTTCGTGCCCTCGCCATGGTCGTCGTTCGGCACGAGCGCGCGGTAGGGCACACGTACGGTCTCGTAGAGGTGGCGCGCCAGACGCTCCCGGGTCCAGCCGTCGTCCGCGAACGTGCGCGCGTGCTCGGGCCCCACGACCAGCATCGTGTGCGAGTAGAGCGGGAAGTGCTTGCTGTTCCAGATGCCGACCATCGACCAGCCGAGCGAGCCCGCGAGCGCCTTCGCCGTGCGGCTCGCGTGGTCCGAGATGCCGTGCGGAGCCTCGCCGCCGAAGAGCGTGACCGTGCTCACCTCGGGGGCGACGCCGCGACTCATGTGGTAGGGCGGCCACGGGCTGGCTTCCTCGTTCTCCGCGATGCAGTAGGTGTAGCGCCCGGGATGGCCGAAGGTGGACATGGACGTCTCGCCCGGCCGGGCACCGCCGATGTTGATCATGAGCAGTCGGAGCGCGCGTCCGATCGTGGCGTTGGCGCGGTAGCCCGGGCCGAAGACGCCGAAGGCGCTGTTGAGGCCGATCCGGGAACGGATCGGGCCATTCACGACGATGAGAGGCGCGGCGAAGTGTGTCGAGGCCGACATGCCGTGCAGGTTGAACGCCGGGTCGCACGCGCACTCGGCCGCGGCGATCACGACGCAGAGGTACTCGGGCCGGCAGCCCGCCATCACCGCGTTAATCGCGGCCTTCTCGACCGTGAGGCGTCCGTAGTTCGGTGGCATCTCGCCGATGAGCTCGTCGGGGTGGCGGCGTGTCCCGGCGAGCATGCCTCCGACGCGCGCGCGCGTCGGAGGCACCACCGGCAGTCCGTCGGTCACGCCCTTGTCGAACCAGGTCTCGAACTCGTCGGTTGTCATCCGAGCGCCGGAAATGCTACCACGAGCCCCTCGCGGTACTCGGGCGTGGCTCGCCCCGGCGGCACCACGGCGTCTTCCGGGGGCGACGATGGTGACCATACGCCGACACGCCGGGTGCCATTGACGTCACAACTGACGTCACAACGGGTGCCATCCTGGACGTCGGGAGGGGACGGCGTCCGAGCCGAGCTCCCCGCCGACTCGGCCTCTAACCGATCATGACCACGTGGTCTCGGCCCTGGGATACCGTCACCGCGGTGCGGGAACCCGCTGAAAACCCGGCAGTTTTTTCCGCGACTCTGCCTTCTCACCTGCGCCGCGGCCGGCCAAAGCGCTCTAAGGTCCCGGAAAGACGGACTTTTCGTTTTCCTCTGGCACGGACTGTGCTACTGTGTCGCCTGGTTTCAACGAGTCGGCGTGACGACCTAATCCGAACATGGAGCGGTGATGTTCTACAACCTGCTGGCCGGAATGTTCTCGAACGACCTCGCCATCGACCTGGGCACGGCGAACACGCTCGTCTACGTGCGCGGCGAGGGCATCGTCCTCAACGAGCCGTCGATCGTCGCGATCCATCAGGCGGACCACTCGGTGCTCGCCGTCGGCCACGAAGCCAAGGCGATGCTCGGGCGCACACCGGGCAACATCGTCGCGATCCGGCCGCTGAAGGACGGCGTCATCGCCGACTTCGACGTGACCGAGAAGATGCTCCACTATTTCATTTCGAAGGTGCACCGGC
This sequence comes from Candidatus Rokuibacteriota bacterium, assembly GCA_003221695.1. Taxonomy (GTDB): domain Bacteria; phylum Methylomirabilota; class Methylomirabilia; order Rokubacteriales; family CSP1-6; genus 20CM-2-70-11. The sequence continues at coordinate 47,035 of QHSX01000058.1, forward strand.
GCCGGACCCTGGTGCGGCCGCGGATCGTCATCGGCGTGCCGTCGGGCATCACCCAGGTCGAGAAGCGCGCCGTCCGCGACTCCGCGATGCAGGCGGGCGCGCGCGAGGTGTACCTGATCGAGGAGCCGATGGCGGCGGCGATCGGCGCGGGTCTGCCGATCCAGGAGCCGGGCGGGAACATGATCGTGGACATCGGCGGTGGCACGACCGAGGTCGCGGTGATCTCGCTCTCCGGCATCGTGTACTCGAAGTCGGTGCGCATCGCCGGCGACGAGATGGACGAGGCGATCGTCCAGTACATTCGCAAGCACTACAATCTCCTCGTCGGTGAGCGGCGGGCCGAGGAGATCAAGGTCACGCTCGGTTCCGCCTACCCGATGGGCGGCGATCGGAGGACGATGGAGGTCAAGGGTCGCGACCTGATCGACGGCATCCCGAAGACCATCGTCATCACCGACGAGGAGATTCGCGAAGCGCTCCGCGAGCCCGTCATGACGATCGTCGAGACGGTGCGGACGTGTCTCGAGCGGACGCCGCCGGAGCTCGCGGCCGACATCGTCGACAAGGGCATCGTCATCACCGGCGGTGGCGCGCTGCTCCTCGGTCTCGATCACCTGTTGCGTCAGGAGACGAATCTCCCGGTGACCCAAGGGGAGGATCCGCTGTCGTGCGTCGCGCTGGGCACAGGGAAAGTGCTCGACGAGCTCGATCTGCTGAAGAAGGTGGCGATCCCCGCCTAGCGCGTCGCCGCGTTCGGTCGTCGGAGGGTTGCGGTGAAGATTCGGAAGTTCGCGCTGCTCGCCTCGGTGCTGGCCGTCTGTCTGTTGCTCCTCACGCTCCAGACCCGCGGCTACGGCGCCACCGCCCGCGACCTGCTGGCGCTGGTGACCACGCCGGTGCAGGCTGGGGTCTCCCGGGCGCACCGCGCGGCCTTCGGGGTGTGGGACACCTATCGTGACTGGAAGAACGTTCGCGCCGAGAACTACCGGCTGCGCGACGAGAACCAGCAGCTGCGCGTCGAGGCGCTCCGCGTGGGCGAGACCGAGGACGAGAACCGCCGCCTGCGCCACCTGCTGGCGCTCCAGCAGCGGCTGCCGCTCACGACGCTGTCCGGGGAGATCATCGCGCGCGATTGGGGGGGCTGGATCCGCGCGCTCACCGTGAACCGCGGGCGCGGCGACCACGTGCCCCGCCTCACGGCCGTGATCTCGCCGGACGGGCTGATCGGGCGGATCGTGGACGTGCGGCCCGGCGCCTCGATCATCCAGGTCCTCACCGACCCGGCCTCGACGGTCGGAGCCCACGTCGTGCGCACGCGGACGCCGGGTATCGTCGAGGGCGACGCGCGGGGCACGCTCCGCTTCAAGTACATGGCGCGCGACGGCGCCGGGATCCAGGTCGGCGACGTCCTCGTCACGTCGGGCCAGGGCGGGCTGTTCCCGCGCGGCATCCCGATCGGGCGCGTCCGTGCGGTCGACGACCGCGGGCCCGCGCTCTTCTACTACGCCGCGCTCGAGCCGGCGGTGGACTTCGCGCGGGTCGACGAGGTACTGCTGGTGACCGGCGATACGCGGCACGACCTCGCCGCGCACTTCCCGACGGGCGGCTGATGCGTGCGCTGCTCGCGCTCACCGTGTTCGGCGGGGGCGTCGCCCATGCGACGCTCGCCCCGGCGCTCGGCATCCGCGGCGTGACCCCCGATCTCCCCCTCATCGTCGTCGCGCTCCTGGCGCTCCGTCAGGGCCCCGAGTTCGGGTGCGTGGCGGGCTTCGCCGCAGGGCTCCTCCAGGACGCGACCGGGGGCGGACTGATCGGGGTGCAGGCGCTCACGAAAGCCGTGATCGGTTTCGCGATGGGGGCCGCGGGGAGCCGGCTCTCGGTGACCCAGCCGCTCGTGCAGGTGCCCGGGCTCGTGCTCCTCACGGTCGCCGAGGGGCTGGTCCGGTTCGCGCTGCTGAAGGTCTTCCACTTCCCGGCGACCTTTGGCGATATGATCCTCTACGTCATCCTCCCGCAGGCGCTCTACAACGGCTTCCTGGGCGCCGCGCTCGTGGTGGCCCTCACGTGCTTCGAGTCCCTGCGCGCCCGGGCGTCCTGAGCCTCCGCTCGTGAGCCGCGTCTTCGGCCGCCACCGGATGCCAGGGCGCCGCGACGCCGTGCAGCAGCGCATCATGGCGATGGCCGTCCTGGTCACGGTGGCGTTCGTCGTCATCATCGGGCAGCTCTGGTACCTCCAGGTGCTGGAGGGCGGACGCTTCCTCGACGCCTCGGACCGGAACCGGATCCGCATCCGTCCGATCGCGGCGCCGCGCGGTGTCCTGTTCGACCGCAACGGCGCGCCGCTCGTCGACAACCGTCCGGCGTTCACGCTCTCGCTGATCCCCCGAGAACTCCCGCGCGACACGGAGAGCCGCGACGCGGTGCTGGGCCGCGTGGCCTCGCTCCTGCGGATCCCCTACCAGGAGCTCCTGGATGCGGTTGCGCGCGTGCAGACCGACTCGTTCCTGCCCGTTCGCGTGCGCCGCGGGCTCACGCTCCAGGACGTCGCGAAGGTCGAGGAGTGGAAGCTCGAGATCCCTGGCGTGATCACCGAGGTCGAGCCGCAGCGCGTGTATCCGACCAGCCGCTTCGCCGCACACCTGCTCGGGTACGTCCGCGAAGCGAGTGACGATCAGCTCAAACAGGGCCGGTACCGACGCGGCGAGATGGTCGGCCAGAGCGGTCTCGAGCGGCTGCTCGACGAGTATCTGCGCGGCCAGGACGGCGGCGAGCGGATCGAGGTCGACGCGATGGGCCGCCCCGTGCGCCTGATCCAGCAGAGCGAGCCGCGCGCGGGCGCGCAGGTGATCACCACGGTGGACCGTCGCATTCAAGAGGCCGCGGAACAGGCGATGGAGGGGCACGCGGGCGCGGTCGTCGTGATGGATCCGCGCAACGGTGACCTCCTGGCGATGGTCTCGACGCCCGCCTTCGACATCGACCGCTTCACGGAGACGATCGACCGGAGCGCGTGGCTTCGCGTGGTCCAGGACCCGCACTTCCCCCTGATGAACCGGGCGGTCCAGGGCCAGTACGCACCGGCCTCCATCCTCAAGATCCTCGTCGCGGCGGCCGGCCTGCAGGAGGGCTCGCTCACGCCGGGCGAGTCGACCAACTGCACCGGCGAGTTCCACCTCGGCGCCGCGACGTTCAAGGACTGGAAGGAGGGCGGCCACGGCGTGGTCGACCTCAAGCGCGCGATCGTGCAGTCGTGCAACATCTTCTTCTACCAGGCGGGCCTGAAGATCGGCGGCACGACCATCGTGCGCTACGCCCGCGCCTTCGGCTTTGGCGCGTCGACCGGGATCGAGCTCCAGGGCGAGAAGTTCGGCCTGGTGCCGCGGCCAACGCGCCGCACCTGGCCTCTGGGCGAGACGGTCAATCTGTCGATCGGCCAGGGCGCCGTGCTCGTCACGCCGACGCAAGTCGCGCGCTTCATGGCCGCGGTGGCGAACGGGGGCGTGCTCTGGCGCCCACGGATCGTGCAGCGAATCGAGCGGCCCGAGGGCGGCGTACTGTACAGCGACGCCGGGCAGGTCAACGGCCACGTGGAGCTCTCGCCGGTCGTGTGGGAGTTCCTGCGCCGGAGCTTGTGGGCGGCGGTGAACGACGGCACCGGGGCCGCGGCTCGCATTCCCGGGCTCGACATCGCTGGCAAGACCGGCACCGCGCAGCTCGTCGGGAAGTCGAAGGCCGCGCTCGGCCAGGACACGGCCTGGTTCGCCGCGTTCGCGCCGGTGAAGGACCCCGAGGTCGTCGTGGTCGTCCTCGTCGAACGCGGCGGCCGGGGCGGAGAGGTCGCCGCACCGATCGCGCGGAAGATCCTGAACGCGATCTTCTTCGAGAAGGTTGCGGCGATCGAGGTCCGCGGCTGATGCTGCACGTCGACCGCCGCCTGTTCCAGAACGTCGACTGGGCGCTGCTCGCGGCCGTCGGCGCGCTCGTGCTCATGAGCCTGATGACCCTCGCGACCCTCAGCGTGGGGCGCGCCGGGGCTGGGACCGCCGTGCGCCAGGCCGTGTGGTTCGGCGTCGGCGTGCTCGCGCTCGTCGCGGTCGCGAGCCTCGACTACCGGCGGGTCGTCCGGGCCGCGCCCGCCCTGTACCTCCTGGGGCTCGTCGGGCTGACGCTGGTCTACGCTTTTGGACGCTCGGTGTCGGGCGCGCGGCGATGGATCGTACTCGGCCCGCTGTCCGCCCAGCCGTCGGAGCTCTTCAAGGTCGCCTTTGTCCTCATGGCGGTGTGGATGATTACGTCCCGCTGGGCGCAGCCGGCGGGCCGGGCCACCCTCGCGATGACGCTGCCGATTGCCGCGGTGCCCTTCGTGCTGATCATCAAGCAGCCGGACCTGGGCACCGCGTTGCTGCTCTTCCCCGTGCTGATGGTCCTCCTGATCGGCGCCGGCCTCGGGTTTCGACTCCTGGGCGGCGCGCTCGCCGCCAGCCTCGCGGCGTTGCCCCTGGCGTGGCTCGTGCTGAAGGACTATCAACGCGAACGCATCCTGGTGTTCCTGGACCCGTTCCGCGATCCCCTCGGGAGCGCGTACAACGTGATCCAGGCGAAGATCGCGATTGGCTCGGGTCAGCTCCTGGGCAAGGGTGTGGCCGGCGCGACACAGAGCCGGCTCGCGTTCCTCCCGGAGCGTCATACGGATTTCGTCTTCGCCGTGTTCGCCGAGACGTGGGGGTTCGTCGGCTGTCTCGCGCTGCTCACGTGCTATCTCCTGCTCCTCCTCCGCGGATTCGACATCGCGGGCTCGTCGCGCGAGCCGGTCGGCCGGCTCGTGGCGCTCGGCGTGACGTCGCTGCTGGCGGCGCAGGTGGTGATCAACGTGGGCATGGTGACCGGGCTCCTGCCCGTCGTCGGGATCCCGCTGCCGCTCATGAGCTACGGCGGCTCCTCGATGCTCGCCTCCCTGGTGGCGATCGGGCTCCTCCTCTCGGTCCGGATGCGGCAGTTCCAATGAGACGCGGCGCCCGCGCGCTCTCGGCGCCGTTCGCCGCGTCAGCGAGGTGCTGCCGTGGGCAAACGGATCGTCGTCAACGCGGGCCTGACCGAAACGCGCGTCGGGGTTCAGGAGGGTAATCTCCTCACCGAGCTCTACCTCGAGCGCCACCGGCAGCGCTCGATCGTCGGGAGCGTCTACAAGGGCGTCGTGACGAACGTGCTGCCCGGCATGCAGGCGGCGTTCGTCGACATCGGGCTCCACAAGGATGCATTCCTGTACGCCGGCGACTACACGACCAACCTGGGCGACTACGCTCGCGCCATGCTCGCCGGCGAGGAGGAGGGCGACCCGGACGTCGACGTCGAGGAGGTCGAGGCGCGCCGGGAGGTGGCGCCCCCGATCGAGGACGTGCTGCGCAAGGGTCAGGCGGTCCTCGTGCAGGTGTCCAAGGAGTCGCTCGGCACGAAGGGCGCGCGCATCACCTCGTTCATCTCGCTGCCCGGGCGCTACCTGGTGTACATGCCCCAGGCCCGCCACATCGGCGTCTCGCGCCGAATCCGCGACGAGCGCGAGCGGGAGCGGCTCCGCGCGGCCCTCCGCGCCATCCCGCTTCCGCCGGGCGGGTTCATCCTACGAACGAACGCGGAAGGCAAGGGCGAGGCCGAGTTCGCGAACGACGTCGAGTTCCTGGGCCGCCTCTGGGCGCAGATCCAGGCGCGTTTCGAGTCGGCCGCGTCGGCCGCGGCGCTCCACGAGGAGGGGGATCTCACCTTCCGCGTCGTCCGCGACCTGCTCTCGCCCGACGTCGACGAGTTCGTCGTGGACTCAAAGGAGGGCTACGACAAGTGCCTCGGCTACGTCGAGACGCTGGTGCCGGCGCTGGCCGACCGGGTGCGGCTCCACGAGGACCGCGCGCCCGTGTTCGAGGCCTTCGGGATCGAGAAGGACATCGAGAAGGCCCTCCGGCGCCGCGTCTGGCTCAAGTCGGGGGGCTACATCGTCATCGACCACACCGAGGCGCTCGTGTCGATCGACGTGAACACGGGCAAGTACGTCGGCAAGCGTGACTTCGAGCAGACCGTGCTCAAGATCAACCTCGAGGCGGTGGGGGAGGTCGTGCGCCAGATCCGGCTGCGGGACCTCGGCGGAATCATCATCATCGACTTCATCGACATGGAGCGCGAGGAGCACCGCGGGCAGGTCTTCACCGCGCTCAGGCGCGCCCTCGCGGAGGACAAGGCGCGCACCAACGTGCTGCAGATTTCCGAGCTCGGGCTGGTCGAGATGACGCGCAAGCGCGTGCGCCAGGATCTCCGCGCGCTCCTCTCGATGCAGTGCCCCACCTGCCGGGGCAGCGGCGTCATCAAGGCCGAGGCGACGCTGGCCGAGGAGATCTTTCGCGCGGTCCGTGCGAAGGTCGGGGCCCCCGACGCGCCGCCCGGGCGTGAGGTCGTCGTGCGTGTGCATCCCGACGTCGCACGCTACCTCGAGAGCGACGGGTCTCAGGCGGTCGAGCGGCTCGGCGCGCTGATCGACCGCAAGGTCACGGTCCAGGCGATTCCCACCCAGCCCGACCGCGAGGCCTACGAGGTCCGGGTGCGCGCGGGCGGCGCCGGCGCCGTTCAGTGAAAGGCCGGCCGACGCCCACGTCTCCCTCGCGGATCAACCAGGGGAAGATCCTCGCGAACCTCCGCGTCGCGGCGCGGAAGGGTGACCGCACGGCGCTCTCGCTCGCGCTCGACCAAATGCGCACGCTTGCGCACTCGCCACGCTACTGGGAGCGGTACCTGACGCTGCTCTCGAACTCCCTCGCGCGGCTCGTCGATCTCCTCGTGATCAAGCAGGGCGACCGCATCGCCCACCAGAAGGGCTGGAAGCTTCCCAGGCCCGCGTCCACCGCCGGCGCCAGGCGAAAGAAGGAGCCCGTGAAGGCCCGGCGTCGCCCGCCCGGATCCGCCGCCGTCCAGCCGTCCCTGTTCGACCTCTGAGCGCCCGCCCGCGGCCTGCAGCGATTTGACGCGGTGGCCGCCGCGGAGGATACTACCCCCTGGGGGTATAGGTCGTGCTCAACGAGGAGACCAAGGCCAAGGTGCTGGGACGGCTCCGCCGAATCGAGGGGCAGGTGCAAGGACTCCAGCGGATGGTCGACAACGAGGCGTACTGCGTCGACATCCTGATGCAGGTCGCCGCCGTGCGGGGTGCCCTGGAGCAGGTCGAGAAGCTCCTGCTCGGACGCCACGTCGAGTCGTGCGTAGCCGACGCCATGCGCTCGGGCTCGAGGAGCGAGCGGCAGCAGAAGATCGGTGAGCTGCTCGACGTCTTTGCCCGTTTCAGGGCGAAGTGATGGAGCGGATCATCGCGCCCGTCCGCGGGATGCACTGCGCGGCGTGCGTCGGCCGGGTCGAGCGCGCGCTGACCGCCGTGGCGGGCGTGGAGTCCGCCTCGGTGAATCTCGCGACGGAGCAGGCGACGGTCGCCTTCGACCCCGCGCGGACGGACCTGGTCCGCCTTCGCGCCGCGGTCGCCGCCGCCGGGTACGAGCTGGCGGAGCCGCAGCGGGAGCCCCTGCCCGGCGGGGCGGTTGACCGTGAGCGCGCGGCGCGCGAGGCCGCCGAGCGCCGGGAGCGGCTGAAGTTCGTCGTCGGCGCGGTCCTGGCGGCACCGGTGCTCCTCGGCTCCATGGCGGACGTCTTGCCCTGGGTGCCGGCGCTGCTCCAGAACCCGTGGCTCCAGCTCGTGCTCACGACCCCCGTTCAGGTCTGGGTCGGGTGGCAATTCCATCGCGGCTTCGTCCACGACCTCCGCTACCGCACGGCCACCATGTCGACGCTCGTGTCGATTGGCACGAACGCAGCCTATCTCGGGAGCGTCGCCGTGACGCTCTGGCCCCACGCCTTCGTACGGCATGGCGCGATGACGTACTACGAGGTGAGCGCGGTGGTGATCACGCTGGTCGTCCTCGGCCGTTGGCTCGAGGCGCGTGCCCGTGGGCGCACCTCCGAGGCGATCCGGCGGCTGATGACGCTGGCGCCGCGCACCGCGCGGGTGATTCGCGACGGCGTGGAGAGCGACGTCTCCACGGCGGAGGTGCAGGTCGGCGACTTCGTCCGCATCCGGCCGGGCGAGCGCGTGCCGGTGGACGGGGTGGTCATCGAGGGTGCGTCCACGGTGGACGAGTCCATGCTGACGGGGGAGAGCCTCCCGGTCGAGAAGTCGCCCGAAGCCAAGGTCTTCGCGGGCACGGTCAACCGCACCGGCGCCTTCGTCTTTCGCGCCGCGCGGGTCGGCAGCGAGACAACCCTGGCGCGGATCATCAAGCTCGTCGCCGACGCGCAGGGCTCCCGCGCGCCCATCCAGCGCCTGGCGGACCGGGTCGCGGCGGTCTTCGTGCCGATCGTGCTGGTGATCGCAGCGCTCACGTTCGTCGCGTGGTGGGTCGTCGGCCCCGAGCCCGCCGGCCTCCTGGCGCTCACCAACGCGGTCGCCGTCCTCGTGATCGCGTGCCCCTGCGCGATGGGACTCGCGACGCCGACCGCGATCATGGTCGGCACGGGTCGCGGCACCGAGTTCGGCGTTCTCATCAAGAGCGCGGCGGCACTCGAGCTACTGCATCGGGTCGACACGATCGTGTTCGACAAGACCGGGACGCTCACGGTCGGCCGCCCCGTCGTCACCGACGTCATCCCGATCGCGCCAGCGACGGAGGACGAGATCCTGGCGCTCGCCGCCGCGGCCGAGCAGGCCTCCGAGCATCCGCTGGGCGAGGCGATCGTCGCGCGTGCGAAGGAGCGCGGGCTCGCGCTGCCGCCGATCGTCGAGTTCGCGACGGTGCCCGGGCAGGGGATCGACGCGATGACCACGGAGGGCCGCGTCCTCCTCGGCAACCGGACGCTGATGGCTGCGCGCGGGATCGACGTGGGGCCTCTCGCCGCGCGTGTCCGTGGGCTCGCCGCCGAGGGCAAGACGGCCGTCCACCTCGCCTTCGCCGGCCGGCTCCTCGGCGTGATCGCCGTCGCCGACGTGCTGAAGCCCAACGCGCCGCGCGCCGTCGCGGCGCTCAAGCAGCTCGGCGTGAGCGTCGCGATGCTCACGGGTGACGACCGCGTGACGGCCGAGGCGATCGCGCGCCAGGCGGGCGTCGACCGTGTGCTCGCCGAGGTGCTTCCCGAGGACAAGGCGCGCGAGATCACGACCCTGCGGGCGAAAGGGCGCCGCGTCGCGATGGTCGGCGACGGGATCAACGACGCCCCCGCGCTCGCCCAGGCCGAGGTCGGCATCGCCATGGGTTCGGGCAGCGACGTCGCGATCGACGCCGCGGACGTCACGCTCATGCGCGGTGACCTCGACGGGGTCGTCGCAGCGATCGAGCTCTCGCGGCGGACGATCCGCGTGATTCGAGAAAACCTCGTCTGGGCGTTCGGCTACAACACGGTCCTGATCCCGGTCGCGGCTGGCGCGCTCTATCCGGTCTGGGGCGTCCAGCTCTCGCCGATCCTGGCCGGCGCCGCGATGGCGTTCTCGTCCCTGTCGGTCGTCACGAACAGTCTCAGGCTCAAGCGCTGGAGGCCACAGCATGGCGGTTGATCCGGTCTGCAAGATGAGTGTGGAGCCCGCGAAGGCGGCGGCGCAGTCGACGTACAAGGGGCGGACCTATTACTTCTGCGCCGTGGGCTGCAAGCAGAAGTTCGACAGGGAGCCGGAAAAGTACGTCGGCGAGCCGCAGCCGTAGGCGAGGCGAGTCGATGACCTGGTCCGAGCCGGCCGTCCTGCACGGCCGCGCCTGCTACGAGCGCGTCACGGAGGGGTGGGTGGACAACACCCACGCGGACGCGTTCACGCACACCGTGAGCCTCTCGGACGACGACCGCGCCGTCGAGGTCGCGGTGGTCGCGCTGCCGTCGCCGACGTACGAGATCCGCGAGGCCCGCTGCCGTGCGCTGAGGGGCGCCGTCGCGCCCGCGGTCGTCGAGGGCGTCGCGACGCTCGCCGGCACGCCGATGGTGGCTGGCCTCACGCGGCGCGTGGCCGAGGCGACCGGCGCGGGCGAGGGCGCCGGGCTCGTGCTGGACGCGGTCATCGAGATCGCGCGGCTCGCCCGCCAGGTGGCGAAGCTCCCCCGCGCGCGCGCGGCGCGGGCCGCGGGCGGCAACGCCTGGGAATGCTGGCAGCTCGACACGACGGGCTGGATCGACCTGCCCGACTCCTGCTTCACCTATAGCGACGCGGGCCGGGCGCTCTTCGGAATCCGCACCGTGACGACGCCCATGCAGCCCGACCTCTACAGCCCTCGCCCGGACCAGCGGCGCGTCTTCGAGCGCCGGAAGGTCGCGCGGCTCGAGCGCGTCGACGGCCGACTGCGGCTGTTCCACTCGATGCACGACAACGTCCACGGCTTCGAGGTCACCTACGAGATCGACCTCGCGAGCGGCACGATCGTCCGCGCCGAGCACGTGACGCCGCGACTCCCGTACATGGGCATCTGTACGGAGCCGCAGCGCAAGATCTCGACGATGCTGGGCGAGACGATGGACGAGACGCTGCGCAAGCGCGTCCAGGCGCACCTCGGCGGGCCGACCGGCTGCGCCCAGCTCTACGACCTCACCGCCGACCTCCTGAGGCTCCTGGCCTAACCGGGGCGAGGCGCGCCGGGTGAGCGGCGTGGCTCGAGGTAGGTGTCGAGGGAGAGCTCGGGCGTGAAGGTCTCGAGCCCGACGCTCTCGGGCGCGCGCCCGGCGAAGGCCGCGCGCGGCGCCAGCCCGACGAGCTCGCTCCGGCTCACCCCTGTGCGGTGCCGGCGTGCCTCGTCCACGACGCAATCGAAGACGAGTGGGATCGGCGTCCGCCGGTAGTCGAGGAGGTTCAGCGAGACTTGCGCGATCCCACGGCTCGCGAGCCGCACGCCCATCGCCTGGACCGCCGGGAGGCCGCCCGACGACTCGCGGACCGCGCGCGCGATCTCGCGTGCGATGGTCGCGTCGTCCGTGGCCAACCACACGTTGAAGGCCACGAGCACGTCGCGGGCGCCGACGAGCACGGCGCCCGAGCGCGCGTCGAACCGCGGCGGCCCGTCGTCGGGCGCGCCGTCCAGCGCGGCCAGGCGCGCGGGCAGTCCCTCGTACTCGCCGCGGCGGAGTGACCGCGGCGTCTCGCGTCCCGGACGCGTGGCGGCCCGGCCGTAGTAGTAGACCGGGAGCGCGTGGCGCTCGGCGATCGCGCGCCCCGCGCGCCGCGCCAGGGCGACGGTCTGCTCGAGGGTGACGCCGGCGAGCGGGACGAACGGGAGCACGTCGAGGGCGCCGACGCGCGGATGGATCCCGCGGTGCTGGCGCATGTCGATCAGCGCGACGACCCGCGCGGCCAGGGCGAGCGCGGCGGCCTCGACGGCCTCGGGCGCGCCCAGGAACGTGACGACCGAGCGATGGTGGTCGGGGTCGGCGTGAACGTTCGCGAGCGTGACGCCGGGGACGGCGCGGACGGTCGCCGCGAGCAGGTCGACGCGGGCGCGGTCGCGGCCCTCGCTCACGTTCGGGACGCACTCGACGACGGCTGCGGGCGGTCCCGCGGCGGCAGCGCCCGGCATGCGGTGTATACTACTCGGCGGCATGCAGTTCCTGCCAATCGGCAAGCTCGGTGCCGAGACGCTGCAGGCGATCTTCGACAAGCACCCGCTCCGGGATCCCCGCGTCGTCGTCGGTCCGAAAGTCGGTGAAGACGCGGCGGTCATCGACGTGGGCGACCGCTATCTCGTGGCGACGACGGATCCGATCACCTTCGCCACCGACGAGATCGGCTGGTACGCGCTCCACGTCAACGCCAACGACATCGCCGTGCGCGGCGCCCGCCCGCGCTGGTTCCTCGCGACGCTCCTGCTGCCCCCCGGCGCCACCACCGAGGCGGGTGTCGGGTCGCTCTTCGAGCAGCTCCACGCCGCATGCGACGAGCTCGACGTGGCGCTCGTCGGCGGCCACACGGAGATCACGCACGGCCTCGACCGCCCGATCGTCGTCGGCGCGATGCTCGGCGAGGTCGCGAAGGACCGGCTCGTGACGACGGGGGGCGCGCGCGTCGGCGACGCGGTGGTGCTCACCAAGGGCGTGCCGCTCGAGGGCGCGGCGATCATCGCGCGCGAGAAGGAGGCCGAGCTCCGCGCGCGCGGGGTGGCGCCGGCGACCATCCGGAGAGCCAGGAACTTCCTCAGGGCGCCCGGGCTCAGCGTGCTCCCAGAGGTCGAGATCGCGTGCGAGCTGGCCCCGGTCCACGCCATGCACGATCCCACGGAGGGCGGGGTGGCGACGGCGCTCGTCGAGCTGGCCAACGCCGCGGGCGTCGGGCTCCGGATCGACCGGGACCGGATCATGGTGCTGCCCGAGGGCCGGGCGCTCTGCGAGGCGTTTGGTCTCGATCCGCTCGGCACGATCGCGTCGGGGGCGCTCCTCATGACCCTCGCGCCCGGCGACGCGTCCACCGTCATCCACGCGCTCGCGCGCGAGGACATCGACGGTCACTTCATCGGCCAGGTCGTGGAGCGCGCCGAGGGCCTCACGCTGGTGAGCGGCAGCCGGCGCGAGCCGCTGACCGCCTTCGCCCAGGACGAGATCTCGAAGCTCTTCACGGGAGTCTGAGATTATGCCGCAGATCGGGTACGCGCATCGGCCGGTCGCGCTCGGGACCCGGGGCATGGTCGCCGCCGCGCATCCGCTCGCGACGCTCGCGGGCATTGAGACGCTGAAGTCGGGCGGGACGGCCGCCGACGCGGCCGTCGCCGTCAACGGCGTGCTCGCGGTGACGCAGCCCAACAGCTGCGGGCTCGGGGGCGACCTCTTCTGCCTCTACTACGAGGCGGCGACGGGCCGCGTGCATTTCCTGAACGGCAGTGGCCGCTCGGGCGCGCGCGCGAGTCTCGACGAACTCGCCCGCCGGGGATGGAGCCGCCTGCCGGTGATCGGCCCGCCCACGGTCAGCGTGCCGGGCTGCGTCCGCGGGTGGGCGATGCTCCTCGAGCGCTTCGGCACGCGACCGCTCGGCGAGCTGCTGCGACCCGCGATCAGCGCCGCCGATGGCTTCTCGATCTCCTCGCTCGTGAGCCAGGCGATCGACGAGTACGCGTCCGTGACGCCGGATCCCGAGTGGCACCGGGTCTTCACCCCGGGGGGCCGCGCGCCGGCGCTCGGCGAGCGCTTCGCCCAGCCCGACCTCGCTCGCACGCTCCGCGACCTCACCGTGGACGGGCCCGCCCTCTTCTACACGGGGCGCGTCGGCCAGGCGATCGTGCGGCGGCTCGAGGCCGATGGGTTCCTCACGGCGGAGGACCTCGCCACGCACACCGGCGAATGGGGCGAGCCGATCGCGACGACCTATCGCTCCACCCGTGTCTTCGAGACGCCGCCACCGACCCAGGGGCTCGCGGCGCTGCTCACCCTGAACCTGCTGGAGGACACTCCGCTTCCGAGGCTCAGGGTCCACTCGGTCGAGCACCTCCACCTGCTCCTCGAGATGGTGAAGCTCGCCTACGCCGACCGCGACCGGTGGATCGGCGACCCGGCCCACGCGCGCCTGCCCGTGGAGGCGCTGCTCTCGAAGGCGTACGCCGCGCGCCGGCGCACGCAGTTCGACCCGGAGAAGGCGCAGTCGTTTGCGTTCGGCGACCCCGAGGGGGACACGACGGGATTCGTCGTCGCCGACCCGGCCGGCAACGTCATCAGCGTGATCCAGAGCCTCTTCAACGGGTTCGGCGCCGGCGTCGTCGTGCCGGGCACGGGCGTGACGCTCCAGAATCGTGGCCGGCACTTCAACCTCGACCCGGCGCACCCCGCCGTGCTGGCGCCGCGCAAACGCCCCTTCCACACGCTCATCGCGGCCATCGCCACGCGGGACGACCGGCCCGTGCTGGCGTTTGCGACGATGGGCGGCAACGGCCAGGCGATGTTCCACGCGCAGGTGCTCACCAACGTCTTCGACTACGGCATGGACATCCAGGAAGCGATCGAACGACCGCGTTTCCTCATCGGCGCGTTCCTGCCCGACGAGCCGGCGGACACGACCCACATCGAGGCGCGCGTCCCCGCCCGCGTCGTCGCCGCACTCGCGCGGCGGGGACACCACGTGAAGAGGGCGCCCGAGTTCTTCACCCGGGTCGGTCACGCCCACGGGATCGTCCTGCGCGACGGCACGCTCATGGGCGGCGCCGATCCGCGCGGCGACGGCGTGGCGCTGGGGTTCTAGCCGTGCGGGGCGCCGCCGCGGGCCTGCTGGTACTGCTGGCGCTCGCCGCGCGCCCGACCGGGGCGGCCGACTGGGGCCTGATCACGCCGGGCACGACCACCCTGGAGGCGGTGCGCGCCCGATACGGGCAGCCGACGAAAACCACGCCGAAGAAGGTCGACGACTACGACACGGTGGAGTGGGCCTACGAGGGCGTGCAGGCGCCCGTGGGCACGTACCGGATGACCGTGGAGTTCGGGCTCCTCACCGCAGACGGTTACAAGAAGGACGTCGTCCGCGACTTCCGGCTCGACCCGAAGCCCGGCTCGTTCAACAAAAAGCTCATCCTCGACGGCTGGGGCGACCCGTCCAGGGTCGGCAAGGACGGCGACTTGGAGGTCTTCCTCTACCAGGAGGGGCTGCTCGTCTACTTCGACAAGGAAGGCTGGGACGTCCAGACGATGGTCTTCACGGTGCCCCAGCCGACGTCGGCGGTGCCTCAGCGGTGAAGGACGAAGATCTGGGCGGGGTCGACCTCCGGGCGTAGCTCCACATAGCCGCGCGGGCCCCGCCACTCGAACGCGCGGTCGCTCAGGAGCTCGTGCATCCGGTAGGGCTGGTGTGGGGCGATGCCGAGCTCGGCGATCGGGACGTCTACCATAGACGCCTGCGGCGCGAACGGGTCCAGGCTCGCTGCGACGAAGACGACGTTGTCCCGCTCCCGGGTCGTCTTGCCGTAGAAGAGGACCCGCGGGTTGTCGGCGTGGTAGAAGCGCAGATTCGTGTAGAGGTGGAGGGCGCGGTTCTCTCGGCGGATCCGATTGACGCGGGACACGAAGTCCACGAGGTTGCCGGGAGCCTTCCAGTCGCGCCGCTTGAGCTCGTACTTCTCCGAGTCGAGATACTCCTCCGATCCGGGCGCCGCGGGCGGGTTCTCGCAGAGCTCGTATCCCGAGTAGATGCCGTAGAGCGAGGACAAGGTCGCCGCGAGCACGAGACGCAGCTTGAACGCGGGCCGGCCGCCCTGCTGCAGCGTCGCGTGGAGGATGTCGGGGGTGTTGGGCCAGAGGTGGCCCCGAAAGTAGTCGGCCACCGGCGGTGTCGTGATCTCCGTAAGGTAGTCGATCAGCTCCTGCTTCTCATTGCGCCACGTGAAGTAGGTGTACGACTGCGTGAACCCCGCCTTGGCGAGCGCCTTCATCATCTTGGGCCGCGTGAACGCTTCGGAGAGAAAGATGACGTCCGGGTGGGCCCCCTGGATCTCACGGATGAGCCAGGCCCAGAACTTCACCGGCTTGGTGTGGGGATTGTCGACGCGGAACGTGACGACGCCGTGGGCGACCCAGAACTGGAGGACCCGCCGCATCTCCTGCCAGAGCGGTACCGGGTCCGGGCAGAGGAAATTGAGCGGATAGACGTCCTGATATTTCTTGGGCGGGTTCTCCGCATACTTGATCGTGCCGTCGGGACGGTGGAAGAACCACTCCGGGTGCTCGGTGACCCAGGGATGGTCCGGCGAGCACTGGATCGCGAAGTCGAGCGCCACCTCGAGCCCGAGGCTCCGCGCGCGCTCGACGAACCGGTCGAAGTCGTCGAGGGTGCCGAGCTCTGGGTGGACGGCCGTGTGACCGCCCTCCGTGCTCCCGATCGCCCAGGGGCTGCCCGGGTCGGCGGGCTCCACCGTGAGCGTGTTGTTCTTTCCCTTGCGGTTCGTGCGCCCGATCGGGTGGATGGGCGGCAGGTAGACGACGTCGAAGCCCATCGCCGCCGCGCGCTCGAGCTGCGTCTCCGCGTCCTTGAACGTTCCGCTCGAGCGCGGGAAGAACTCGTACCACGCGGCGAAGCGCGCACGCTCGCGGTCGGCGACCACCTCGAACTCCCGCTCGCACCAGGTCGCGTCGGTGTGGTCGAGGTGGCGTTCCATGAGCCGCACGAGCGGCTCCCCACCGGCGGCGGCGACGGCGTCGGCGGGGGCGGGCGCTCGTTCGATCCGTCGTGCCGCCTCGGTGAGGGCGCGCGCGTCCTCGTCCCCGGCGCGCGCGGCCGTCGCGCGGATCAGCATGAGCCCCTCGGCGAGCTCGGTCGTGAGATCCTGCCCCGCCGCGTGGCGCTTGGCGAGGTCGGCGAGCCAGGAGCGATACGGATCGGCGAGCGCCTCGATGGTGAAGACCCACCGCCCGACGGCGTCGAGCCGCAGGGCGCCGGCCCAGCGATCGTTGTCGACATGGCGCATCGGGACCTCGCGCCACGTGCGTTCGGCGGCGGGCCGGTACTTCAAGTAGGCGACGAGCACGTCGTGGCCTTCCTTGAAGATGTCGGCCGTCACCTCGAGGACGGCGCCCACCTCGCGCTTCACGGGATACCGGCCGCCCTCCACGGCGGGGGCAACGGCCTCGATCACGACCGTGCGGCGCGGATGGACGTTCGCACCCACGTGGGGCCCCCTCACGCGGGCAGCGCGAAGCCGAGCGCCGCGGCGAGCGGCTGCAGCACGGCGCGCCCCTCGGGCCGGGCGCCCCAGAGCTCGTAGAACTGGTTCTGCGTGGCCCAGTGCCCGTACCGGAGCGCGAGCGCACGCGCGTCCTGGATGAGCGCGACGGCCGCGCCGATGCGCTCGGCCGTGGGCGCCTCCGCCACCCGCTCGAGCGCGCGCCGCACGGCGCGGTGCATCGTGGCGCGCACGGGCGCCAGATCGAGCTCGACGCCGAGCGTCTTCGCCTCGGCCGCAATCCCGAAGACGCGCTCCGGGATGGCGTCGAGGGCGTCGAGGCGCTCGAGCTCGTCGCGCGCCTGCCGCTCGAGCACGTGCCGCGCGACCAGCCGGAGCGCCTCCGGGATCGGCACGTCCACCTGGCGGAGATAGTGGACGAGCTTTCGGTTCTCCTCCCAGATGCGCCGGTACGTTTCGTCGTGCGGGTCGAGCACCGCGCGGATGAGGCTCGCGAGCACGCGCCGGCGCTCGTCGAGGAACAGGTGGGCGAGCGCAAAGGGCTCGCCCGGGAAGTGTTCGTCCATGCCGCGGACGACGTCCGCGACGCTCCCCTGCGCCCAGCGGCGCAGGAGGTCCGCGCGCAGCGCGTCGTACGTCGCCTCGTCTTCCCACGCGCGGGTCCCGCACGCGAAATCGTGGCTCCCGTAGTGGACGAGGGCGTACATCATCTCGCGCGTTTCGCCGGTCGCCAGCGCGCTCACGCGGACGCGGGCGATGCGGAGCGCGGTGTCGTCGGAAGCCTCACGCGATTCGTCGAGGCGCGCGACCCGGTAGGTGTAGATGCGCGCCTCGGCCGGGTGGTCGTCGAAGAGCCCGGTGATCGCGTAGTGGGCGATGACGCGACGGAGATCCACCGCGGTCGGGCGGATGAGCCGGCGGTAGACCTCGCCGCCGTCGGAGAGCGCCGGGATGTTGCTCGGGGCCGACTCGAGGCGGCGGACCAACTCCGGCTCGAGCCGGCCACCGCCGAGGTCGCCGAGATACTGGAGGGCGATCCCGGCGTAGCGGAGGATCTGCACCGGCTCGAGCCCGCTGATCTCGTCGAAGAACCAGCCGCACGAGGTGTACATGAGCAGCCGGTGACGCGCGAGCTCGAGGAGTCGCCGGATCTCGACACGAGCGGCCGCGTCCAGCGGCGTGCGCTGGTGTGCCGCGAAGAACGCGTCGAGCCGCGCCGGGCTCGGGTCGAGGAGCACCTCGATGTAGGCGTCGCGCGCGGCCCACGGATCCTTGAGGTGGGCTCCGGCACGCGCCTCGAAGAACGGGTCGATCTGGTCGCGCAGCCAGTCCAGCGCCTCCCGCAGGGGCGCGCGCCACCGTTGCTGCCAGTCGCTCCGGGTCCGGCAGCCGCAGTCGGCCCGCCAGCGCTCGACGCCGTGGGCGCAGCTCCACGAGGTGCGCTCGTGGATCTCCACCTCGTCGGTCGGCGGGTGCGCGGCGAGGAAGGCACCGTAGTTGGTGAGCGCGGCCGACCCGTCCGTCTCGATCTGGCGCACCGCCGCCGCGAGGGCCATCTCGCCGAAGCGGCGGTGGTGGCCGTACGACTCGCCGTCGGTCGCGCAGTGGACGAGCTGCGGCCGGTCGGGCGTGTCGGCGAACGCCGCATAGAGCCACGCGACGAGGTGCTCGCTACGCTCGAGGAGGTTCTCAAAGGCGATCCCCCGCGCGATCGGCGCGTGGTAGAAGAAGAGCGCGAGCTCGAGCCCGCGCGGGCCGCGCCAGCGATAGGCGCGGCTCGTGTCCACGCGATCGTTGACCTCGTCCCACGCCGGGGCGCCGAGCGGCCGCACGCGCCACGCCTGGTGCGGTGCCAAGATCGTGAACCGGAGGCCGGCCTCGGCGAGCACCTCGAGGGTCTCGTTGTCGACGGCCGTCTCCGGAAGCCAGCAGCCCTCGGGCTCGCGGCCGAAACGCGCGCGGAAGTCCTCCACGCCCCACCGGACCTGCGTCACCTTGTCGCGCCGGAGTGCCAGCGGCATGATCATGTGGTTGTAGACCTGCGCGATCGCGTTGCCGTGGCCGCCGCGCGCGGTCACGCTCGCGCGGTCCGCCGCGACGATCTTGGCGCCGACGTCGGGGCGGTGGCGGTCGAGCCACGCGAGGAGCGTGGGGCCCGCGTTGAACGAGATCTTCTCGAAGTTGTTGACGATGTCGAGGATGCGGTTCTGCTCGTCCACGCGACGCGCCGCGGTGTTCGGCGCATAGCATTCCGCGGTCACCCGCTCGTTCCAGTCGTGGAACGGCGCCGCCCCATCCTGCACCTCGACGGATTCGAGCCAGGGGTTCTCGCGGGGCGGCTGGTAGAAGTGGCCGTGAATGACGATCGAGCGGGTCAAAATTCTTCGGCGCCCCTCAAGAACTCGCGACGGCCGCCGCGCGGCACCACGACGAGCCCGGAGCGGTCGACGTAAAACCGCCGCCGGTCCTGCGCGGGATCGATACCGATCTCGGTGTCCGCGGGGATGATGTTGAAGCGGTCGATGATCGCGCGCCGGAGCCGGGCGCCCTTGCCCACCGTCGTGTGGTCCATGACGATCGAGTCCTCGATGACGGCGCCCTCGTTCACCCACACGCTCCGGCCGAGGATCGAGTTGCGGATCGTGGCGCGCTTGACGAGCGACGCCTCGCCGATCTGGGCGTTGTCGACGTCCCCGCCGATGAACCGCGCGGCCGGGCCGGGATGATGCTCGCTCCGGATCGGCCAGGAGCGGTTGTCGAGATCGAAGCGCGGCGACTCGCCGAGGAGGTCCATGTGGGCCTCCCAGTAGCCCTCGATCGTGCCGACGTCGCGCCAGTACGCGGGCTCCTCGTAGGGCTTCACCCCCGGCACCTCGTTCGTCTGGAAGTCGTAGGCGTAGACGCGCCCGCCGGCCACCAGCTCCGGGATGATCGAGCGGCCGAAGTCGTGGTCCGTGGACCGCCGCGCGTCGGCGAGGAGGGCGTCGGTGAGCGCCTGGCGCGAAAAGAGATAGTTGCCCATCGAGACGAGGGCGGAGGCCGGGGTGTCTGGCATGGGGGCCGGCGCCTGAGGCTTCTCCGCGAACTCGGCGACGCACCCCCGCCGATCCACGCGCAGCACGCCGAAGGAGGACGCGCGCTCGACGGGCACGGGGCGTGTGGCGATCGTGACGTCGGCGCCGGCCGCCTGGTGGAAGCCGAGCATCTGGGCCACGTCCATCCGGTAGATGTGGTCCGAGCCGAAGATCGCGATCACGTCGGCGTTGAAGTCGTCGATCAGGTTCAGGTTCTGGAGCACGGCGTCGGCGGTGCCCCGGTACCAGCCCGACCCGAAGCGCATCTGCGGCGGGACGACCGTGACGAAGAAGTCGGGCAGCTGCCCGCTCGTCCGCCACGCGACGCGCAGGTGCTCGATGAGCGACTGCGATTTGTACTGGACGAGGACGTAGATCGACGGGAGCTCGGAGTTCATGAAGTTCGACAGCACGAAATCGACGAGCCGGAACCGCCCGCCGAACGGCACCGCCGACTTGGAGCGCTCGCGGGTGAGCGGCTGGAGCCGCTCGCCCTTGCCGCCGGCCATGATCATCGCGAGGACCCGGGCCCGCCGCGGCATCGCGCTCAGCCCTCCCCGGGCGGGCCCATGCCCCACGCCGGCTCGAGGTCGGGGAAGCAGAAGTCCTCGCGCTCGAGCCGGCGCAGCGAGTTCGCGTCGTCGGGGGAGAGCGGCTCGCCCGAGGCGAGCCCGCGCGCCATCTCGGAGAGGCGTTTGAACTCCGCGTAGTGCTCGGCCACGCGGCGCTCGGCGTAGTCGCGCGCGGTGCCGGTCGTGATCAGGAACTGCCAGTCGGACGCCTGGAGCAGCAAGAGCTCGCGCGTCGCCTGCGCGAGCGCGCGGGCGAGGTCATTCTTGGCCGCACGTGTCGCGGCGAGGTGCGCCGCCCACTCGGCCTCGGCGCTGTACACGCGGTCCCAGGTCCACTCGGTGTCGCGGTTGAGCCAGACTCGGTGGTCCCCGCCCTCCCCCCAGCTGCCTTCGGGCAAGGCGAGCGTCGCCCGCGGCTCCACCGCCGCCAGCGCCTCGCCGAGCGTCGCCGGCGTCACGGCGGCGCCGCGCGCCATCTCGCGGGCGACCTGCTCGAGCCAGAGCGGGCCCTCGAACCACCAGTGGCCGAAGAGCTCGGCGTCGTAGGGCGAGCAGACGACGGCCGGCCCGGCGGCGCCGGCCGTGGCGAGCGTGGACGTCACGAGCTCGACGAAGTGGCGGGCCTGGAGGCCCACCTTCTGCGCGGCGAGCGCGGGGTCGTAGGCGATCTTGCGGCCGAGGTCGCCGGAGCTGTCCGTGATGCGCCAGAAGCGCAGCCCGCCGGGGAAGTGCTTCTTGTGGAACTCGAGGTACGCGTAGTCCCCCGGATAGCCGTGCTCGCGGCTCCAGACCTGGAGGGTGGTCTTCGGGTCGCGGAAGAAGGCGATCGCCGCCCCGGTGCCGCCACGCGACGCGACGCGATAGGGCGCGTAGGGTGAGCGCGCCTCGGTGCTGGGCACCGACGAGGCGGGCTCGTCGCGCCTCGCCTTGAGCGGCACGAAGTCGCGGTAGAGGAAGACGGGCGCGCCGGCCGACACGAGGTGCGCGTCCGCGACGAAGTACTCGAGCCCGTGCCCGGCGAGCAACTCCTCGATGCCGGCCCGGACCCACCGAACGCGGCCGCTGTCGCGCCCGGTCGGCGGCGTCCACTCGTAGCGCGGGCGATACGCACACTCGGGCAGCCAGATGCCGCGCGGCGCCTGGCCGAAGTGGCGACGGTGTGTTTCGACGGCGGTCCGGAGCTGCAGGTGGATGGACTCGTCGCGGCCGAGGAGGGGGAGGTAGCCGTGGGTCGCCGCGCAGGTGATCATCTCGACGTGGCCGCCGCGCTGGAGCTCGGCGAAGGTGCCGGGGATGTCGCCGCCGATCCGCCGATGCATCTCCCACATGCGCTCGTAGAACTCTTCCCAAAAGGACGTGAGCCGCACGATCTCCTTGTTCCCGCCGGCCTCGAAGTGTGCGCGCGATTCCACACAGGCGCGCCGAACGTTCTCGTAGTAAAAAGAGAGTTCCTTTTGAAACTCCGGCGAGGCGAGCTGCTCCGACAGGATCGGAGAGAGGTTGATCGTCCACTTGGGCGAGATGCCGTCGGCGACGAGGCGGTGGGCCGTCTCGAGCAGCGGGAGATAGCACTCGAACGCGGCCTCGCAGAGCCAGTCGCTGCCGTGAGGCCACCGTCCGTGATTGAGCACCATCGGGAGGTGGGTGTGCAAGACCAGGGCGAAGGCCGAGCCCATAGGTGGTTAATTGGAGCGTATGAACGTGCTGGGCGCAAGCGTTCTTGAAGATACGGTCACCTTCGCCGTCTGGGCGCCCCGGTGTCGGTCGGTGGACGTGGCGGTCGAGGGCCGGCGCCCCCAGTCGATGACGCGGGGGGCGGACGACGTCTTCACCCTGACCCTGACGGACGTGGCGCCGGGCACGCGGTACAGGTACCGGCTGGACGGCGAGCAGCACCGTCCCGACCCGACCGCGCGCTGGCAGCCAGAGGGCGTGCACGGAGCCTCGGCCGTGGTGGACCCCCAGCGCTTCCTCTGGACCGATGCAGACTTCCGCGGCCACGCGCCCGGTGATCTGGTCATCTATCAGCTGCACGTGGGCACGTTCACGGCGGCCGGAACGTTCGAGGCCGTCATCCAGCATCTTCCCGCGCTCGTCGACCTGGGGGTGACCGCCGTCCAGCTCATGCCCGTCGCGGAGTTCCCGGGCTCGCGCAACTGGGGTTACGACGGCGTCCATCTCTACGCGCCCCAATCCACCTATGGAGGCCCGCGCGGGCTGCGCCGTCTGGTCGACGCGTGTCACGCGGCCGCGCTCTCGGTCCTCCTCGACGTCGTCTACAATCACTTCGGGCCCGAGGGGAATTACCTGGCGGAGTACGGGCCGTACTTCACCGACCGGTACAAGACGCCGTGGGGCCCGGCCGTGAACCTCGACGGCGAGGGGAGCGCGGGCGTTCGACGTCACGTCGTCGAGAACGGGCGCGCGTGGGTGCGCGAGTTCCACATCGACGGCTTCCGCCTGGACGCGATCCACGCGATTCACGACGCGAGCCCGGTGCACATCCTGACCGAGTTCGCCGAGGCCGTCCGCGAGGAGGGCGCGCGCCGGCGGCGGCGGGTCCACGTGATCGCCGAGTCCCACGACAACGATCGACGGCTCGTCCTGCCGGTGGCGGAGGGTGGACTGGGGCTCGACGCCGTCTGGTCCGACGACTTCCACCACGCGCTCCACCACCGGCTCACCGGCGAGACCGCGGGCTACTACGCGGACTTCACGGGTGATCACCACCTGCCCCGCGCCATCGCCGAGGGCTTCGCGTTCCAGGGCGAGCCCTCGCAGTACTGGGGACGGCCGCGCGGGACGGCGAGCCGCGGCCTGCCTCCGGAGCGCTTCGTGATCTTCATCCAGAACCACGATCAGGTCGGCAACCGGGCCCGTGCCGCGCGCCTCAGCACGCTGGTGCCGTTCGGGGCGGTGAAGGTTGCGGCGGGGTTGCTCTTCGCCGCTCCCGCCGTCCCGCTCCTTTTCATGGGCGAGGAGTACGGCGAGACGGCGCCGTTCCATTTCTTCACGTCGTTCCTCGATCGGGAGCTGGCCGAGCGGGTGAGGCGTGGACGCCTCGAGGAGTTCAGTCGGTTCGGGTGGCAGGGGACGATCGCCGACCCGAACGCCCCGGCGACGTTCGTCGCCTCGCGGCTCAACCACGCCCTCGCCGGGGCGCCGCGCCACCGCGCGTTGCGCGAGTACTACCGACGCTGGCTCGCGCTGCGCCGGAGCCATCCCGCGCTCGGCGCGCGTGACAAGGAGGGGACGCACGTCGCCCTCGACGACGCCGTGCTCACGCTGACTCGCGCCACGCCGGCGGGCGACGAGATCCGCCTGATCGCGAATCTCGGCGCGGCGCCGCGCGCCTGGTCGCTGCCCGACACGGCGTGGCGCCTCGTGCTCGACAGCGACGCCCCGGTCTTCGGCGGCACGGGCGCCGCGACGCCGCTCGCCGCGTACCAGCTCTTGCTGTACGAGCGGCCCAAGTGACCGCCTCGCGAGGCCGGTCGCCCGCCCGAGCCCGGCCTACCTACGACCTCATCGATCAGATCCTGGCGCTCGACCCCGGCCGGCGCGGCATCGCGACGTTCTTCCGTCCGGGCGGCGCGCTCGCGGCCGCGCAAGCGCTCCGCCGCGCGCGGCGCGTGCTGGTCGTGACCGGCTTCGTCGTGAAACGCGACACACCCGAGACGGACGGACCACCGGGCGCCGCTGTGCTCGGGCGCGCCCTCCGGAGCCTCGGCGCTCGCGTGCGGTACGTCACGGACCACGTGAGCGCGCCCATCGTCGGCGCCGCGCTGGCCGCGCTCGGGGAGCCTCCGGAGATCCTCGTGTGCCCCGACGGCGAGGACGCAGCGCGCGCGCTGCTCGCCGCGGAGAGCCCGACGCATCTGGTCGCGATCGAGCGCCCGGGCCGGAATCGCGCCGGTGATTACCTGAGCATGCGCGGCGAGTCGGTCGCGGCGTGGAACGCGCCACTCGACGCCATGTTTATGGAGCCCTCGCGCCCGACCACCATCGGCATCGGGGACGGCGGCAACGAGATCGGCATGGGAGCCGCGCGCGCGGACCTCCGGCGGCTCGGGCCGCTCGCCACGCGGATCGCGTCGGTCGTGGGTGTCGATCACCTCGTCGTGGCCGGCGTGTCGAATTGGGGTGGGTACGGGGTCGTCGCGGCGCTCTCGCGCCTGGCCGAGCGGGACCTCCTCCACACGCCCGCGCTCGAGCGGCACCTGGTGGAGGCGTGCGTCGCCGCCGGGGCCTCCGACGGCGTCACCCGACGGCGTGAGGCCACGGTGGACGGGTTGCCCATCGAGGCCCACGCGGCGGTCGTCGAGCTGCTCCGGTGGGCCGCGCGTTCGGGTATCATACCGACATGAAAATCCACGACGAGTACCGTGCCAAGCATCCGAAGTCGGCGGCGCTCTGGGAGCGTGCCCGCGCGGCGATTCCGGGCGGGATCACGCACGACATCCGCCACCTGACGCCGTTCCCGATCTACGTCGAGCGTGCCCAGGGCTCCCGCAAGTGGGACGTCGATGGCCACGAGTACGTGGATTACTGGATGGGCCACGGCGCGCTCTTCCTCGGCCACTGCCACCCGGCCGTCGTCCGGGCGGTGCAGGAGCAGGTGGCGCGGTCCACCCACGTGGGCGCCTGCCACGAGCTCGAGGTGCGATGGGCCGAGCGCGTGAAGGAGCTCGTGCCGTGCGCCGAGCTCGTGCGGTTCACCATGTCGGGCACCGAGGCCACGCACCTCGCCATGCGCGTCGCGCGCGCGTACACCGGACGGTCCCGGATCGTGAAGCTCGCGGGCCACTTCCACGGCTGGCACGACGGCGCGGCCGCCGCCGTGAACCCGCCGTACGAGGTGCCCCTGTCGGCGGGCGTGCCGGGCGCGACGCTCGAGCAGCTCGTGATCTGCCCGCCCAATGACATCAAGGCGGTCGAGGTCGCGCTCGACCGCGGCGACGTCGCCGCCGTCATCCTCGAGCCCGCGGGTGGCCAGGCGGGGACCACACCGACGATCCCGGGCTACCTCCAGGAGCTCCGGGCGTTGACGACGCGCCACCGGGTCGTCCTCATCTTCGACGAGGTGATCACGGGCTTCCGCTACGCGCCCGGCGGGGCCCAGGCCTATTTCGGCGTGACGCCCGATCTCACCACGCTCGCGAAGATCGTGGCCGGTGGGCTCCCGGGCGGCGCCCTTTGCGGCAAGCACGAGCTCATGGGTATGCTCGCCTTCCGCGGGGATCCCGACTGGGACCGGAGCCAGCGCGTGGCCCACGCCGGGACCTTCAACGCCAACCCGCTCTGCGCCACCGCGGGCATCGCCACGCTCGAGCTCTGCGCGGACGCCTCTCTCCAGGCGCGCGCGAACAAGCTGGGCGACGAGCTCCGGCGCGCCCTCGCCGACGTCATGAAACGCGTCGGCGCGCCCGGCACCTGCTACGGCGAGGCCTCGATCTACCACGTGTCGTTCGAGGGCAGGCCCGGCCTCGCCGGCCTCGACCGGCCGCGCAAGGGTGGCCTTTATCACCTGCTCCGGTGCGCCTTGCTGAACCACGGCGTGGACTGCTCGGCGAACCACGGCTGGGTCTCGGCCGTCCACACCGAGAAGGACCTCGAGCGGACGGTCCAGGGTTACGAGCAGGCGTTCCGGGCGATGGTCGCCGAGGGTGCCTTCAGGGGCGCATGACGCGGCGCCGCTCCGGCCGCACGGTCCTGGTCCTGAGCGCGCTCGCGCTCGGCGCCTGCGTCTATTACCCCAGCATCACGGAGATCGGCGGCATCCGCATCCAGCCGGCCAACGGGCGGCTCGTCCGGGACGGGGATCGGGCCGTGTTCTACGCCGAGCTCAACAACACCGGGAAGTTCGGCGACGTGCTCACGCGGATCGAGACGCCGGTCGCCGGGCGCGCGGAGCTCGTCGGGCCGTCGGGCACGCCGCTCGGCCAGCTCGAGGTGCCGGGCGGGGAGCTCGTCCGGTTCGAGCCGGACGGCCGGCGCATCGTGCTCTCGGCGCTCACGCGCGCGCTCCAGCCCGGCGAGGTCGTCATCGTCACGCTCGTCTTCGAGAAGAGCGGGGCGATCGGCGTCGTCGCGGCCGTCGAATAGACAGTCCCGCGCCCCTTTGTTATCCTGTCGCGTCTGGTGGGCAGGTAGCTCAGTTGGTAGAGCACAGGACTGAAAATCCTGGTGTCGGCGGTTCAATCCCGTCCCTGCCCACCATTCCAATCACTTCCGCGCAATCGTGCACTGGACGAAAAATCCTGGTGTTACCGGCTCCCTGCCAACCAGTTTTTCAGCCACTTGAGCAAACGCCCTCTCCGCGCTGAACTGAATTGTCACCGAAATTGTAACTGAGCGACGTATTCCGGGGAGCCCGATCTATCCCGTCCGCGCCCACGTCCTGTAGATGACGATCGGAGCGCCACGAGAGGACACCGCGAAAACGCCCCTGCAGCGGCGCGAACAGGTGTATAAGTGTGGACCGATGACGGCCGTCCGAAACGAAGGAAGCCAACAAGGGAGAGCGCCATGAACATGCTGTCGCGCCGACAATTCCTTCGGACGTCGGGGCCGATTGTGGGAGCCACGTTGGTGCCTTCGTCGGTCGTGCTAGGCCGAGCGCGCGCGGCCGGGAAGGAATTGATCCCCAGGAAACTGCCATTCCCTCCGAACGACGAGTTCGGCAGCTACGAGCCGACGATTACGCCGGACGCGAACACCATCTACTTTGCCCGCTTTGCGGCCAACGGCGACAAGCGGGTCCGGGGCACGACGACGGACATCTTCGTCACCCACCGGATCCGCCCCACCGGGGAGTGGCCGGGAACCGGCGCGGACTGGACGCCACCCGAGCGGCTGCCCGACACGGTCAACAGCGATTCCATCGACCAGGAGCCGCGGATCACTCCGGATGGAAACACGCTGTACTTCATGAGCAGACGCTCGGGGAACCCGGATATCTGGGTCACCCAGAAACAGCCCAACGGGGAGTGGACGCCAGCGCAGCCTCTGTCGTCCAACGTCAACTCGCCGGACATCGAACACTGCTTCATGCCGTTCAACCTCCCCGGCGAGCCCGAGACGTCCGTGTTCATCTCGGTCAGACCCCGAGAGGTGGGCGCACCGCCCACTCCGGCCCTGTACACCACCAGGATGGAAAAGGGCGTCTGGCAACCCACCAAGCGCTACGAAAGCAAGCTGCTCGACTCGATCTCTCAGAAGTGCCGCTTCAACGTCGTCTCTAGGGACGGGCTAGTGCTCGGCGTCGTCTCCGTCCACGACTTCGGAAAGTTCCACACGATGCTGTTCGTGCACTACGATCCGACGAGCAAGCAATGGAAGGGGCCGATCGTCGAGGCGCCATTCAATAACACGGCCATCGATGGCGCGTGCCCCATGTTCACCGCTGGCGGCGACAAGATGATTTGGTCGGCCGGCTACGATCGTGGGCCCGGGCCGGTTTCCACGGCCGGCGGCACCGGCGGGCGCTACGATCTCTTCTGGCTGAAGACCAGCGACATCGTCGCTTACTACAAGGCGAACGCAAGACTCAGCTAGGAGAGGCGGCCGCTGCTGCGTTTGGGCCTGGCGCTGGCCCTCGCCACGTGGGGGCTGACTGCGACCGGCGCGTCCGGCCACGCCATGCTCCAGCGCGCGGAGCCGGGCCCCGACAGCACGCTGAAGCGCGCTCCCGACGAGGTGAAGCTCTCCTTCACCGAGCGCCTGGAGCCCGCCTACAGTTCGGTTCGCATCCTGGACGACCGTGGCCAGCAGGTGGATCGCCGGGACAGCCGCGTCGACCGAGCGAACCGGGCGATCCTCCGCGCGACGCTGCCCCCGCTGCCGCCCGGTAGGTACAAGGTGCTCTGGCGAGTGCTCTCGATCGACGGCGACGTGACCGACGGCGGCTTCACGTTCCGGATCGAATGAGGATCCTGCTCCTCACCGCCCTGTCGGCTCACCTCGCCTCCTCGGTGCTCGTGGTGGGGACCTTCTTCATGCTCCTCCTGGCGGGCCCGTCTCGCGCGCCGACGGCGCGCCGGTGGGAGGGGGCGATGGTGGTGTGGGGACGTCTCCTCCTCCTGGTGGCGCTCGGCTCCGGCATCGTCTGGCTGCTCGTGCGCACGGCCCTCTTCGAGGGCCGCGCCCAGGCCGCGCTCGAGCCTCGCGCCGTCTTGCACGCTGTCCTCGACACGTGGCCTGGACTCATCTGGCTGGCCCGTCATGGCATCCTGGTGATCCTGGCGGCGTTTCTCGCAATTCGTTCGGATCTCACGGAGCGGCGTGACTGGATCGCCGCCCGCGTCGAGGCGCTGGCGCTCGGCGCGCTCGCGCTGGCCCTCATGAGCGCCTCCAGTCACGCCGCCGCCATCAGCCCCGGCACGGCGCTCACCGTGGCCATCGACGCCTGCCATCTTCTGGGCACCGGTGTCTGGCTCGGTGGCCTCGTGGCCCTTGGCGCACTATTGCGAGCCGCGAGCCGCGACGCGGATGCGGACGACCGCGCGCATGCGGTGATCACCGCCCGTCGGTTCTCCCGCGTCGCGCTGGTCGCCATGCTGGCGCTGATGGGCTCGGGAGTGCTGAACGCGTTGGCGCAGGTCGAGAACATCGCCGCCCTGGTCGGCACGCCACACGGCCGCCTGCTTCTCGCCAAGGTGGCTGTCCTGGTCCCCATCCTGGGTCTCGCCGCTGTGAACCGCAGACGCCTTCTTCCGGCGCTGCCTGGGCCTGAAGCGATGCGACGCCTCGTCGCCTTCGTCGGGGTCGAGGCCATGCTCGCCCTCGTCTTGCTCGTCCTGGCTGCCGCGATGACGCTGACGACGCCGGCCCGCCACGCGGAGCCCGTGTGGCCGTTACCCGTGCGCCTCTCGCTGGACACTCCGCTCGACGGGTCGGCGACGAGGTGGCGGGCGTTGCTCGCCAGCCAGCTGGCCGTGCTCGGCGCGGTGGCGTTGATCGCGTCATTTTTCTCGCTTCGCCGCCGCGCGCCACTGCTCGCCGGCGCGCTCGCCCTCGCCGCAGTCGCCGCTGCCGTTGGGCTTCCTCCGTTCGTGGTCGACGCCTATCCGACGACGTACCGGCGCCCGCTCCGGACGTATCACGCCACATCGATCGCCTCCGGCTCGGCCATCTACTGGGGGCAGTGCGCTGCCTGTCATCACGGGACGCCGGCTGACCTCCGCTCGGCGTCAACCTCGCGCCGTCATGCGGGCGAGCTCTTCTGGCTCGTCAGCCACGGCCGTCCCGAACGCGGCATGCCGGCCTTCGAGAACCGCCTCGAGGAAGCGCAGCGGTGGGACGTGATCAATTTCATCAGGGCGCTCGGCACCGCCGCAGGCTCGAAAAGCCTGGGAGCCCAGGTCCAGCTCGATGGCGCCTGGCTGATCGCCCCCGACTTCACCATCTCCGTCGGCCCGCTGGCCCCGGGGGCGCTGCGCGACTACCGAGGGCGGCGGATGGTCCTCCTGGTGCTGTATACCCTGCCTGGATCGCGGGCGCGCATCTCCGAGCTGGCCCGGAAGTACAACCTGCTGTCGACCCTCGGTGTCGAGATCATCGCCGTACCGATGCAGACCTCCGCGGATGCGATCAGGGAGCTCGGCGCGTCGCCACCTGTCCTGTTCCCGGTGGTAACCGACGGCAACGCCGCGATCATCGCCACCTACGGTATGTTCGCCTCGGGGCCGCACGCGGAACTCCTGATCGACCGTCAGGGCTACGTCCGCGCGATCTGGAGAGACGACACCGGAGAGATCCAGGTGCAGGTGGAGAGGCTCAACGAGGAAAAGAGCGTCCCGCCCTTCCCGGACGACCACGTCCATTGAGGAGATTCGGAGGGTATTGATCATGCGTGTGTGGCAGGTCGCCGTCGTGCTAAACCTCACGTTCGCCGTCGGCCTCGGTCTCGGCTACGCCGGCTGGGGCCGCCGCGCCGACGCGCTCGACCGCGAATTCGAAGCTGCTCGGGCACAGGTGGAGCGACTCGAGCGCGAGCGCCAGGCCTGCGCCGCGGGCGGGCGGGCTGGCGAGCAGCAATGGGACGGGCGCGGGGTCGTGAGAGCGATCTATCCGCACCTGGTGGTGGTCACGCACGAGGAGATCCGCGGGCTCCTGCCGGCGAGGACCACCGGCTTCCCGGCGGCGTCGCCACAGCTCGGTGACTCGGTCCGGGTGGGCGACCCCGTCCGATTTTCTCTACGGGGCACGCTCATTGACGATGCGGCGCTCGTCACCATCGAGCGGTGGTGACCTCGGCGCTTGCGGGGCGGCCAGCATTCCCGGCTCCAGCGGACAGTGTCCTTCGCCAAAACAGCGTCCGGCTCAGTTGACGACGACTCATGCTCTCGCGACCCGGCCAGGAACACTAGGAGATTGTAGGTAGTGGATCGAAGGCAGGGCGGTCGTCAGCACTTCCACGACGCTCTCGGAGTCCTGTCCCCGAATTTCGCGCCGAATGTCCCCGAACTTGCGCTGCCGATTGTGTTGGTCAAGCGGATTCTTGAACATCGAGAGCGGCGCAGCACGACGACAGTGAGCCGCGACTTCGGCAGCGAGAAGCCCGGCGTTTTGGGGGATATCGAAGTCTGGCCCGGTCGAGAACTTTCGATCTTGAGGCAAATGCGGCCCTCCATTTCCGCGAGTCGAGTCATGCAGGGCGCCCGATGGCGGCCGGCGAGGCGATGCGGAGCTCGCAGAGGCGTTCGTAGCCGTCCGCTGGTGAGGGCGGCGCCAGTACTCTAACTCATGGCCAGGTTAGAATGCCGGACCGGGAGTCATGTTTTGGGATCGTCGGGTGTCCGGCGACCGCGATCGGCGCATAAGGAAGGCATCACGCTGGTGAGCTGGCTGGTGAAGGAAGAACCGACCCACTACGGATTCGACGCCTTCGTGAAGGACAAGAAGGCAGTCTGGAGCGGCGTCAGGAACGCGCTCGCACAGAAACATCTTCGCGCCGTCAAGAAGGGCGACCGCATCTTCTACTACCACACCGGTGACGAGAAGGCGATCGTCGGGATCGCGAAGGCC
>QHSX01000003.1 GCA_003221695.1 Candidatus Rokuibacteriota bacterium
GGTCGTCAACACGACGCCCCTGCCGTTGGTGTGCTTCACACGGGACGGTCTCGTCCCCGCCAAGTTCCTGGCGGCCCTCTATGCGCGGCAGATCGCGTGGATGTCTGAGGTCCGGCTCGGCGACGGAGCCCCCGTCTTGCGGGCGTGCATCACAAGTTTCCGGACCACCGAGTCCGACATCGAGTGGGTGGTGCGCGAGATGGGTCGGCTCATCTAGTGGGCGTGGCCCCGGCCCGCGACGATCGTTTCGCCGCCAAGGCGTGGTTGCGGGCGCTCGAGCTGACGGCGCCGATCGCGAAGAATCCTCATCGCATTCTGCCGACCGTGATCGAGGAGCTCGCCGAGGCCTCGGGCGAGGCGCCGGCCCTCCTCTCCGACCGCGAGGGCCTGACCTATCGCGCGCTCGCGGAGCGGTCGAACCGCTATGCCCGCTGGGCGCTCGATGCGAATCTCGCCAAGGGGGACGCGGTCTGTCTGTTCATGCCGAACCGGCCCGAGTACCTGGCCATCTGGCTCGGCATCACCCGCGTCGGCGGTGTCGTCGCGCTGCTCAATACCAACCTGGTCGGTCCCTCCCTCGCGCATTGCATCAAGATCGTCACGCCCAAGCACATCATCGTCGCCGCGGAGCTCATCGAGGCGTTGACGACCGCCCTGCCGGACCTGGCGGGTGCGGCAACGATCTGGGCCCACGGCGTCGACCACGACGCATTTCCGCGTCTCGAGCCCGCCATCGAGCGACACGCGGGCGAACAGCTGAGCGAGGCCGAGCGTCGTCCGCTGACCATCGAGGATCGGGCCCTCTACGTGTACACCTCGGGCACCACCGGGCTGCCCAAGGCCGCGAACGTCAGTCACTACCGGCTGATGCAATGGAGCCATTGGTTTGCCGGGATGATGGCCACGCACTCGACCGACCGGATGTATAACTGCCTGCCCATGTATCACAGCGTCGGCGGCGTCCTCGCGACCGGCGCGGTTCTGGCCGCCGGCGGGTCGGTGGTGATCCGCGAGAAATTCTCCGCCCGCGAATTCTGGAACGACGTCATCCGCTGGGACTGCACTTTGTTCCAGTACATCGGTGAGCTGTGCCGCTACCTGCTGCACGCCGACGCCCCTCCGCACGAGACGGAGCACCGGATCAGGATGTGCTGCGGCAATGGGCTGAGGCCCGACGTCTGGAACGAGTTCCAGCGCCGGTTTCGCATTCCGCGGATTCTGGAGTTCTACGCCTCGACGGAAGGGAACGTGTCGCTGTTCAATATCGACGGCAAGCCCGGCGCCATCGGCCGCATCCCGTCGTTTCTCGCGCATCGAGTCCCGGTGACGCTGGTGAAATTCGACGTCGAGACCGGCGAGCCGGTGCGGAATGAGCAGGGATTCTGCCTACGCTGCGCTCCGAACGAGGTCGGGGAGGCGATCGGCAAGGTGCTGAGGGACCCCGCGAACTTCGCCAGCCGATTCGAGGGCTACGTCAGCCGGGAGGCCACCGAGAAGAAGATCCTCCGCGACGTGTTCGACGCGGGGGACGCGTGGTTTCGCACCGGGGACCTGATGCGGAAGGACGAGCAGGGCTACTTCTACTTCGTCGACCGTATCGGCGACACCTTCCGCTGGAAGGGCGAGAACGTCTCGACCACGGAGGTGACCGAGACGATCGCCGCGTGTCCCGGCGTGATCGACGCGGTCGTGTACGGGGTGACGGTCCCCGGGACGGAAGGCCGCGCCGGCATGGCCGCGGTCGTGGTCGGCCCGCCGTTCGACCTCACCGCCTTCCGGCTCCATCTCGCGCGCCTGCCGGAGTACGCCCGCCCGTTATTCCTTCGTGTTCGTGGCGAGATCGAGACGACGGCGACGTTCAAGCGGAAGGCGTGGGACCTGTCGCGCGAAGGCTATGACCCGGTGGCGATTGGCGATGCCATCTACTTCAATGACGCGGAACGCGGGGCGTTCGTTCGACTCGACAAGGCGCTCTACGATCGCATCCAGACCGGCCAGGTACGGCTCTGATGCCGAACGAGCGCTAGCGCCGCCAGGGCGGCTTCAGCTCACACTCGGTGATCTTGTTGAGCAGCGTCTTGTAGCTGACCTTGAGAATCCGGGATGCCTCGGCGCGATTCCAGTGCACCCGATCGAGCACTTCGATGAGCGCCTTGCGCTCGGCTTCTCGCGCGCCGCGCCGTGCGATGTCTCTCAAGCTCTCGTTGACGAGAGGCGCGGGGCGCGGGGCCGCGGCGTGGCCGTTCCGGCCGCGGGCGAGGAGGGCCTCGAACGCCTGCTCACCGTCCGTGAGAACCACCATGCGCCGAATCACGTTCTCCAGCTCTCGGACGTTGCCCGACCACGAGTGCTCCATGAGGCGCGCGATCGTCTCGGGGGACAGCTGCTTGTTGCGCCGGTACTGTTCGTTGAACCTGGCGAGAAACGCGGACGCCAGGAGAGGAATCTCCTCTTTGCGCTCCCGGAGGGAGGGGATGCGAATCTCCACGACGTTCAGACGGTAGTAGAGGTCTTCTCGGAACTCGCCGCGGGCCATCGCGTGCTCCAGGTCGCGATTCGTGGCGGCGATGACGCGCGTGTCGAGGTCGATCGACCCCTGGCCGCCCACCCGCGAGAACCGAAAGTCCTGGAGCACGTGGAGGAGCTTGGCCTGGAGGGCGAGGGGCAGCTCCGCGATCTCGTCCAGGTAGATCGTGCCCTTGTTCGCGTACTCGAATTGCCCCGGCTTCCGCCGGTGCGCGCCGGTGAAGGCGCCCTTCTCGTGGCCGAAGAGCTCGGACTCGAGCAGCTCCAGAGGAATCGCGGCACAGTTGACCTTGACGAACGGGCCGTCGCAGCGTGGCGAAGCCGCGTGGATGGCCCGGGCGACGAGGTCCTTGCCCACGCCGCTTTCCCCACGGATCAAGACCGTCGCATCAGTGTCGGCGATGTTCTCGATGACGGTGCGGACGGCCCGCATCTGAGGGCTTCCCTCGAGCAGCGGGGCGTGGTCGTTGAGATACCGCTCTTGAACGACTGGTGGCGCCAGCAGCCTGTCTGGTGAAGCGATTTGCGTGTGCGCTGAAGCGACTTGCTCAGTACTCACTGACGCCTCCTCCCGGGACGCCTCACAGTCGCGCAACTTTCCGGAAAGGCTCACCCTTTTCATCCTAGCTCGCGGAGTATGCCATTGCCGCGATCGGTTGTCACGTTGAAAATTTCATGCTCCCCCTGCCATGATAAAAGGGAACTATGAAACTCCTCTTGATCGAGGACGACGAGCGCGTGGCTCAGGTTCTCGCGGAGGCGTTCAGGGCAGACGGCCACGAGACGACCGTCAGACACACGGGAGAGGACGGTCTCGCCTATCTCAGACACGACCGCCCGGACGCGGTCGTGCTGGACGTCCGATTGCCCGAATTAAACGGGGTCGCCGTCCTGCGGCAGATCAGGTCGACTGATCCCGAGCTGCCGGTGATCATCATGACGGGCCTGGCGACCCTCGGCGAAATCGCCGAGGCTCGTCGTCTCGGAGTCACCGAGATCATCGAGAAGCCCGAAGTGCTGAAGCGCTTCAGCGAGGCGCTCTCGCGCATCGAGAGTCGCCGTCGAGGTCAGGATCCGACGTAGAGCCGGTGCCCGCCATCCTCTCTGGCCCGGACCATCGAATCGACAGCTTGACGCAGCATGTCATCGGCACGAGTGGCCGTTTTCGGGTAGCACGAGCCACCCGCGCTCCAGGCGGTTGGCCCGAGGAGCGCAGTCAGTCGCCTGAGGATCGACGGTAGTTGGGTTGTTTCCGCGTCAACGAGGAGCACGGCGAGGGAGGCAGGCGCCCACGGCGCCATCACGTCGGTGGCGCGAATGTAGCGAGTCGCGATCTCGGCGAAAGAGGACACAGACGACTCCCGCGTCTCAGCTGGCGCCTCGAAGGTGAGGCACATGAGCGAGAAGCAATAGCGGAGTCTTTGAGCCTTCTGGACCTCGAGGTCGACGAGGAATCGAAAGAGCAGGTCGTCGACGACCCTCGCTCCGGCGTCAGAGGGTGGGTTGAGGCTCCATTCACTCATGACGAGATTTTGCATTTGCGTGCGGCACGTTGAATTAGCAACGGGCGCGCCACCTATCGGCCAACGAAAAAATAGAGTCGAAATCAAGAGCTTACTCTCGGGAGGCGTCCTTTCGTGGCGCCGAATTCTGAAAACAGTTGCACAGACTCTGCAGTGCGAGGGACTCGCCGCAGCCCCGTCTGCGCATATCGGTATCGCTGTCCGCAGTCGAAGGGACTCAGCCGTCCATCCCGCTGAGCGGCCAGTTTGGCAATGGCAGTTTCCAGAATTGACTGGCCATTCCGGTCACATATTCCAATCCCTCAAATCTAAAGAGGTTTTTCTCTGGCACTGCCTGTGCACAGCTAGCCTATCGGGAAGACCCCTTCTCGATAAGGGCAAACCCGCCGTGAGGCGGGGACGCAAAGCCACGGGTCAGGCCGAACGCCTGACAGCCGGGCTACCGAAAGAGGGTGACGGTCACCCCCGAGAACATCGGTGGTCTCCCCGTGAAGGAAGGGACCACAGTGTTTTCGAAGCAGCGGGCTGCCGTCAATTGCGTAGGGCTCAGCCTCGTCCTGGGGGGAGTCCTCCTCGTGGCCGCACCGGGAGGAGCCGGAATCCTCGACGCCTCCTGGACTGCCCCAACCACGAATAGCGACGGAAGCCCTCTGACCGACCTGGCGTCCTATCGCGTCTATTACGGAACCTCTGACCCTTCCTGTCCGGGAGCCTCGTTTGTGGAGGTGGCGTCTCCGGCTCCAGACCCTCCCGACAACCAGACTGTGCTCTCCACGCTCAGGGGACTTTCCGCGGGTACTCTCTACAACGTGTCGGTCACCGCGGTGGACGCGAGCGGCAATGAGAGCGATTGTTCGACCCCTGCGAGCGCCTCCGCGCGAATCGCGTTCGCCGCCGCACCAACCGGTACCGTCAATTTCGGGACGGTGAACGTGGGGAGCTTCGCCGATCAGACCTTCACGGTGTCAAACACGGTCGGCGGGACGATCTCTGGAGGTGTGTCGGTCTCGGCCCCCTTCAGCGTCGTCTCGGGGAGCCCGTTCAGCCTCGCGGGACTCGGAGCCTCTAAGCCAGTGACGGTGCGCTTCACCCCGACCACCTCCGCGACGGCGACCGTGAATGTGAGCTTCGCCGCGGACGGAGACACCATCTCGCGGATCCTCACCGGCACGGGGACGGCTACGGATACGACGGCGCCGACGGTGACCATCACCTCGCCCACCTCCAATCCGACCTTCAGCACGAGCGCCAGCCTCCTCACGCTGGGGGGCACGGCGTCGGACAACGTCGGGGTGACGCAGGTGACGTGGGCGAACAGCCGCGGCGGCAGCGGGACGGCGAGCGGGACGACGAGCTGGACCGCCAGCGGGATCGTCCTCCAGATGGGGACCAACGTGCTGACGGTCCAGGCGCGGGACGCCGTCGGCAACACTTCGACGGACAGCTTGACGGTCAGCGTGAACGACGCCGCGCCGCCCACCATCGCCATAGCTGCGCCCACCGCCCTCCCGACCTACACCACGAGCAACTCGCTCCTCACGCTTGGGGGGACGGCCTTCGACAACGTCGGGGTGACGCAGGTGACGTGGGCGAACAGCCTGGGCGGCAGCGGGACGGCGAGCGGGACGACGAGCTGGGCCTCCAGCGGGATCGTCCTCCAGACGGGGACCAACGTGCTGACGGTTCAGGCGCGGGACGCTGCCGGCAACACGGCGACCACGAGCTTGACCGTGACGCTGTCTGTGACGCTCGCGTTCACCGATGACCCGCTCGCGGCTCAAAGCACACTCATCAAGACCGTGCACATAACAGAGCTTCGGGCGGCCGTCGATAGCGTCCGCGTGGCACGCGGCCTGGCGACCTTTGCCTGGACCGACACCACGCTCACGCCCGGGACGACCGCGGCCAAACTGGCCCACGTGACCGATCTCCGGACGGCGCTGGACCAGGCCTATCAGGCGGCGGGTCGGTCGCTCCCCACGTACACCGACCCCATCCTGGTTTCGATGAGTCCGATCATCAAGGCCATCCACCTGAACGAACTCCTCACCGCCGTCAGCACCCTTCAGTAAAGAGGCAAGAAAGTTTCAGGCTCGTAAGCAAAAGATTTACAATTTTCTAATCAATCGATGTCACATACCCAGGGCATCTCGTTTCCGAACCATCCAGAATCACGAGGCTTTGCTCAAGAGGAAATGTGGTGCAGATGTTGCTGCGCATTCTTCCGGTGAGGAGTGCCTTCGCCTGAGCTAGGCTCTGCCCCGTGATTTCCTGGCCTCGGTGGCCTCTCGGTCTGGCGCTCAGCGGAGCTCTCCTGGCGGCTGTCCCGGTGGAAGCCGGGATCCTCGACGCCTCCTGGATCGCGCCCACCACGAATACCGACGGAAGTCCTCTGACCGACCTGGCGTCCTATCGCGTCTACTACGGACCCGCGGACTCGCCCTGTCCCGGACCAACGTTCATAGAAGTGGTATCCCCGACGCCAAGCCCTGCTCCTGATCAATCCGTAGCCTTCAGGCTTCGAGGGCTCTCCACCGGCTTTCTCTACTACGTTTCGGTCACCGCGGTGAACACGAGCAGCTATGAGAGCGACTGTTCGACTCCAACAGCGAGTGCCGGTGCCCACTTCAGCTTTGCCGTGACCCCGGCGGGCCCCGTGGATTTCGGCAGTGTAAACCTCGGCGCCTTCGCGGATCAAACCTTCGTCGTCCGGAATGCGAGCGCCGGGACAGTCTCTGGGAGCGCGTCCATCTCTGCCCCATTCAGCATCGTGTCCGGGAGTCCGTTTACCCTGGCCGTGGGGGCGAGTCAGACCGTGACGGTGCGCTTCAGCCCGACCGCAGCGGCGGCAGCCACGGCGAATGTCAATTTCACGGCGGACGGAGACACGATCTCGGGGATCGTGACCGGCACCGGAACGGATACGACGCCGCCCACCATGGCCATCACCTCGCCGACCTCGAATCCGACCTACAGCACGACCGCCCCGCTCCTGACGCTGGAGGGAACGGCGTCGGACAACGTCGGTGTGACCGAGGTGACGTGGACGAACGGCCTGGGCAGCGGGACGGCGAGTGGGACAACGAGCTGGACCGCCAGTGGGATCGCGCTCCAGGTCGGGAC
>QHSX01000042.1 GCA_003221695.1 Candidatus Rokuibacteriota bacterium
CCTCGAGGAGGCGATCGCCGCGGTGCGGGCCGCGGCGGCCGGCATCCGCGCGCGCGCCTTCGCGGCGACGCCGTCCTACAACGCGTGCCGGAGCTGCGCGTACAACCAGATCTGCCCGTTCACGGCGACCCGCGAGTAGCGAAGGGGGTCTGGAAGGGTCCCTACATTCCGAGCAGTGGTATTATCGAATTGTGGCCGTATCGAAAATAACTCTCGTCGCCGTTAGCGCCCGCGCAAATGAGCAGATCCTCCCTGCCCGCGGTTAGACCACCGGGCCGCAAGGTGCGCTGCGCCGGAGGCTACATGGCCTTCGTACCCGACCCACTGCCTCCGCCGCTCGGATGGGCGCCCGGGCTGGTACGTGCGCTGTCGGACGCTGATCGTCTCATCGGGCGCCTGGCAGGAGAAGGGGGGCGTCTGCCGAACCCGCACCTCCTGATCCGACCCTTCGTCAGACGCGAGGCCGTGCTGTCGAGCCGGATCGAGGGGACGCGGGCGACCCTGGGAGAATTGCTGGCCGCGGAGGCGGGCGCGGCGGTGGATCGGAGCCCGGCCGACCTTCGTGAAGTGGCCAATTACGTCGTGGCGCTCG
Source organism: Candidatus Rokuibacteriota bacterium (assembly GCA_003221695.1). Classification (GTDB taxonomy): domain Bacteria; phylum Methylomirabilota; class Methylomirabilia; order Rokubacteriales; family CSP1-6; genus 20CM-2-70-11. The sequence goes on from QHSX01000042.1 coordinate 593, forward strand.
AGTACGGCGTGAAGCGGCTCAAGACGCTCCCGCTGTCGCTTCGGCTGACTCGCGAGCTCCACGCCAAATTGATGACCGGCGTGCGAGGCGCGCACGCGACGCCCGGCGTCTACCGGACGACGCAGAACTGGATTGGGCCACCGGGCTGCACGCTCACCAACGCGATCTATGTACCGCCGCCGCCGGACGCACTCGCGGATTGCCTGGGGGCATGGGAGAAGTTCTTGCGCGATCGGTCGCTGCCGGTCCTCGTGCAGGCAGCGTTGATGCACGTTCAGTTCGAAGCCATCCACCCGTTCGTCGACGGCAACGGACGTGTCGGTCGCTTGCTCATCACGCTCTTTCTGGTTGAGCGCGAAGTTCTGCCTGCGCCACTCCTGTATCTGAGCGCCTTCTTCGAGGCGACGCGCGCGGACTACTATGAGCGGCTGCAGGGGGTGCATGAGCGAAGCGAGTGGGAGGGGTGGCTCGAGTACTTCCTGAACGGTGTGGCCCGTCAGTCGGAGGATGCCCTGAGTCGAGCCGAGCGCATCAATGCGCTGGTGGCTCGATGGAAGGACGAGTTGGCCGGCGCGCCCCAGGCGGCCCTGAAGCTGGTGGACCTGCTCGCCCAGAACCCCTACTCCACCGTCCGGCGCGTAGAGAAGCAGCTCAAGGTCGCGTTCACGACTGCCCAGCGAGCGATGGAACGGCTCCGGGCCGCGGGTATCCTTCAGCAGGTGAACGAGGCCAAGCGCGACCGCGTGTACTGCGCGACGGCGTTGCTGAGGATCCTGGAAGAGCCGGCGCGCCTCGTCCCAACGGAAGCGGCGTGATGGGCAGCCGCCACGCCCCGCCCGCCGACACCCCGGGCTCGCCGCCCGTCCCAGAGCCGACCTACGCCGAGCGCGCGCGGACGCTGGCCCACGTCGGACGCGTCGGCACCCTCGCGACGCTCTCGCGCCGGCATCCCGGCCATCCGTTCGCGTCGGTGATGCCGTACGCGCTCGATGGCGCCGGGCGCCCGCTCTTCCTGATCAGCTCGATGGCGATGCACACCCAGAACCTCCAGGCCGATCCGCGCGCGAGCCTCCTGGTGACCCAGCCCGGCTCGGGCCCCCAGCGTGAGGAAGCGCGCGATCCGCTCGCCCGTGCGCGCCTCACGCTGATGGGTCAGGCGTGCGTCGTGCCTCCGGGGGAGGCGAGCGCGGCGCGCGCCGCCTACCTCGCGCGCCACTCGCGGGCCGCGTACTGGGCGGATTTCGACGACTTCGGGTTCTGGCGGCTCGAGCTCACGGACCTCTATTTCGTCGGTGGCTTCGCGGCGATGGACTGGGTGTCCGCGGCGGACTACGTCGCGGCGGCCCCCGACCCGCTCGCCGCCGCCGCCGACGGGATCACGGAGCACATGAACCGCGACCACGCCGACGCGCTGGTGGCCTACGCGCGCTTCTACGCGGGTGAGGAGGCCGACGCGGCGACGATGGTCGCCGTCGACCGCCTCGGCTTCAAGCTGCGGCTGCGCCGGGGCGAGCGCCTCGCGAGCGTGCGGATCGCCTTCCCGCGCGAGGTGCGGACGGCGGGCGAGACCCGCGAGGTGCTGATCGAGATGGGCCGCCGCGCGCGCGGCGAGGCGCCGGCGCGATGAGCCGCGTCGTCGCCCCACCCATCACGACCCGGCCGGCCGCGCTCACGGGCGGGCCCGTCCAGGCGTCGGTCGTGACGGGCGCCGCCAGCGTCCTCGCGGTCGGCGCTCTCTGGCTCGTGACGCACTATGGCCCGCGGCAGGGCGCGCTCCTCCTCGTCGGCGCCGCCCTCGGTCTCACCCTCCATCACGCCGTCTTCGGCTTCACCCGGGCGTACCGCGACCTCGTGACCGTGGGCGACGGCCGCGGCGTGCGGGCGCAGCTCCTGATGCTCGCGGTGGCGACCGTGCTCTTCGCGCCCGTCCTCGCCGCCGGCGAGGTCTTCGGCGTCGCCGTGGGAGGCGCGGTCGCCCCGGCGAGCGTGTCCGTGCTCGTCGGCGCGTTCGTCTTCGCGGTCGGGATGCAGGTCGCCGGCGGGTGCGGCTCGGGAATGCTCTACCATCTCGGCGCGGGCGTCACGCCGATGCTGGCCACGCTCGTCGGCTTCGTCGCGGGCGCGGTGCTGGCGACCTTTCACATGCCGTTCTGGTGGGCGCTGCCGTCGCTGGGCGAGGTCTCCCTCGCCGAGCGCCTCGGCTGGAGCGGCGCCGTCGTCCTGCAGCTCGCCGTGTGCGCGCTGCTGGCCCTGGTCTCCTGGGTTTTCGAGCGCCGACGCGTCGGAGCGCGCCCGTCGCTCCGGGCGCCGGTGACCGGATGGCGGCGGGTCGTCCAGGGCCCGTGGCCGCTCGGCGTCGGCGCGGTCCTTCTCGCGCTCCTCAACCTCGTCACGCTCGTGGTCGCGGGCACGCCGTGGTCCATCACCTGGGCCTTCGCGCTCTGGGGCGCGAAGGGGCTCGTCGCGATGGGGTACGACCTCTCAGGCGTCGCGTTCTGGTCGGGCGAGTTCCAGCAGTCGGCGCTCGCGGCACCCGTGTTCGCCGACGTCACGTCGGTCATGGACCTCGGGCTGGTCCTGGGCGCGCTGCTCGGCGCGGGGCTGGCCGGCCGCTTCGCCCCGCGCCGCCGCGTCCCGGCGCGCCGCGTGGCGGCGGCGGTCCTGGGCGGGCTCCTCCTCGGGTACGGCTCGCGGATCGCGTACGGCTGCAACATCGGCGCGCTCTTCGGCGGCATCGCCTCGACGAGCCTGCACGGCTGGCTCTGGGCGGCGGCGGCGCTCGCCGGTACGCCGCTCGGCGTCCGGTTGCGGGGTCTCGTCGGAGTCGAGCGCGCCCACCCGCCGGCGTGACCGCGCGGTTCCGTAGTACACTGCCGATCTCGAGACGCGACTTTCCCGACGAGGAGGGCTCCGATGATCCGCGTCAGCGTCCTGTACCCCGCCAGTGAGGGCAAGAAGTTCGATGTGGACTACTACAAGAACAAGCACATGAAGCTCGCGACCGAGCGCCTCAAGCCCTTCGGCCTGATCCGGACCGAGGTGGACAAGGGAGTCGCGGGCGGCACACCCGGCGCGGCCGCGCCCTACGTCGCCGCCTGCCACTTCTACTTCAACGCGATCGCCGACTTCCAGAAGGGGATGGGCACCCACGGCAAGGAGCTCATCGCCGACATCCCGAACTACACGAACATCCAGCCGCAGATCCAGATCAGCGAGATCATCGGCTAGCGTCCGGCCGTGCCCGCCGCGTACGACGTCGTCGTGGTCGGGGGCGGCAACGCCGCCATGTGCGCCGCCCTTTCGGCGCGGGAGGGGCGCGCGCGCGTGCTCGTCGTGGAGAAGGCGCCGGAGGCGTGGCGCGGGGGCAACGGCTTCTTCACGGCAGGCGGCTTCCGGTTCGCGTTCAAGAGCTTCGAGGAGCTGTGCGACCTCGTCGGCGATCTCTCCGACGAGGAGAAGGCGTCCATGGAGGTCGATCCCTACACCGAGGAGATGTTCTACGACGACCTCATGCGCGTCACCGAGGACTGCGCCGACCCTGATCTGGCGATGCTGCTCGTGCGCCAGTCGCAGCCGACGGTGCGGTGGATGCGGGCCCGCGGCGTCCGCTGGATTCCGATGTTCGGCCGTCAGGCCTACAAGGTCGACGGGCGCTTCAGGTTCTGGGGCGGGCTGGTCCTCGAGGCCGTGGGCGGCGGCCCCGGACTCATCGACATGGAGTACCAGGCGGCGGCCAAGGCCGGGATCGAGGTGCGCTTCGAGACGAAGGCGACACGCCTCCTGACGAACGACCGCGGGGCGGTGACCGGCGTCGTCGTGCGGACGCCGGCGGGCACGGAGACGATCGCGGCGCGCGCGGTCGTGCTCGCGGCGGGCGGCTTCGAGGCGAACCCCGAGATGCGCACGCGCTACCTCGGCCGCAACTGGGACCTCGCCCGCGTCCGCGGCACCCCGTACAACACGGGCGACGGCATCCGGATGGCGCTCGAGATCGGCGCGCTTCCGTGGGGCCACTGGAGCGGCTGCCACTCGGTCCAGTGGGACGCGAACGCCCCGTGGCACGGCGACCGCAAGGTCGGCGACAATTTTCAGAAGCATTCCTACCCGCTGGGGGTCATCGTGAATCTCCGCGGCGAGCGTTTCGTGGACGAGGGCGCCGATTTCCGCAACTACACCTACGTGAAGTACGGGCGCGCGGTCATCGAGCAGCCGCGGCGCGCCGCATTCCAGGTCTTCGACGCGAAGGTCCTGCACCTGTTGCGGGAGGAGTACCGGATCCGTGAGGTGACGAAGGCCGAGGACGCGACGCTCGAGGGCCTGGCGGCGAAGCTCGAGATCGACGTCGCGGGGTTCGCGCGCACGGTCGCGGCGTTCAACGCCGCCGTCGGGCCCGGTACCTTCAACCCGGCGATCAAGGACGGCAAGGGCACCCGCGGCATCGCGCCGCCCAAGTCGAACTGGGCGCTGCCCCTCGACACTCCGCCGTACGTCGGCTACGCGGTCACGACCGGCATCACCTTCACGTTCGGCGGTCTCCGCATCACCGAGGCCGCGCAGGTCGTGGATACCGAGCAGCGGCCGATTCCAGGGCTCTTCGCGGCCGGCGAGCTCGTGGGCGGGCTCTTCTACCACAATTACCCGGGTGGCGCCGGCCTCATGGCGGGCGCCGTGTTCGGCCGGATCGCCGGGCGGTCGGCGGCCGCGGCGACGCCCGCCTGACCGCGCGCCGCGCGCAGCCCCGCCTAGCCGCTCGTCGCGTAGGAGACGAAGAACGAGCCGAACTCGATCGGCTCGAAGCAGTCCGGCAGCTCGCCGTGCTTCCAGGCCCCCGGGATCTTCACGAGGCGAAAGCCCGCCCGCCCGCCGAAGCGCGCGCGCAGCTCCGCCTCGGTGAAGACGCGACAGTGGTCGGCGTAGCCGTGGATCGGTGCGTAGTCGGGGATCGGGCCCCGGGCGCGGAGCTCGTGCATGGGGACGACGAACGCAAAGCGCCCGCCCGGGCGGAGCACCGTCTCGATCGCGCGCACGGTCGCGTCCACGTCCCGCACGTGTTCGAGGACGGCGAACGAATACACCAAGTCGAACGACCCGGGCGGAAAGAGGTGGTGGACCTCCTCGGCGAGGCCCGGGCGGAACTCGACGTTCTTGAAGCGGTTGAGCTGCCGCGCGATCCTGACGTTCGTCGTCGAGACCTCAACACCCTCCACGCGCACGTCGGGGTGCCGGGCACCCAGCGCCAGCGCGACGCCTCCCTCGCCGCTTCCAGCGTCGAGCACGCGCCGCGGCCGCACGCTGGCGAGCTCGCGCACGAGCTCCTGGAACTCGGGATCGCGCCCGCGTCGCCCGATCATCTTGCGCGTCTTTCGACCGAGGAGGATCCGGATCCGCCGCTCGAGGAGCTTCAGCCCGATCTTCCAGCGGAGCCGCTGGTACTGCGCCTCCTGGGCCGCGATGTAGGCCTCGCGGCTCTCGAGGTGCGTGAGCCACGATCGGATCCGCGCCGCCTGCTCGGCGTAGCGGGCATCGGGATGGACGGCGTGAGCGCGCTCGGCCAGCTCGAGGGCGCCGTACACGTTCTCCCGATAGAGCTCGAAGCGGACCGCCTGGATGACCGCGTCGACGTCGCGCGCGTTCACGACCGCCTATGCTATCACTCGGCGTCGTGCGTCGGGCACCGCGCGCGGAGCGCGGGCTCCGCGGCGTCCAGGAACCATTCCGGGAGGAGCGCGCGGTAGCGGGCCAGGAAGCGCTCGAACTGAGCGTCCAGGACGTAGCTGACGCCGTAGTCGCCGGCGTGGCGGCACGAGCGCCCGTACGCCTGCACCAGGGCCTTCGCGGTCTCGAGCGCGTACCAGCGCGGGTCACGCTCCCGACGTGCCGCCGTCCACGGATCGCCGAGGTCGGGGAAGGGCATCTTGGTCACGATCTGGAAGCGCAAGAAGTCGTCCGGCAGGTCCACGCCTTCGCGCAGCGACGGCGAGACGAGGACCGTCGGGGCCGGCGAGGCGCGGTGCCGGTCGAGGGCGCGCGCCTTCGCCTCGGTCGACTCCACCCAGATCAGACGGCGCGCGAGGGCCGGGGCGCGCGCCGCCAGGTCACGGACCAGCCGGGCGCCGGCGGCGTACGAGGGCGCGTGGATGAGCCCCTTCTCGGCCGGATGGTCGGCGAGGATCGCGGCGACCGCCGTGAAGAGTGCGGGCTCGAGGCCGGCCAGGCTCGCCCGCGAGAGCGCGCCCACCGGGCGGTACACGATGCGGCGCTGCTCGACGGGAAACGGGGACGGGCTCGCAAAGGCTCGCACGCCGCTCGCGTCGAGGCCGAAGCACTCCGCCAGCACGCTCTTCGGGCCGAGAACCGCGGAGGAGAGCACGACCAGCTCCGCGGCCTCGACGAAGAGCTCCCGCGCCATCGCGGCGACGCTGAGGGGCACGAGCTCGAGCGTGGCGGCAGGATCGGGCGGGTACCGCACGATCCACTCCGTCTTCTCGGCGTCGAGGAAGAAGTGGATGCGCGCGAGCGCCGCGTCCAGATCGTCGCGCTGCGCGATCAGCTCCTGCTCGGCGCGGGACGGCGGCGTGCGGAGGAAGACGTCGGGCGCGAGCTCGGACGGACCGAGCGCCTCCAGCTCGCGCCCGATCGCCGCGCGCCGTTCCTCGAGGCGGTCGAGGTGCTTCGCGAGCAGCGGTCGGTAGTCGTCGGCGGAAGCCAGGCGCGGCAAGGGCGCGCCGAACCAGGCGCGCATCTGCTCCGGCAGAAAGCCGGCGGTGCAGACTCCGGCGAGTTGCGCCTCGAGGTTGTGCGCCTCGTCGACGATCAAGAGACGGCGCCGCCGGAGGTGCTCGCCGTGCCAGTGACGGAGCGTGGCGAAGTAGGCGGTGTTGGCGCAGAAGATCGGCCCCTCGAGGGCGGCCGTCTTGGCGCGCACGTACGGGCACTGGCAGACCGGCCCGCGTGGCCGGCGGCACGCACCGCGCGAGGTCGGGACGCCCGCGTCGGGGTAGTGGCTGCACGCGTAGTTGTCGCGGCCCTTCACGATCTGGAGCGCGGCGCCGAACTCGCGCTCGTACTGGTCTTGGAGCAGCTTCTGCGAGGTCAGTAGATAGGCGTCGCCGCTCCACCGCGCGAGCGTCATCGCGATGTGGCTTTTGCCCACGCCCGGCGGCCCCTCGACGAGGAACACACGCGGGGCGGCCGGGTCGTCCAGGGCCTCCGCGATCGCGTCCGCGACGGCGGCGAGCAGGCGCGCCTGCTCGGGGCGCGGCGTCACGCCCGCCGGGAAGTGTGCGAGGAGGTCGAGCGCGTCCGTTCTCCCTTCGACCCGGATCTCGCGTCGCATCGTATCATGGGCGTATGGCGGAGAAGCAGACGCGCCCCCTGCTGCAGTTCTCGGCGGGCGGGCTGGTCGTCGACGAGCGTGGTCGGGTGCTGCTGATTCGCGCGCGCGACCTGCGCAGCCAGCCCGTGTGGACGCTGCCGAAGGGGACGCTCGACCCCGGTGAGTCAGCCACGGACGCGGCGCTGCGCGAGGTGCGCGAGGAGACCGGGTACCGCTGTGAAGTGGTGCGCGAGCTGGACGCGGCGACGTACTGGTTCCAGCATGACGGGCAGCGGATCCGGAAGACCGTGCGCTGGTTCCTCATGCGACCGCTCGAGAAGGCCGGTGAGCACGACCACGAGGTGGACGAGGTCCTCTGGCTCGAGCGCGACGCGGCGCTCGACCGGCTCCGGTATGACTCGGACCGCCGCCTCGTCGCGGCGCTGGGCGGCTAGGGCGCCGGGAAGAGACGCGCGCCGTTCTTCCAGGCGATCCGCTCGGCGACCTCCGCCGGAAGCTCGGCGAGCCACTGCTGGACGTCCCGCATGGAAGGCTCGACGGCCTCCCAGCGGGAGGTCACCCAGGTGTCGGTGCCAACCAGGAAGCGATCCGCGTGACGCAGGAAACGCGCGCGCCACGCGGGATCGAGCCGGCCGCCCGGCGCGACGTCACTACGTAGCGCCAGCTCGACCCAGAGCCTCGCGAAGCGGTCGAGCAGCCGGCCGACGGTCTCGGCGTCCGCCGACATGCCCGCGTGCGCCCAGAGGAAGCGGACCTTCGGGTAACGGGCCAGGAGCTTCTCGATCGTGTCGGCGTCCACATGGGCGTGCAGGAAGAGGTCGCGCTCCGCCGCCAGCTCGGCGATCCGCCGAACCACGGGCGCGTCCACGCCGGCGGCGCCGAGGTGGAACTCGCCGATACCGCGGTAGACGCCGCGCCGGAGTCGCTCCTCCACGTACGCGGCGACGCCCGCGTCCGCGTGCCAGCCAGCCATGTCCTCGCGCGTGCGGTAGGGCCGGAGGAAGGGCACGACCACCGTCGGCGCGCGCTCGTAGAGCTTGAGCGTGCCGTCGTCGGGCGTGCTCGACACGATCGCGCGACGCACGCCCGCGCGGGCGAGGAGGGCGAGTGCGCGCTCCGGCGGGTACGCGTCCCAGTCGGGGCGGCTGTAGTGGATGTGCGCGTCGAAGAGCGGGTACGGCGCGGCGGCGAGCCGTGGGTCGCCGACGAGCAGCAGCATGGTCGCGAGCGCCAGGAGCGAGCCGCGGGCCGTCATCGCCGGTCTCCTCACCACGCGGCCGATCACGCGACGCGTGCCGGCCGGCAGACGCGGCACGGACGATAGCCGACGCTCCGCGCGTCAGGGACCGAGGCGAAGACCACGCGATTCGAGTCGGCGACACGCTGCTCGTGCGGGCAGCCGCGCCGGCAGACGATTCGGGTCGTCGTGGAGCCCACGAGGACCGGCGTCGCCCGCTCGAGCGTGAGCAAGAGCGTCTTCATCGCGTGGCCGAAGGCGTAGTGCCCCCAGCTCCCGTCCTCGCGGACAACCCGGTGGCAGGGGACGATCACCGGAACGGGGTTCCTGGCGAGGGCGTTACCGACGGCGCGCGCGGCGCGCGGGTGGCCGATGCGCTGCGCGAGCGTCGCGTACGAGACGACCTCGCCGAACGGGACGCGCGCGGCGTGCGCCAGCACCGCGGCCTGGAACTCGGGCAGCCCGTCGAGGTCGACGGGAACCGCGAAGAACGTCCGTCGGCCCGCGAGGTACTCGCGGAGCTCCTCACGCGCCCGCTCGGCGTGGCGGCGGGCGCGGTGCGACGGAGCGCCGACGCCCCGCCCCGGTTGGAGGCGCGTGACGCCGCGGTCGCTCGCCTCGATGCGGAATCGATCGGCGAGCGGTTCGAGCCGTCGAGGACGAGCGCCGAGCCCTCGGCGCAGGCGGGCGAGCGCGTCGCGCGGCGGAACCGCCGCCGTGAAGAACTCCCTGAGCATCAGGTCGAGATCCATCGTCAGTTCTCCAGCGCCCGCCGGAGAATCGCCTTGCCCCGGGCGAGCTGGCTCTTGACCGTGTTGACCGAGATTCCGCGGACCCGTGCGAGCTCCAGGTACGAGAGGCCGTCGACGTAGTGGAGCGCCAACAGGAGCCGCGCCTCCCGTGGCACCGCGTCCAGGGCGCGCGCCAGGTCCGCGCGCTCGACGCCGTCCGCCGCGCGGCCGCCGTGGCCGGGCGCCGGCTCGGGCGGGGGGCGACGCCGGCGTAGCTCGTCGATGCAGACGTTCGAGAGCACGCGGTAGAGCCACGTGGACACTGCCCAGCGCGGCGAGTACGAGGCGCGCGCCGCGAACGCCTTCATGAGGGCGCGCTGGACGGCGTCCTCGGCGTCTGCACGGTTCCGGAGGAGCCGATAGGCGACGGCGTAGAGCCGGCCGGCGTAGGTCTCGGCCACCCGGCTGAACGCCCGCTCGTCCATACGTAAGGGTATACGCGCGCGAGAACCCGAGGGGTGGAACAATATCTGATACCATCACTCGGGCCGGGAGGCGAGCCATGACGCGGAGCCATCGCAGGGACTTCCTGAGAGCAGTCGGCGGGCTTGGCACGTTCGCCGTTTCGGCGGGGCTCCTCTGGCGGGCGCCTCGGGCGTCAGCGCAGCAGGGGGACCCGATCCTCGCGGGGCGGCCGCTTGTCCGGTACCCGGAGAAGACGGATCTGATCCTGCTGACCGCGAGACCCACGCAGCTTGAGACCCCGATGTCGTACTTCGATGGGGCGATCACACCGAACGAGGCGTTCTTCGTCCGCTACCATACCTTCCCGGTGCCGACCAGCGTGGACCTCGGGACCTGGCGCTTGCGGGTCAGCGGGCTCGTGGACCGGCCGCTCGAGCTGTCCCTCGACGACCTCAAGAGCAAGTTCGCGAAGGCGGCGGTGACCGCGGTCACCCAATGCTCGGGCAATAGCCGCGGACGGTTCGCCCCGCGCGTCCTCGGCGGCGAGTGGGGCGACGGCGCCATGGGGAATGCCGAGTGGGTGGGCGCCAGACTCAGGGACATTCTCGCGACCGCCGGCGTCCGCCAGGGCGCCGTGCAAGCGACGTTCGAGGGCCTGGACAAGCCGGCCTTCCCAAGCGTTCCGCACTTCGTGAAGAGCCTCGACATTCGGCGCATCGTGGAGGACCCGGACGTCATCGTAGCCTACCAGATGAACGGGCGTGAGCTGCCCATGCTCAACGGCTTCCCGGCCCGCCTGGTGGTTCCGGGGTGGTACGCGACCTACTGGGTGAAGAACCTCTCGGAGATCTCGGTGATCGACCACGTCTTCGAGAAGTTCTGGATGAAGCCCGCGTATCGAATTCCCGACACGCCGTGCGGCTGCGTCGAGCCGGGCACGGCGCCGAAAAGCACCGTGCCGATCACCCGCATGACGGTCCGCTCCTTCATCGGTGCACCCCCCGGCGGCGCGCGCGTCGTCGCCGGGCGGTCCGTGACGCTCAAGGGCATCGCGTTCGACGGCGGTTACGGCGTCCGCGAGGTCCAGGTGTCCGACGACGAGGGCGTCACCTGGCGGCGCGCGCAGCTCGGGCCGGACCTCGGCCGCTACTCGTTCCGCGAATGGAGTGCGGTGTGGACGCCGGCGGCGGGCGAACACACGCTGATGGTCCGGGCCCTCAACGCGATCGGCGAGTCGCAGGGGTACGAGCCCGTGTGGAACCCGGCCGGCTATCTGCGCAACATCGTCGAGCGCATCACCGTCCAGGCGGGCTAGGAGGCGCGGCATGCGACGCACCCTCGGCATCGCGGCGCTCGTGCTGGCGCTCCCGCTCGCCGCGGCGGCAGAGACCAAGACGATCACGCTCCCGCCCGACCACCCGTACGGGGACCTCAAGCCCGGACCCGGGGTCGAGGTCGCGCAGCGTGCGTGCCGCTCGTGCCACTCGACCGATTACATCGTGATGCAGCCGCGGGGCGACGCGAAGCAGTGGGAAGCGGTCGTCACGAAGATGATCAAGGTCTTCGGCGCCTCGATCAGCGACGAGGACGCGAAGGCGGTCGTCCGGTACCTGTCGACCGTCTACGGGAGATAGGCGCGGGTCCGGGCTAGCCGAGCTTCCCGAGCGCCGCGCGGCAGCGCTCGAGCAGGGGGCGCATCCCAAGTTCCTCGGCGATCTCCTGCGCTTCGTCGAAGCCGCGCTCGGCAGCGGCACGGTCACCGCGCCGCGCGGCAACGAGCCCGGCGGTGTAGCGCGCCCACGCCTCCCAGCCCCGCTCCCCGTGACGCTCGGCGAACTCGAGCGCGCGTGCCGCGTCGCGGGCGGCCTCGTCCAGTTCGTCCGCGGCGACGTGCCCGAGCGCCTTCGTCGCGTGCATCCACGCGCGGTCGGAGAAGGCGTGCGCTTTTTCCTGCCACTCGATCGCCTCGCCTGCCAGCTCGGCCGCTTCCCGCCCGCGGCCGAGTCCAGCGTAGCCGTGGGCCAACGCGCAGGCGCCCAGCATGAACTGACCGGCGAATTTCTTCTCCCGACAGGTGGCGACCACCGACTCGCCGACCCGAACGGCCTCCTCGAGACGGCCGGCCTGGGCGAGGATGTACGTGTGGATGACGCCGATGGCGGCCGTGCTGTACTGATGCCCGGCCGCGTCGGCTGCCGCGCGGCCCCGCTCGATCATCGCCAGGGCGCCGGTGGTGTCGCCGAGCTCGGCGAGGGAGAACGCCGCGAGGGCGCAGGCGCCGGAGAAGGGCAGGCCCGAGAGCCCGAAGCGTTCGTCTTCCCGGCCGGCGAGCAGGGTCAGGAGCGCCTCCGCTTCCCGGACCGCATCACGGTGTCGCCCCACCGTCTGGTAGGCGCGGCTGAGGTAGTAGTGTCCGGTGGCGCCGAGCCCGGGATCGTCTCGCGTCGCCGCCCGCTCGAGGCAGCGCTGCCCGTAGGTCAGGGCCTCCTCGGGGTTGCCCTTGGCCCAGTGGTATTGCACGAGGTAGGCGTAGATGGTGTCCAGCACCTCCGTCACGCCGTGCCGGGCGGCGAGCTCTTCCGCCTCCCGGAACCGCTCGTACAGCGGATCGAGCCGCCCGGCCCGCCAGAGCGGCGCCCGCATGGCCAGGCGGATGTCGATGCCGGCTCGCGCCGTCTCCCGCGTCTCCTCCCCGTGCCGCAGCGCCGCCAGCGCAGTCTCGTAGAACTCCACGGCCTTGTCGTCCACGAAGAGGGCGGCGGCGCGCTCGCCGGCCTCGCGCGCGTAGTGCACGACCTTGTCCCACACCTCGCCGCGCGTAAAGTGGTAGGCGAGTTCCTCGGCGCGCTCCTCGAGACGGCCGGCGTACACCTCCTCGATGGCCGTACCGATCAGCGCGTGCAGACGACGCCGCTCGGACTGGAGCAGCGAGGCGTAGGCGACGTCCTGAGTCAGCGCGTGCTTGAAGACGTACTCGAGCTCGCCGAAACCGCCCTTCTGGTAGATCAGCTCGATTCGCTTGAGCTCGGTGAGATTCTGCTCGAGCTGCTCCTGGAGGTCGGACACGCGCCTGAGGAGCGCCAGCGCGAACTCGCGGCCGATGACGGACGCCGTCTGGACCGTCCGCTTCTGCGAGGCGCCGAGCCGGTCCAGGCGCGCGGCGATCACGTCCTGCACAGTCTCGGGCACGGTGATCGTCGACGCCGCCTGCGCCAGCACGAGCCGGCCATCCTCGGCCCGGACCGCGCCCGTCTCCTGGAGGGTGCGGCCGATTTCCTCGAGGAAGAATGGGTTGCCCTCGGCCTTGGCGGCGATGGTCACGGCCAGCTCGCGCGGCAGCTCCGCGACGCCGAGCGTCGCACGCACGATCTGGGCCGCGGCGTCCTCGTCGACCGGCTGAAGGCCGATCCGCCAGTAGTAGGTGCGATCGCCGAACGGCTGCGCGTAGACGGGGCGGTAGGTGACGATCAGGAGCACCGCCATGCCGGGCAGGCTCTCGGTCAGAGACTTCAGGAAGTCCTCGGAGGCGCTGTCGATCCAGTGCGCGTCCTCCACCACGAGCACGACCGGCCGGCGACGGCTGCCCGTCGCCGTCAACCCCTGGAGGGCGGCCAGGATCCGTGCGCGCCGCTGGAGGGGATCCTGGCTGGCGATGCCGGGGTCGCCCGGATCTACCGACAGCAGATATCGAAGGTACGGCGCGATGGTGGCGGCTTCGTCGCCGACGAACGCGAGGCCGCGCAGGATCTTGGCGACGATCTGCGCCTCGGCGTCGTGATCGTCGATGCCGAAGTTCTGCTTGAGCATCTGGACGATAGGAAGGAACGGGATCGACTGGCCGAACGAGATGCAGTCTCCCTCGATCCAGGTCGCGAGGTCGGCGAGGCGCCGGCGGAACTCGAGCAGGAGCCGCGACTTGCCGAGCCCCGCGTCGCCGACCACGAAGACCGCCTGGCCCCGCCCGCCCCTGGTCTGCGTCCACGCGCGCTCGAGCGTCGCGAGCGCGTCGTCGCGCCCCACGAACGGCGACAGACCATGGACCGCGCGCGCGGCGAGACGCGTGACGACGCCGCTGGCGCTCAGCAGTTCCCAGGCGGCGACGGGCTGGCTCTTGCCCTTCACGGGGACCGCCCCGAGGGCCCGCGTCTCGAAGTACGGTGCGATGAGCTTGCGAGCCGCCTCGGCCACGACGATCGTGCCTGGCTCGGCGAGCTGCTGCATCCGTGCCGCCGTGTTCGTCGTGTCGCCGACCGCCGTGTAGTCCATGCGGAGGTTGTCGCCGATGGCGCCCACGACGACGAGACCGGTGTTGAGGCCCATGCGGACCCGGAAGGCGATCCCGCGTGTTCGCTCGAGCTCGTCGCGGTCGCGCGAGAGTGCCTGCTGCATCGCGAGCGCGGCGTGGGCGGCCCGCTGGGCATGGTCCTCGTGCGCGATCGGCGCGCCGAAGAGCGCCATGAGCCCGTCGCCCAGGAACTGGTTGACGGTGCCCTCGTAGCGGTGGACCTCGGCGAGCATCACCTCGAACGCGCGGTTGATGAGCGCGTGGACCTCCTCCGGATCGAGGCGCTCGGAGATGGACGTGAAGCCGGAGACGTCGGCGAAGAGGACGGTGACCTGCTTGCGCTCGCCCGAGAGGGCGGCGCGGTCCTTCAGGATCCGCTCGGCGAGGTGCGCCGGGGTGTAGGCCCGCGGCGACTCGAACCGCGCGGTGGCCGCGGGGGAGGCCAGGGGGACGGGGGCGGCCAGCGCGGCGCCGCACGCGCCGCAGAATTTCTTCCCCGTGGGGACGCTGGCGCCGCACGCGGGACACACCACGTCGAGCGTCGCGCCGCACTCCTCGCAGTACTTCACGCCGGGACGGTTCTCGGTTCCACACGCAAGGCACCGCATCGCGGATATTCTACGCGAGCGGCCGTCACCGGGCGTCGTCCGCCGATGGCCTGCGTGGTCCCGTTGTGGCAGTATGAGGCTCCGAGCGGGGGAGGTCGGCCATGAACTACCGTCCGGTGGAGGGCTGGGGCAGGCTGCCGCAAGGGTGGTCCTACGTCGAGGCCACGAGCGTGGCCGTGGACCCGGCGGATAACGTCCACGTCTTCAACCGGGGCGCGCACCCGGTCATCGTCTTCGACCGGGACGGGAACTTTCTCCGCTCGTGGGGCGAGGGGGTCTTCCGGCGACCGCACGGGATCACGATCGGTCCGGACGGTACGCTCTGGCTGACGGACGACCTGCACCACACGATCCGCCAGTTCACCGCGGCGGGGAAGCTCCTGCTGACGCTCGGTGATCCCGACACCCCGTCCACGCTTCACGGTGGCAAGCCGTTCAACCGACCGACCCACGTAGCGCTCTGCCCGAAGACCGGGGACATCTACGTCTCCGACGGCTACGGCAACTCGCGCGTGCACAAGTACGACCCCAAGGGCCGGCACCTCCACTCGTGGGGCGAGCCGGGCACCGACCCCGGCTGCTTCAACGTCCCGCACAACATCGTCACCGACGCCGATGGCCTGGTGTACGTGGCTGATCGCGAGAATCACCGCGTGCAGGTCTTCGACGGGAAGGGGCGGTACCAGATGCAGCTCAACAACCTCCACCGTCCGTGCGGGCTCTTCGCGGAGCGGCGGAACGGGGGGCTGCTCTACGTCGGCGAGCTGCCGACGCACCTTGCCGTGAACGCCCAGGTGCCGAACCTCGGTTCGCGCGTGAGCGTCCTCACGCTCAAGGGCGATCTGGCCGCGCGGATCGGCGGCCCCTTCGCGGGCGAGAAGCCGGGCGAGTTCGTGGCGCCCCACGGCTGCGCCGTCGACTCGCGCGGCGCGCTCTACGTGGCCGAGGTGTCCTGGACGGCGCAGGGGAGCAAAGAGACGCCGCCGCGCGAGATCCGCTCGCTGCAGAAGTTCGCGCGCGTGTGAGCACGATGGCCGAGCGGCTGCTCGACGCCATGGCGGGCGCGGCGGCGCGGCGCTACGGCGGCGAGGCCGTGTCGGAGCTGGAGCACGCGCTCCAGTGCGCCGAGCTCGCGCGTGGCGCGGGCGCCGACGAGGAGCTCCAGCTCGCCTGCCTTGTGCACGACGTCGGCCGCTACGCCGTGGATCAATCGCTCGTCTCCGACTCCACGGAGCCGATGCCCGCGGGACCGCGCGCCCGCGGGCACCACGAGGTCGGCGCCGAGCTGATCGCGCCGTGGGTGCCGGAGCGCGTCGCGTGGTGCGTGCGCATGCACGCCGACGCCAAACGCTACCTGTGCGCGACCGAGCCCGATTACTTCGGCTGGCTGTCCGCCGTCTCGCGCCACACGCTCCGGCTGCAGGGCGGTGTCATGACGGCCGCCGAGGTCGCGCGGCTCGCCGGGTATCCGTGGCTCGCCGACGCACTCGCTCTCAGACGCTGGGACGACGACGCGAAGGTGGTCGGCAAGGCAACCCGTCCCCTCGACGCCTGGGCGCCGCTGATCCATCGCTTCTTCGACCGATGACCCTGCTGAGTGACGCGGCGGTCGCGGCCGAGCTCGAGCGGATACCCGGCTGGACGCGGGTGGGCACGACGATCGATCGCACGTACCGGTTCCAGAGCTTCAAAGACGCGATGTTCTTCGTCAACGACGTCGCGGCGCTCGCGGAGAGCGCCGGACACCACCCGGACATCGCGATCCACTACGACGCGGTCACGCTCTCCCTCTGGACACACTCGGCGGGCGGTCTCACCGCCAAAGACTTCGCGCTCGCGCGGAAGATCGACGCGGTCCTGGCGTAGCCCTACTGCCAGCCGATGACCTCGTAGCCCCGTTCCCGCAGGCAGCGGTTCACGTACGCCTTGTAGACGGGGCTCGGCGCGGTCTGTTTGACGGCGCCGTGGACGGCGCCCGCGGTCGCGCCGGTCGCCGCCCCGACCGCCGCCCCGGCTCCCGCACCGCGGCCGCTCACTGCGCCACCGACGGCGCCGATCGCCGCGCCCGCCACTCCGCCGACGGCCGCGCCCTTGGCGACGTCCTTGCCGGCGGTGCTCTGGACGTAGGCATCGGCGAGCTGACGGCATTCCCCAATCGCGCGGTCGGCCTGCTCCGGGCCGGCCTGCTTCAGCTTCTCGTTGGGGTAGAGCACCGGCGCCTGGCTCGAGGCGCACCCGCCAATTGCCAGGAGACCGGCGAGCACGAGCGTCAGGGCCCACCGGGTTTGCATTCCGCCTCCCTCGCTCCCGAGGTCTTCCGCGAGCGGCTCGCGGGTCTCGAGGAGCAGCGCCTTCACCGCGCGCCCCGCCGACCTCCTATTATTATCACTGCGTGGGCTGCGCGCCGGGCCATCCTGTCGGCCCGCGTGTCCGGAGCTTCCAAGGACGAGACGCCGCTCCTGGGCCGCGCCCGGCTTGTCACCGATCACGGTCGCTACGCGGACGTCCAGGGACGGATCGAGGAGTTCGCGGGCGGGTCGGGTGCTCGCGACCGGCCGCTTCGTGTTCGTGGCGGGCGCGAGCGCCACGTAGACGGCGGGGCGAGAGCGCGCCGCGATCACGCGCGTCGCGGCGCGCGACCGCCGCGGCGGTCGTCAGACGCGTGTCAGGAACGCGAGGACCGGGAGCCGTTTCGGCGCGGGCTGAAGGCGGCAGCGCAGCTCGCTCCGCTCCAGGACCTCGACGTACGCGCCCATGACCATCCGATAGTAGTACGGGTGACGGCCCGCGGGACCGCCGTTGTACTCGGTGAGTGCGTCCTTGATGCTCGGCTTACGGCTCATAATGTCACGGAGGTACGCCAACGCGAAGCGCGCGCTGACGCGGGGATCGGCCAGGTCGCCGAGATCGCGCTGGCCCTTGAGCACGGGGCGCCGGAAGGGGCCGACGGTCGATTCGAAAAGCGTCGCCGTCGATGGCAGCATCTGGAATAGCCCGATCTCCCCGGCCCGGCCGACCGCGTCGTGACGGAACTCGGACTCGACCTCTGCTTGCGCGAGCACCAGGCAGTGGTCGATGTTCGCGCGCTGGGCTTCCGCGATGAGCACTTCGGGGAACTTTTGGAACGCCCTGATCGGCGCGCGTGGATTCTTCTCGGCGATGTATTCGAGAATCGCGCGGCTGAGCCGCTCGGCGTCGGCTTCGCCTGCGACGGCGATAACTTGGCGCGTGAGGATGAGCCCACCCACGGCGACCGCCAACGCGAACGCCAGAACGAGAACCGCCTTGCCGTATCGACTCATACGGTGCCTCCTTCTTACTCTTTTCAACCTCGGAATCCGCCGTCCGATGAACGCTGGAAGGAAAAACGATGAGATAAAGTTGAGAGAGTATGCCAAGGCGCGTCGTGTTATGCAACCAGATGTTGAGATGAGGGTGATGACCACAACCGGCGGTGTCAGCGGGCTGACGCCTGAGGCCTGCGCGACTGATCTGGCGCGGAGTTAGGAGTTAGCGGTTACCGGAAATCGCGCGGCGACGCAGGAGGGATCGTCGTGTGAAACGCGCGCGCGTCGTTGTCCGTCTTGCCGCCGACCGTTGCGCCGCACTCGGTGCAGACGTAGTCGTACTTGTTGCCGCTCGGGAGGACGAGAAGCAGCTTCTTGCGCGCCGGCGTCGCGCGCCGGCAGCGCGGACAGAAGAGGCTCGTCGCCTCGAACTCCTCGAAGGCGTCGGCGTGCGCCATCGGAGACGAATTCTAGCAGACCGTACGACAGGACGCGCTGGCGCGTGCCGGCCGTGGCCGGAGCCGGCTTCATGGTAGGATCGGCCATGCGTCTCGCCCTCGTGGCGGCCGTCCTGCTTCTGGCGACCGGGGCCGCGGCGAACCCCGACGACGACGCGTCCGCGCCCGCGCCCGGGCAACCCGCCGCGGTCACCGCCGAGTCACGCTTCAACCAAGGCCAGGCCCTGGCGCGCCAGAACGACTGGGCGGGCGCCGAGCAGGCCTATCGCGAGGCGACCGAGCTCCGGTCCGCGTTCCCCGAGGCGTGGAACGGGCTCGGCCACGCGCTGCGGAAGCGGGGCAAATTCGAGGAGTCCGTGAAGGCCTACCAGGAGGCGCTACGGCTCCGCCCGCTGTACCCGCAGGCGCTCGAGTACCTCGGCGAGGCGTACGTCCAGCTGGGCAGGCTCGCGGAGGCCAGGGAGGTGCTCGCGCGCCTCAAGCCGCTCGATCCGAAAGAGGCGGACGAGCTCGCGCAGGCGATCGCGCAGGCCGCGCGGCGCTGACCGCTCGGCGATGGTCCGCTCCCGACTCGCGATCAAGATCGGGCTGCTCATCGTGGTCGTGCTCATTATCGGCTTCGGTGCCTCGACCGTCGTCACGATCCGGCGCGAGTCGGACGCCCTGGTCGACCAGAACAAGATGGCGGCCCGCCGGCTGACCACGGCCGTGGTCGCGTCGATCGAGGGCGCCATGCTGCAGGAGCGCCCCGACGTCACGCGTACGATGATCCAGGAGCTCAAGTCCTCGTCGCTGGTCGAAGGGTTCACCATCTACCGCCGCAACGGCGTCGAGGCGTTCACCGACCTCGCCACCGCCACCGAGGTGGCACGGACGGCGAGCCTCGCGCCCGAGGTCCTCGCGAACATTTCGAAGATGCAACGCGCGCCCGGCGCGCCGATGAGCGGGCCGTTCTTCACACAGGCGCTCGAGACGCTCCGGACGCAGGAGTCGATCGAAGCCCACAACGGGGTCGCATTCTTCACGCTGCACTACCCGATCCCGAACAAGGAGGCGTGTCAGGGCTGCCACGGAAGCGACCACAGGGTGCGTGCGGTGGTCCGCGTGGAGACGTCGATGGAGCCGGTCTTCGCGGAGGTTCGGCGGCTCCGCAACCGTCAGATCCTGATCGGTGTCCTCACGATCCTCTCGGCGGGCGTCGTGCTGACGGTCGCGATGCGGTCGGTCGTCGTCCGCCCGATCGAGGCGCTCGCCGCCGCCGCGCGTCGGGTGGGCGAGGGCGACTTCGCGGCCCGCGCATCCGCCAGCGCACGCGACGAGATCGGCGAGCTGGGCGCCGCCTTCAACGAGATGACCGGGCGGCTGGCGCAGGCCCACGAGGCGCTCGCCGCGAAGAACACGGAGCTCGAGTCGGCGCTCCATCACCTCCAGGAGTCGCGGGTACGCCTCGAGCTGCTCGAGCAGCTGAAGGGCGAGCTCTCGAAGTTCGTGCCCGACGCCGTCAAACGGCTCCTGGAGCAGAATCCGAACGCGACCGAGCTGGAGAAGAAGAGGGTCGAGGTGTCCGTGCTCTTCCTCGACATCGCGGGCTACACGAAGCTCTCCGAACAGCTCGACCCCAAGCGTCTCAACCAGCTCGTCCAGACCTACTTCTCGAGCTTTCTGGAGATCGTCCAGAGCCACCACGGCGACGTGAACGAGACCGCCGGGGACGGTCTCATGGTCATCTTTCAGTCCGACCGCGGCGGGACCGACCACGCGCTCAACGCGACGCGCGCGGCGTTCGCGATCCACCAGCGGACGGCGCGCCTCAACGAGGAGTACGGCGGCGTCTTTCCGCCCATCCAGCTCCACATGGGCATCAACACCGGCGAGGCGCTCGTGGGTGCCACCAAGCTCGGCGCCGGCGCGGCACAGCGGTGGACCTTCACGGCGACGGGCCCCACGACGAACCTCGCCGCGCGCTTCGCCGGGTCGGCGCAGGGCGGGGAGATCGTCATCGGCCCCACGACGACCGAGCGCATCCGCCAGCACTTCGTGCTCGAGAGCCTCGGCGAGAAGACCTTCAAGAACGTCTCGCAGCCGATCCACGTCTACCGCGTCATCCCACCCGGCATCTACGAAAAGATCGCCTAGCCTCACCGAGCGCGTGCGAGTCGGGATCTGCTCCTGGGCGGACCCTGCGCTCATCGAGAGCGGCGGCTTCTACCCGAAGCGGTCCATGTCCGCGGAGGCGCGCCTGCGCTATTACGCGAGCGTCTTCGACACCGTGGAGGTGAACAGCTCCTACTACGCCATTCCCGACGTCCGGAACACCGCCCGCTGGGTCGAGCGCACGCCCCCCGGGTTCGTCTTCCACGTCAAGGCGTACGCGCTGCTGACGGGGCACCACCCGAAGCCCGAGAGCCTCCCGGCGGAGCTCGCGACCCTCCTGCCGCGGCAGCCCCGGCGGACGCGACGCGGGGAGATCGAGGCGACGAGCTTTCCGCCCGAGGCGGTGGACGCCGCGGTGCGGCTCTTCCGTGCGGCCATGGCGCCGCTGGCCGAGGCGGGTAAGCTCGGCTACGTCCTCTTCCAGCTGGCGCCGTGGGTTCACTTCGACGCCGCGCGGCTCGACTACCTCGCGTCCCTCGCGGAGCGCCTGCCGGGCTTCACGATCGCGGTCGAGTTTCGCCACCGCTCGTGGTTCCCCGGGCACGCCGCCGAGACGCTGGCGGCCCTCGGTGGCGCGGGGCTCGCCCACGTGATCGTCGACGCCCCGGTCGTCGCGGGCGCCGTGCCGCGCGTGACGGCTGCGACCGCGCCGATCGCCGTATTCCGCCTGCACGGGCGGAACGCCGAGGGATGGCTGCGCCAGCTCCGCGGGGAGGAGCCCGCCGTGCGGGAGAAGTACGACTACCTCTATAGTGAGGCGGAGCTCCGGGAGTTCCTCCCCGAGATCGGGCGGATCAGAGCGGAGGCCGACGAGGTCTTCATCTCCTTCAACAACAACAACCGCGACTATCCGGTCCGGAACGCCCTCATGCTGAAGCGACTCCTCGGGCAGCCGATCCGCACGCCCGCCGATGCCCGGCCTCCTGACTTGTTCGCCTGAGCTCGCGACGCCACGGCCTGAGGCGGATGCTCGGCGGAGGCGGTCTGGTAAAATCGTGGTCTCATGCCAGAACTCCGGCTTCGGGGCGGCGAAGTCGACGGGCTCGATCTCCACTACCTCGTCGACGGACGTGGCCCCGTCGTCGTCCTGGTGCACGGCCTCGGCGGGTTCGCCGAGTCCTGGCGCCACACCCTCCGGGGGCTCGCCGGGCGGACGACGGTCTACGCGCTCGACCTCCCGGGCTTCGGCGCCTCCGCGAAACCCCGCGCGCGCTACCGTCTGCCCTACTTCGCCGGTGCGCTCCACGGTTTCATGGAAGCGCTCGGGATCCGGGAGGCCTCGCTCGTGGGCCACTCGCTCGGCGCGGCCGTCGCCGTCACGTACGCGCTGACCCATCCGGCGCGGGTCGAGCGACTCGCGCTCGTGGGCGGCGTCGTCCCCGGCTTCGGCTATCGCCCGTCGTGGGTCTATCGGCTGGTCGCCCTGCCGCTGCTCGGCGAGGCGCTCGCGCGCTGCGGCTCGGCGGCGCTCTACAAGGCGGCGCTCGCGCGCTGCTTCCACCGCGCGGTCCGCGAGGAGGTCGACTTCTTTGTCGACTTCGGATTCGCGGCGCGGACCACCGCCGAGGCGCGCGCGGCGTACCTCGCCACGCTCCGCCACGTGCGGACGGACTTCGAAGGTCACGCCGAGGATTACCGCCGCGCGATCGCGACCCTGGACCTCCCCGTCCTGCTGATCCACGGCCGCCAGGATCGCGTCGTGCCGCCGGCGCACTGCACGCTGGTCGCCGACGGGTTCGCGCGCGCGACGGTCCGCTGGGTGGAGGAGTGCGGGCACTTCCCCCAGATCGAGCAGGCCGAGACCGTGAACCGCTGGCTCGTGGACTTCCTGGTCGGGCGGCCCGCGCCCCGCTGAGCGGAGGTCGTCATGGACGGGATCACCCCGCAAGAGTTGAAGGCGCGGCTGGGGCGGAACGACCGGCCCCTGCTGCTCGACGTGCGCCAGGACTGGGAGACGCGGCTCTGCCGCCTCGACAACGCGGTGCATATCCCGATCGAGGAGATCGAGCTCCGGACGGCTGAGCTCAATGCCGACGACGAGATCGTCGTGTACTGCCATCAGGGCGTGCGGAGCGCGGCGGTCGCCGACTACCTGCGTCAGCTCGGCTTCAAGAACGTGAAGAACCTGGTCGGCGGCCTCGATCACTGGGCGCGGACGGTCGATCCGACCATGCGCCGGTACTGATGGCGGACGCGCCCCTCCGCGTCGAGCGGGCCGGCGACGCCGTCTGGTGCACGCTGGACCGTCCCCCGCTCAACCTCCTCGAACCCGGCCTGATCCGCGCCGTGCGCGCGGCCTTCGACGGATTCGCCGCCGATCGCGCCACGCGCGTGGTGGTCCTGACCGGCGGCGGGCGCGCGTTCACGGCGGGCATGGACGTGCGGGTCTTGCGCGATCTCGACACGGCAGGGGCGAAGGAGCTGATCACCCTGTTACACGACACGATCGACGCCGTGCACCGCGCGCCGTGCCCCGTGATCGCCGCAGTGAACGGCGCGTGCCTCGGCGCCGGCTTCGAGCTGGCGCTCGCCTGCGACCTGCGCGTGGCGAGCGCGGGGGCGCCCCTCGGCCTGCCGGAGGTCCGCGTGGGCGTGCCGTCGGTGATCCAGGCGGCGCTCCTGCCGCCTCTGGTCGGTCCCGGCCGCGCCGCGCAGCTGCTCCTGACCGGCGAGCCGATCACGGCCGAACGGGCGCACGAGTGGGGGCTCGTCAACGACGTCGTGCCGGCCGAGCGACTGCGCGCGACCGTGCAGGCGCGCGTGGACACGATCCTCGCGTGCGGCCCCGAGGCGGTCCGCCTGCAGAAGGAGCTGATCGTCGGCTGGCGCGCGACCGACCTGAGGACGGCCGTGCGCTCGGGGATCGACGCGTTCACCGCGGCGTACGCGACCGACGAGCCCTTCCGTGGCATGAGCGCGTTCCTCGAGAAGCGGCCGCCGAAGTTCAGGAGCCGACGCTGAAGATCACGACGATCACGCTCGACTTCTGGGGCACGCTGCTCTACGACCCGCCGTCGAGCGACAACCGCTACAAGAAGCGCCGCATGACCGATTTCGAGACGATCCTCGGCGCGGCGGGCCTGCGCGTCCGCGCCACGGCGCTCGAGCGCGGCTACGAGGAGTCGGGCGTGTTCCTCTCGAGAGTCTGGAGCCGGAACCGCGACGTGCCGGTGACGGAACACGTCCGGGCGATCCTCGCCGCGGTGGATGCCGGACTTCCCCGCCGGGTGAGCGGGGAAACGATGGCGATGCTCGTCGAGGCCTACGCGCGCCCCGCGCTCCTCGTGCCGCCGGCGGTGGACGAGTCCGCGCGCGGGGCGCTCGAGGCGCTCGCCGCGCGCGGGTACACGCTCGCCATCGTCTCGAACATCATGCGGACGCCCGGCGTCACGCTGCGCAAGCTCCTGGAGCGCTTCGGGCTGCTCGGCTACTTCCGGCACACGACCTTCTCGGACGAGGTGGGCGTGCGCAAGCCGGACCCCGAGATCTTCGCCCTCACGCTGCGCGCCGTCGGCGCCGGGCCGGAGAGCGCGGTGCACGTCGGCGACGACGAGGTGCTCGACATTCAGGGCGCGCGCTCCGCCGGCATGCGGGTCATCCACGTCACGAGCGACCCGCCGCGCGCGCTTGGCCCGTGGCGTCCCGACGGCGCGATCCCGCAGCTCGGGGGCCTGCCCGACGCGATCACACAGCTCGAGTCATGAGCGTGCGGTTGGGCGAAGGAGACGTCGGCGCGCGCGCCGGGGCGCGCGTGTTACGCGTGCTTGAGGCCCGAGCCCGTCGACGGCTTCTGGAACCGCGCCTCCAGCGGGGCGCCGACGCCGATCTCCTCGAAGTAGCGCCGGATCGGGTCCGTGATCCGGTCGGCGTACGCCTCGAGGACGCGATACGAGATGCCGCGGTGGTAGCTGGCGTGGGGGGACTCGCCCGTTCGCCGGCCGAGGACCTTGGTGGCGCCGGTCGCCCGGTTGTGGAGGACGAGCCCGAATGTCCCGAGACCGGACGCCCAGTGCTCCGCCTTGTGCAGGCTCAACTCCGTGCAAGCGCCGCTGATCTCCCAGTCGGGCGCGAACTCGACCAGGGCGAGTTGAAACAGCCGCTGGACTTGCTCCGGAAGCAGCATGGGTATCTCGTGTCGAGTCCTGCTGTACCTGCAAAGCAAGTTGAGTGCCATGCTGAGCACCGAACTCGATGGGCATTGGAAAATTCGTGGGTTGAGCGACGGCGCGAGCCGGGGATCCCCGGCGGTGGTTCTCGCGCGAGCGTCCGTCGAGTGTCACGCGGGCACAGCGGCGCCGCGTCTTGCGCGCCGCGGCATTCAGCGCGTAATAATATAGGCGCGCGATGAACATCGCCGACCTCAGGGCGAAGATCCGCGACATCAAGGACTTCCCGACCGAGGGGATTCTCTTCAAGGACATCACCACCCTCCTGAAGGATGGTCCGGCGTTCCGCTACGTGATCGACCTGCTGGCGGGCCGTTATCAGAAGGAGCGCGTGGACATCGTGGTCGCCGTCGAGTCGCGTGGGTTCATCTTCGGCGGGGCGCTCGCCCACGAGCTCAGCGCAGGCTTCGTCCCCGTGCGGAAGCTCGGCAAGCTCCCAGGCAAGACCATCGAGGTCGAGTACGAGCTCGAGTACGGACGCGACGCGCTCGCCATCCACGAGGACGCGATCAGGCCGGGCCAGCGCGTGCTCGCCGTCGACGACCTGCTCGCCACGGGCGGCACGATGGCCGCGACGCTCCGGCTGATCGAGCAGCTCGGGGGCCACGTCGTCGGCGTGGCGTTCCTGATCGAGCTCGCGTTCCTCCATGGTCGCGGCAAGCTGAAGAACTACCCGTTCCATTCCCTCATCGTCTACGACTAAGGAGGCGTCACGGTGCGGATCGCCACACAGCAGGTCGTCCGCGTGTGCGGTGGCGCCACGGTCTTGACCGGCGCCCTCCTGGCGCTCGGCGTGTGCGCGCCCGGCGCCTCGGCCGAGGAGGCGAAGACGCCGGTCAGCGCGTCGATGATCCTGCGCATCTTCGCCGAGCCCGTCGAGCCCCGTGTGTCGGCGTTCGATCAGGGGCTCAGAGAGGACGGCCCGCCACGTCGCTCCGCCGAGTGCGAGGCGCAGCCCGACGGCAGCGCCCGGTGCGGCGCCGGGGCCGGCACCGTCACAATCACCGTCCGGAATCCATGCCCGCCGGGAACGGCCCACTACGAGCCGCCGCCCCTGCCGGGTCGTCGCGCGCGCAACTAGCCTCCGCCGGCCCCGGGGGGAGACGCTCATGACCATCCAGAACGTCGGCGTCATCGGCTGCGGTCTCATGGGCTCGGGCATCGTTCAGGTCGCGGCCCAGGCGGGGTTCCGCGTGCTCTTCGTCGAGGCGAATGGAGCGCTGGTCGAGCGCGGCCTCGGCCGGCTCCGCGAGACCTTCGAGGGGCTCGTCGCGAAGGGCAAGCTCGACGCCGCCGCGAAGGACGCGGTGCTCGCGCGCATCGGCGGCACGGCGCGCCTCGAGGACCTGAAGGGATGCGACCTCGTCGTCGAGGCCATGACGGAGAACCAGCAGCTCAAGAACGAGACGTTTGCGCAGCTCGATCGGATCTGCCCACCCCACGCGATCCTGGCGACCAACACCTCGTCGTGCAACGTCACGGCCCTGGCCGCCGCGACCACGCGCCCCCGCCAGGTCCTCGGACTCCACTTCTTCAACCCCGTGCCGCTGATGAAGCTCGTCGAGGTGGCGCGCACGATCCTGACCGACGAGGCCGTCGTGGCGACGGCGACCGAGTGGGTCCGCACGGTCGGCAAGACCCCCGTCCAGACCAAGGACTCGACGGCCTTCATCGTGAACCGACTGCTCGTGCCATACCTGCTCGACGCGGTCCGGCTCTACGAGGGCGGTCTCGCCTCGCTCGAGGACATCGACACGGCGATGAAGCTCGGCTGCGGCTACCCCATGGGACCGTTCACGCTCCTGGACCTCGTCGGGCTCGACACCGCCATGTACGTCGCCGAGGTGATGTTCGAGGAGTTCCGCGAGCCTCGCTATGCGCCGCCGCCGCTCCTCAAGCGCATGGTGCTGGCGGGCCGCCTCGGGCGGAAGACCGGCCGCGGCTTCTACGCCTACACGGGCTAGCCGCAGCGGCCGCGCGCGAGGGCGAGGGCGCCGGCGGTGCCGGCGACGAGCAGCGGGACGCCGATCCAGTAGCGCTGGCGCTCGCGGGCTCGCGTCCGGAGCGTGCGCAGCACCATCCGGTCGCCAGCCGCAAGCTCGCTCTGGCCCGCCACGAACTGCCGGAGCCGCTCCGTCGCCTCCTCGTGCATCGCTCGGGCGCCCCAGCGGACCTCCTGCTGCAGCGCGCGCAGGCGCGCGAGCTCGGCGGTGGCTCGCGCGATCGCGTCACGGCTCTCGCGAGACGTCTCGCGCTCGCGCGGCGTGAGGAACCCGAGCTCGACGGCGGGCAGGGGCGCCTCGATCCAGTCGAGCCAGACATGGTCCATGCGCGGGAAGAGCGCCAGGAGGAGCCCGGCGAGTCCAACGAGGGCCGAGGCGCCGACACCGAGCGAGCGGAGCGGTGCGGTGCCGCGCGTGCGGACCGCGCGGCCGAGCCCCCGTGCCGCGAGCGCCAGCGCGACCCCGGCGAGCGCCACGCCGAAGGTCACGACCACCGTGGCGCCGGTCGGGAGGTCCCAGGCGTAGGAGGCGAAGAGCCCCCCGGCGCTCACCCCGACGCCCACCGCCCAGCCGACGAGAAGGCGGCCCCGCACGGAGTCGGTGAGCAGCGCGGCGACCGTCGCGGGCACGACGAGATACGAGAAGACGAGGAGCACGCCCGTGACCCGCACCGAGCTCGTGACCACCAGCCCGAACGAGGCGTAGAAGACGAAGTCCCACGCGCGGACCGCGTGGCGCTGGGCGGCGCCGTCCGGGTCGAACGAGATGAGGAGGAGCGGGCGGCGCACGGCCCACAGAAGGGCACCGAGCACGGCGTAGAGCAGGGTGAGGGCGCGCACCTCGTCCCCCGTGACGGTCAGGATGCTTCCCACCAGGAGCTGCTTGATGTGCTCGCTCCCCTGCGGGGCCCGATCCACGACGAGCACGGCCGCCGCGGCCGACACCGCGTAGACGATGCCGATGAGGGCCTCCTGCGGGACGCGCGCGCGGCGTGTCCGGCTCCCGGCGAAGAGGCCGGCGCCCGCCAGCGTGAAGACGAGCGCGTACCAGTACGCCGCGTCGCTCTGGATCGCGTGACCCGCGAGGAAGGCGACGGTGATCCCCAGGGCCGCCGTCTGGGCGAGCGCCAGGTCCGCGAAGATGACGCCGCGGGCGAGCACGTGGAGCCCGAGGTAGACGTGGATCGCGGTGAGGACGAGGCAGGCGACGAAGGGGAGCGCGAGGAACTCGATCACGGTCCGAGCGCCTTGACGAGGCGCCGGACATCGAGCTCGAAGAGCGACACGTAGTCGCCCGCCTCGGGGTCGGCGCCGACCGAGGAGACGAGCACGACCGCCCGGGCGCCGCCGCGTGCCGCCACCTGGCTCACGAGGGACGCGTTCGACGACGGCTCCGCGATCAGGAGCCGGACGCGTGCCTCGCGCATCTTCGCCGTGAGCGTGGCGAGCCATGCCGCCGACGGCGGCACGCCGGGCGCGGGCTCGACGGCGGCGACGACGACGAGCCCGAAGCGCCGGGCGAAGTACGGCCAGCTGTCGTGGACGACGACGGCGCGCGTGCCGCGATAGGGCGCCAGCGCCAGCGTCCAGCGGGCGAGCGCGGCGTCGAGCCGGACGAGGAAGCGCGCGCGGTTCCGGGCGAAGACGTCACGGTCGTCCGGCGCCAGCCGGACGAGCGCCTCGAGGATGGCCGCGGTGATCGGCCGCGCGTTCGCGGGATCGAGCCAGTAGTGCGGGTTGCCGAAGCCGTGGACGTGGGCGGCCCCCTCGCGCCTCACGCGCGGGGTGTCCGTCTGGAGCAGCTCGACCGACTTCGAAACGTCCAGGTCGTGCGGGCTCCCCGGCGCGAAGCGAAGATCGCTCACGACGCGAAGGACGCGGGCGAGCCAGGGCTCGTGGTCGAGCCCGATCCGCACGAGGAGCGCGGCGGCCTTGAGCTTCGCGAACTGCCCGGGCGTCACCTCGACCGCGTGCGGCTCGTGCACGGCGGCCGCCAGGCTCTCGACCCGCACGCGCTCGCCGCCGACGGCCTCGGCGAGGGCCCGGAGGTCGGTGGAGGTCGTCACGACGGGGAGCGCGCCGCCGGCCTGGTGGAAGAGGGGCGCCGCGCCCGCCTCTCGACTCGCCCAGGCCGGGACGGCGGCGAGCAGGGCCAGGAGGGCGGCCCGCACGCTACGACTGCTTGACGAAGACGGACTTCGGGATCATGCAGTGAACGCCCTTCCGCACATCCACCACCTGCGTCACACGACAGTCGCCCACCATCGAGACGAGCGCGTAGGCCTCGTAGCGGGTCAGCGCCACCATCTTCTGGCTCGCGAGGAAGTCCACGGCCTCGCGGACGGCGTTCACCATCGCACGGTTGAGGTCCTCGTCGAAGCCCAGCATGATCCAGTGCGTGCTCGTCTCCACGCGCGGCCAGTCGAGCTTTATGTCCTTGCGCACGATGAGCTGCATCACGATCTCCCGGTAGGCGCACTCGAGCGCGGTGAGGTTGACCTCGCCGTTGCCCTGGCGGCAGTGGGAGTCGCCCGTCCAGACGAGGCCGCCCTTGAGGAAGATCGGGATGTAGATCCGCGAGCCTTCCTGGAGCTCGTTGATGTCCATATTCGAGCCGTTCTTCCAGGGTCGGAGCGTCGATACCGGCGCCATCGGATCGGTCGCGCCGCCCTTGCGCGGCGAGGGGTCCTTCGGGTCGATGCCGACGGCCAGCGTCCCCGGGAACGGCTGCAGGTCGACGACGATGCCGGGCTTGAACTCCGCCTGACGCTTGTCCCAGTCGAGGTAGAAGTACCTCAGGAAGCCGTCGGGCATCTCGGAGGCGAGGGCGCCGATCGTCGGGAACTCCTTCCCGGGGAGATTGAAGTTCACCCCGAACGCCTTGGGCGTGATCTTGAGGATCCGGATCTCCATCACGTCGCCAGGCTCGGCGCCGTTCACGTAGATCGGCCCGGTCAGGGAGTGGGGCCCGCCACCCGGGTTCGCCTTGCGCAGGGCGACGATCTCCTCCATCGTCGTCCCAGGCTGGATCTTGTTGTGCGAGTGCATCATGGTCTCGACCGCGACCGTGTCGCCGGAGTTGACGACGAGCTTCGGCGGCTCCTTGGGGTCGAGCCAGCCCCACTGCGTCGTCTCGAGCGTCGCCGGCAGCACGTGGTACTTCCCGCCGGAGACGGGGACGGTGCGGTCGCGCTTCGATTCGTCCATCTGCTGGGCGGCCGCGTAGAGGCCGGCCGTGAGGACGAGGACGAGGATCGCGAGCGTCGTGACCAGACGCCTCTTCGCCGTGAGCTCCGCCATGGCGCCTCTCCTTCCATTTCGCCCTGCCACTCGGGTGGACGACCGGACGAGGCCCGATGATCGGCTAGCGACGGGGGATCGTCAAGAGCGCGCGCGTGCCGACGCGCGTTCCGCCGGCACGAGGCGTGTGTAACGGCCGCGGAGGCTGTCGAAGCGGCGGGCCCGCAGCAGACTCCGGCGGTGAAGCAGGTAGCGCGCGAGGAGGACGAGGATGGAGAGCCCGTAGGCGGTCGACGCCCAGAAGCTCGCCGACGACGCCTCGGGGAAGTAGCGCGTCGGCACCGCGATCTCGCCGATCTGGAACCGCGCGGCCACGGCCTGGGCGATGATCTCCTGATCGAAGACGAACCCGTCGGAGTTCAGGGCGAAGTTCACGCGCTCGAGCACCTCGCGGCGAAACGCGCGGTAGCCGGTGTGATACTCCGAGAGCCGGAGGCCGAAGACCCGGTTCTCGAGCGCGGTGAGGAAGCGGTTCGCGACGTACTTCCACCACGGCATCCCCTGCCGGAGCGCCGAGCCCGTCTTGAGCCGCGAGCCCAGCACCACGTCGGCCTCGCCGCGGAGGATCGGCTCGACGATCTGGGGGACGAGCCGCGGATCGTACTGGTAGTCGGGGTGGACCATGACGACCACGTCGGCTCCGGCGCGGAGGGCCTCCGCGTAGCAGGTCTTCTGGTTGGCGCCGTAGCCGTAGTTCCGGTTGTGGACGAAGATCTCGAGCCCGAGCTGCCGGGCGATCTCGAGCGTCGCGTCGGTCGAGCCGTCGTCCACGAGGATCACCATGCTGACGGTGTCCTTGGGCAACTCCTCGTACGTCATCCGGAGCGTGCGGCCCGCGTTGTACGCGGGCATCACCACGATGACCTTCGCGTTTGAACTCACGGCGGCGAGTGCGTGCACGGCCGGTGCCAACGAGCGGAGGTGCAGAAACTCAAGGCCTTGTCCGCGGGCGCCGGCCCCGCCGCGTGGCGCCTGACCCAAAGTTGCACGCCCGGCGTGACGAGAATTGTCAGCGAGCCTGGGGTGGCCGATAATGCTTCCGAGAATGCGCGACGTCTTCTCTTTGACCGATGAGCAGCGCCAGGTGCGCGACCTCGTCCGGGCTCTGGCCCGCGGACGGATCGCGCCGCTCGCCGCGCAGGTGGACGAGACGGAGACGTATCCGACGGACCAGCTCGCGTGGCTCGGCGCGCAGGGGCTCATGGGGCTCCACATTCCGGAGACCTACGGCGGTGCCGGGCTCGGCGCGCTCGCCTTCTGCCTCGCGGTCGAGGAGATCGCGTGGGCGTGCGCGTCGACCGCCGTCATCTATCTCGTCCAGTATGCCGGCGGGTTCCCGATCGTCACCGTGGGGAGCGAGGCGCAGAAACGGCGCTACCTGCCGCGGCTCGCGGCGGGCGAGATCACCGCGGCGTTCTCGCTCTCGGAGCCCGGCGCCGGGTCCGACGCCGGCGCGCTCGCGACGACCGCCGTGCGCCGGGGCGACCGCTACCTGCTCAACGGGACCAAGCTGTGGGTCACGAACGGCAGTCACGCCGGCGTCATCACCCTGTTCGCCACGGTGGACGGCGGGAGGGGCAGCCGCGGGGTCACCGCGTTCCTCGTCGAGCCCACGTTCCCCGGCTTCACCCTCGGCAAGCTCGAGCGCAAGCTCGGGATTCGCGGGTCCCCGACCGTCGCGCTCCACCTGAGCGACTGCGAGGTGCCCGTCGAGAACCGTCTCGGCGACGAGGGCGAGGGGTTCAAGATCGCGCTGCACGCACTCGACGGCTCGCGCCCGGCCGTGGGCGCCCAGGCCGTCGGCATCGCCCAGGCCGCGCTCGATGCCGCCGTCGGCTACGCCAAAGAGCGGCAGCAGTTCGGCCAGCCGATCGCGACCTTCCAGGGGATTCAGTTCATGCTCGCGGACATGGCGATGCAGGTGCACGCGGCGCGCCTCATGGTCCACCACGCCGCGGCGCTCCTGGACCGCGGCGCCCCCCGGACGGCGCTCGAGTCGTCGATGGCCAAGTGCTTCGCGGGCGACGCCGCGATGCGGGTCACGACGGACGCCGTCCAGATCTTCGGCGGCTACGGCTACACGCGCGAGTATCCCGTCGAGCGCTTCATGCGCGACGCCAAGATCACGCAGATCTACGAGGGCACGAATCAGATCCAGCGGGTCGTGATCGCGCGCGAGCTGGTGGGCGCGTAGCCCGCCCGTGACGGGCCCTACGGCCGCCATGACCTTCCGTGACCGCACCGACGCGGGGCGGTTGCTCGCCGACGCGCTGGTACCGGCCCCGGCGCCGCCGTTCGTCGTCGGCGCGATCCCGCGGGGAGGCGTGACGGTCGCGCTGCCCCTCGTCGAGCGGTTCCGCGCGCCGCTCACGCTCGTTTACGCGGGCAAGCTGACCGCGGCGGTCGCCCCCGAGTTCGCCTTCGGCGCGCTCGACGCGGACGGCGAGGCGCACGTCGAGGCCGAGTCGGTCGCGATGCTCGGGCTCTCGCCGGCGGACGTGGAGGAGGCGAAGGCGCGGGTGCGTGGCGAGATCGAGCGCCGGATGGCGGCGTACGGCGCGCCGTCCCTCGGCGCCCAGCTCCCGGGCCCCGGCGTCGTGCTGGTCGACGACGGCCTCGCCACGGGTCTCACGATGCGCGTCGCGCTCGCGTACGCGCGCCGCCACGGGGCGCGCGAGGTCACCGTGGCCGTCCCGTGCGCCTCGGCGCAGGCCGCGCGGGAGTTCGAGCGCGCCGCCGATCGCTTCGTGGGCCTCGTCGTCGATCCGGCGTTCCAGGCCGTCGGCCAGTACTACCTCGACTTCTCGCCCGTGCCGGACGATGAGGTGCGAGCGATGCTCGCCCGCGCGGGAACGGCGTCCGCCCCGTAGGCTCACGGCCATCTGCGTCGTTGACGCCGTGGGGGCGGGGTGTTAGATGTCTAGACATCCTGACAGCGGGGGGGTCGGCGTGAACTACCGTCCGGGGATTCCGCGGTACCTCCAGATCGCCGACGCGATCCGTCAGGATCTGCGCGGTGAGGGCGAGCGCATCCCCTCCGAGCACGCGCTCTGCAAGCGGTTCAAGGTCAGCCGGCCGACCATCCGCCAGGCGCTCGACGTCCTCGTGGAGGAGGGGCTCCTCTATCGCCACGCGGGGCGCGGCACGTTCTCGACGCCGTCGGCGGGAGCCGACCCGAAGCTCCGCGTGATCGGCTCGGTCGGCGACATGATGGCGCTCGGCGACGAGTCGTGGTTCAAGCTGGTGGCGCGCGAGATCGTCCCGGTCCCGGCGAACATCGCCCAGGCGCTGCGTCTGCCGCCGCGCTCGTCGGTCTACCAGATCAGCGGCGTCCGCCACGCGGACAACGGGCCCTTCCAGCACGTGACCGCGTACGTGCCGCTCACGATCGGCACGGCGCTCTCCGACGAGGACCTCTCGAAGACCTCGCTCATCGGCGCGATCGAACGTGTGCTCGGCGTACCGATCAAGCTCATGGAGCAGGTGGTCGACGCCGCGCTCGCGCCGCGGCAGATCGCCGAGCTCCTCCAGGTGCGGTCCCGCTCGCCGCTGCTCCTCTTCGAGCGCACGTACTTCGCCGCCAGCGGTGAGCCGGTCGAGTACGCGATCACCTACCAGACGCCCCGGCGCTACCCCTATCGTCTGGTCCTCTCTCGGGCCGAACGCCGGAGCTGATCTTGGCCTACCGCATCGGCTTCGACGTCGGGGGGACGTTCACCGACTTCGTGCTGCAGGCGCCGTCGGGGGAGCTCCTCACCGCGAAGCGCCTGACGACCTACCCGGACCCGTCCGAGGCGTGCCTCGCGGGGCTCGACGAGCTCTGCGCCCGGAGCGGCGTCGTGTGGCGCGACGTGGCTCAGGCGGTCCACGGGACGACGCTCGGCTCCAATGTCGTCATCGAGCGCAAGGCGCGGGGCGTCGGGCTCCTCACCACGCGGGGGTTCCGCGACGTGCTGCTCATCGGGCGCGAGAAGCGCTACCAGGTCTACGACCTCCAGATCGAGAAGCCCGCGCCGTTGATCCCACGCCGATGGATCGGGGAGGTGACCGAGCGCGTCCTCGCGGACGGCTCGGTGCGGAGCCCGCTCGACGAGGCGGACGCGCGTCGGGTCGTCCGCGAGCTCGTCGCGCGCGGGGTCACGACCCTCGCGATCTGCCTCCTGCACGCGTATCTGAACCCGCTCCACGAACGGCGCCTCGCGGAGATCGTCGGGGAGGAGGCCCCGGAGGTGAGGGTGACGATGTCGCACGAGGTGTCGCCGACCTTCCGCGAATACGAGCGGACCTCGACGACCGTGGTGAACGCCTACGTGATGACGGCCGTGCGCGCGTACCTGCGCGGGCTCGCCGCCGCCCTGGCCGAGCGGGGCTCCCGCGGCCGGCTCTTCGTCATGCAGTCCTCGGGCGGCGTCGCGACGGCGGAGGCGATGCAGCGCTACCCCGTGCGCATGATCGAGTCGGGCCCCGCGGCGGGTGCCCTGATGGCGGCGGTGTACGGCGAGCTCACGGGCTACCGCGACCTGATCGCGTTCGACATGGGCGGCACGACCGCCAAGCTCGCGCTGATCGAGGGCGGGCGGCCCTCCACGACGACGGCGTTCGAGCTCCATCGCGTCAACAACGCTCCGGGCAGCGGCCTGCCGATGAACATCCAGGCGATCGACCTCGTCGAGATCGGCGCGGGAGGCGGCTCGATCGCACGCGCGCGGCTCGGCGTGATCGCCGTGGGCCCGGAGAGCGCTGGGTCGACGCCGGGGCCCGTCTGCTACGGGCGCGGCGGTACCGTGCCCACGGTCACCGACGCGAACGTGGTGCTCGGCTACATCAACCCCGAGTACTTCGCGGGCGGCTCGATCAGGCTGGAGCCGGCGGCGGCGGCGCGGGCGGTCGAGACGAAGGTCGCGCGGCCGCTCGGCCTGGCCCTCGAGGACGCGGCGTGGGGGATCCACGCGATCGTCAACACCAACATGGAGCTGGCGACGCGCGTGGTCTCGATCGAGCGCGGCCGCGACCCGCGCGATCTCACGCTCGTCGCCTTCGGCGGGTCGGGCCCCGTGCACGGCTGCCGCCTCGCCCAGGCGCTCTCCATCCCGCGCGTGATTCTCCCCGCGGCCGCCGGGGTCACCGCCGCGATCGGCCTGCTGGCCGCGGAGGTCCGGTTCGACGTGGCGCGCACCTACGTCCGCCGGCTCGATGCCGTGGAGCCCGCACAGCTCGGCCGGATGTACGCGGAGATGACGCGGCAGGCGACGGAAGTCGTCCGCGAGTCCGCCGTCGTGGGTGAGATCGCCGTGGCGCGCTCGGCCGACGCGCGCTACGTAGGCCAGGGGTATGAGCTGACCGTGCCCGTGCCGTCGGGCGAGCTCGATGTCGCGGCGCTCGGACGGGTGCGCGCGGCGTTCGACGAGATCTACGCCGCCCGCTACGGCTACGCGAACCCCGACGAGCCCGTCGAGGTCGTCACCTGGAAGCTCTCGGCGGTCGGCGGCTCGCCCCGCATCGCGCTCGCGAAGGCCGAGACGCAGGACGGCGCGCGCGCGGTCAAGGGGAGTCGCCGCGCCTACTTCCCCGAGGCGCGCGGCTACGTGGACACGCCGGTCTACGACCGCTACGCGCTCGCACCGGGGGCGCATCTCACGGGGCCGGCGATCGTGGAGGAGCGCGAATCCACGACCGTCCTGCCGCCCGGCGCCACGGCGTCCGTCGACGAGTACGCGAACCTGATCGTGGAGGTCGTAGGAACGGCGGGCGGCGCGGGCTCGGGCGTCAGGCGCGCCGCCGGTCTTCCGGCATGATCGCGGGAATGGCGTGACGGCCGTGCTTGCGATACAGCCGGAAGTCCCGGTCGAGGGTGAGAACGCGGCTGTCCGTGTGCGCTTCGGCCATGCGGACGAGGCAGGCGTCGGCGAGCGACATCGGCACGCGGGCGTAACGGGCCATCAGCCTGACCGCGCTCACGTTGTCCTCGAGTTGGAAGGCGATCCGCAGGGCGCCGCGGCTGAGGAGCTCGAGCACGGCGCTCGGACCACCCCGGGCGTGTCGAACGAGAAAGCAGGTCTCGGACACGACCGCCTCGCAGGTCAGGAGCGGCACGGGCAGCTCGGCCAGCCGCGCCGCTGCCCACCGGTGATGGCGATCGCGCCGGTTGAGGAAGGCGACGAGCGGGCCCGTGTCGACGAGGGTCGGCGGCGTCAGCGCCCGTACGCGTGGAGGTGGCGAGGGTGGTGCGAGAGGTCGATCGGGCCCGACACACAGCCGGTGAGGTCGTGCGCGAGGCTGGCGAAGGAACGCGCCCGGGGCTTCCGGTCTCTGGTGAGCGCTGCCTCGAGGGCCTTCCGCACGACACTCGACTTGCTCTGGCCGCGTTCGGCTGCCGTCGCAGCAAGCTGCGCCTCGAGCCCGGCTGGGAGCTTCACGGTGAGCGTGCGGGTCGCGCGTATGGCAGTCATACCAGTATGCCAGCATGGTAATGCGCAAGCGCAACTGCCCGGCCTCGCCGACAAGGTCGACTGGTGAGGAGCGTCAGCGTCGTGGATCCGATCACCCTCGGCGTCATCTGGGGCGCGCTCCAGTCGATCGCGGTCGAGATCGGCACGACGGTCCACAAGACCGCCTACTCCGAGCAGGCGCGCGAGGGCCAGGACTTCTCCGTGGCGGTGTTCGACCGGCAGGGGCGCATGGTCGCTCAGGGGCCCTACTCGCCGGGCCATATGGGCGCGATGTCCTTCGCCGTCAAGAACGCGCTCGCCGCTCACCCGGTCGAGACGCTCCGCCCGGGCGACGCGATCCTCCTCAACGATCCGCTGCTCGGCTCGGGGCATCTCCCCGACTTCTTCGTCACCCAGCCGGCGTTCCACGAGGGCGAGCTGGTCGGCTTCGCGGTGAACATCCTCCACCACACCGACGTCGGCGGCCAGCGCCCCGGGAGCCAAGGCGTCGAAGGGATCTTCGACTACTTCCAGGAAGGCCTCCGCGTCCCACCGACCAAGGTCTGGCGCGAGTACCGGGAGGACGCGGGCATCGTCGGGATCATCGCCGCGAACACGCGCACGCCCGACAAGGTCCTCGGCGACTTGCGTGCCCAGCGGAGCGCGCTGCGGGTCGGTGAGCTGCGGCTTCAGGAGCTCGCCGCGCGCTACGGCCGGGACGTGCTCTTCCGCGCGATGGACGAGATCATCGAGCGGACCGAGGCGAGCATGCGCGCCGCGATCCGGGCCGTCCCCGACGGCGTTTACACGTTCGAGGACTTCATGGACGACTACGGGCCCGGGACCGAGCCGCTGCGCGTGGCCGTCACGGTGACCGTGGCGGGCGATACCATGGTGATCGACTACGAGGGCTCGAGCCCGCAGACCGCGTCGGGCATGAACTCCTACATCAACTACACGCGCTCCTACGCGTACGCCGCGGTCAAGTGCCTGACCGACCCGTTCGGCCCGATGAACGAGGGCGCGCTGCGCCCGATCACCGTGACGGCGCCCGAGGGGTCGTTCCTCAACCCGCGGCCGCCGGCGGGCGGTGGGCCGCGCGCGATCATCTGCTATCGCACCTTCGAGTCGGTCATCGGCGCGCTCGCCCGGGCGGTGCCCGAGCGGGTGGCCGCGGCCGCGTCGCACATGGCGAACCCGACGTTCGGCGGCCGGGACCGCGCGCGGCGACGCCGCTTCGTCGCGTACGAGCTGGTGCTCTCGGGGACCGGCGGTCGCGCGACGCGGGACGGGTGCGAGGCGATGGCGTGGGCGTTCAACGCCTCGAACATCCCCGTCGAGGCGCAGGAGGCGAACCAGCCGATCATCGTCGAGCGCTTCGAGCTGATCCGCGACTCCGCCGGCCCGGGGAAGTTCCGCGGCGGCTCGGGCATCCGCCGCGACCTGCGCTTTCTTGCCGACGACGGCAAGCTCACGAATCTGGCCGACCGGCAGACGGTCGCGCCATACGGGCTGTTCGGCGGCCGCCCGGGAACCCTCGGCCGGACGGTGATCAATCCCGGGCCGAATGAAGAGGTCGTGCACGGGAAGGCGTCGCGGGGGTTCGCCTACGGTGACGTCGTCTCCTTCCAGCAGCCGGGCGCCGGGGGCTACGGTGACCCGCTCGAGCGCGACCCACGGCGCGTGCTCGAGGACGTCCTGGACGACTATGTCTCGATCGCGGCGGCACGCGCGGACTACGGCGTGGTGATCAGGGGGACGGGGATCGATCTCGCCGTCGACGAACAAGCGACACGCGAGCTCCGGGCGACGATGCGGCGATGATCACGTTCGCGCCGGAGCAGGAAGCGTTTCGCCGCGCCGTCGCGCGGTTCGTCGACGCCGAGGTGGTGCCGGCGGCGGAGGGGATCGACGAGCGCGCCGAGTTCCCGTGGACGCTCTTCAAGCGCCTCGGCGAGCTCGGCTACCTCGGCCTCCGCTACCCGGAGGTGTACGGCGGCGCCGACGCCGACATGGTCACCTACTGCCTGTTCGCGGAGGAGCTCGCCCGCGGCTCACTCTCGGTGGCCGCCGCGGCGGCGATGCAGTCGCTGATGGGGACCGACTTCATTTACAAGTACGGCAGCGACGCGCTCCGGCGGAAGTACCTCGTGCCCGCGCTCCGGGGCGACCTGGTCGCGACCTTCGCGCTCACCGAGCCCGGCGCCGGCTCCGACGTCGCCAACATCACCACGCGCGCCGAGCGGCGCGGCGACCGGTGGGTGCTCCGCGGCGGGAAGACCTGGGTGACCAACGCGCCGGTGGCCGACGTGCTGACGGTCGCCGCGAAGACCTCTACCGAGCGCGGCATGAAGAACATCGCGCTCTTCCTCCTGGACCGCTCGACGATGCGCGGGATCACGCTCGGGAAGTCGATCGACAAGATGGCGGTGCGCGCCTCCGTGACCGGGGAGATTCTGCTCGAAGACGTGGAGGTTCCCGTCGAGCATCTCCTGGGTGGTGAGACGGGTGGCGTCGAGAAGATCGGGTCGATCCTCTCCGAGATCCGGGTGATGACGGCGGCGATCTCCCTCGGGGTGGCGCGCGCCGCGTACGCGGCCGCGCTCGCCTACGCCCGAGAGCGGGTCGCGTTCGGGAAGCCGATCGTCGAGCACCAGGCGATCGGGTTCAAGCTCGCCGACATGCTCACGCAGCTCCACGCCGCGACGCTCATGACCTACCAGGCCGCGGCCCGGCTCGACGCCGGGCGCGCCATCACCCGGGAGGCGGCGATGGTGAAGCTGTTCGCGTCGGAGATGGCGGTGAAGCTCACCGACGAGGCCGCGCGCATCTTCGCGTCGTACGGGCTCGCGATGGAGTACCCCGTCCAGCGCTACTTCCGCGACGCGCGCTTCCTCCTGCCCGGCGGCGGGACCTCGGAGATCTTGCGCGTCGTGATCGATCGCGACCTCGACTGGGACCGGAGCCAGGCGTTCGCGTGATGGCCCCGACGCGGGGAGGGACGATGCAGCCGCGGGGACGCTACTGGGACGACTTCAAGGTCGGCGACGTGCTCGTGACCCCGCGACGCACGGTGGACGGCGGCGACGTCTCGCGCTTCGCGGGGCTCACGGGCGACTTCAACGCGCTCCACACGGACGAAGAGTACGCGAAGACGACGCCCTTCGGCGCCCGCGTCGCTCACGGGATCCTCACGCTCGGGGTCTCCAACGGCGCGCAGAACCTCGCGGGCTGGTTCGACGGGACGGCGCTTGCTCTCCTCGGACTCGACCGGGTCCGCTTCACCGCCCCCGTCAAGTTCGGCGACACCGTCCAGACCGAGATGACCGTCACGGCGTGCCGCCCGACCTCCAAGCCCGACCGTGGCGTCGTCGTCTTCGACGCGACCGTGAAGAACCAGCGGGGCGAGACGGTGCTGAGCTACGAGGAGAGCGTCCTCATGCGGAGACGCTCGTGAACCTCCCACGGAGGCGGCCATGAGACGAGTCGCGCTGGTCGGCGCGGGGGTCTCGAAGTTCGGTGTGCGCAAGGCGAGTTACCGCGACCTCATCTGGGAAGCGGGCAAGGCGTGCTTCGATTCGATCCCCGCGGTGATGCCGAAAGACGTTGAAGGTCTCGTCGTCGGGTCTGTGATGCCGGAGCGCACGGCCTTCCAGTCCCATATCGCCTCGCTCGCCGCCGAGGCGCTCGGGATCAAGCCGAGCGCGCTCAGCGCGCGGACCGAGCACATGTGCGCCTCGGGCACCGTCGGGATTCGCTACGCGTACGCCTTCATCGCGGCGGGGCTCGCTGACCTCGTCATGGTGCTCGGCGTCGAAAAGCTCACCGCGCCGACGGGCGAGGAGGCGATCCTCAACATGGGCGCCGGTGTGGACCGCGAGTGGGAGGCCGCGTTTGGGCTCACCGCGCCGCCCTGCTTCGCGCTCGCGGCCCAGCGCCACATGGCCGCGTACGGGACGACCGAGGAGCAGCTCGCGCTGGTCGGCGTGAAGAATCACAACCACGCCGCCAAGAACCCGAACGCCCACTTCAACAAGGGCGCCACGCTCGACCAGGTGCTCTGCTCGCGGATGATCGCGACGCCCCTGCGTCTGTACATGTGCTCGCCGATCACCGACGGCGCCGCGGCGGTGATCCTCGCGAGCGAGGAGCGGGCGCGCGCGCTGACCGGCAAGCCGGTCTGGATCCGGGGGACGGGCCAGGCGCTCGACGGCTTCCAGCTCACCTC
Source organism: Candidatus Rokuibacteriota bacterium (assembly GCA_003221695.1). Classification (GTDB taxonomy): domain Bacteria; phylum Methylomirabilota; class Methylomirabilia; order Rokubacteriales; family CSP1-6; genus 20CM-2-70-11. Next base: position 41,278 of record QHSX01000042.1, read on the forward strand.
GCTCCCCGACGACTACGCCCGCTGGCCCGCGCTCGAGCGCGCGGCACGGGCCGCGTACCGGATGGCCGGCACCGCCCCGCACGAGGTGGACCTCGCCGAGGTGCACGACTGCTTCGCGATCGCCGAGTTGATCGCGTGCGAGGAGCTCGGCTTCTGCGGGAAGGGCGAGGCGGGCGCGTTCGTCGCCTCGGGGCGCAGCGACTACGGCGGCGACGTGGTGGTGAACCCGCGAGGCGGGCTCATCGGGTGCGGTCACCCGCTCGGGGCCACCGGCGTCGCCCAGGCGGCGGAGGTCTTCGTCCAGCTCCGCGACGAGGCCGGCGCCCGCCAGGTGCCCGACGCGGCGATCGGGCTCACGCACAACAACAGCGGGATGGGCGAGCACGTCGTGATGATCTACGGGAAGGAGCCCGTGTGATCGTCGCGGTGCTCGGCCCCGGGAGGATCGGGCGTCAGATCGCGCTCGCCTTCGCCCTGGGCGGGCGCCGCGTCCTCCTCGTCGACGCCAAGACACGCGCGCCCGAGGAGCGCCGCGCGGTCTTCGCCGACGCGCGGCGCGAGATCGCCCGCGACCTTCGGCTGATGACCGAGGAAGGGGTGATCGCGGGCGGCGACGCCGCGTCGGTGCTCGACCGGATCGCGGAGGGCGCGGGGCTCGACGGGCTCGACGGCTGCGGTTTCGTCCAGGAGGCGCTGCCGGAGCTGCTCGACCTCAAGCGTGAGGTGCTCGGGCGTCTCTCGACCCGCGTCGACGCCGGGGCGATCATCGCCTCAGCGAGCTCGACGATCTCGCCCCAGCACCTCGCCGATGCGGTGCAGCGTCCGGAGCGTTTCCTCGTGGCGCACTGGCTGAACCCCGCCCACATCATCCCGCTCGTGGAGGTCGTCCCCGGTCAGGCGACCGCCGCCGCCGTCGTCGACCGCACCGTCGAGATCCTCGAGGCGCTCGGTAAAGTCCCCGTGCGCTGCGCCGACTCGCCCGGCTTCATCGGCCCGCGGATGCAGGCGCTGCTCATGAACGAGGCGGTCCGCCTCGTCGAGGAGGGCGTCGCGACGCCCGAGGACGTCGACCGGGCGTTCAGGGCGGGGATGGGCTTCCGGTACGCGCAGGTCGGGATCTTCGAGTTCATCGACTGGGGCGGCGTGGACATCCTCCACCGTGCGAGCCGCTTCCTCGCCGAGGCGCTCGGCGACGACCGGTTCAAGCCAGCGCGCCTGGTCGAGGAGAAGATCGCGCGGCGGGAACTTGGCCCCAAGACCGGGCGCGGGTTCTTCGACTACACGGGCGACCGGCGCGAGGCGTTCGAGACCGCGAAGGTCCGCGCGCTGCTCCGGCAGCTGAAGCGAGCGCGCGAGGACGCACCCCATCCATGATCCTCATCGAGCACGCGACCGTCGTCACCGTGGACCGTGAGCGGCGCATCCTCCGCGACGGCGCCGTTCTGGTCGACGGCCGGGACATCGTCGACGTGGGCGCCACCGCCGACGTGCGGCCACCGCGCGTGCCCGACCGCGTGGTCGACGGTCGCCGGCGCCTCGTGCTCCCCGGCTTCGTCGACACGCACGTCCACCTGTCGGAGCACCTGAACCGCGGCCTCCTCCTCGACGACATCCCGGTGGACCGCTACCTCCCCGACTGGCTCATCCCGCTCTACGCGGTCATGACGCCCGAGGAGGAGCAGGTCTCCGCGCAGCTCGCGTGCGTTGAGATGATCCGCACGGGGACGACGACCTTCTGCGAGGCGGGCACGCTCTTCGACGTCGCGGCGGTCGCCGACGTGGTCGAGGCGATCGGGATGCGCGCCATTCTCGGGCGCTGGTCGTGGGACAGGGCGGGTGGGCCCGGACGGATGCGCCAGACGACGGCCGACGCGCTCCGCGCGAACGAGGAGATGCTCGCCGCGGTGCACGGCCGGGCGAAGGGGCGGATCGGCGCCTGGCCGCTCCTGCTGGGCTTCGGGACGTGCTCCGCGGAGTTGATGCGGGGCGCGAAGGCGCTGGCGGACCTTCACCGCGTGGGGTGGGGGATGATGCACTTCGCCACGCACCCGTCGCGGAAGACGGCGGACCGGATCCCGCTCGCCGAGCTGGACGCGCTCGGCGTCCTCGGGCCGAACACGAAGCTCGCTCACATGGTCTACGTGGACGACGCCGACATCCGGCTCCTCGCCCGGCGCAACGTGAAGGTCTCCCACTGTCCGTCGGCGGCGCTCAAGCACACGAAGGGGCTCGCGGTCCACGGCCGGTTCCCCGAGATGCTCGCCGCCGGCGTCTCGGTCTCGCTCGGAGGCGACAGCGGGAACGGCTCGAACCATGTCGACATGCTGCGGCTCATGTACCTTGCCGCCACCGTCTCGAAGGACGCGCGCCTCGACGTCGGCGTGATGGGCCCCGAGCGCGTCCTCGAGATGGGGACGATCCACGGCGCCGAAGCGCTCCTGCTGGAGCGCGAGATCGGCTCGATCGAGCGCGGCAAGCGCGCTGACCTGGTGCTCTATGATCTGGACACTCCCGAGTGGCGCCCGCTCCTGAATCCGCTCAACAACCTGGTCTACGCGGCGACGGGCGCGAGCGTGCGGACCGTGCTGATCGACGGGCGGATCGTCCTCGACGAGGGGCGACTCACGACGCTCGACGAGCCGGCGCTCTACGCGCGCGTGGAGGATCTGGCCCGACGTCAGATCGCGCGCGCGGGACTCCCCATCGAGTCGAAGTGGCCGGTGGTCGGCGCATGACCTACTTCCGTGCGGTCGACCCGTTCCCGCTCGAGTCGGCGGAGCACACGAAGCTCCACGAGGTCTACACGCGCCTGGCGTCGGGGCGGCTGGCGACCACCCGCTGCTTGGAGTGCCGCACCTCGGCGTGGCCGCCGCGCGGCTTCTGCGGCGAGTGCGCGTCGGACCGGTTCGAGTGGGTGGACCTCCCGGGCGAGGGGACGCTCCACGCGTTCACGGTGCAGGAGACGGGCTTGCCGGCCGGGTTCCAGGGTCCGCGGGTCTTCGCGATCGTCGAGGTCGGGGAGCATCGCGTCTTCTCTGTCATCGTGGACGCGGACCCGGCGCGGCTGGCGATTGGCCAGCGTGTACGCCTCACGCCGATACGCGTCGCCGACGACCCGAGGGGCAACGCACGATGGCTGCCCGCGTTCACCCCGCCATGACCGGCTCGCGCGCGAGGGCCCTTGGCGTCATCGCCGACACCCACGGGCTCCTGAGGCCCGAAGCGGTGGTGGCGCTCCAAGGCGTCGACGCGATCGTCCACGCCGGGGACATCGGTGCGTCGGACGTGCTGGACCGGCTGGGCGAGATCGCGCCGGTGACGGCCGTCCGCGGCAACAACGATCGCGGCGCGTGGGCGGAGAGGCTCCCGTCCACCGAGGTGCTCGAGATCGGTGGCGTGCGCCTGTACGTGCTGCACAATGCACGTGAGCTCGACCTCGACCCCCGCGCGGCGGGGTTCGGCGCGGTCATCTCCGGTCACAGTCACCAGCCGCTTCGGGAGGAGCGCGACGGCGTGCTGTTTTTCAATCCGGGAAGCGCCGGCCCCCGCCGGTTCAAGCTGCCGGTGGCGGTGGGACGACTCACCGTCGAAGACGGACGCGTGCGGGGCCGCATCCTCGAGCTCTCGTGCCGAGTGCAATGAGGAGCGACATGGGGAACGGAGCCGGATCGCGCCTCGTCTCAGGCCACCTACCGATGATGCCGGCCTCGCGGACCTCGTCTGGAATGGGAAGGGACCCGCGGGACGGAGCCGGATCGCGCCTCGTCTCAGGCCACCTACCGATCGCACCGGCCCCGGGGGCCCCGCTACAGTGAGGGTCTTGATCGCGAAGCCCGGGCTCGACGGCCACGACCGCGGCGCGAAGGTCGTGGCACAAGCGCTCCGCGACGCGGGGGTCGAGGTCGTCTACTCGGGGCTCAAGCGGACACCGGACGAGATCGTGCACGAGGCGATTCAGGAGGACGTGGACGTCGTCGGGCTCTCGGTGCTGTCGGGCGCCCACCTGCTCCTCTCGCGCCGCGTGCTCGAGGGGCTGCGGGCGTACGGCGCCGATGAGATCGAGGTCGTCGTGGGCGGCATCATCCCTCCGCGTGACGTGGAGGAGCTCCAGAAGCTCGGCGTCGCGCGCGTCTTCCCGATGGGCACGCCGCTGCCGGACATCGTCGCCGCGTTCACGAAGGAGGCGAGCCAGAGATGAAGGAGCTACGAGCGCACGCCGGCTTCCCGATCAAGCCGCTCTACGGGCCCGAGGACACGACCGACGTCGACTGCGAGCGCGACGTCGGCCGCCCCGGCGAGTTCCCGTTCACGCGCGGCATCCATCCGACGATGTACCGCGAGCGGCTCTGGACGATGCGCCAGTACGTCGGCTTCGGCACACCGAGCGAGACGAACAGCCGGTTCAAATACCTGATGGCGCACGGACAAGATGCCTTGAACGTCGCCTTCGACCTGCCAACGCAGTTAGGCCTCGACTCCGACGACCCGCGCGCCGAGGGTGAGGTGGGCCGGGTCGGGATGGCGATCGACACGCTCGCCGATATGGAGGACGCGTTCGCCGGCATCCCGCTCGACCGCGTCAGCGTCTCGCTCACGATCAACGGCATGGCGGCGCCGATCACGGCCATGTACTACGTGGTCGCCGAGAAGCAGGGCGCGGCGGCCGACCGCGTCGTCACGACGCCCCAGAACGACATCCTCAAGGAGTTCGTCGCGCGGGGCACGTGGGTCTACCCGGTCGAGCCGTCCCTGCGACTCGTGGCGGACCTCATCGAGTTCTCGGCGAAGCGTTATCCGCGCTCGAACCCGGTCTCGGTGTGCGGGTACCACATCCGCGAGGCGGGCTGCACGACCGCGCAGGAGATGGCGTACGGGCTTCTGATCGCGGCCGCGTACGTCGAGCGCGTGCGCGCGCGCGGGATCCCCGTCGACGACTTCGCGCCGCGGATCTCGTTCAATTTCACCGCGTGGGGGAAGATCTTCGAGGAGGTCGCAAAGTTTCGCGCGGGTCGGCGCCTGTACGCGCGCATGCTCCGTGAGCGGTTCGGCGCGACGAATCCGAGGTCGTGGATGCTCCGGACGCTGATCGGAGGCGGCGGGTCGGCGTTCGTCTTCCAGGAGCCCGAGAACAACATCGTCCGGGGCGCCTACATCGCTCTCGCCGCCGCGCTGGCCGGCGCGCAGACGATGGCTCTGCCGACCTACGACGAGGCGTACACGATCCCGTCGGCGAAGGCGCAGCTCATCGCGCTCCGTACCATGCAGATCTGCGCCGAGGAGTCGGGCGCCGCGGACACCGTAGACCCGCTCGGGGGCTCGTATTACGTCGAGGCGCTGACGAACGCGATGGAGAAGCAGATTCTCGAGGAGATGGCCCGGGTCGAGGGGATGGGCGGCATCGTCGAGGCCGTGAAGAGCGGCGCGCTCCAGGCCGAGGTCGCGCGTCAGGCGTACCGCTTCGAGCAGAAGCTCGTCTCCGGCGAGATCCCGAAGGTCGGCGCCAACTGCTACGTGGGCGACACGCCCGCGGCGGCCGACCGCGAGGTCGAGCTGTACGCCTTCGACCCGAAGGTCGCCGCCGCCCAGCTCGCGCGGCTCGAGCGGATCCGGCGCGACCGGGACGGGGGCGCCGTGACGCGGGCGCTCGCGCGCCTCCGTGACGCGGCGCGTACCACGTCCAATCTCATGGACCCGATCGTGGAGGCGGTGAAGGCGTACGCGACGCTCGGCGAGATCGCGCGCGCCATGAAGGACGTCTTCGGAGAGTACAAGGAGCCCGTGACGTTCTGACGCGAGCATGACCCGGCCCTTCGACGTTATCGGCACGACGGTCCCGAAGCGGGACGGCGCGGAGAAGGTCACCGGCCGGACGCGCTACCTCCACGACCTCGTCCTGCCGCGCCTGGCCCACGGCAAGATCCTGCGATCGCGGTACCCGCACGCGCGCCTCGTCCGGGTCGACGCGCGCCGGGCGCGCGCGCTCCCCGGGGTGCTGGCGGTGCTGACCGGCGACGACGTGGAGCCGCGCCCCTTCGGTTTCGCAAAAGACCAGACCGCCCTCAAGCGCGGTAAGGTGCGCTCCGTCCGCGACGAGGTAGCCGCGGTCGCCGCCGAGACGCCCGAGATCGCCGAGGCGGCGCTCGCGCTCATCGACGTCGAGTACGCGGAGCTCCCGGCGGTCTTCGATCCGCACGCGGCGCTCGCTCCGGGTGCGCCGCTCGTGCACGAGGAGCTGGGGGGGAACGCGCACCCCCTGCGCTACCAGTTCAGCTGCGGCGACGTGGACCGCGCGTTCGCCCAGGCGGCGGGGGTCGTCGAGGACAGCTACCGGCTCACCTTCGTGACGCAGGCGTGCCTGGGCACAATGGTCGCGATCGCCGACTGGGATCTCGCCGGGAATCTCACGATGTGGACGACGACCCAGGTGCCGTTCCTCTACCAGCGCGACCTGGGCGAGGGGCTCGGCATCGGCGGCGACCGCGTGCGGGTGCTGCAGCCGCCCAACGGCGGCAACTTCGGCCGCGGCCTCGACCTGTATCCGATCGACGTCATCGCCGCACTGCTGGCACGCTCCTGCCGTCGACCGGTGAAGGTCGAGTTCGACCGCGTGGAGGAGTTCATCGCGTGTCCCGGGCGCGAGCCCTGCACGATCCGCCTGCGTACCGCGGCCGACGGGGACGGCCGGCTGCTCGCGCGCGACGCGCACGTGACGATCGACAACGGGGCCTATACCTCCTGGGGCTCGACGACGCCGTACGTGATGCTCGCGACCGTCGCGGGGCTCTACCGCGTCCCGAACGTCCGCTTCGACACGACAATCGTGTACACCAACAACCCGTACTCGGGCTCGATGCGCGGCTACGGCAACCCCGAGTCCACGTTCGCCGTGGAATCGCAGATGGACGATCTCGCCGATCGTCTCGGGCTGGACCGGCTCGAGCTGCGCCGCCGGAACGCGTCGAAGCCGGGCGACGTGAACCCGCAGGGGTTCGTGCTGACCTCGTTCGCGATGACGGAGTGCATCGACGCGGCGGCCGAGGAGATCCGACGTGACCCGCCGCCGCTCAGGCCCGGCTGGAAGCGCGGGGTCGGGTACGCGGGCATGTTCCACGTCGCCGGCGGCGCTCGGATCTACCGCTCCGACGGCTGCGGCGCGATCGTCAAGCTCGACGACTTCGGCAAGGTCTCGCTACTCACCGGCGCCAGCGAGGTCGGCCAGGGGTCGGAGACCGTCCTCGCGATGATCGTGGCCGAGACGCTCGGCGTGCCGCTCGAGCGCGTCGACGTGGTCAACTCCGACACGAGCGTGCGGCCGTGGGACGTGGGGACTCACGCGAGCCGGACGACGTTCATCGCCGGCAACGCCGCGCGCCTCGCCGCCGAGAAGCTGAAGGCCCAGCTCCTGGAGTTCGCCGCCGTGGAGCTCGAGGAGCCGGCGGCGCGGCTCGACGTCAAGAACGGCGTCGTGTTCGTGCGGAGTGAGCCACAGCGCCGGCTCCCGTACGAGCGGGTGGTGCGGGCGGGGCACCTCCGGCGCGGGGGACGCGTGCTCGTCGCCGAGGCCTTCTACGACCCGCCGACGACGATGCTCGACAAGGACTTCCAGGGGAACGTCTCCGCGGCGTATACCTCGGCGTGTCAGGCGGCGCTCGTGGACGTCGAGCCCGAGACCGGCAAGGTCGAGGTTTGCCGGATCGTCTCCGCGCACGACGTCGGCCGCGCCCTCAACCCCGGCGCCGCGGAGGGTCAGGTGCACGGCGGCATCCACATGGGGCTCGGCTACGCGCTGAGCGAGAAGCTGGTCGTCGAAGAGGGGCAGATCCTGACGCAGAGCTTCATGGACTACGCGGTCCTCAAGGCGGCCGACATGCCCGAGATCGTCGTGCGCCTCATCGAGACGGTGGACGCGGAAGGCCCGTTCGGCGCCAAAGGGCTCGGCGAGTCCGGGGTCATCCCCGTCGCCGCGGCGGTCGCGAACGCCCTGAAGGACGCCCTCGGCGTCCGCTTCACCGAGCTACCGATCACGCCCGCCCGCGTGCGCGCCGCGCTCGCCGGCCGCGGCGCCTCGAAGGACGGTCGGTGATGGGTGCGCGGCGCGGTCAGACGACCCGGGCCCGGCGGCGCAGGCGGGGCCACGACCGATCGCAAGTGAGCGCGGTGGCCTCGAGTGCGTCCGCGGTCGCGAGGACGAGCGCGTCCGGGAGCCGGAGGGCGCGGTGGTGTGCCCGGAGCCGGGCGGCCAGCTCGGCGACCTGCTCGGTCAGCGGCGCGATGCGGATGCCCAGGTCCGTCACGAATCGCTTGACGACCGCGACCGCGTCGGGTCCGCGGCGCCACGGATCGACGAGGACCTCGGCGTACGCGCTCGAGGGCAGGACCAACTCCTCCCGCCGCGCGTGCCCGACGGCCTCGACCGCCGCCGCGTGGTGCGGGTCGCCTGCGTCGAGGAGCGCGATGACGACACTCGCGTCGAGGACGACTATCGCCACTCTCGGCGTAGTCTCTGCAGGGATCCCTTCGGATAGACTCCCGTCAGGCGGCCGGCGTAGCCAGCCAGCGTCTCCTCGACGCGGGTGAGAACGATGCGGCCGGCTCCGGCGGCCTCCACGCGCAGCTCGTCCCCGGGCTTGAGCCCGGCGCGCCTGAGCGCGGCGACGGGTATCGTCGCCTGGTTCTTCACGCTGAGCCGTGTGCGACCACGCCGACGGCGATGCTTTACAAGACTCATGGAAAGTAAAGGTATCGGGTGGCGCCGCCGGTGTCAAGAAGAGGCAACGTGAAGCTCTTCGAGGGCGTCCGCGTGCTCGACCTCTCCCGCATGCTCGCGGGGCCGTACGGGTCGATGCTGCTCGCCGATATGGGCGCCGAGGTGATCAAGATCGAGGACCCCGACGGCGGCGACCCGATGCGGGTCATGGGGCCGCCGTTCCTCGCCGACGGCGAGTCGGCCTACTTCCTCGCGATCAACCGTAACAAGAAATCCGTCGCGCTCGACCTGGCCCGGGACGCCGGCCGCGCGGTCTTCTACGACCTCGTCCGCAGAGCCGACATCGTCTGGGAGAACTTCCGTCCCGGCGTGATGGAGCGTCTGGGCTGCGCGTACTCCAAGCTCTGGTCCCTCAACCAGCGCGTGATCCTCTGCTCGATCTCCGCCTACGGCCAGGAGGGGCCGTACCGCGACTGGCCGGCCTTCGACCTGGCGCTCCAGGCGATGGGCGGAGCGATGTCCATCACCGGCGAGCCGGGGAGGTTACCGGTCCGGATGGGCCTCCCGATGGGCGACCTCACGGGCGGAATCTTCGGCGCGTTCGCGGTGGCCGGAGCGCTCTTCCGGCGCGAGCGGACGGGCGAGGGCGCGCACATCGACCTGTCGCTGCTCGACTGCCAGGTCTCGCTCCTCACGTACGTCGCGCAGTACTTCTGGACGAACGGTCGCGTCCCCGGACCGCTCGGCTCGGGCCACGCCTCCGTCGTCCCGTATCAGGCCCTGGCGACGCGTGACGGTCACCTGATCGTCGCCGTCTTCGCCGAGAAGTTCTGGTCGGGGTTCTGCCGCGTGGTCGAGCATCCGGAGTGGGAGCGCGACCTGCGCTTCACGACCAATCGCGATCGCGTTGCGAACCGTGACGTGCTGGTCCCCCTCGTCGAGGCCGCCTTCCGCCGTCGGACGACCGACGACTGGCTCGGGCGCCTGCAGGCGGAGGGGGTGCCCTGCGCGCCCATCCGCTCCGTCGATCGCGTCCTCGCGGATCCCCAGGTGCGGCAGCGCGGGATGGTCGCCGAGATGGCGCATCCGGTCCACGGCAAGCTCCCGGCGCTCGGCACGCCGGTCAAGGTGGACGGCGCGATGGGGCTCGAGGCGGCGCCGCCGCCGAGGCTCGGAGAGCACACCGACCTGGTGCTCGGCAAGCTGCTCGACTACGGGGTCGCGCGCATCGCCGAGCTCCGAGCGACCGGAGTCGTCCTGTGAGAGTGGCCGTGCGAGCCGCAGCCGAAGGCGAGGCGAGTCTATGAACCTGGCCGTGCGAGCCGCAGCCGAAGGCGAGGCGAGTCTATGAAGGTTGCCATCCTGGGCGCGGGCAACGGCGGCTTTGCGACGGCGGCCGACCTCGCGCTCGCCCGCCACAGCGTGAGGCTCTGGAGCCGTTCGCGCGAGGCGCTCGGCCCACTCGCGGAGCGCGCGGCGCTCACGCTCGAAGCCGATGGGCGGCACGGGACGGCGCGGCTCGAGCGCGCCACGACCGACCTCGGCGAGGCGGTCGAGGGCGCGGAGATCCTGATCGCACCGCTGCCCGCGACGGGCCACGAGGACCTCGCCAAGCGCCTGGCGCCGTGTCTCACCGACCGGCAGATCGTGCTCCTCACGCCGGGAACCCTCGGCAGCTACGCGGTCGCGCGGGGGATCGTGCGCGCAGGCGGGACCTTGCCGCTGGCGGTCGCCGAGACCGGGACACTGCCGTATCTCGCGCGGAAGACCGCGCCGGCGGCCGTCAAGGCACCCGTGCGCGCCACCAACCTGCCGGTCGGCGTGTTCCCCGCGTCGCGGAGCGCGCGCGTCCTGCCGCGGCTCGCCGAGCTCTTCCCGGCCGTCCGCCCGTGTGCGGACGCCCTCGACGTCGCGCTCACCAACGCCGGACCCGTCATCCACCCCCCGCTCGTTCTCCTCAACACCGGTGCGATCGACGGCGGCAGCTTCGACATCCACGCGACCGGCACGACGCCGAGCGTGCGCCGGCTCATCGACGCCGTGGACGCCGAGCGCGTCGCGACGCGCCGGGGCTGGGGCTACGCGGCGCCCCACTACGAGCTCGCGACGTACTACGACGAGGCGCGGGCGGCCGAAGGGCTCTACGGCGCCGGGGCGAAGACGAAGCTCGTGGCGAGCGGGCTCTGGAGCGAGGTCGTCACCTTCGAGCACCGGTACGTCACCGAGGACGCGGCCCTGGGGCTGGCGCTCCTCGAGTCGGCCGCGCGCGCGGCGGGCGTGGTGACGCCCGCCATCACGGGGCTCCTCCTGGTGTTCGGCGCGTTGCTCGGGCGCGAGCTCTCGGGCCGCGGCCGCGCGCTCGAGCACCTGGGGCTCGGCGACCTGAGCCGGCGCGAGATCCGCGCGTTCCTCCAGGACGGGTGGACCTCGGCGGTATGGCGGAAGGCGATCCAGTGACCGCCGACCGCGTGCCGTCGAGGGTCGACGCCGACGGCAGGGGCGGCCTCACCTATCGGGGGTCGCGCTATCTCCTCGTGCGCCCCGAGACGCTCGTCGCGCTGCAGAAGGCGGTCGAGGCGGCGCTGGGCGAGCGCGCCCCGGCGTGCCTCGTCGCGGGCGGCCGGGCGGGCGGCGGCGCGGCGCTCCAGACCCTCGCGGGCTCCCCGGAGGAGACCGTCGCGCGGCTGCTGGCGATGGGCGGCGAGATCGGCTGGGGCGCGTTCGCTCTCGAGCGCCTCGGCCCGGACGAGCTGGTGGTCACCGTGCGGAACTCGCCGTTCGCCCGGGCGTACGGCGTCGCCGTGACACCCGTGTGTCACCTCACGCGCGGCGTCCTCGAGCGGCTCGCCGAGCTGGCACTCGGCGCGTCCGCCGTCGCGACCGAGACGGCCTGCGCGGCGACCGGCGCGCCGGCCTGCCGCTTCGTCGCTCGCCTCCGGTGACGACCGCGGCGCTCGTCCACGTCGTCGTGAGCGGGCTGGCGACCGGCTCGATCTATGCGCTGATGGCGCTGAGCCTCGTGATCGTCTACAACGCGACGCGTACGCTGAACTTCGCCCAGGGCGAGATGCTGATGGTCTCGACCTTCGCGGGCTGGACGGTCTATGCGCACGTGAAGCTGCCACTGGTGGTCGTCATGCTGATCGCGGTCGCCGCGGCGGCGCTCCTTGGATGGCTGATCGAGCGGGTGATCATCCGCCACGCGATCGCGGCGACGCACTTCGACCTGCTCATCATCACGCTCGGCCTGTCGCTCGTGCTTCGCGCGGCGGCCGGCCTCGCCTGGACGCACGACGAGTTCCCGTTCCCCTCGTTCTTCGGGACCCGCCCCATCGCCCTCGGCCCCGTGCGCCTGGCGCCCGTGTCGCTCGGAATCGTCGGCGCCTCGCTCACGCTCATGCTCGGCCTCTGGGCGCTCTTCACCCGCACGCGGCTCGGCCGCGCGATGCGGGCGGTCGCCCAGAACCAGCGCGCGGCGCGGCTCGTGGGGATCAGCGTCGAGCGCGTCTACGCGGCGTCGTGGGTCCTGGCGTCGGTCGTCGGCGCGATCGCCGGTGTCCTGATCGCGCCGGTGATCTTCTTGTCCTCGCAGATGGGCTTCGTCACGATCAACGGCTTCATCGCGGCGGTCCTGGGCGGCTTCGGTTCGATGCCCGGCGCGGTCGTGGGAGGCATGCTGCTCGGCGTGATCGAGAATCTCGCCCCCCTCTACCTCCCGTCGTCGATCAAACACTCGGTGCCCTTCCTCATGCTGATCGCGATCCTCCTGATCCGCCCGGCCGGCGTGCTCGGACGGGTGACGCGGCCGAAGGTCTGATGCGGTCCCTGACGCTGGCGATGGGCGCGGCGGGGCTGCTCCTCTGGCCGTGGGCCGCGCCGCGCTACTTCGTCTTCCTCGCGAGCCTCATCGTCGTCAACGCGATCGTGGCGATCGGGCTCAACCTCCTCTCCGGGTACACGAACCAGCTCTCCTTCGGCCACGCGGGGTTCCTCGCGGTGGGCGCGTACACCGCCGCGATCGTCGCCACCCGCGCGCCCGGTGCCCCGGTCGTCGTGGCGCTCCTCGCCGCGGCGCTCGTCACGGCGCTCGTCGGACTCCTGCTCGGGGTGCCGTGCCTCAGGCTCGAGGGCCTCTACCTCGCGATGGCGACGCTCGCCTTCGGGTTTGTCGTCGTCGAGGCGATCCTGAACCTCGACGGGCTCACGCGCGGCAACGACGGGCTCCGCGTGCCGGCCGCGCGCCTCGGGCCGTGGGCGCTCGCGACCGACGGGGCCCGCTACTACCTGGTGCTCGTGGTGGGCGCGGCGATGGTGTGGGCCGCCCTCAACCTGGTTCGGACACGGACCGGGCGCGCGCTCCTCGCGATCCGCGAGAGTGAGGTCGCGGCGCAGGCGAGCGGGATCCACGTGGCGCGGTACAAGACGCTCGCGTTCGTGATCTCGGCGCTCTACACGGGCGTGGCCGGGGGGCTCTTCGCCTTCGTCGTCGGCTTCCTCTCGCCCGACGCCTTCGACGTGTTCCTGTCGGTAGACTTCATCGCGATGATCATCCTCGGCGGCCTTGGATCGGTCCCGGGCTCGATGGCCGGCGCCGCGGTGCTCACGGTTCTGAACGACTCTCTCGCGGGCTTCCAGAACTACCGCCCGCTGGTCTTCGGCGCGATCCTGATCGCGTCGATGCTGTTCATGCCGGGCGGCATCGCGAGCGCAGCGCGGCGGCTCCGCGCCCCTTTGGCTGGCCACCCACGGGTCGCGCCGGGCTCGCGGCCGGGCCCGGAATGAGAAGCGGCTGGGGGAACGGAGCCGGGGCGCGCCTGGTCTCAGGCCGACTCACACAGGCTCGCCTCGCGCGTCGGACGCGCTGCGGCTTCGCACCCCCACGGATCGCGCCGGGCTCGCGGCCCCCGCTACAAGGAGAACGACCATGAGATCCCGATGGCGCCTCCCGCTCCTCGCCCTCGTCGTGCTGGTCGCGGCGCCGGCGCGCGCGGAGCAAGGCGTGACCGACACGGAGATCCTGCTCGGCGGCTCGAACTCGTTCTCGGGCCCCCTCGCCTTCAGCGGCGAACAGGCGACGAAGTTCGGGGTGGACCTCTACTTCAAGGCCGTCAACGACCGCGGGGGCATCCACGGCCGGAAGGTGCGGACGACCTACTATGACGACGGCTACAAGCCGCAGGAGGCGGTCGCCAACACCCGGAAGCTCGTCGAGCAGGACGGAGTCTTTGCGATCATCGCCCCCCAGGGCACGCCGCCGGTGGTCGCGACGCTCGAGTACCTCGAGTCGAACACCGTTCCGCTGCTCTTCCCGTTCCAGGGCTCGCCGATCACGCGCGGGCGGAAGTGGGTCTTCAGCGGGATGACGCTCTACGATCGACAGTCGCGAATGATGATCGACTACCTCGTGGGCCGGCGGAAGGTCCGGACGTTCGCCGCGCTTTACCAGGACGACGAGTACGGCAAGGCGTTCCTGACCGCCTTCGAGAAGGATCTCCGGCGCCACGGGCTCACGCTGGTGGCGGCGGAGTCCGTCAAGCGCGGCACCACCGACGTGAGCGCCCAGATGGCCAAGCTCCATGCCGCGAAGCCCGAGGTCCTCTTCCTCGTCCTCACGCCCGGCCCGGGCGCCCAGGCGCTCCGTGAGCGGCAGAAGATCGACTGGACCGAGGTCATCATGGTCTCCTCCGGCCCGCTCACCGACGAGCGGTATCTCTCGCTCGCCGGCTCCGCCGCCGAGGGGGTCGAGGGGCTGTCGCTCTGGCCCGACCCGCTCACCTCGGATCGGCCGGGCGTCAAGCAGTATCGCGAGCACATGCAGACGTACTTCCCGGGGAACCAGCCCAACCGTTACTCGCTCTCGGGCTACTTCGCCGCGATGCTGTTCACGGAAGGCGCAACGCGCGCGGGCAAGCGGCTGACGCGCGAGGGGCTGGTCGCAGCGCTCGAGGGGATCCGTCGATTCGAGAGCGGTATCCTGCCGCCCGTGACGATCGGTCCGGACCACGAGACCCAGCGGCAGGGGTTCTGGGTGCGCGTCGAGCGGGGCCGCTTCGAGCCGCTCACCGACTGGCTCAGTGCCGAGTAGCGCGCGGTGCTCAGCGTCGAGAACCTCGCGATCAGCTTCGGCGGCCTCGCCGCGCTGCGGGGCTTCTCCGTCGAGGTCGCCGAGCGGGAGATCGTGGCGTTGATCGGCCCGAACGGGGCGGGGAAGTCAACGGTCTTCAACATCGTGACTGGCCTCGAACGCCCCGCGTCCGGTCGAGTGACCTTCCTCGGCAAGGACCTCCTGGCGATGGTACCGCACGCGATCGCACGGTGCGGGATCGCGCGCACCTTCCAGAACACCGAGGTCTTTCGCCAGCTCACCGTGCTCGACAACGTGTTGATCGGCTGCCACGCCCACCTCTCCGCGGGCGCGCTTCGCGGCGCGCTCGGGCTCCCCGCGGTCGGGCGCGAGGAGGCCGCGGCGCGCGAGACCGCCCACGCGCTGCTGGCGCGACTCGGGCTCGATGACCACGCCGGCGTCGAGGCGCGGGCGCTGCCGCTCGGGCTCCAGAAGCGCGTCGAGCTCGCGCGCGCGCTCGCCGCCGAGCCCAGGCTCCTGCTGCTCGACGAGCCCGCGGGCGGCCTCAATCCGACCGAGACGCGGGCGCTCATGGGGTTGATCGTGCGGCTGCGGGACGAGCGCGGGCTCGCGATCCTCCTCGTCGAGCACGACATGGAGTTCGTGATGTCCATCTCCGACCGCGTCGCCGTGCTGAACGACGGGCGGAAGATCGCCGACGGCAAGCCGGGCGCGATCGCCGCCGACCCGGGCGTGATCGAGGCCTATCTCGGCAGGGAGGACGACTGAGGATGCCGGCGACGCTGACGGTCGAGGACCTCGCGGTCGACTACGGCGGGCGGCGCGCGGTGGAGGGCGTCTCGCTCACGGTGGGCCGCGGCGAGATCGTCACCCTCCTCGGTGCCAACGGCAGCGGCAAGTCCACCACGCTCAGAACGATTTCGGGACTGGTGAAGCCCGCGCGCGGCCGGGTCCTCTATGAGGGGCGCGACATCACGCGCGCGCCCGCGGACCAGATCGTCGCGGCCGGCGTCGGGCACGTGCCGGAGGGACGCGACGTCTTCGTCGAGTTCACCGTGCTCGAGAACCTGCTCGTGGGTGGCCACACGGTTTCCCGGCGCGATCTGGCGGCGCGGCTCGAGGGCGCGTTCGAGCTCTTCCCCGTGCTCTACGCGCGGCGGCGCCAGCTCGCGGGCACGCTCTCCGGCGGCGAGCAGCAGATGCTCGCGATCGCACGGGCGCTCATCGCACGGCCGCGCCTGCTGCTGCTCGACGAGCCCTCGCTCGGACTGGCGCCGATGCTCGCGCGCGAGATCTTCCGGACGATCCAGCGGATCAACGCGACGGGTGTGGCCGTCCTGCTCGTCGAGCAGAACGCGCGCCGGGCGCTTCGGCTCGCGGGCCGCGGTTACGTGCTCGAGACGGGCCGCGTCGTCGTCGCGGGCACGAGCCGCGAGCTCGGCGCGGACCCGAGCGTCCGCTCCGCGTACCTCGGGTTCGGGCGTACGCCGGCGCCCGCCGAGGGCGGCTGACGGTGTAGGATGGAGGCGGCATGGCGGTCCAGCGCGGGCTCCTCCTCATCGCCGACATCGCAGGCTATACCCGCTTCATGGAGTTCCACCGGGCGGACCTGGCGCACGCGCAGGACGTCGTGGCGCGTCTGCTCGAGGCGATGATCGACGCGTCCTCGGCCCTCGACCTCGTCGAGGTGGAGGGCGACGCCGCGTTCATGTACCGCCCGTGGCCGGGTGGCACGGGCCCGGACCTCGTGGAGTCGGCGCTTCGCCAAGCGGTGGCCATGCACACCGCCTTTCACGCGCTCCAGCAAAAGATCGCGTGCCTCAACAACTGCCCGTGCCAGGGGTGCGTCCAGGTCGCCAACCTCAAGGTCAAGTTCGTCGCCCATCTGGGCGACGTGGCCCCGCAGCGGGTCAAGCGGCTCACGAAGCTCGCGGGGTTCGACGTCATCTTCGTCCACCGGATGCTGAAGAACTCCGTCCCCGTGCGCGAGTATCTCCTGATGTCCGAGCCCTTGTGGGAGCGCGCCGACGAGCGCGTGCGCACGGGCGCCCGGCTCCTCGAGGAGGAGCTCGAGGGGGTGGGCCGCGCCCGCACCTGGTACCTCGACCTCGCCGCACTCGCGGTGCCGCTCCCGCCCCGTCCCAAGGTGACGTGGCTCGCGCAGCAGCGCGAGACGCTGGGCGTGGTGCTCCGGGCCCTCCCCTATGCGCTGGGTCTGCGGAAGCTGGGCGGGCTTCGCAACCTCACGCCCGTGTAGACAAGCGGTCTCCCGCGAGCGGATGTTCCAGCCCGAGCTCGAAGCCCTCGACCGCGAGCGCCTGGAGCACCTGGTCCTCGAGCGGATGCGTGCCACGCTCGCTCGCCTCCGCGGCGACCCGGCGCACGCGCGACGGCTCGGCGGGGCGCGGCCGGAAGACCTGCGGCGGCTCGAGGACTGGCGCCGGCTGCCGTTCCTCACCAAAGCCGAGCTTCGCGACGCCTACCCGTTCGGCCTCGCGTGCGGGCGGGAGCAGGGCTATCGCCGGGTCCACATGTCGAGCGGCACGACGGGGAACCCCATCCTCAACCCGTACACCGCCGAGGACGTCGCGCAGTGGGGCGAGGTCATGGCGCGCTGCTACGTCGCGGCGGGCGTCGGCCGCGGCGACGTCATCCAGGTCACGCCGTCGTTCGGCCTCTTCACGGGCGGCTTCGGCTTCCACTACGGCGCCGAGCGCATCGGCGCGATGGTGATCCCCACGGGCGCCGGGCGCACCGCCCTCCAGTTGCGGCTCATGCGGGACCTCAAGGCCACCGTCGTGGCCGCGATCGCGACCTACCCGCTGCGGCTCGTCGAGGTGGCGCGTGAGGAGAAGCTCGATCTCGCCTCGCTCTCGCTCCGCGTCGGCATCTTCGGCTCCGAGGTGTGGTCCGACGAGCTACGCCGCCGCATCGAGCGCGAGCTCGCGATCCGGAGCTTCGACATCATCGGCATGACCGAGACCGGCGGTCCCGGCATGGGGATCGACTGCGCGGCGCGCGCGGGGATCCACGTCTGGGAGGACCACTACCATCCCGAAATCGTGGACCCCG
This sequence comes from Candidatus Rokuibacteriota bacterium, assembly GCA_003221695.1. Lineage (GTDB taxonomy): Bacteria > Methylomirabilota > Methylomirabilia > Rokubacteriales > CSP1-6 > 20CM-2-70-11. Next base: position 59,142 of record QHSX01000042.1, read on the forward strand.
CGACCGGCGCCGTCGTCCCGGACGGCACCGAGGGCGAGCTGGTCGTCTCGACGCTCACGCGCGTCGGGCTGCCCCTCGTCCGCTACCGCACCCACGACCTCACGCGCGTGCTCTCGCGCGCCAAGTGCGACTGCGGGCGGACGGCGCTCCGGCTCGACCGGCTGCGCGGGCGGACCGACGACATGGTGATCTTCAAGGGTGTCAACTTCTACCCGTGCCAGGTCGAGACCGTCCTGCTGCGCCAGCCCGGCGTGAGCCACGAGTACCAGATCGTGCTCGACGGGGAGGGCGGGGGCGAGCGCCTGACGATCCACGTCGAAGCCGAGCCCGGCTGCGATCCCGCCGTCGGCGCGCGGATCCGTCGCGAGCTCTCCGACCTCCTGGCGCTCTCCCCGGAGGTCCGCCTTGCGAAGCTCGGCGAGCTCGAGCGCTCGCAAGGCAAGGCGGTCCGGGTCGTGGATCGCCGCACGGTCCGGTGACGCCGACCCTCGAGGGCGTCACGGTCCTCTCGCTCGAGCAGGCGACGGTCCTGCCGTTCCTCACCTATCGCCTCGCGTGCGATGGCGCGCGGGTGATCCGCGTCGAGAACGCCGAGCGTCCGGATCCGAACCGATTCGTCGGCAAGGACGTGCTGGGCGAGCACGACATGCGGAGCTATTTCCTGCCGAACAACTGCGGCAAGGAAGCGGTCACGCTGAACCTCGCCGAGGCCGAGGGGCGCGATATCCTCAGGGAGCTCGTCCGACGGCTCCGCGTGGACATCTTCGCCACGAACCAGCGCCCGAGGAGCTACGCCAAGCTCGGCATCGACGACGCCACGCTCCGGGCCGTCAAGCCCGACCTGATCTGGCTCGGCGTCACCGGCTTCGGGCCCGACCACGACGAGGCCGCCTACGACCCGATCCTCCAGGCGCGCGCGGGGTTCATGGAGCTGACGGGCGCGCCCGACGGCCCCCCCACGGTGTTCGGGCTGCCAATGGTGGATCTCGGCGCCGCGGAGCACGGCTATGGCGCGATCATGAAGGCGCTCTATCGACGAGCGATGACGGGCGCCGGGGCACGGCTCGACCTCTCGATGCTGCGAAGCGCGGTCTCGTGGATGGTCGCGCCGATCTTCTTCTCGGCGAGCCTGGGCGAGCGGATCACGCGGACCGGAACCACCCACCAATTCTTCGCGCCCGTGTCGGTGCTCAGGACCCGCGACGGCTATGTCTACCTGGCCGTCGGAAACGACGCGCAGTGGGCCGCGCTGGCGAACCTCCCCGCGTTCGCCGGACTCGACCGGCCCGAGTGGGTCGCCAACGCGGGGCGCATCGTCGACGCGGAGCGGCTCCACCGAGAGCTCGGCGAGCGCGTCGGGCGGCTCCAGACCGCGGAGGCGCAGGCCCTCCTGCGCGAAGCGGGCGTCCCGGTCTCGCGGGTCAACACGCTGGCGGACGTGGTCGGCGACCCGCTGGTGGCGCCGCGGCTCGTCCACGTCCGGGACCCGCGCACCGGCCTCACCGTCGCGCTGCCCCCGCCTCCGGTCGGCGACCCGCCGCCGCTCACCTTCCCGCCGCGGCTCGGCGAGCACAACGCGAAGATCTACGGCGAGACGCTCGGGTACCCGCCGGAGCGGCTCGCCGATCTCCGGGGCCGACGGATCATCTGATGGGGATCGCCATGAACGATCGGTTCGACCTGACCGAGGACCAGCGGCTGATCCGCGAGCTCGCGCGTACGATCGCACGCGAGCGCGTGGCGCCGCACGCGGCCCATTACGACGCGACCGAGGCGTACCCCGAAGCATCGATTCGCGCCATCAGCGACGCCGGCTTCTACGGCATCTGGCTGCCCGAGCAGTACGGCGGGACCAACCTGGGGTGCCTCGCCCTCGCGCTCGTGTGTGAGGAGATCGCCTGGGCGTGCGCGGCGACCGCGACGCAGTATCTCGACCAGCCGCTCGGCGGCCTGCCGATCCTCCTGGCCGGCACCGAGGCGCAGAAGACGAAGTACCTGCCGCGCCTGGCGACGGGCGAGCTGCTCGCCGCCTACTCGCTCTCGGAGCCCGGCGCCGGCTCCGACGCCGCCGGCCTCCGGACCGCCGCGACGCGGAAGGGCGATCGCTATGTCCTGAACGGCACCAAGCAGTGGTGCACCAACGGCGACCACGCCGACGTCATCACCGTCTTTGCGACCGTGGACCCGAAGAAGCGCGCCAAGGGCGTCACCGCCTTCCTTGTCGAGAGGGGCATGTCCGGCTTCGTCGTCGGCAAGAAGGAGAAGAAGATGGGCATCCGCGCCTCGCCCACGGTGGCGCTCCACTTCACCGACTGCGCGGTGCCCGTCGCGAACCGTCTCGGCGAGGAGGGTGAGGGATTCACGATCGCGATGCAGACGCTCGACATCACGCGCCCCGCGACCGGCGCGATGGCGGTCGGCATCGGCCAGGCGGCGCTCGACGCCGCGGTCGCCTACGCGCGCGAGCGGCAGCAGTTCGGGCAGGCGATCGCAGCCTTCCAGGGCGTGCAGTTCATGCTCGCCGACATGGCCATGCAGGTCCACGCGGCGCGGCTCATGGTCTACCACGCCGCCCGTCAGGTCGACACGGGGATCCGGTCCAACACGTACGAGGCGTCGATGGCGAAGTGCTGGGCCGGCGACGCCGCGATGAAGGTCGCGACCGACGCGGTCCAGGTCTTCGGCGGCTACGGCTACACGCGCGAGTATCCTGTCGAGCGCTTCATGCGGGACGCGAAGATCATGCAGATCTACGAAGGGACAAACCAGATCCAGCGGCTGATCATCGCCAAGGAGCTGCTGGGCGGCTGAGCGACCTGGGCCCGCCAGATTATAATCCTCGAGACGTCACGCGGGAGGACGTGCATGGCAACGATCCGACTCAGCCGTCGGATGTTTCTCAGAACCGCCGCGGCGGGCGCGGCCGTCGGCGGGGCGCCGCGCGCGCTCCGCGCCCGGCCGACCACCTTCAAGGTCGGCGTCATCCATCCCGTGACGGGCCCGCTCGCCGAGCCGGGGCAGGCGTGCCGCCTCGGCGCTCAGCTGGCCACCGACGCGATCAACGCGGCGGGCGGCATCAAGTCGCTCGGCGGGATGAAGCTGGAGCTACTGTTGGGCGACACGCAGACGAAGCCCGACCTCGGACGCCTCGAAGCGGAGCGCGTCGTCAACCAGGGCGCGCGGATGCTCATGGGCTCGTTCGACTCCGGCTCGACCGCGGCAATGGTGTCGGTCGCCCAGCAAAAGCGCGTGCCGTTCCTCGTGGACATCGCGGCGGCCGACCCGATCACGGCCAACGTCGCGAAGGCGGTGAAGGAGGGAACGCAGAAGGTCCAGTACGTCTACCGGAACTTCCCGACCGGCTCGAGCTTTGGCCGCCTGGCCGTCCGGTACTTCGACGAGATCTTCGCGGCGGCGGGCGTCGCGCCGAAGCGGGTCGTGCTGATGTACACGAACGACCTCTTCGGCCAGAACCAGTCGAAGGGGTTCCTCGCCGCGCACAAGGCGGCGAGCCCGTCATGGCGGATCGTCGAGGTCATCCCCTGGCCGGAGCCGCCCTCCAACCTCTCGACGGAGGTCTCGCGGGCGAAGGCGGCGAAGCCCGACGTCATCGCGCCGATCACCCGCCCGGCGAGTGCGCAGCTCCTGCTGCCCGAGCTCCGAAAGCAGCGCGTCGAGGTCATGGGCATCGTCGGCCCCGGCAGCCCCGGGCTCTACGAGGCGGGCCAGCTCGCGGCGCTCCGGGAGGATCTCGAGTACGTGATGGACAACCTGCCGTCGTGGCCCAATTTTAGGAAATCGCGGACGCCGCAGGTGGCGGAGGAGTACCGCAAGCGATCCGGCGGCAAGACCTTCGACACGAACGCCGTCGCGTCGTACGACGGGATCCGCATCATCGCCGATGTCCTCGAGCGGACGGGGCGCGAGGCGCTGCTGGACACGGACGGTCCGGAGGCGATCGTGGAGGCGATGAAGAAGACCACCTTCAAGGACGTCCTCGCCGTGGCGGCGGGTCCGGTCGTCTTCGACGAGCTCGGCGATAACCCCAACGCTTCGACGGCGATGATCCAGATCCTCGGCCGCAAGCCGGTCGTCGTCTGGCCCAAAGACGCCGCGGTGCAGAAGTTCGTGTTCCCGCGGCCCAAGGCCTAGGCCGGACCTCACATTCCTGCTCGGGACGGCGACATGCTCGCCGTGCGCGGCGTCTCGCTCGGGGTGCGCGCGAGCGAGATCGTCGTGCGAGATCGCCCGCGTGCCGGAGGGGTGCCACCTCGGTCCCCGCTGACCGTGCAGCGCGCGCCCGCTGGCCGATGCGCGGATCAAGCGCGCGCACGTCGGCCGCTGACTGACGGCCTGGACCCCACGGACGGGGGTTGACCGGCACAGATTCTGGTCATATTCTGGTCTGAATCGAGGAGGCGCCGATGACACGCGTCGGGGTGTACGAGGCGAAGACCAACCTTCCCAGACTGCTCAACCGGGTGGCGAAGGGGGCCCGCATCACGATCGTTCGGCACGGCGTCCCGGTGGCGGTCCTCGTGCCGGCAGACGACGGACGGACCCGCCCGCTCGCTGACGTGATCGCGGACGTCCGCGCCTTCGGGAAGGGGCGTCGCCTCAGGGGGATCTCGGTGCGCGACGCCGTCGCCCACGGGCGCCGGTGAGCCGGTTCGTCCTGGATTGCTCGATCGCCATCGCCTGGTGCTTCGAGAACCAGCGGGACCGCTACACCGACGCGGTCCTGGTGGCGCTGAAGGCGGACGAAGCCCTGGTGCCTGCCCTCTGGCCCCTTGAGATCGTGAACGTCCTCCTCGTCGCCGAACGACGGCGCCAGCTCCGGCATGCCGATGCGACGCGCTTCCTCGCACTGGTGTCTGAGCTGCCGATCGAGGTGGACCGCGCGCCGACGCTCCGCGAGGCGCGGGAGCTCTTGGCGCTCGGACGCGAGCAACGGTTGTCCGCGTACGATGCGGCGTATCTCTACCTCGCGACTCGCGAGCGGCTCCCGCTGGCGACCCGGGACGCGGCGTTTCGTGCGGCGATGCGCGCGACGGGCGTGACCGCGTTCGCGCCGTAGCGGACGCGCGCGCCGCGATATACTGAGGCCCGCATGACGAGCCCGATCATCACCGAGGCCGTCCGGACGCTGGTGGAGCGCCGGGATCTGACGCGCATCGAGGCCGCCGCCGCCATGGAGGCGATCATGTCGGGCGCGTCGACCAACGCGCAGATCGCCGCCTTCCTCACCGCGCTCCGGATGAAGGGCGAGACCGTCGAGGAGCTGATCGGCTTCGCCCAGGTGATGCGCCAGAAGGTCGTGAAGATTCGCACGCGCCCCGAGGACGTGGCCGCCCTGACCGGCACCGACCGGGACATGCTGATCGACACGTGCGGCACGGGCGGTGACGCCGCGGGGACCTTCAACGTCTCCACCGCCACCGCCTTCGTCGTCGCTGGCGCGGGGCTCCGCGTCGCCAAGCACGGGAACCGCTCCGTGTCCTCCCTGTGCGGCTCGGCCGACGTGGTCGAGACGCTCGGCGTCAGCCTCGACCTCGCGCCGCTGAAGGTCGCGCGTTGCGTGGAGGAGGTCGGGATCGGGTTCCTCTACGCGCCGCTCCTCCACACGGCGATGAAGCACGTGATGGCCGCCCGGCGCGAGATGGGCGTCCGCACGGTATTCAACATGCTCGGCCCCCTGACCAACCCGGCCGGCGCCAACGCCCAGGTGATCGGGGTCTACTCTCCCGCGCTCACCGAGCCGCTCGCGCGCGTCCTGGCCGAGCTCGGCACCCACCGGGCCTTCGTCGTTCACGGCGCGGACGGCCTCGACGAGATCTCGAACACCGGCGACAGCCGCATCTCCGAGGTCCGCGAGGGCATGGTCCGCACCATCGCCGTGCGGCCGGAGGACTTCGGGGTCACGCGCGCGTCCATCGGTGACCTGCGCGGCGGCGATCGGGAGCAGAACGCCGAGATCATCCGGGCGATTCTCGCCGGCGAGCCGGGGCCGAAGCGCGACATCGTCCTCGTGAACGCCTCCGCCGCCCTCGTCGCCGGCGGTCGCGCGAAGGACTTCAAGGAGGGCGCTGAGCTGGCGGCCCGGTCGATCGACGCGGGCGCGGCGCGGCAGAAGCTGGAGCGCCTGGTCGCCCTCTCCCAAGAGCTCGCCCGGGAGAGCTGAGCGCGAGCCCTTGCGTCGGCCGGGCTACCAGCCCTAGAATAGGCCGTCGCGGCAGCGCTCAAGTCCCCGTCGGCGTTGGGTTTCGCGTCCTCCTGGTGTCGGTGCTCCCGCGATACGCTCGGCTCGACGGTGTTCTAGAACACCGAGACGATTTCGACGACGAGGTCGGAATGAACGGGAACGGACGGGTGAATGGCCGCCTGCCGCGCTACCACCAGATCGCCGAAGCGCTCCGCACGCGGATCCGCGAGGGCACGCTGCGTCCCGGGGCGCGGCTCGACACCCAGCGCCGGCTCGCGACGAGCTTCGGCGTGACGCTCATGACCCTCCGGCAAGCGCTGGAGCTGCTGGAGCGCGAGCACCTGATCTCGCGGCGCCACGGCCTCGGGACGTTCGTGGCGGCGCCGTCGATCGACTACGACATCCTCCAGCTCCGCCGCTTCGCCGGGGACCTTTCGGCCAAGGGCGAGCACGTCGCGACGCGGCTCCTCACCACCCGATTCTCGCCTCCAGACCGCCGGGTCGGCGACGCGCTCAGCCTCGGGCCCGGCGAGCGGGTACTCGTGGTCGCGCGACTGCGCCTGGTCGACGGGCATCCGATGAGCCTGCAGCGCTCGTTCCTGCCCGCGCTGATCGGCGACGAAGTCGTCCGGGCGGACCTGACCCGCACGCCGCTCCACCAGGTGCTCGAGCGCGCGCTCGGAATCGTCATCGGGCGCGCGCACGAGACCGTCTCGGCGGTTCGTCTGGGGCGGCCAGAGGCGCGCGAGCTCGGATGCTCGGCCGGGGCGCCCGCGTTCGAGTCCGAGCGCGTCTCCTTCGACGCGGCCGGCGCGCCCGTCGTCTTCGACCGCGTCTTCATCCCCGGCGACCGCTTCCGCATCACCCGGGACCTTCGGTACGAAGGAGCGGCTTCATGAGGATCCTCGTGGCCGTCAAACAGGTGCCCGACACGGCGACGCAGGTGAAGGTCTCGGCCGACCCGCGGGTGATCGACACCACGGGCATCACCTGGATCATCTCGCCGTACGACGAGTTCGCCGTCGAGGAAGCCCTCCGGATCAAGGAGAAGCGCGGGCAGGGCGAGGTCGTCGCGGTGTCCCTCGGTCCGGAGCGCGTCAAGGAGGCGCTGCGCGCCTGTCTCGCGATGGGCTGCGACCGCGCGATCCACTTGAACGACCCCGCGTGGAGCGACGCCGACACGCTCGTCACGGCCAAGGCGCTCGCCGCCGTGGTCAGGCAGGAGGCGCCGCAGCTCCTCCTCTGCGGACGGCAGGCGATCGACGACGACATGGGGGCTGTCGCGGCCCAGCTCGCCGAGCTGCTCGGCTGGCCCTGCGCCTACTGGGTCATGGAGGAGGCGATCGACGCCGACACCAAGACGGTGCGGGCCGCACGCCAGGTCGAGGGCGGGCTCGAGGTCTTCGACCTGCCGCTGCCCGCCGTCCTCACGGCGCAGAAAGGGCTCAACGAGCCGAGGTACCCGACGCTCCGAGGCATCATGGGAGCGAAGAAGAAGGAGATCCGCGACGTGAAGGCGGCCGACCTCGGGTGGGCCCCGGAGCCGCCCCAGCTCTCCGTCGTCACGCTCGAGGCGCTCCCACCCCGTCCGCCCGGGCGCATCATCCAGGGCGACGTGCCGACGGCGGTGAAGGAGCTGGTCCGTTCGCTACGCGAAGAAGCCAAGGCGATCTGAGGGACGGGGACCATGCCGAACGCGTTCTGGTGCATCGTCGAGGATGACCGGCGGGGGACGCCGAAGAAGGTGATGGCCGAGGTCATCGGCGAGGCCGCGCGCGTCTCGAGTGGCCGGGCCGAGGCCGTGTGGCTCACCGACAAGGCGAGCGAGGCGGGCCTGACGCAGCTCGCCGAGTGGGGCGCGACGAAGGTCTGGCTCCTGGAGAACGGAGCGTTCGCGCCGTACCGGAGCGAGGTCTGGGTGGGCGCCGCGGCCGAGCTCGCGGCCAAGGAGCGGCCGAGGGCCATCTTTGCGCCGGTCACGAGCCGCGCGCGTGAGTTCGCCGCGCGGCTCGCCGCGCGGCTCGGCGTCGGGCTCGCCGCCGACTGTGTGGCGTTCGCCATGGACGGCGAGCGCCTCGTCGCGACGCGCCCCGTGTACGCGGGCAAGCTCCTGGCCAAGGTCGCGTGGGCGAAGACACCCTGGGTCGCGACGCTCCGACCGAACGTCTTCCGCCCGGCCGACGGGGAACCCGGCCGGAAGGCGGCTGTCGAGCGTCCGTCGGGGCCGACCCCCGCCGCGCAGATGAAATTCGTCGAGCGGCGCGAAGAGGTCTCCACGGGGCTCCCCGAGCTGACCGAGGCCGAGATCGTGCTGTCGGGCGGCCGCGGCATGAAGGGGCCGGAGCACTACGTGATCCTCGAAGACATGGCGCGCGTGATCGGCGCCGCGGTCGGTGCCTCGCGCGCGGCCGTGGACGCGGGCTGGCGGCCGCACCGGTTCCAGATCGGTCAGACCGGCCGGACGATCTCGCCCAAGCTCTATATGGGCTTCGGCGTCTCGGGCGCGATCCAGCACCTGGCCGGGATGCGCACGTCGAAGGTGATCGTCGCCGTCAACAAGGATCCCGAGGCGCCGATCTTCAGGATCGCCGACTACGGGATCGTCGCCGACCTGTTCGAGGTCGTGCCGGAGCTGACGAAGGAGTTCAAGAAGCTCCTCGAGAAATGAGCGCATGAAACTCGACCCGACCGAAGAGCAGCAGATGATCCAGGCGATGGCGCGGGAGTTCGCCGAGACGGCGATCAGGCCCATCGCCGCCGAGATCGACCGGGAGGGCCGCTTCCCCCACGAGACGGTGAAGCGCATGGGCGAGCTCGGCCTCATGGGCATCGCGATCCCGGAGGACTGGGGAGGCAGCGGCGCCGACACCCTCGCCTACGTCCTGGCGCTCGAGGAGATCGCAAAGGCGTGCGGATCGCACGCGGCCATCATGTCGGTGAACAACTCGCTCTACTGCGATCCCGTCTATCGATTCGGCACCGACACGCAGCGCGAGCGGTTGCTCAAGCCCGCGGCCACGGGCCACGCCCTCGGCTGCTTCGCGTTGACCGAGCCCCAGGCGGGCTCGGACGCGCGCAACCAGCAGACCCTGGCCGCACGCGACGGCGACCACTACGTGCTGAACGGCCGCAAGCAGTTCGTCACCAACGGCCGCGAGGCCTCGTTCGCCCTCGTGTTCTGCGCGACCGACCGCGCCAAGGCGCACCACGGGATCACCGCCTTCGTGGTCGAGAAGGGGACGCCGGGCTTTCGCGTGCCCAGGACCGAGGACAAGCTGGGCATCCGCGCCTCCGACACCGCCGAGCTCATGTTCGAGGACTGTCGCGTGCCCGCCGCCAACCGGCTCGGCGAGGAGGGCATGGGGCTCAAGATCGCGCTGGCGACGCTGGACGGCGGACGGATCGGCATCGCCGCCCAGGCCGTCGGCCTGGCGGCCGGCGCCCTCGAGCGCGCGGTCGCCTACGCGCGCGAGCGGACGTCCTTCGGCGTGGCGATCGGCCAGCACCAGATGGTCCAGTGGATGCTCGCCGACATGGCGACCGCGACCGACGGCGCGCGGCTCCTCACGCTCCGCGCGGCCGGATTGAAAGATCAGGGGCGGCCCTACAGGACCGCGGCGGCGATGGCGAAGCTCTTCGCCGCCGAGACCGCGATGCGGGTGACGACCGACGCGGTCCAGATCCACGGCGGCTACGGCTTCATCAAGGAGTACGAGGTGGAACGCTACTTCCGTGACGCGAAGATCACCCAGATCTACGAGGGCACCTCGCAGATCCAGAAGCTCGTGATCGCGCGCGCCGTGCTGGGAGGGACCGAATGAGCGAGCGGGAGCGCTGGAGGCGGGAGACGTACGGGCCGTTCACGCGGGGCGCGCCCGAGCGACCGGTCCGCTTCGAGTCGCTCTCGGGCCTTCCCGTCCAGCCGCTCTACACGCCCGAGGACCTGCGCGGATGGACGTACGACGAGAAGCTCGGCTATCCGGGGGAGTACCCCTTCACCCGCGGCGTCTACCCCACGATGTACCGCGGCCGCCTCTGGACCATGCGGATGTTCGCGGGGTTCGGGCGGCCCGAGGACACCAACGCCCGGTTCAAGTACCTCCTCGCGCAGGGGCAGACCGGTCTGTCGACCGCCTTCGACATGCCGGCGCTGATGGGCTACGACGCCGACCACCCGCGCGCCCGGGGCGAGGTGGGCCGCGAGGGCGTGTCGATCTCGACGCTCGACGATTTCGAGCGCCTCTTCGACGGCATCCCCCTCGGCGATGTCACGACGTCGATGACGATCAACTGCACGGCGTCGATCGCGCTGGCCATGTACCTCGCGGTCGCCGAGAAGCAGGGCGTGGCGTGGAGCCGGGTCGGCGGGACGATGCAGAACGACATGCTCAAGGAGTTCATCGCGCAGAAGGAATGGATCTGCCCGCCCGCGCCCGCCGTGCGGATCGTGACCGATATGATCGAATTCACGTCCACGCATGTTCCGCGGTTCAATCCGGTCTCGATCTCGGGCTACCACATCCGTGAGGCCGGCTCGACGGCGGTCCAGGAGCTCGCGTTCACCCTGGCGGACGGGCTGGCGTACGTGGAAGCGGCGCTGGCGCGCGGTCTCGACATCGACAGCTTCGCGCCGCGCCTCTCGTTCTTCTTCGACATCCACAACGACTTCTTCGAGGAGATCGCGAAGCTCCGGGCCGCGCGGCGGATCTGGGCGCGGTTCATGAAGGAGCGCTACGGCGCGAAGAAGCCCGAGTCGTTGCGCCTGCGCACCCACACCCAGACCGCCGGCGTCTCGGCGACCGCGCAGCAGCCGCTCAACAACGTCGCGCGCGTCGCCCTGCAGGCGCTCGCCGCCGTGCTCGGCGGCGCGCAGTCGCTCCACACGAATTCGTATGACGAAACGTGGGCGCTGCCGACCGAAGAGGCGGTGACGGTTGCTCTTCGTACTCAACAGATCCTCGCCGAGGAGACTGGGGTCGCGCTCACGATCGACCCGCTCGGCGGATCGTACTTCCTCGAGACGCTCACCGACGCGATGGAGGCGGCGGCGCTCGAGTACATTCGCACGATCGACGCGATGGGCGGCATGATCCGCGCGATCGACACGGGCTATCCGCAGAAGGAGATCGCCGACGCGGCGTACCGGTACCAGCTGATGGACGACCGCGGCGAGAAGGTGGTCGTGGGTGTCAACAGGTACGTGATGGCGGAGACGCGCGCGATCGCGTACTTGAAGATCGACGACGCGGTCGAGCTGGAGCAGATCGAGCGGGTCCGACGCTTCAAGGCGTCGCGGGACATGGCGAAGGTGGAGAAGCGGCTCGGGCAGCTCGCCGACGCGTGTCGTGAGGGTCGCAACGTCATGCCGGTTCTCCTCGAGGCCGTGAAGGACTATGCGAGCCTCGGTGAGATCTCGGACGTGTATCGCCAGGTGTTCGGGCTCTACCGCGAGCCGATCATTTTCTAGCCGTGAGGGAGGCCATGAGCGAGCCGATCAGGATCACGCGTGCGGCGACGAAGAAGCCGAAGCCCAAAGACCGCGACCTGACCTTCGGGACGGTGTTCACCGACCATCTGTTCGTGATGGACTTTCAGGAGGCGAAGGGCTGGTACGACCCGCGGATCGAGCCGTACGGGTCGCTCAGCCTCGATCCCGCCGCGGCGGTCCTCCACTATGCGCAGGCCGTCTTCGACGGGCTCAAGGCCTTCCGGGGTCGTGACGGTCGGGTCCGGCTCTTCCGGCCGCAGAAGCACGTCGAGCGGCTCAACCACTCCGCCCGGCGGATGTGCATCCCGCCGCTCGACCCCGAGCTGGCGCTCAAGGCGCTCGTCGAGCTCGTCGGCCTCGAGCGGGACTGGGTCCCGTCCACGGTGGGGACGTCGCTCTACATCCGGCCCACGATCATCGCCAACGAGCCGTTCCTCGGCGTGCGGCCGGCGAAGTCGTACATCTACTACGTCATCCTGTCTCCGGTGGGCGCCTACTACCCGGAGGGAATGAATCCGGTGAAGATCCTCGTCGTCGACAGCTACGTCCGCGCCGTGGAGGGCGGCGTCGGCGGGGCGAAGACCGGGGTGAACTACGCCGCGAGCCTGTACGCAGCCGAGGAGGCCAAGCACGCGGGGTTCACGCAGGTGCTCTGGCTCGACGGGCGCGAGCGGAAGTACCTCGACGAGGTCGGCACGATGAACATCATGCTCAAGATCGGTGACGAGGTGATCACGCCGCCCCTGAGCCAGGGCACGATTCTGCCGGGCGTGACGCGCGACTCGGCGCTCACGCTCATGCGCGAGTGGGGGCTCCGCGTCTCCGAGCGCCAGATCTCGATCGCCGAGGTCGCGCGCGCCGCGCGCGATGGGTCGCTCCAGGAGGTGTGGGGCACCGGGACGGCCGCCGTCATCTCGCCCGTCGGGGAACTCAGCCACGCGGGCGCGCGTATCGTCATCAACGGCGGGAAGATCGGTGAGCTGACCAAGAAGCTCTACGACGCGCTCGTCGGGATCCAGTACGCGACCGTACCCGACACCCACGGCTGGACGGTTCCCGTCTAGTGCCGGGCCACCTGACTTCGCCATGCTTCGTTCTAGGAGGCCGCGATGACCGACTGCGTCTTTTGCAAGATCCGCGACGGGCAGACCCCGGCGATGAAAGTGTTCGAGGACCAGCGGACGATCTGCATCATGGACATCAACCCGCTCACTCTGGGACACTGCCTCGTACTGTCCAAGGCGCACGCGGCGACGATCTATGACGCCGAGGTCGCCGACCTGCAGGCCGCGATCGTGACCGCCAAGCGTGTTGCCCTCGCCCTCAAGGCGTCGCTGGATCCGGAGGGCCTCAACGTGCTCCAGGCCAACGGCCCCGCCGCCTTCCAGTCGGTGGCGCACTTCCACCTGCACCTGATCCCGCGCTGGATGCGCGACGGCAAGGGCTTCGACTGGAAGCTGGTGCCGGGCGACCGCGAGCAGATCATGAAGGCCGGCGAGAAGCTGCGCGCGGCCCTCACGACGCGCGCATGACCGCCGATCGGACCGTTCGCGTGGTCGTCGCCAAGCCGGGTCTCGACGGCCACGACCGGGGGGCCAAGATCGTCGCGCGGTCGTTGCGCGACGCAGGCTTCGAGGTGATCTACACGGGACTCCACCAGACACCCGAGCAGATCGTCGCCACGGCGATCCAGGAGGACGCGGACGCGATCGGGCTCAGCGTGCTCTCGGGCGCCCACAACTACCTCTTCAAGCGCGTCCTCGAGCTGCTCCGGGAGAAGGGCGCCGAGGACATCGTGGTGTTCGGCGGGGGGATCATCCCGCCGGAGGACATCGCCGCCCTCAAGACGATGGGCGTCAGGGAGATCTTCACGCCCGGCGCGTCGACCCAGGAGATCGTCCGCTTCGTCCGCGAGCACATCCGTGCGGCAGTCTGAGCCGTGGATTTCGAGCTGACCGACGACCAGAAGCGCATCCGCCGGGCCGCCCGTGAGTTCGCGGAGGGCGAGCTCGGGGACGCGATTGCGCCGTACGACGAGCGCCAGACGTTTCCGCACGAGATCGTCAAGAAGCTCGGGCCGCTCGGCTTCCTCGGGGTCCTCGTGCCCGACGAGTACGGTGGCGCGGGTCTCGACTACGTCTCGTACGCGCTGATCGTCGAGGAGCTCTGCCGCGGCGACGCGTCGGTCGGCATCACGATGTGGGCGCACAATTCACTCTGCACGAACCACATCACCGTCTTCGGCTCCGAGGCGCAGAAGCGACGGTACCTGCCGCGCCTGGCCTCGGGCGACGTGCTCGGCGCGTGGGGGCTCACCGAGGCGGGCTCCGGCTCCGACGCGGCCGCCCTCCGGACGCGGGCCGAGTGGCGCGACGGCGAGTGGGTCCTGAACGGAAGCAAGGCCTTCATCACCAACGCGTCGGTCGGTGGGCTCGCCGTCGTGCTGGCGCGGACCGACCCCGAGCAGCGGTCGCGGTCCATCTCGGCGTTCATCCTCGAGCGCGGGACGCCCGGCTTCCGCGCGGGTCAGCCGTACCGGAAGCTCGGCCTGCACGCCTCGGACACCGCGGAGCTGATCCTCGAGGACGCCCGCGTCCCGGCCGCGGGCCTGCTCGGCGAGCGTGGGATGGGGTTCGTTCACGCGCTGCAGGTGCTCGAGGGAGGGCGCATTGCGATGGCGGCGATGGGGGTCGGAATCGCCGAGGCGGCCCTCGGTCAATCCGTGAAGTACATGAACCAGCGGACCGCCTTCGGCCGGACGCTCGCGGAGTTCAACGGCCTCCAGGGGATGATCGCCGAGGTCGCCGCCGAGGTGGAGGTCGCGCGCCTCCTCACGCTGCGCGCGGCGTACCTGAAAGACACGGGACGGCCGGCGAGGCACGCGGCGGCGATGGCGAAGCTCTTCGCCTCCGAGACCGCGATGAAGGCCGCGAGCAAGGCCGTCCAGATCCACGGCGGCGCGGGCTACATCACCGAGTTCCCCGTCGAGCGGATCTTCCGTGACGCCAAGCTCACCGAGATCGGCGAGGGGACGTCCGAGATCCAACGGCTGGTCATCGCGCGGGAGATCCTCCAGCTCTCGTGACCGCGCCCGCGCGGCTCATCGCCGTCGAGAGCGTCTCCAAGCGCTACGTGACCAGCTCGGGGCCCGTCGAGGCGCTCCACGACGTGTCGCTCACGGTGAGCGAGGGCGAGTTCTGCACGCTGATCGGCCCGTCGGGCTGCGGGAAGTCCACGCTCCTCGGCATGCTCGGCGGCCTCGTGTACCCGGAGAGCGGGCGCATCCTGGTCGATGCTCGGCCGGTCACTGGCCCCGACCCGGGCCGCGCCGCGACCGTGTTCCAGGACCCGGGCCTCTTTCCCTGGCGCACGGTGCTCGAGAACGTGGAGTTCGGCCTCGAGCTCGCGGGCTCTGCGGCGGCGCGCCGGCGCTCGATCGCGACGGCGCTCCTCGGCCCGCTCGGCCTCAAGGGCTTCGCGGAGAAGTACCCACGTGAGCTCTCCGGGGGCATGAAGCAGCGCGTCGCGATCGGCCGCGCGCTCGCCATCGACGCGAAGATCCTCCTGATGGACGAGCCGTTCGGTGCCCTCGACGAGCAGACGCGCGTGCTCATGGGCGAATGGCTCCTCGACATCTGGCGCCGGACACGCAAGACCGTGATCTTCGTGACGCATAGCCTGCACGAGGCCCTCTTCCTCTCGACACGGATCGCCGTCATGACGGCGCGCCCCGGGCGGATCAAGTCGGTCCTGGAGCTTCCCATGGACTACCCGCGCTCGATGGAGTCGCCCGAGCTCGTCGCGCTGCGCGCGAAGCTCTGGGGCGAGATCCGCGAGGAATCGCTCCGGGCGATGCAATGACGCCGCACGCTCCTCGCTCAGGCCACCCACGGAGTGCGCCGGCCTCGCGGCCCTCGTTACAGTGACCGTGCTGGCCGTCCGGGCGGGGCTGCTCCTGGTCGTCCTCGGCCTCTGGGAGACCGTCGGCCGCGCGTCGAATCCGCTCCTGGCGGTGCCGCCCTCGGCCGTCCTTCCCGCGCTGCGGGACCTCTTGCTCCTGCGCTCGTATCCCGACCTGCCCGCCAACGTGCTCCTGACCCTGCGCGAGATCGCCGCCGCCTACGCCCTCGCCGTCGTCGCCGGGCTCGCCTGCGGCTTCGCGCTGGGCTTCCACTGGTTGATCGGTCGCGCCTGGGGCCCGATGCTCGCGGCGCTCTACGCGGTCCCGGCCGTCGTCTGGTACCCCTCGCTCATGCTCTTCTTCGGCCTCGACGCGGCGTCGAAGATCGCCTTCGGCTTCCTGCTCGGCTTCTTCCCCGTGACCCTCGCCGTGCTCGCGGGCATCCGCCAGGTGAATCCGCACCTCGTGACGGTCGCGCGCGCCTACGGTGCCGGTTCGCTCACCGTGTTCGTGCGCGTCATGGTGCCGGCGATGCTCTTCACGCTCGTCGGCGGGCTCCGGACGGCGCTGGCGCTCGCGGTCGTCGGCGTGATCGTCGGCGAGGTCCTCGGGAGCAAGCGCGGGATGGGCGCGCTCATCAACCACGCGTACGGCCTGCTGCGGACGGCGGACTACGTCGCGCTCGTGCTCGTGACGCTCGCGCTCGTCGTGGGCTCGGACGTGGTCGCGAGCCTCGTCGAGCGCCGCGCGCGCCGTTGGAATGAATAGCAGCATGGTGGACAGAGCCACGTCGTGCCCACGGCACGCCACCCACGGAGTGTGCCGACCCCGTGGCCCCCGCTCCAATGGCTAGCAGTATGGCGGCCTCGCGGCCCCCGCTCCAACGTCGTGTTCGCGCGCTCCAACTCGCGACCGTCGGCGTGGCGCTCGCGGTGTGGGAGACCGCCGTGCGCGCGGGCTGGATCGACCCGCTGTTCGTCCCGGCGCCGAGCGCCGTCGGCGCCGCGCTCGGGACGATGGGCGATACGGCGCTCGTGGCGCTCGGCGAGACGCTCTCCAAGACGGCGATCGCCTACGTGCTCTCGGTGGCGCTGGGGCTCGCGGCGGGGCTCGTCGTGGGCTCGGTCCGTCTCCTGCGCGAGGTGCTGAACCCGTTCGTCATGGCGCTCTACTCGCTCCCGAAGATCCTCGTCCTGCCCTGGATCGTCCTGCTGCTCGGCTACGGCACGGCCCCGGCGATCTTCTACGGGACGATTCACGGCCTCTTCCCGGTCACGGTCCTCGTCATGGGCGCCGTGCGCGACGTGGACCGCACGCTCGTGACCGTGGCGCGCGCCTACGGCGCGACGACTTGGCAGCTCTACTGGAAGGTGCTGCTGCCCGCGATCGTCCCGTCGGTGGTCGCGGGCATGCGGCTCGGCATCGTCTTCTGCCTTCTCGGTGTGCTCGTCGTCGAGATGTTCGCAGGGGTGCGCGGGATGGGGTACGTCATGAGCTCGTTCGCCAACGGGTTCCGGGCGCCCGAGCTCTTTGCCGCGACGGCGCTCGTCTCGGCGGCCTCGATCGCGATCGTGCTGGTGCTCGACCACGTCAACGAGCGCCTCTCGCACTGGCGGGGCTGAGCGCTCGGCCCTCGCACGCCTCCGTCGGGCCTCGTCCCGCCCCTTCGACGACGCCTAAGGGTCCGCCGCGCGGACATTCAGGGTTTTACCGGCCATGATTTGCGGCACTTGCCTGGTTTTTCCTTCAATCAATGGTAGTTAGACTTCACGACATCGAGCCGTAAAAGTGACTGGAGCGGCGGCCGCAAGGCTCGCCGCCGTCGGGAGGCAGGGGCAAGGAGGGCAACGACGATGAGCGCGTCAGTCTCCGCTGAGATCGTCACCGTCTACCGCGCGCTGGACGGCGGCATCCACCACACGAGGTGCGGCCAGAGGATCATGCTGCACGGGCGGCGCGCGGACGAGTTGGACTTCTACTGCCTCACCTGCGCCGAGTCCGTGACGCTCCCGCTGTGCGTGATCGCGCGCATCCCGGTGGCGGACGAGCCGGCAGACCGCGCCGCCTGAGCGCGGCGGGCGCTACTCCCCGCGGAGCGTCGGGTCGAGGAGGTCCCGGAGCCAGTCGCCCGTGCGGCTCACCACGATCGAGGTGAGCATCAGCACGAGCCCAGGGAAGGTCGAGATCCACCACGCGGTGTCGAGATACTCGCGCCCCTCGTGGATCATCCCGCCCCACGAGGGCGTGGGCGGCTGGACGCCGAGCCCGAGAAAGGAGAGCGTCGCCTCGAGCACGATCGCTCGCGCCAGCTCGAGCGTGGCGACGACGACCAGCGACGAGAGCACGTTGGGGAGGATGTGGCACGCGACCACGCGCCCTACGGATCCCCCGAGCGCGTGGATCGCCTCCACGAACTCGCGTGAGCGCAGGCCGAGCACCTGCGACCGGAGGAGTCGCGCGTAGGTGACCCAACCCGAGAGACCGATCACGACGATCAGCGTCGGGAAGCTCGGCCCCAGCACCGCGATGATGCCGATGGCGAGCAGGATGAATGGGAAGGCGAGCTGCGCGTCGGCGAGCGTCATGATCACGCTGTCCGCGAGGCCGCCCCGGAAGCCCGCCGCGATCCCGAGTGTCGCACCGAGCGCGCCGCCCACCATCACCGCAGCGACGCCGACCACCAGCGAGACGCGCGCCCCGTAGATCACGCGCGAGAGGACGTCGCGACCGAGGTGGTCGGTGCCGAGGAATCGCGCACGCCCATCCGCCGCCTCGAGCGTGGGCCGGGTCAGCCGTTCGCGGAGCGCCTGACGCGTCGGATCGTGGGGCGCGAGCCATGGCGCGGCGACCGCGACCCCGCCCAGGACCAGGACGAACGCGAGACCCATCGTCGCCAGGCGCGCGGCGCGCCGGGATTTTGGAGCGGGCGCCGCGAGGCCGGACGACTCGGTGGGTGGCCTGAGCAAGCTGCTCGGGGCTCCGACCGTCATCCTCATGGCCGAGCCCGGGGGTCGAGGACGCCGTAGAGCAGATCGATCACGAAGTTGATCACGATGAAGACGATCGCGGAGAGGAAGACCGCGCACTGCACGATCGGGTAGTCACGGTTGTAGATGGACTGGATGGCGAGGCGGCCGATCCCCGGCCAGGCGAAGACCGTCTCGGTGACGACCGCGCCGCCGAGCAGCGTCCCGAGCTGAAGGCCCGTGATCGTCACGATCGGGAGCGCGGCGTTCTTGAGCGTGTGCTTGACGACCACGCGCCACTCCGCAACGCCCTTGGCCCGCGCCGTTCGGATGTAGTCGGCGCGCAGGACCTCGAGCACCGCCGAACGCGTCAGGCGCGCGATCGAGGCCATCGCGAAGGCGCCCAGCGTCAGCGCGGGCAGCGCGAGGTGCGTCCAGTCCCCCCGTCCACCCGTCGGGAAGAGATCGGCCTTGAGCGACAGGAGAAGGATGAAGAGGATCCCGAGGAAGAAGGTCGGTGCCGACTGCCCGACGAGCGCCACGCCCATGGCGATGTGGTCGATCGCCGAGTTGCGCTTGACGGCCGAGAGGAGCCCCACGGGCACCGCCACGAACGCCGCGAGCAGAAACGCGGTGAGCCCGAGCTCGGCCGTGGCGCCGAGGTAGCCCCGCACCACGGCGAACGCCGGCTCGCGGAAATGGATCGAGCGCCCGAAGTCGCCGCGCAGGGCGTTGACCAGGAACACGCCGTACTGCACGGGCAGCGTCCGGTCCAGGCCGAGCTCGCGGCGCACGCGGAAGATCTCGCTCCTCGGCGCGTCGGGGGGCAGGAGGAGGGGCACGGGGTCGCCGGAGAGGCGCATCACGACGAACACCACCGTCGAGACGAGCCAGACGGCGATCAGGGCCCGGAGGAGCCGTGGCGCGAGGAGGTGGAGGACGCTACGCGCGACGCAGTCTCAGGTTGAAGCGCCGGACCTCGAACTGCTGGTTCGGGTTCGGCGTCCACTCCACGTACTTCTGGAGGCCGTAATCCTCGTAGGGCTGGATCACGGGGATCCACGGCAGGTGCTCGAGGAAGATCTTCGTCATCTCCCGGTAGGCCTCGGCGCGGAACTTCTCATCCACGGAGAACCGCGCGGCCTCGCCGAGCTCGTCGAAGCGCGGATGACGCCAGTAGTCCTGGGGCCCGCCCGGGGAGAGGAGGCGCCACATCATGCCGTCGGGGTCGCCGAGGGTCGAGGTTGGGTCCGACCACCAGAGACCCTTGAAGCTCTTGTCGCGGTTCTTCTGGGCCCGGACCGAGTACTCGAGCACCTCGACCTTCGCGTTGATGCCGACGTCGCGCCACATGCCCTGGATCGCTTCGGCCATCGGCTTGTCGTTGGCCGTATAGCCGACGGTCGTCTCGATGACGACCTCCTCGCCCCGGTACGCCCCCTTCCGGAGCCGCTCGCGCGCCTCGCCGGGGTGATAGGCGAGGGGTGCGAGCTTCGCGTCGAAGTGGTTGTCGCCCTTCGCGATCGGTCCGTTCGGACCGATGCCACGCCCACGCCAGAGCTCCTTCACGATCGCCTGGCGGTCGATGGCGAGCGACAGCGCCTGCTTCACGAGCGGGTTGTCGAGCGGTGGGCGTTTCGAGTTGACGGCCAGGACGTAGAGGCCCGCGTAGAGGGCGCCCTCGACCTTGGTCGAGGCGTTACCGATGACCCGCTCCTCCTGGTCGGGCGCGAGCTGGGTGATCACGTCCACCTCGCCCTTGAGGAGCGACGCGACGCGGGGCGCCGTCTCCGGGATCGAACGGAAGACGATCCGGTCGACGTCGATCCTGCCGCCCCAGTAGTCGGGGGTCGCCTCGAGGACGAGCTTGTCGTCCTTTGTCCACGAGACGAAGCGCACCGGCCCCGTGCCGACGGGCTTGGCGTTGAACTCGTCGTTGCCGACCTTCTCGACGTACTTCTGCGGGACGATCTGACCGCCGTAGAAGGCGAGCCGCGCGGGAAGGAGCGGGTCGGGCTTCTTGGTGTGGATGACGAGGGTGGCCGGGTCGGGCGTCTCGATGCGGTCGATCGTGGTGAACACGGTGCTCACGCGCGTGCCGACCTTCGGGTCCCACGTGCGCGCGAGGCTGAACGCAGCATCGGCCGCGGTGAACGGGTCGCCGTTGTGCCACTTGACGCCTGGCCGGATCTTGAACGTCCACTCCGTCTGCCCGTGGAGCTTCCACTCGGTCGCGAGTGCCGCGTGGAGCTTGCCGTCGGGACGGCGCGCGACCAGATTGTCGAAGAGGTTGAACGAGACGCGGATGTCGTTGGACGAGGTGCTGAAGTGGGGGTCGAACTTGGAGATGTCGCCCCCCTGGGCGACGACCAGGTCTCGCTTCTGCGTCGTCTGGGCTGAGGCGGGCGTGAGCGCTCCGGGCAGCGCTGTCGCAGCGCCGAGGGCCGCCGCCCCTGTGAGGAGCTCGCGTCGCGTGACTTGGACCATCATGGCCTCCGGTGTGGCCTTCGGGGTGAAGGGTAAGCGGCACTATATACGGAAGTCGCCCTGATTGTCACGATGCGTCGGAGGAGCTTGGCCCGGAGGGCGAGCGGTAGCCCTGCGTCTCGAGGCCAGGCGTCCGTCGGGTGAATCCCGTATACATGTTGGGTAGAAGCCCTGAATCTAGCGCCAGTTTCCGGAACAGTGATTGTTTCCGGAAATATTTCCGGAAAAATATGACTCCCGGCTGGGTTGCGTCCCGTGCCGGGTTCTGCCACCATCGGCGCACCGCTATGGCCACCGCTGACGTCGTTGTCGTCGGAGGAGGCGCCAACGGGACGAGCACGGCCTTCCACCTGACTCGGCTCGGCGTCAGGAATGTGGTCCTGCTCGAGCGCCATTGGTTAGCCGCGGGAGCGACGGGCAAGTCGGGCTCGCTGGTCCGGATGCACTACACGAACGAGCACGAGTCGCGACTGGCGTTCGAGAGTCTGAAGGTCTTTCAGGGGTTCCACGCCGAGGTCGGGGGCGACTGCGGCTTCGAGCCCGTCGGCTTCGTGCAGCTCGTCGGGCGCAGTTACGCGGATCAGCTCCGCCGCAACGTGGCGATGCAGCAGCGGATCGGGATCAAGACCGAGCTCGTTTCTCCCGAGGACCTCCCGCGCCTGCTCCCCGGCGTCACCATGGACGACGTCGGCGGCGCGGCGTGGGAGCCCGAGTCCGGCTACGCCGACCCGAATGCAACCGCCTTCGCGTTCGCGGCGGCCGCGGCGCGGGCGGGCGCGCGGATCGAGACCGGGCGCGAGGTGACGCGGGTCGTCGTCGAGGGGGGGCGCGTCGTCGCGGTCGAGACTCAGGGCGGCCGCATCGCCACGCCCGTCGTCGTGCTCGTCCCCGGCGCCTGGGCGCGTCCCCTCCTCGAGCCGCTCGGGCTCGACTTCGGCCTCCTGCCCTACCGGGTCCAGATCGCGATCTTCCGCTGGCCCCCGGGCATGGCGCGAGGCCATCCGGTCGTCATT
This sequence comes from Candidatus Rokuibacteriota bacterium, assembly GCA_003221695.1. Lineage (GTDB taxonomy): Bacteria > Methylomirabilota > Methylomirabilia > Rokubacteriales > CSP1-6 > 20CM-2-70-11. Next base: position 81,199 of record QHSX01000042.1, read on the forward strand.
GACGCGGTCCACAAGTCCTGGATGCGCCCCGAGGGGAGCGCCGGGACGCTGATCGGCGTGGAGCTCGGCGCCGGCCACGCCGACCCCGACCGCTACAACGAGTCCGTCGACCCCGAGTACGTGGCTCACTGCCGCGAGAGGTTGTCCGCGCGCTTTCCCGCATTCGCGTCCGCCACGATGCGCGGCGGCTGGGCGGGAATGATCATGATGAGCCCGGACGGCCGGCCCATCATCGACCGCATCCGGTCGATCGACGGGCTCTACGTGATGCTCGGCGACTCGGGCACGTCGTTCAAGACGTCGCCGGCGATCGGTCGGTGCCTGGCCGAGTGGATCGTCGAGGGCCGATCGCACACGGTGGACCTCACGCCGTTCCGCGCGACGCGCTTCGCCGAGGGCCAGCCCTGGATCGACGAGTCCAACTACGGCCGCGAGCGGCTGACGATCTCGCGCTGACTGGCGTGGGTAATGACGGTCTGGTACTCCCCTCATGGTGCTCGGGGAGCACGTGAGGCTGACGCCGTGGACGCGTGTATCGGATCACCGGCATTGACAGGCTGGCGCGCCGCCCGTTGAATGTCGGTTGGAGGTGTTGCAGGCAATGTCGGTCGACCTCAACCGGCGGCGATTCACGGTCGACGAGTACCACCGGATGGGCGAGGCCGGGATCCTCGCTGAGCATGAGCCGGTCGAACTCATCGCCGGGGAGATCGTCGTGCGCGAGCCGATCGGCTCGCGGCACGCCGGTACGGTGAACCGGCTCACTCGTCTCTGGACGTCACGGCTGGGTGACCGCGCCATCGTCCAGATCCAGAACCCGATCGAGCTGCCGAAGGAGGACTCCGAGCCCCAGCCCGACGTGACGGTGCTGCGTCCGCGCGCGGACTTTTACACGGGGGCGCATCCGGTGACCGCCGATGTCCTGCTCCTCATCGAAGTGTCCGACTCCACCCTGGCCGTGGACCGCCGGGTGAGGATGCCCCTCTACGCCCGCGCCGCCATCCCCGAGGCCTGGATCCTGGATCTGACCGCGGACCGCGTGGAGGTCTACCGCGCGCCGACGGCAGACGGGTACGAGCGAGTCGTGACGCTCGAGCGCGGGCAACGGCTCGCGCCAGAGGCCTTCCCCGATCTGATAGTTACGGTCGAGGATTTACTCGGCTGACTTTCCCCGAGGGGCGGGCGAAGCCCGCGCTCGAAAGGCAGTGAGACCAGTGCCGCGTGGTCCCGCGATCCCCGCCGAGCGTGCGGCGTCGGCGATGCCGGCGCGTCAGGCCGCGCCGGGCTGGGCGAGGTGGGTGCGGCGGACCCGGGCCTGCACGTCCTGGACGACGTTGCGCTCGAGCGTGATCTCGACCTCGTGGTGCTCGACGTCCCAGCGACTCACGGTCGAGAGCCACCCGAACCGGCGCCGCCGCTGGGGCACGACCTTGCGACCGCGGTAGACCAGGAGCCGGCGATCGGGCGCCAGCGGCTGCTCGTGCTCCTCGTGGTCGGCGCCGCAGAGGCGGATCACCTCCTCGTACGTGGTGGAGCCCGGCGCGATGCGCGCCAGCGTCTCGCGCGAGACCACGGTGCCGGTCTGCCGTTCCACGGGCACGCTGCGCGGGCTGATGTGGATCCGCCCCGAGAGCTTCCCGCCCACGCGCTTGACGAGCATCGTCAGCAGCGGGCCGGCCAGGTTGCCGAGCACGAAGAAGAGTGCGGCGAAGAGCACCGGCGCCCACGACTGCCACCCCGTGAAGTACCCGAACTGGACGGTGAGCACCTGCGGCGTGGCTCCCTGGGCATGCTCGAGGAAGGCCGAGACGACCTGGGTGGACTCGAGGACCTCGCTCATCCGGCGGGTGGCCGTGCCCGGGAAGACGTCCTGGATCTTGAGGTGCTCGGTGTGGGTGAAGTTAATGAGGAGCTGCGAGGGCTCGTCGGCGAGCCGGACGACGCGATCGCGGTTCTCGAGGTAGAGGGGGAAGAGCGCCCGCCCCCGCACGTCGTTGAAGGTCAGCGAGATCGTGTAACGGGGACCCCAGAAGACGTTCTCGACCCACGTGGCCGGTCGGGGTCGGACGAGTCGCGGCAGGCCCATCCCGAGGCGCATGAGCCACGTGCGGTTGGCGAGGAGCGGCGTCCACGGGATCCGCACGTACGTGGCGGGTGACGTGAGCCCCAGCGGGCCGCCCTGGCGCACGAACGACACGAAGGGCGCGCCGCCGGGGATGGGTTGCGGCGCGGCCTCCCGGCCCATCCGGTAGAGGCTCTGCGCGTGGAGTGGAAGCCGCCCGTCGCCGATCACGGAGTACCCGCGCGCCTCCACGTAGCGCGCAAGCTCCGGGTCGGGCGTGCCCCTGACGGTGAGCTCGTCGACCTCGTCGGGCCAGAGCAAGAAGAGATCCTGCTCGATGTCGGCGCCCGACTTGGTCGGCGGGATGACGAGGCTCCACAGGACGTCGACCGCCGTGGTGCCGAGCGCCGGCGTCACGGTCGCGCGCACGAACAGCGGCCCGATCGCGAAGTCGGGGTGTGATCGCGTTGCGAGAAACACCTGGGCGTCGACGGCGCCCGGGGTCGCCGCGAGCAGGAGCCCGGTGAGGACCCAGGCCTTAGATCGTGACAGGCGTGAACTCTCGCGTGAAGTGCTCCTCGAGCGGCAGCTTCTTCTTGATGACGCCGTACTCGAGGAGCGTCCCCTGCATCACGGCGAGCGCCGCGACGTCGATGCGCCCGTCCACGGGGAGGAGCGGTCCCGAGATCTTGTGGGCGCGCAGCACCGCCTCGGGCGACCAGCCGAGCTTCTGCGCGCAGATGAGGGCGGCCTCCCGCGGGCTCTCGCGCATGAGCTTGAGCGCGGTGAACAGCGCCCGCAGGCTCTTCCTGACCGGGTCGGCCTGGCTTCGGATGGTGTCCTCCGACGCGTACTGGATCTGGCTGATCCATTTTCCCGTGACCGCGTCGAAGCGGAGCAGCACCTTGGACTTGCCCTGGAGCTCGGTGACGGCGCCCCCGTCGCCCCAGACGTAGGCGGCGATCTCCCCCCGGGCCAGCGCCGCAAGCTGGGCGTCGAGGCCGCCCAGACCGACGATCTGCACGTCCTTGTCCGGGTCCCAGCCCTCCTTCTTCGCCAGCATGCGCGCGAAGATCCACGTCGTCGCGCCGACGCGCGTGACACCGATCGCGCGTCCCCGGAGGTCGGCGACGGCGTGGACGTCGGTGCCGACGTTCAGGGTAAAGTGGTTGCCCTCGGTGTGCGTCGCGATCATCTTGATCGGCGAGCCCGCCTCCCGAAAGACGAGGATGTCGGTGCTCCCGGTGATTCCGACGAGGATGTCGCCGCCCATGACGGCCTTGAGGAGGTCGGGGCCGCCGCGGAAGGGGACGAACTCGGCCGCGAGGCCCTCCTTGGCGAAGAACCCGCGCTCGAGCGCCACGATGACCGGCCCCGCCATCGAATAGTCGCCAAGGACGGCCGTGCCGATCTTCACCGCGGTGGCCGCGCGCGCGAGCCGTGGCCCCAGGCCGATCGGGGCCGCCGCGAGCGTGGCGAGGAACCGGCGGCGGGAGATCGAGGTCGTGGCCATGCGTCGGTCTCCTTGACTTTCGTGCGAGCCTTCCATACGTTAGGTCGCGCTGTCCATGGGTACCGCCTGCGTCGAACGCGCCGGCCGCGATCGTACATCGTCGTGAGCCGGTTTCACAATCCGGACGTTCCCGTCGCCTACACGGTCGAAGAGGGGATCGCCTGGATCACGTTGAATCGCCCCGCGGTGCTGAACGCGCTCGACACCGAGCTCGCCGCCGCGCTCGCCGATCACGCGGAGGCCGCGGCCGCCGATCCCGCTGTCGCGCTCGTCGTCGTCCGCGGGGCCGGCCGGGCGTTCTGCTCAGGCATGGATCGCACGGCGCTGGCCGCCCGAGAGATCGGCGAGACGTTCTACCGCCACTGGATCCGCGGGCTGAACCGCCTCGAAGACATGTCGAAGATCTCGATCGCGGTGCTGCACGGCTACGCGATCGGCGGCGGTCTCCAGCTGGCGCTCGCCTGCGACCTGCGCCTCGCCGCCGCCGACGCCGTGCTCGGTCTCGGCGCGACACGGCACGGGCTCGTCCCCGACGGCGCCGTGCTCCGTCTCGCGCGCGTCGTCGGGCTTGGCCGGGCCAAGGAGCTCGCGCTCCTCAACGACGAGGTGGCCCCGGCGGAGGCGCGCGCCATCGGCCTCGTCAACTGGGTGTGCCCGGCCGCCGACCTCGACCGCACGCTGCAGTCCATCGTCTCGAAGGTGCGCGCCGCCTCGCCGACCGCGGCCGCGCACACGAAACGGCTCCTCCACGAGTCCTTCCATCGGGACCCGCGGGCCATGATCGAGGACGTCGTGAAGGCGCAGAACGAGTGCATGCATTCGTGGGAGATGGACGAGGCCAACCGGGCGTGGCGGGAGCGGCGAGAGGCGGTCTTCTACCCGCCGCGCCCTAGCGGAGGTCACCGGTGACGTACACGGACATCCTCTACGAGAAGAAAGACGGCGTCGCCTGGATCACGATCAACCGCCCGGAGGTGCGTAACGCCTTCCGCACCAGGACCGTCGCCGAGCTCACCGACGCGTTCCTCGACGCGCGCTGGGACCGGTCCGTCGGCGTCGTCGTGCTCAGCGGAAGCGGCGACAAGGCGTTCTGCTCTGGCGGCGATCAGAAGGAGCGTGGGCAGGGTGGCTACGCGCCAGGCGTCGCAGGCACGGCGGACGCGCGCCCGATGGACGTGGAAGCGCTGCACAGCGCCATCCGCCACATCCCCAAGCCCGTCATCGCCATGGTCAACGGCTTCGCCATCGGTGGCGGCCACGTCCTCCACGTCCTCTGCGACCTCTCGATCGCCTCGGACAACGCGGTCTTCGGCCAGACGGGGCCGCGCGTGGGGAGCGTCGACGCCGGCCACGGCACCGGCTACCTCGCCCGCGTCGTCGGTGAGAAGAAGGCGCGGGAGATCTGGTATCTCTGCCGTCAGTACTCGGCCGAGGAGGCGCTCGCGATGGGGCTCGTGAACAAGGTCGTGCCCCTCAAGGAGCTGCGCGCCGAGGTGGAAAAGTGGTGCGCCGAGCTGCTCGAGAAGAGCCCGACGGCGCTGGCGCTCGCCAAGCAATCGTTCAACGTCGACTCCGAGCAGCGCGCCGGCGTGGCGCAGTTCGCCCACACCGCGCTCAACCTCTACTACCAGACCGAGGAGGCGATGGAGGGCCGGAACGCGTTCGTCGAGAAGCGTCCGGTCAACTTCAAGAAGTTCCGCCGGTAGTCCCCGTCCGCCCGGTCGTGGCCACGTTGCGATTGCGATCTGACCCTCTGCCCTCCTTTACGGGTAACTCCCTACCGGATATCAGGTGATTCCCCGATTCAAACATAGGGTGAAGTATTGGGAAATGGCTTCCGGAATGGTTCCGGAAACATTTCCGGAACCACTTCCGGCCTACCACGCGGAGCTGGACGATGAGCAGAGAATTGAAGACCAGGCTCGTGCTCGCGGTGGTGCTCGCTTTGTTGCTCGGAATCGCCCGGAGCCCCACCGCGCAGGTGACTTCCATCACAGGGACGCTGGATTCGACCACCTCGAGCACGCCTCCGAGTCTTGCCTCGACGACCTCGAGTCTCGGGTTCTCCGGCGGTCTGAGGGACGCGTGGGGCCGGCTCTTCACGGCGCGGCAACCCTGTGCAGCGCCGAGCATGCCACCGAAGGTGGCCGACTCGGTCCGACGCTGGAATGCGATCACGAACAGCGCCAACGCGCTCGACCACACGCCGGTGGCGTCGGGCGAGAACCGGGTCTTTGGGGAGCAATTAGGGCCGGGGCGAACGAGTCGGGCGTTCGCGATCATCCACATCGCGATCTTCGATGCGGTGAACGCGATCGCCGGCGGCTACCAGAGCTACACGGGCCTTCCCCCTGCACCCCTCGGCACCTCCAAGGACGCCGCGATCGCCCAGGCGGCGCACGATGCGCTGGTCGCGCTCTTCCCTTCGCAGACGGCAAGCTTCGACTTGGAGCTCGCCGAAGACCTCAGCCAGATCCCGAATGGAGCCGCAAAGACCCAGGGAATCGATCTCGGGCACAGGGCCGCCGCCGCGATCCTCGCCCTCAGGGCCAACGATGGCTCGCAGCATGTCGAGCCTCGCGTCGGCGTCGATTTCATCACGAGTGACGAGGTGGGGAAGTGGCGCCAGGACCCGATCAGCCAAATCCCGCTCGCGCTGGGCGCATACTGGGGCACGGTCAAACCGTTCGTTCTGTGGTCGGCCGACCAGTTCCGGGTTCCGCCGCCACCCGCTCTGGACAGCCTGGCGTATACGAACGCGTTCTACGAGGTGAAGCTCCTGGGCGGCGACGGGGTCGTCACACCGACAGTCCGAACCGAGGACCAGACGATCACGGGGATCTACTGGGGCTACGACGGAACGCCGGGGTTGGGCACGCCACCGAGGCTGTACAACCAGATCACGGTGCACATCGCCGATCAGATGGGCTCCAACGCCGTCAAGCTTGCGCGGCTCTTGGCGCTGGTGAACGTGGCGATGGCCGACGAAGGGATTGCGACCTGGAAGGCGAAGTACGACTACCAGTTCTGGCGCCCGGTCACCGGCATCCGCGAGGCCGGCCCGACCGGCGCCGGCGACGGCAATCTGGCGACGCTCGGGGATCCGACCTTCAGGCCACTCGGGGCGCCGGCCAGCAATCTCGCCGGGCCGAACTTCACGCCGCCCTTCCCGGCCTATCCCTCCGGGCATGCCGGATTCGGGGCCGCTCTCTTCCAGATCTTGCGCAACTTCTACCGGACCGACACCATCGCCTTCACCTTCGTGTCGGACGAATTCAACGGCATGACGCGCGACAACAAGGGCAACGTGCGCCCGCTCGTCCCGCGCAGCTTCTCGTCGCTCTCCGAGGCCGAGGAAGAGAACGGCCAGAGCCGCATCTACCTCGGTATCCACTGGGCCTTCGACAAGACCGAGGGTATCGCCCACGGTCGGCGCGTGGCGGATTTCGTGTTCGCGAACGCTCTCGTGCCCGTGCCCTGACGAGATCCGCCGCATGATGCTGCCAGGGACGCGGGCGGGGGGCCCGTGGAGGCCCCCATCGATCCCCTAGTCCTCGCGCGTCGCTCCGGGTAAACTGCCGGCCGGCACATGACCGGACCGATCGCGCGCTACTTCCGCTTCGCCGAGCGCTCCACGGACCTCGCCACCGAGCTCCGCGCGGGCCTGACCACGTATATGGTCATGGCCTACATCGTCTTCGTGAACCCCAGCATCCTCGGGTACGTCGGCGTGCCCGGGCTCGAGGGCAAGGGGCTGCCGTTCGCCGCGACGCTGACCGTGACGTGCCTCACCGCGGGCGTGCTCTCGATCGCGATGGGGCTCGCCAGCAACTACCCGCTCGTGCTCGCGCCGGGGATGGGGCTCAACGCGGTCGTGGCCTTCGAGCTGGTGGCGGGACGCGGGCTCACGTGGCCGCAGGCGATGACGGTGGTGTTCCTCGAGGGCGCGGCCATCACGCTCCTCGTGCTGACGCGGTTCCGCGAGGCCGTGATGGACGCGGTCCCGCTGGGGCTCAAGCGGGCGATCGGCGTGGGCATTGGTCTGTTCATCGCGTTCATCGGCTTCTTCACGTCGGGGTTCGTGGTGAAGCCCGCGTCGGGCCCGCTGCCGGTCGCCCTCGGCACCTTCGGCGGTCTGCCCAGCGTGGTGTTCGTCGTGGGCTTCATTCTGACTGCCTGGCTCATGGCGCGCCGCGTCCGAGGCGCGCTCCTGCTCGGGATCGTGCTCACCACGCTGCTCGCGATCGTCCTGAACGGCGTTCTCGCCTCCTGGACGGGCTTCCCGACGCCGGGCGCCGCTCGGATCCCGGCGGCGATCGTCCAGCCGCCGGACCTCTCGACCCTCGGCCGCCTCGACTTCGGCCTCGTCGCGAGACTCGGCGTGGTCAGCGCCGTTCTCGTGACTTTCTCGATCATGCTGAGCGACTTCTTCGACACGATGGGCACGATCATCGGCGTCGGCGGCAAGGCGGGCTTCCTCGACGCGCGCGGCCGGCTCCCCGGCGTCAACCGCGTACTGCTTGTGGACTCGCTCGGCGCCGCGCTCGGCGGTCTCGCCAACGCGTCCAGCAACACGACCTACATCGAGTCCGCCGCGGGCGTCGCCGAAGGGGGTCGGACCGGCCTCCCGTCGGTCGTCGTGGGCGTCCTCTTCCTCCTGTCCATGTTCTTCTCGCCGCTCGCGGGTGTGATCCCCGCCCAGGCGACCGCGCCCGCGCTGATCATCGTCGGCTTCTTCATGATGACGATCGCGCGGGACATCCCCTGGGAGGACTACGAGGAGGCGATCCCCGCGTTCGTGACGATGCTGGCGATGCCGTTCACCTGGTCGATCACCAACGGAATCGGCGCGGGCTTCGTGACCTACAGCGCGATCAAGACGCTCAACGGCAAGGGACGGCAGGTCCACTGGATGGTTCACCTCGCGGCCGCGGCGTTCATCGTCTACTTCGGCCTGCCGCTCATCGAGCACGCGATGCAATAGGAGACGGCAATGAACCGACTGGTCGGCTGTCTGACGGCGCTCCTGCTGTTGGCGACGGCGCCCACGTGGGCGTACGACGGGATCGTCGAGAAGAAGACGTTCTCAATCGCCGCGTACACGACCGTGGGCGGTACCACGATCAAGAACGTCCGCGTCGGCTACGAGACGTACGGCACGCTCAACGCGGGGAAAGACAACGTGATCCTCGTCGCGCACTTCTATTCCGGCAACTCCCACGCCGCCGGCAGGTATACCGAGACCGACCCGACGCCGGGCTACTGGGACGCCGTCATCGGCTCCGGGAAGCCCGTGGACACGGACCGGTTCTTGGTCGTCAGCTCCGACACCCTCGTCAATCTCAACGTGAAGGACCCCAAGACGATCACCACCGGGCCAGCCTCCATCAACCCGGACACCGGCCGGCCGTACGGGATGAGCTTCCCCATCGTGACGATGCGCGACTTCGTGAACGTTCAGAAGGCGCTCCTCGACTCGCTCGGCGTCAAGAAGCTCCACGCCGTGATGGGCGCGTCGATGGGCGCCATCCAGAGTTTCGAGTGGGCGGCCGCCTACCCCGACGTGGTGGAGCGCATCGTCCCCGTGATCGGTGCCGCCGAGCTCAACGCCTACGGGATCGGGTGGTTGAACGTGTGGGCCGCGCCGATCATGCTCGATCCCCGGTGGAAGGGGGGCGACTACTACGGGAAGGAGGAGCCCGTCGAGGGGCTCGCGCTCGCGCTGAAAACGGTGACGCTCCACGCGCGCCACTACGGCTGGGCGTCGAGCGCGTTCGGACGGAAGTGGGCGGCCGCGGACCGAGACCCGGCGAAGAGCTGGGACAACAAGTTCGCCATCGAGGAGACGCTGGACAAGATCGCCCTGGCGCGCGCCAGGGTCTCGGACGCGAACTCGTTCCTCTATCTCGCCAAGGCCAACCAGCTCTTCGTCACGGGACACCGAGGGTCCCTGGAGGAGGGACTGCGGGACGTCAGGGCGAAGGTGCTCCTCGTGCCCGCCAAGTCGGACTTGCTCCTGTTCCCTGACTACTCCCGGCAGGTGGCAGAGATCCTCAAGAAGCAGGGGAAGCCGGTGCAGTACTTCGAGATCGAGGGCGAGGGCGGCCACCTCGATGGCGTGGTCTCGATCGCCAAAGCGGGCGAGGTCATCCGCAAGTTCCTAAGCGAGTGACCTCGGCGAGGCCGGGCGTGGCCCCGCACACGGTGCCGACCCGCTGGAAGCGCGGGATGATCGAGGTGGGGTCGCGGGTCTTCGCGTACGTCCAGGCGTCCGGGGTCGACCCGGCGGGCGACACCGGCGTCGCCAACGCGGGACTCATCCTCGGCCGCGAGGGGAACGTGCTCGTGGACGCCCTGATGGTGCCGTCCATGACGCGGCGGCTCGTCGCGGCGATCAAGAAGACGACGCGCAAGCCGATCGCGACGCTGATCAACACCCACCACCACCTCGACCACACCGGCGGCAACCGCTTCTTTCGGGGCGCGACCCGCATCGCCTCCGAGAAGTGTCGCGAGGCGCTCGTCCCGGGCTTTCCGCCCCTCCCGCTCCTGCAGCGCTTCATGCCGCGCTTCGCGCGCGAGTTTCCGTTGCTCGAGATGGCGCTGCCGACCGTGACCTTCAAGGATCACCTCGTCGTCCACGACGGTGACCGCGAGATCCAGCTCTGGCACCCGGGGTTCGCGGCGCACACGGTCGGGGACACCGTCCTGTACCTGCCCCGGGAGCGGGTCCTGTTCGCGGGTGACATCGCCTTCTACTACGTGACCCCGCTCGCCTTCCAGGGCCACGTCGGCAACTGGATCAAGGCGGCCACGCGGCTCCTCGAGTACGACGCAGAGGTGATCGTGCCCGGCCACGGCCCCATCGGGGGCAAGACGGAGCTCACCTACATGCGCGACTACCTCGTGGCGATCCATCGGGAGGCGAAGAAGCGCTTCGACGCCGGCATGGACGCCGAGGACGCCGCGGCCGATATCAGGCTCGGCGTCTATGCCTCGTGGAGCGACGCCGAGCGCATCCTGCCGAACGTGATGCGCTGCTACCAGGAGTTCAGGAACGAGCTCGACCTGCCCCTGGACCTCGGGCGCATGCTCGATGGCATGGAGCGGCTCCGCGGCCGGGCGACCGACCACACGTGTCTGTGAACCGGCCTCGGGCCTGCCCGATCGGGGGATCACCCGAACACGGATCGTGACGAGGAGCCGCGGGGCGCCGTAAGTTACCGTCATACCGATCTAAATGCCTTGACACCCGGTGGCCTCTTGGCTACACTCTCGCAACTCGAATCCCGCCTTCCTGAAGTGGGTTCACGACCCTCGGCGTCGAGGAGGCGAATTGGACAGGCAGACGCTCGGGCTCGACCACGACACGTTTCCGAAGCTCGTCCGAGAGAACGCCGAGCGCTTCGGGCGCCGGGTCGCAATCCGCGAGAAAGACTACGGGATCTGGCAGTCCTACACCTGGCGCGACTACTTCGACCAGGCGCGGCTGATCGCCCTCGGCCTCGCGTCGCTCGGCTTCGCCCGGGGCGATAAGACCGCCGTCGTCGGCGACAACCGCCCGCAGCTCTACTGGAGCGTCATGGCCACCCAGGCCCTGGGTGGCGTGCCGGTCCCGATCTACCAGGACTCGGTCGAGAAGGAGATGCAGTACATCCTCGAGCACGCGGAGACCCGGTTCGCGGTCGTCGAGGACCAGGAGCAGGTGGACAAGCTGCTGCACGTCCGAGCCCAGTGCCCCCGGCTCGAGTGCATCATCTACGACGACCCGCGTGGGATGCGGAGCTACAGCGAGCCCGGCCTCATGAGCCTGGCCGAGCTCATGGAGCGCGGCCGAAAGTTCGAGGTCGGCCACCCGAGCCACTTCGACGAGGAGCTCGGCCGTGGCCGGGCGGACGACGTCGCGATCATCTGCTACACCTCGGGGACCACCGGCGTCCCGAAAGGCGCGATGCTCTCCCATCGCAACCTCATGGTGACCGCGCGGAACGCCGCGGCGTTCGAGGGCCTCAAGAGCGACGAGGAGATTCTGTCGTACCTGCCGATGGCGTGGGTGGGCGACCACATCTTCTCGTACGCGCAGTCCATCGTGACCGGATTCGCCATCAACTGCCCCGAGAGCGCCGCCACCGTCCTCCACGACCTGAAGGAGATCGGGCCAACCTACTTCTTCGCCCCGCCGCGGATCTGGGAGACCATCCTGACCAGCGTCATGGTCCGCGTCGAGGACTGCGCATGGCCCAAGCGCCGGCTGATCCACTTCTTCCTCAGGCTCGCCCAGGAAATCGAGCAGGCGCGGCTCCACCGCGCGCCCGTGCCGGCCGGGCGCCGGTTCCTCGCTCGGCTCGGGCGGCTGCTCGTGTACGACCCCCTCCGGGACAACCTCGGCATGCGGCGCCTCCGCCGCGCCTACACCGCCGGCGAGGCGATCGGCCCCGAGATCTTCGTCTTCTTCCGCGCGCTCGGCATCAACGTCAAGCAGATCTACGGCATGACCGAGGCGAGCGTGTTCATCACCGTTCAGAAGGACGGCGACGTGCGGCTCGACACGGTGGGGACGCCCATCCCGGGGGTCGAACTCCGGATCTCGCCCGAGGGCGAGGTGCTCTACCGGAGCCCCGGCGTCTTTCTGGGCTACTACAAGAACCCGGAGGCGACGCGCCAGACCCTCGAGGACGGCTGGGTGCGCTCGGGCGACGCGGGCCTCATCGACGGGGACGGCCACCTCAAGATCATCGACCGCGCCAAGGACGTGGGGCGTCTGGCCGACGGGACGCTCTTCGCGCCGAAGTACCTCGAGAACAAGCTCAAGTTCTCGCCGTACATCAAGGAGGCCGTGTGCGTCGGGCAGGACCGCGTGTACGTCGCCGCGCTGATCAACATCGATCTCGTCGCGGTCGGGAACTGGGCGGAACGCCGGAACATTGCATATACGAGCTACACGGACCTCTCCCAGAAGGGCGAGGTCTCTGACCTGATCCAGGCGGAGGTGGAGCGGGTCAACCGGAGCCTCGCCGAGGACGAGGTCCTGCGCGGGGCGCGGATCCGCAAGTTCCTGATCCTCCACAAGGAGCTGGACCCTGACGACGAGGAGATCACCCGGACGCGTAAGGTGCGGCGCGGGTACATCGCCCAGAAATACGCCCCGCTCATCGAGGCGCTCTACGGCGAGCGCGCGCACGTGGAGGTGGAGGCGAAGGTGACGTACGAGGACGGCCGGACCGGCACGATCCGTGCCGACGTGAGGATCCATGACGCCGCCGGGCAGGGGGCCCGGTGACGGGGGCTGCCTCGGGGCCGCTCCTCGAGGTGCGGGGCGTCAGCGTCCGCTTCGGCGCGCTCGTCGCGCTGAGCAAGGTGAGCGTCGAGATCCGCCGCGGCGAGGTCCTCGCCATCATCGGTCCAAACGGCGCCGGCAAGACGACGCTGCTCAACGTGGTCAGCGGGTTCTACCACCCCTACGAGGGACGGATCGTTTTCGACGGCCGAGACCGGACGAACCTCGCGCCGCCCGACGTCGCCGTCCTCGGCATCGCCCGCACCTTCCAGAACGTGGCCCTGTTCAAGGGGATGAGCGTGCTCGACAACCTCATGACGGGACGGCTCCTCAAGACGCGGGGGAGCTTTCTGCTGGAGGCGCTCTACTGGGGTCCGGCTCGCCGTCAGGAACTCGAGCACCGGGCGTTCGTCGAGCGGATCATCGACTTTCTGGAGATCCAGCCGATCCGCAAGACGCCGGCCGGCCGGTTGCCCTACGGGTTGCAGAAGCGGGTGGAGCTCGGGCGCGCCCTCGCCGCCGAGCCCCAGCTCCTCCTGCTCGACGAGCCGATGGCCGGCATGAACGTCGAGGAGAAGGAGGACATGTGCCGCTTCATCCTCGACGTCAACGCGGAGTTCGACACGACGATCGCGCTCATCGAGCACGACATGGGCGTGGTCATGGACATCTCCGACCGCGTGGTGGTCCTCGACTACGGGCGCAAGATCGCCGACGGCCCGCCCGAGCAGGTCCGGAAGGACCCGGCGGTCCTCGACGCCTACCTCGGGGTGAGCCATGACTGAGCTCCTCTACGGGGTCGCCGTCGCTCCGTTCAAGGACATGGTGGGCTCGCCGGCCTTCTTCGTGGAGGTGCTCACTGGCGGCGTCTTCGCCGGGCTCATGTACTCGCTCGTGGCGCTCGGCTTCGTGCTGATCTTCAAGGCCTCGGGGGTGTTCAATTTCGCCCAGGGTGCGATGGTCCTGTTCGCGGCGCTCACGCTGGTCGGCCTGCTGGAGCGGGGCGTGCCCGTCGTCGCGGCGCTCTTGGGGACGACCGCCGTGATGATCGCGCTCGCCTGGATCATCGAGCGCCTCGTGCTCCGCCCGCTCGTCAACCAGGAGCACATCATCCTGTTCATGGCGACGATCGGGCTGACCTTCTTCCTCGAGGGCTTCGGCGAGATGGTCTGGGGCGCCAACGTCAAGAAGCTCGACATCGGCATCCCCGACCGCTCGTTCATCGTCGCCGGGGTCCAGATCAACGAGCTCGAGCTGTCCGCGGCGGTGACGGCGGCGATCCTCGTCGCAGTGCTCGCGGTCTTCTTTCACCGCACGCGTGTGGGCCGGGCGCTCCGCGCCGTCGCCGACGACCATGAGGCCGCGCTCTCGATCGGTATCCCGCTCAAGACGATCTGGATGATCGTCTGGTCCGTGGCGGGGATCGTCGCGATCGTCGCCGGGATCATGTGGGGCGCCAAGAGCGGCGTGCAGTTCAGCCTGTCGCTCGTGGCGCTCAAGGCGCTCCCCGTCCTCATCCTGGGCGGCTTCACCTCGGTGCCCGGCGCGGTCGTGGGCGGGCTGATCATCGGGGTCGGCGAGAAGGTGGGCGAAGTGTACTGGGGGCCGCTCGTCGGCGGCGCGATCGAGAACTGGTTCGCGTACGTGGTCGCGCTCGCGTTCCTCCTGGTCCGCCCGCAAGGCCTGTTCGGGGAACGGATCATCGAGAGGGTCTGAGGGGTGATCTACCGCGAAGCCGGCCAGTTCAAGACCAGCTACGCCAGCGACCAGGCGATCTTCCCGATCGCGCAGGACCGCTGGTTCGTCGGTCTCGCCACGGTCGCCGCGTTCGTCGTGCCGCCGCTCGCGGCCAACGAGTACTGGCTCCAGGCGGTGCTGATCCCGTTCCTGATCTACTCGCTCGCGGCGATCGGGCTGAACCTCCTCACCGGGTACGCCGGACAGCTCTCGCTGGGCACCGGCGGGTTCATGGCCGTCGGGGCCTACGCGGCGTTCAAGCTGACGACCGCGTTCCCGCCGCTCAACATCATCGTCGTCTTCGTGCTCTCCGGGCTCGTCGCGGCGTCCGTCGGCCTCGTCTTCGGCATCCCGAGCCTCAGGATCAAGGGGTTCTACCTGGCCGTCGCGACGCTGGCCGCCCAGTTCTTCCTGGTGTGGCTCTTCAACAAGGTGCCGTGGTTCGTGAACTACGCCTCGTCGGGCACGATCACGGCGCCGAACCGGGCCGTGTTCGGGGTGATCCTCACCGGCCCGAACGCGACGGCGCCGGTGCGGTACGTGACCGCCCTCGCGCTGGTCGTCGTCTTCGCCCTCCTCGCCAAGAACCTGGTCCGCGGCCGGGTGGGCCGGTCGTGGATGGCGATCCGCGACCGGGACATCGCCGCGGAGATCATCGGCGTGCGGCCGCTCCGGACGAAGCTCCTCGCCTTCGGCATCAGCTCGTTCTACTGCGGGGTCGCCGGCGCGGAGCTCGTCTTCCTCTACTTCGGCAGCGCCGAGACGCTCGCCTTCGACGTGACGCTCTCCTTCCTCGTCCTGTTCATGGTGATCATCGGCGGGCTCGGCTCCATCCTCGGGTCGTTCCTCGGCGCGGCCTTCATCGTCCTGGTGCCGATTCTCCTCACGAACGCGCCGCAGACCGTCGGCCTGCACCTGCCGGTGGCACTGCAAAAGCAGATCGAGCTGATGGTGTTCGGCGGTCTCATCATCTTCTTCCTGATCGTGGAGCCGCTCGGGCTGGCGCGGCTCTGGCAGATCAGCAAGGAGAAACTGCGGCTCTGGCCGTTTCCCCACTAACCCGAAGGAGGACGCGGATGGACAGGAGAGGACTCGTGAGCGTGCTGCTCGCGGCGGCGATCGTGGGCGCGCCGGTGGCACCCGCCCTTGCGGCGGGGGAGGACTTCATCCCGCTGCTCGTCTACCGGACCGGCCCCTACGCGCCCAGCGGCATCCCGATCGCCAACGGGTTCGTCGACTATTTCGCGCTCCTCAACGAGCGCGACGGCGGCATCAACGGTGTCAAGCTCGCCTGGGAGGAGTGCGAGACGCAGTACAAGACCGACCTGGGCGTCGAGTGTTACGAGAAGCTCAAGGGCAAGGGTGCGGCCGGTGCGCTGGTCGTGAACCCCTACAGCACGGGCATCACCTATCAGCTCATCCCGAAGGCGGCGGTGGACAAGGTGCCGATTCTGTCGATGGGCTACGGCATGAGCGCCTCGTCCGACGGCCGGTGGTTCCCGTGGGTGTTCAACTTCCCCACCAACTACTGGAGCCAAGCCTCGGCCGTGGTCCGGTACATCGGCCACCAGGAGGGCGGGCTCGACAAGCTCAAGGGGAAGAAGATCGTCCACATCTACCACAACAGCCCCTACGGCAAGGAGGCCAACCCGACGCTCGATGAGCTGTCGAAGAAGTACCAGTTCGAGCTGACGCTGCTCGCCGTCGATCACCCGGGGCAGGAACAGGGGGCGACGTGGCTGCAGGTCCGCCGCATCAATCCTGACTGGATCTTCATGTCCGGCTGGGGCGTGATGAACCAGGTCGCCGTCAAGGAGGCCGCCTCCAAGGGATTCAAGATGGATCACTTCATCGGCAACTGGTGGTCGGCGAACGACGCCGACGTGATCCCCGCTGGCGACGGTGCCAAGGGCTACAAGGGCGCGACCTTCCACGCCCCGGGAACGAAGTTCAGGGTCCACGCGGACATCTTCAAAATCCTCTACGACAAGAACAAGGGCGCGGGCCGGCGCGAGGCCGTGGGCGAGGCCCTGTACAACCGTGGGATCGTCAACGCAATGTACACTGCCGAGGCGATTCGCACCGCGATGGGCAAGTTCGGCAACAAGCCGCTCACCAGCGAGCAGATGCGGTGGGGCCTCGAGCACCTCGACGTCACCGAGCAGCGTCTTGACCAGCTCGGCATGAAGGGCTTCACGCATCCGATCAGGGTCACGTGCGAGGACCACGAGGGCAGCGGCCCCGTGCTGATCCAGCAGTGGGACGGCGCCAAATGGGAGATCGTGTCCGACTGGATGGCGCCGATGCGGGACGTCGTTCGTCCGAAGATCGAGGCGGCGGCCGTCGAGGAGGGCAAGAAGCTGGGCTATCCGATGCGGGATTGCTCCAAGGAGAAGTAGGAGCACGTGAGCGCCGTGAGCGACGACGCCCGGCCCCTGCTGGCGGTCAACAGCATCGAGGTGATCTACGACCACGTGATCCTCGTGTTGAAAGGGGTGTCGCTGCGGGTCCCCGAGGGGGGCATCGTCGCCCTCCTCGGGGCCAATGGCGCCGGGAAGAGCACGACGCTGAAATCGATCTCCGGGTTACTCCGGACCGAGCGCGGCAACGTGACGAAGGGCACGATCGAGTTCCGGGGGCAGCCGATCCACCGGAAGGACCCGGCCGAGGTCGTCAAGCGGGGCATCGTCCAGGTGATGGAGGGCCGGCACGTCTTCGAGCACCTCACCGTCGAGGAGAACCTCCTCACCGGCGGCTACACGCGGAAGAACGGCCACTCCGCGAGGGCGGACCTCGAGCTCGTGTATGGCTACTTTCCGCGGCTGGCGGAGCGGCGCCAGGTGCGCGCCGGCTACGTCTCGGGCGGGGAGCAGCAGATGGTGGCGATCGGTCGCGCGCTCATGGCGCGCCCACGGCTCATGCTCCTCGACGAGCCCTCGATGGGGCTCGCGCCGATCCTGGTGCAGGAGATCTTCGAGATCGTGAGCCGGATGAACCGCGAGGCGGGGGTGGCCGTCCTGCTCGCCGAGCAGAACGCCACGATGGCGCTCCGGTTCGCGCAGTACGGCTACGTGATGGAGAACGGGCGCATCGTCCTCGACGGCGACGCCCGGACGATCGGCGAGAACGAGGATATCAAGGAGTTCTACCTGGGGCTCTCGGGCGTCGGGCAGCGGAAGAGCTACCGCGACGTCAAGCACTACCGCCGGCGGAAGAGATGGCTCTCGTGATCGCGCGCCTCGTGTTCGAGGCCCGCTGCGACGTATGAGCGCGCTCGTCGAGATCCGGGACGTCTCGAAGGCGTTCGGCGGCGTGCAGGCCGTCACCAGGGTCAGCCTCGACGTCCAGAAGGGTGAGATCGTCTCGGTGATCGGGCCCAACGGCGCCGGGAAGACGACCGTGCTCAACATGATCAGCGGCTTCTACCATCCCGACACGGGCCGGATCGCCCTCGAGGGGACGGACGTCACAGTCTTCGCGGCCCACCGTGTCGCCGCCATGGGCGTCGCGCGCACCTTCCAGAACATCGCGCTGTTCCGGGGCATGACCGTGCTCGACAACCTGATGCTGGGCCGCCACGTCCACATGAAGGCCGGCGTGCTCAAGTCGTTCGTCTACTGGGGGCTGGCGCAGAAGGAGGAGGTGGCCCATCGCCGGCGCGTCGAGGACATCATCGACTTCCTCGGGATCCAGGACCTCCGCCGGCGGCCGACGGGCTCGCTGGCCTACGGGCTGCAGAAGCGCGTGGAGCTGGGCAGGGCGCTCGCGCTCGACCCGAAGGTGCTCCTGCTCGACGAGCCGATGGGCGGCTGCAACCACGAGGAGAAGGAGGACATGGCGCGCTTCATCCTCGACGTCAACGAGGAGTGGTCCACGACCATCATCCTCATCGAGCACGACATGGGCGTGGTCATGGACATCTCTGACCGCATCGCGGTGCTCGACATGGGCGCGAAGATCGCCGAGGGCACCCCGGCCGATGTGCGGACCGATCCACGCGTGATCAAGGCCTACCTCGGCGAGACCCGGGGATCGCCCGACGGAGGGGGACGTGGCTGAGCGCCTGACGCTTCCGCGGCTCTTGGTGAGGAACGCCCGCGACCTGCGCGAGCGCCCCGCGATCCGCGAGAAGGATAGAGGCATCTGGCAGACGTGGACGTGGGGACAGTACCACGGCGAGGTCCGGGACTTCGCGCTCGGTCTCGCCGCGCTCGGCTTCACCCGCGGCGAGCGCCTCGCGGTGATCGGCGACAACCGGCCGCGCCTGTACTGGGCCCAGCTCGCCGCGCAGGCGCTCGGCGGCGTCTCGGTCCCCGTCTACCAGGACTCGATCGCCCGGGAGCTCGCCTACGTCTGGAACCACGCGGAGTGCGTGATCATCGTCGCCGAGGACCAGGAGCAGGTGGACAAGGTCCTCGCGCTCCGGAACGAGCTGCCCGCGCTGCGTCTCGTCGTCTACGACGATCCGCGCGGGATGCTCCACTATCGCTACGACTGGCTCAGGTCGTTCCAGGAGGTGCAGGAGCTCGGCCGGACGTTCGGCCGGGAGCACCCGGGCCACTTCGAGGTCGAGGTCGAGCAAGGTCGGCCCGACGACGTCGCGTTCATCTGCTATACCTCGGGGACCACGGGGAGCCCGAAGGGCGCGATGCTCACCCACGCGAATGCGGTCGTGACGGCCGAGGTCGCCGCCCGGGCCGAGGAGTTCCGCGTCGACGACGACTACCTCGCGTATCTGCCGATGGCGTGGGTGGGCGACGCGTTCTACACGCTCGTCATGAGCCTCTACATCGGCTTCGCGTGCAACTGCCCCGAGAGCCCGGAGACGGTCCAGCGCGACCTGCGCGAGCTCGGACCGACGCTCGTGCTCGCGCCGCCCCGCATCTGGGAGAACATGCTGACCGGGGTGCAGGTCAAGGCGGCCGACGCCCCAGGGGTCAAGCGCCGGATCTTCGAGCGCTTCTGCGCCGCGGCCGAGCGCGCCGAAATCTTGAAGTCGGACGGCAAGCCCCTGCCGCTCGGGCTGCGCCTCGCCGTGGCCCTCGGCGAGTTCTTCGTCTACGGGCCGGTCCGCGACCAGCTCGGCCTGCGTCGCGCGCGCTGGGCGCTGACCGGCGGCTCACCGCTCGGGCCCGACACGTTCCGGTTCTTCCGGGCGATCGGCGTGAACCTCAAGCAGGTGTACGGCTCCACCGAGACGACCGGCCTCGTCTCGCTCCAGCCGAGCGCCGAGGCCAACCCGACGACGGCCGGGCGCCCGTGCGCCGGCATCGACGTGCGGATCGCAGAGCGCGGGGAGGTGCTCGTCAAGAGCGCCGGGATCTTCAGGGGCTATCTCAAGAACGAGGAGGCGACCCGGGAAGTCATCGACGAGGACGGCTGGTTTCACACGGGCGATGCCGGGTTCATCGATCCCCGCGGCCACCTCGTCATCATCGACCGGGCGAAGGACGTGGGCGCGCTCGTCGACGGCACGCCGTTCGCCCCCCAGTTCATCGAGAACAAGCTCAAGTTCAGCCCCTACATCCGCGAGGCGGTCGCCTTCGGTCACGCGCGCCCGTTCGTCGCGGCGATGATCGCGATCGACCCGAACACGGTCGGCAACTGGGCGGAGCGGCGCGGGCTCCCGTACACGAGCTACACGGACCTCTCCCAGAAGCCCGAGGTGCGCGAGCTGATCCGGGAGGAGGTCAGGAAGTGCAACGCCACGCTGCCCGACGTGACGAAGGTCCGGCGCTTCCTCCTGCTCACGAAGGACCTCGACGCTGACGACGCCGAGGTCACCCGCACGCGCAAGGTTCGCCGGGGGTACGTCGCCGAGAAGTACGCCACCGTGATCGACGCCTTCTACGGGGGGCGGGACGAGGTCGAGCTGACCACCACGATCACCTACGAGGACGGCCGGCAGGCCGCGCTCCGGTCGCTGGCCCGCGTCCAGGACGCGGAGGAGATCGCCGCGCATGGTTGAATGGCAGTTCACCCTGCTCCTGCTCTCCAACGGCCTGCTCATCGGGCTCATGTACTCGCTGATCGCGCTGGGGTTCGTCCTCGTCTACAAGGCGACGGACGCGATCAACTTCGCGCAGGGCGAGTTCGTCATGATCGCGGGCTTTGTCGTCGCGGTCGCCCTCGGCGCGTACGGCGCGCCGCTGTGGCTGGCGGTCCCCCTGGGGCTCGCCGCCATGGTCGCGTTCGGCTTCGGCCTCGAGCGCGTGATGCTCCGGCGTCTCATCGGGCGCCCGATCATTGCCGTCGTCATGGCGACGATCGGCCTCGCGGCCATCCTGCGCGGCGTGGGGCCCCTCACGTGGGGCGCGGAGACGAAGCCGCTGGTGCTTCCGATCAGCGATGAGCCGTTCATCCTCGGGCCCCTCTTCGTCCCGCCGATCCAGCTCCTCGGCGCGTCGGTCAGCATCGTCTTCCTCGGAGTCTTCGGCTGGTTTTTCCTGAAATCGCGGAAGGGGATCGCGATGCGCGCCATCGCTGACAGCCAGCAGGTCGCGATGGCGATGGGGATCAACGTCGAGCGCTACTTCGCGCTCGCGTGGGCGATGACGGGAGTCGTCTCGGCGCTGGGCGGGGTGATCTGGGGCAGCATGCTGGGCGTCGATGTGCACCTCTCGCTCGTCGGCTTCAAGGTCTTCCCGGTGGTGATCCTGGGCGGCCTCGACTCGATCCCGGGGGCGATCCTCGGTGGGCTGATCGTCGGCGTCGTGGAGAACGTGGCGGCGGGCTACGTCGATCCGTACGTCGGCGGCGGGACGAAGGACTTCGCGCCGTACGTGCTGATGATCCTGGCGCTCATGATCCGGCCGTACGGGATCTTCGGCAAGCGCATCATCGAGCGCGTATGAGCGCCCCGTCCATCCGCCCGATCACGCAGGGGAACCGGGGGGTGGGGGGTGGCTCGACCACGCGGCGCGCGCGCGCATGGCCCGTCGCGGCTGGGCTCCATCCGGACGCGCCGCCTCCGCATGCGACGCGGCGGGAACGGGTCTCTCCACCCCCCACCCCCCGGCACCCCTGCGCGTCGAGCGTCTGGAGTTGCCCATGATCCATCGCGAGTGTGGGGTGCTCAAGACGACGTACGAGGCCGACATGGCCCTGTACCCACTGCCCATCGCCCGCTGGACCGTCGCGGCGCTCGCCGTACTCTTCTTCCTCGTGCTGCCGTTCAGCGTCCACGAGTACTACCTGTCGATCGTCAATCTGATCGCGATCGCCGTCGTGGGTGCGCTCGGGCTCAACATCCTCGTCGGCTCCACCGGCCAGATCTCCATCGGCCACGGAGCCTTCATGTCGGTCGGCGCCTACACGGCCGCGAACTTCGCGGTCCGCCTCGGCGCGCCGTTCTGGCTCGCGCTCCCGCTCGGCGGCGCCATGGCCGCGCTCGTCGGCGCCGTCGTCGGCATCCCCTCACTCCGCATCAAAGGGCTCTACCTGGCGATCGCCACGCTCGCGGGCCAGCTCATCATCGAGTGGACCATCAACCACGTCACGTGGATCTCGGGCGGCGTCCAGGCGTCGATCGAGATGCCGCGCCCGGCGTTCCTCGGTGTCGAGATCGCGTCCCAGCGCGGGATGTATTTTTTCCTGATGTTCTTCGTCGTGCTCGCGGTCGTCGGCACCCTGAACCTGCTGCGGAGCCGGATCGGCCGGGCCTTCATCGCGATCCGCGATCACGACATCGCCGCGGAGATCATCGGGATCAACATCTTCCGCTACAAGCTCCTCGCGTTCGCGATCTCGTCGTTCTACGCGGGCGTGACGGGCGTCCTCTACACGTACTACCTGGGGATCGCGAACTACGAGCAGTTCCAGATCACGGTGTCGATCGACTACCTGGCCATGATCATCATCGGGGGCCTGGGCTCGGTGCTCGGCGCCATCTTCGGCGCGATCTTCGTGACGCTGCTGCCGATCGTCATCCGGTACGCCATGGAGGCGCTCGGCGGGCTGGTGTTCTCCCAGGCGTCGGTCCTCAACATCATCCCGAACCTCCGGCTCATCCTCTTCGGGACGCTGATCGTCTTTTTCCTGGTCGTCGAGCCGGAAGGGTTGAACCGCCTCTGGCGAAATATCCGGAACTACTTCCGGGTCTGGCCCTTCGCGTACTGAACGCATGAGTGAAAGGAGACGAGCGATGCGACGAAGCTTCCCGCTCTTGCTCGGACTGGCGGTCGCGGTCTGGACGACGCACGCGAGCGTGGCCCCCGCGGCGGCGAGCCACGAGATCGTGATGGGCTTCCTGTGTGACCGGACGGGGGCGACGCAGACGGTCGGCGTCAACATGTGCCCCGGAGCGCAGGACTACGTCCGGCTCGTCAACGCGAAGGGCGGCGTCGAGGGACACCGGATCCGCCTGATCGAGATCGATCACGAGTACAAGGTGCCGCCCGCGGTGGAGGCGTACGAGCGCTACAAGAAGGAGGGGGCCGTGGTGATCGCCGTCTACGGCACGCCCATCGTCTACGCGCTGACGCAGCGGCTGACGGAGGATCGGATCCCCGGCACGACGCCCGGCTTCGGTCGGGGCGACGCTACGGACGGGACCCGCTACCCGTACATCTTCCCGATCGCGGCGACCTACTGGTCGCAGGGCGCGGCGGCCGTGGACTTCGCCAGGCAGCAGCTCGGCGGGCTCAAGGGCAAGAAGATCGCCTACCTCTTCTACGACAACCCGGCGGGCCGCGAGCCGATCCCGGTGGTCGAGGAGCTCTCGACGAAGGAGGGCTTTCAGCTCAAGACCTTCGCCGTCCCGCCGCCGGGCGTGGAGATGGGCGCGCAGGTGCTGGACATCGCCCAGCGCTACCACGCGGACTTCGTGATCGCCCACCTCTTCGGACGGTCGCCGTCGGTGTCGATCAAGGAGCTCAAGCGCGTGGGGTATCCGCTCCGCAAGGTCGTGTCGTTCGTGTGGGGTTCGGCCGAGGCGGACGTCGAGGCCGCCGGCGGCTGGCCGGCCGCCGAGGGCTACCACGTCATGCAGTTCGCGGGCGTGGGCACGGACTACCCCGTCCTGAACGAGATCCGCGAGATGTACAAGAAGGAGGGCCAGCCGGCGCCGAAGGAGATGACGTCGACGGTCTACTATAACCGCGGCGTCGTGTGGGCGGCGGTCCAGGTCGAGGCGGTTCGGAACGCGATCCGGGCCAAGCCCGACGGCCGGATCACGGGCGAGGACGTGAAGAAGGGGTTCGAGAAGATCGCAAACTTCACGCTGGGCGGGCTCGTGCCGCCGCTCAAGATCACGCCGAACGATCACGAGGGCGGCGGGCTGGTCCAGATCTATCAGGTCAAGGGCGGGAAGTTCGCGAGAGAGACGGACTGGTTCAGCGCCTACAACGATGTGGTCGCCAAGCACATCAAGGAGGCGGGCGCGAAGAAGTAGCGGCGTGGACGGTCGTCGGCAGCGGTCGCGTCGACACGCGAGGAGGATGGCAATGCGGCGATACTTTGGGATCTTCGCGGCGGTGGCCCTCGCCGTCGCACTCACGGCCGTGGGGCCCGCCCAGGCGGCCCACGAAATCGTCATCGGCTTCCAGTGCGACCGGACGGGGGCGACGCAGACGGTGGGCGTGGTGATCTGTCCCGGGTACCACGACTACATCCGCCTCGTGAACGAGCAGGGCGGCGTGATGGGGCACAGGCTCCGGGTCGACGAGGTCGATCACGAGTACAAAGTGCCGCCGGCCATGGAGTCGTACGAGCGCTTCAAGAAGGAGGGCGCGGTCGTCATCGGCGTCTACGGCACCCCGCAGATCTACGCGCTGACCCAGAAGCTGACGGAGGACCGGATCCCCGGCACCTCACCCGGCTTCGGGAAGGCCGCCGCCGCCGACGGAAGCCGGTACCCCTACATCTTTCCGATCGCTGCGACGTACTGGTCGCAGGCCACCGCCGCCGTGAAGTTCGTCAAGGACCAGCTCAACGGCGGCCTCAAGGGCAAGAAGATCGCCTTCCTCTTCTTCGACAACCCGGCGGGCCGTGAGCCGATTCCGATCCTCGAGGACCTCTCGGTCAAGGAGGGCTACCAGCTCAAGACCTTCGCCGTGCCACCGCCCGGCGTGGAGATGGGCGCGCAGGTGCTCGACATCGCCCAGCGCTACCGAGCGGACTTCGTGATCGCCCACCTCTTTGGACGGTCACCGTCGGTGTCGATCAAGGAGCTCAAGCGGGTCGGCTACCCGCTCCGAAAGGTCGTCTCGTTCGTCTGGGGGGCCGCCGAGGCCGATGTCGAGGCGGCCGGGGGCTACGCCCTCGCCGAGGGCTATTACGGGCTGCAGTTCGCCGGCGTGGGACAAGACTTCCCGGTCATCGCCGAGATCCGCGAGATGTACAGGAAGCAGGGCAAGGACGCCCCGAAGGAGATGGCGTCGACGGTGTACTACAACCGCGGTGTCCTGATCGGTGCGCTCCACGTGGAGGCCATCCGGAACGCCCTGAAGGCGCGTCCGGACGGCAAGATCACGGGCGAGGACGTGAAGCGAGGCTTCGAGCAGATCAAGGGCTTCACCCTCGGAGGCCTCGTGCCGCCGCTCGAGGTCACGGCCACCGACCACGAGGGCGGCGGCCTGGTGCAGGTCTGGCAGGTGCGCGGCGGCAAGTGGATGAGGGTCACGGACTGGTTCAAGGCGTATCCCGAGGTGGTGGCCAAGGCCGTCAAGGAGGCGAAGTAACCGAGCCGCGATGCTGAGCCTCAACAACGTCGAGGTCATCTACGACGGCGTGATCCTCGTGCTGAAGGGGGTGTCGCTCTCGGTCCGCGAGGGGGGGATCACGACCCTGCTCGGCGCCAACGGCGCCGGCAAGACGACGACCCTCAAGGCGATCTCGGGACTCCTGCGCTCAGAGCGCGGCGAGGTCACGAAGGGCTCGATCGAGTTCAAGGGGGCGCGGATCGATCGTCTGGCGCCGCACGAAATCGTCGCGCGGGGGATCGTCCAGGTCTTCGAGGGGCGGCGCGTCTTCGAGCATCTGACGACGGAGGAGAACCTGGTCGCGGGAGCGCACGTCCAGCCGGACCGCCGCAAGGTGCAGGAGGGGATCGCGCGCGTCTACGAGTACTTCCCGCGGCTCCGCGAGCGGCGCACGATCCAGTCGGGCTATCTCTCCGGCGGCGAGCAGCAGATGCTCGTCATCGGCCGGGCGCTCATGGCCAACCCGCAGGTGATGCTGCTCGACGAGCCCTCCCTCGGCCTCGCGCCGATGCTGGTCGAGGAGATCTTCGCCATCGTCCGGGAAATGAACCGCCGGGAAAAGCTGACCGTGCTCCTGGTGGAGCAGAACGCGGCGCTCGCGCTCCAGATCGCCGAGCAGGGCTACGTCATGGAGAACGGGCGCATCGTGCTCGACGGTCCGGCGGACGCGCTCAGGGAGAACGCGGATATCAAGGAGTTCTATCTGGGCCTCACCGAAGTGGGTGCCCGGAAGTCGTACCGGGACGTGAAGCACTACAAACGCCGCAAACGGTGGCTCTCCTAGGAGGGATGAGACTGACACGGAGGTCCGGAGCACTCGTCGTGCTGCTGCTGTCGCTGGACTTCGTCGCCTGTGCCACCATGGGCGACCCTCCGCCCTCGCTCTACAAGCGGCTGGGAGGGCGTGACGGCATCGCGCTGGTGGTCGACGACTTCGTCGCGAACATGGTCGCCGACCCTCGCGTGAACAATCGCTTCCAGGGCATGCCGCCCCCCGCGGTCTTCAAGCTCAGGTCGAACCTCGCCGACCAGATCTGCGACGCCACCGGCGGCCCCTGCTCCTACCTCGGGCGCGACATGAAGGCGACGCACCGAGGCATGCAGATCACCGACGGCGAGTGGGACGCGACCGTCGAGAACCTGGTGCGGGCGCTCGACAAGCATCAGGTCGGCGCGAAGGAGAAGAGCGAGTTGCTCGGCCTGCTGGGCCCGATGAAGGGCGAGATCGTCGGCCAGTGAGCCGACCGCGTCGCGGGTGAGGTCGCGTGGCGGTGCGAGCCGCAGCCGCCGGCGAGGCGAGTCTATGAATGTGGCGGTGCGAGCCGCAGCCGCCGGCGAGGCGAGTCTATGAACATGCACGTGCACGGATTCACGGTCTACGACATGATCGCGCGCGGCGCGTTCGTGTACGGCGACGCGCCAGCCGTTCTCCACGGTGACCGGCAGCTGTCCTTCCGGGAGTTTCGGCGTCAGGTTGACGCGCTCGCCGGGGGGCTCGTGGCTCTGGGCATCGGCAAGGGGGACCGCATCTGCGTCCTGGCGCAGAACGACACCGCCTACCTCGAGCTATACGGCGCCTGCGCGCGGCAGGGCATCGTCGCCTACCCGATCAACTGGCGGCTGACCGCGCAGGAAGTGGAGCTTGTGGTGGACCGCGCTGCGCCCCGGATGATGGTGGTCGACACCTCCACGCTCCCCGTGGTGGCCGGCTGGCCGAAGGAGAAGCCGTCGGTCGCGCACTGGTATCAGTTCGGCGAGGCCAGTGGGCCGGCCTTCAAGCCCTTCGCCGCGCTGTACCGAACGGCCAGCCCGCCGCCCAGGCCCGCGGTGTCGGCCGACGACCCGTTCGCGGTGATCTCGACCGCCGCCGTGGACGTGATCCCGCGTGGCGCGGTGCTCACTCACGCCAATATGATCGCGGCCAACCTGACCGCCATGGCCTCGATCGGCTACACCGCGGCGGATCGCTACCTGCTGGCGCTGCCGCTATTCCACATCACCGCGCTGGGGGGGGCGATCGCCCACATGCACGCCGGCGCTGCCAGCGTGCTGGTGTCGCGGTTCGACGCCGAGGAGGCCGTCCGGCTGATTGATCGCCACGCCGTCACCCACGTCTCGGACTTTCCCCCCGTGCTGACCAATCTGCTGGATGCGGCCGAGAAGCTGGGCAGCCGGTTGCCCAGCCTGAAGCACGTCTCCGGCCTCGACGCGCCCCAGACCATCGAGCGCCTGCACGCGCAAACCCGGGCGCAGTTCTGGACTGGCTTCGGGCAGTCGGAAACCAGCGGGTTCGTCACCCTGCAACGCGTGCGGGACAAGCCCGGCGCCGCCGGCAAGCCCGTGCCCGTGTGCGACGTGAAGCTCGTGGATGACGACGACCGCGAGGTGGACGTCGGGACACCAGGGGAGATCGTCGTGCGCGGCCCGCTCGTGTTCCAGGGCTACTTCGACCAGGCGGACGTGACGGCCTACACCCTCCGCAACGGCTGGCACCACACCGGGGACGTGGGGCGGTTCGACGCCGACGGCTACCTCTACTACGTCAAGCGCAAGCCGGAGAAGGAGCTGATCAAGCCCGGCGGGGAGAACGTCTACCCGGCGGAGGTCGAGACGGTGATCATGCAACTCCCGGGCGTGCGCGGGGTGTGCGTGTACGGCATCCCCGACGCCAAGTGGGGCGAGGCGATCAAGGCCGTGGTCGAGGTGACGGACGGCCGGTACACCGCCCAGCAGGTGAGCGACTTCGTGGCGTCGAAGATCGCCCGCTTCAAGCGGCCTCATGCCGTGGCGTTCACCGACGCCCTCCCGCGCACCGCGGAGGGCGTGGTCGACCGGGAGGCCGTGAAGGCCAAGTGGGGTCACGCGCGGTGAGGATCTCCCCCCGGGGAAGCCGGTGAAGCTCCGCGACCGTGTGGCGATCGTCACCGGCGGGGCGAGCGGCATCGGGCGGGCGATCGCCAGCGCGCTCGCCCGTGAAGGCGCCCGCGTCGCGATCGCCGATCTGAACGAGGCGGGCGGCACCGAAGTCGCGCGGGGGATCGAGAAGGACGGGGGCGCGGCGGCCGCGTGGCGCGTGGACATCACCGACGCGGCCGCGGTCGCCGGCATGGTGGCGGCCGTGGTCGCGCGCTGGGGGACGGTTCACGTCCTCGTCAACAACGCCGGCTGGGACCGGCCGATGCCGTTCGTGGAGACGACACCCGAGTTCTGGGACCGGATCCTCGCCCTCAACCTCCGCGGGCCGATCGCCTGCACCCACGCCGTCCTACCCCACATGATCCGGCAGGAGTACGGCAAGATCGTGTCGATCGCGTCCGACGCCGGCCGCGTGGGCTCGACGGGCGAGGCGGTCTACTCGGCCGCGAAGGGCGGGGTCATCGCGTTCACCAAGACGATCGCCCGCGAAGTGGCGCGCCACAGGGTCAACGTGAACTGCGTCTGTCCGGGCCCGTCGGAGACGCCGCTGTTCCAGCGGGAGTTTGTCGCCGAGAGCCCGAGGCTCGCCGAGAGCCTCAAGCGCGTGATCCCGTGGGGCCGGCTCGGGACGCCCGAGGACATTGCGCCCGCCGTGGTCTTCCTCGCCTCTGACGAGGCGGGCTTCGTCACCGGTCAGACCCTCTCGGTGTCTGGCGGTCTCACGATGCTCTAGGAGCGGGTCGCGATGACTGTGTTCGAGCGCCGGCTTTGCCGGCGCAATCGGATTCTGGGGGTGGCTCGGAGGGGGCCATCGAGGCCCCCTTCGACTTAGGAGCGGTCCTGGCCGCGCCCGACTTCGTCGCCATCGGCCATGTCACGCTCGACCGTGTGGGCGACCTCACCCGACCCGGTGGCGCCGCCCTCTACGGTGCGATCACGGCCCACCGGCTCGGCCTCTCCGTCGGCCTCCTGACGAGCCACGCCGACGATTTTCCTCTCGACGCGATCCCGTCGCAGATCGAGGTGATCACCCGCGAGGCGCGCCAGACGACCCGCTTCGAGCATCACTACGAGGCGGGCGCCCGCGTCTCCCGCGTCCGCGGCCGCGCGCTCCCGCTCACCACGGCGGACGTGCCTGAAGACTGGCGCGACGCGCCGCTGGTGCTCCTGGCGCCGGTGATCGACGAGGTGGATCCGCTGCTCGCCGCCGAGTTCACGGACGGCGCGGTCGGCGCCGCGGCGCAAGGCTGGCTCCGCGCGGTCGGCCGGGACGGCGCGGTCGGCCCGCGCGCGTGGGAGTCGTCGCGCCCACTCCTGGACAAGATCCAGGCGCTCTTCCTCTCGCGCGAGGACGTCCGCGGCCATGAGGCCGCCGTGGTCGAATGGCTCCAGTACGTCCCCCTCGGTGTCCTCACCGCCGACCGCGACGGCGCGCTGCTCTTCGTCAACGGCGACCGCTACGAGGTGCGGCCGCGACCCGCGGCGGAGTCGGACCCGACCGGTGCCGGCGACGTCTTCGCCGCGACGTTTCTCGTCGAGTACCAGCGCGTGGGCGATCCCTGGCTCGCGGCGGCCGCGGCGGCGTGCGCGGGCTCGCTCTCCGTCGAGGGCGAGGGCTGGGCGACGGTGCCCGACCGCGGTCGCCTGGCGACGACGCTCAAGGAGTACGAGCGGAGCGGTTGACACGCCTTCGGCACGGGGACTAGGCTCTAGTCGTGGCGGCCGGTCGCGCGATCGTGATTGCAGCGGGAAAAGTGTCCGCCGAGGCCCAACTGAACGAGTCGAAGACGGCGAGCGCCATCTGGGACGCGCTCCCGATCGATGCCACGGGCGAGACGTGGGGCGACGAGATCTACTTCGACATCGGCCTCGCGGTCGGTCCCGAGTCGCCCAGGGACGTCGTCGAGGTCGGCGACCTCGGTTACTGGCCGCCCGGGCACGCCTTCTGCGTCTTCTTCGGGCCGACACCGCTGAGCCGGGGCGCCGAGATCCGTCCCGCCAGCCCCGTGAACCTCGTCGGCCGGGTCGTCGGCGACGCCAAGGTGTTCAAGCGGGTGAGCGCCGGGACGCGCGTTACCCTCAGGAGGGCTCCATGAAGATCTTCCTCGATACGGCGAGCGTCAGCGAGCTGAAGGAAGGCGTCGCGCTCGGCGTCGTCGACGGCGTCACGACCAACCCGTCGCTCATCGCCAAGGAGAAGCGGCCCTTCCGGCCGCTGGTCGAGGAGATCTGCGCGATCGTGCCGGGCGACGTGAGCCTCGAAGTGGTCGCCACCGATTTCGAGGGGATGGTGAAGGAAGGCGAGGAGCTGCATCACATCGCGCCCAACGTCGTCGTCAAGTGCCCGCTCACCAAGGACGGGCTGAAGGCGGTGAAGCACCTTACGGGCAAGGGGATCCGCGTCAACCAGACGCTCTGCTTCTCGGCGACCCAGGCGCTGCTCTCGGCGAAGGCGGGCGCCTACTACATCAGCCCGTTCCTCGGGCGCCTGGACGACATCGCGCACGTCGGCATGGACCTCGTCCGCGACATCTGCGAGATCTACCGGGTCCAGGGGTTTACGACGCAGGTGCTCGCCGCGTCGATCCGCAACCCCCTCCACGTGGTGGACGCGGCCAAGGCAGGCGCGCACGTGGTGACGATGCCGTTCGCCGTGCTCGAGCAGCTCATGAAGCACCCGCTGACGGACCTCGGCCTCAAGAAGTTTCTCGACGACTGGGCCAAGCTCGGCGAGAAGATCTAGCGCGACGGATGGTCGCGCCCGCCGACGCGAGACTCGCCCGGCGGCTCGTCCTCGACGAGCTGTTCGATCTGTCGCTCTACCGCGCGCTTCGCGACGTCGCCCCCGGCGACCTCCGCCGCGTCCTCGACGAGCTGATTCCCGTCGAGACGCGGCATCACGCCTTCTGGCAGAAGTTCTTCGGTCTGGAGCTCGGCAGGCTCGACCTCGGGCGGCGGCTGAAGCTCGCGCTCATCGTGGGGGTGTGCCGCCTCGGTGGCGCGCCGGCGATCCATCTTGTTCTGGAGGCGATCGAGGTCCACGGCGTGCGCAAGTACCTGGCCATCTGGCACCGCTACGGCGAGGGGCCGCTGGGAGGGGCCGTGCGCGAGGTGCTCCGGGACGAGTTCGAGCACGAGGACCGGGTGGTGACGGGCGACGCCGAGCGTCGTATCAATCCGGAGCGCGTCCGATCCATCTTTCTCGGTCTGAACGACGGCCTTGTCGAGATCCTCGGCGCCGTCAGCGGCTTCTTCGCAGCGTTCGGCGCGTCTCTGACCGTCCTGGTCGCCGGCCTCACGGTGGCCGTCGCCGGCGCGCTCTCGATGGCCGCGAGCGCCTACGTCGCCGCCAGCTCCGAGTCGGAGGTGCGGGCGGCCGAGGTGGGGCGACGCCGGTTCCTGGGCGAGCGAGCGGCAGAGGATCCGGGCGAGAGCGCGCTCACGGCCGCGTTGATCGTCGGCGCGAGCTACTTCGCCGGCGCGCTCGTCCCGGTGCTGCCGGTCCTCGCCGGCGCGCGCACGGCGCTGCCCTCGGCCCTCACGGCCGGCACGGTGATCGTCGTGGTCTCGGCGCTCGTCGCCTTCCTCACGGGCATGGACGTGCGGCGGCGGGTCGCGACGAACGTGGTGATCACCGCCCTCGCCGTGCTCGCCACCTACGCGATCGGCCTCGCGGCGAACGCGCTGTTCGGGATCTCGGTCTGAGGAACGCCGAGGTCAGCGGCGCCGCAGGCGTGGATCGAAGCGGAAGGCCTCCGGATCGCCGACGCGGATGCGTTTGAAGTCGGGGTGGACGGGGTTGAGCACGTAGTTCAGCTCCTGGGGAATGACCGCCGAGGGCACGGCGAGTACCGGACTTTTCAGATCGCGCGCCCAGCGCGTTCCCAGTTCGGCGAGCGCCTCCGGTGGAGGGTATCTCCTCCAGTTCGCCGGCAGCCCGGACGCCGGCATCCGGAAGATCGTGAGCGTCTCAGGAATGTCGGCCGAGATCGCGACCAGGTCGGCGGGCGGCTCGGGCCGCTCGAGATTGACGAAGACCTCGAGGGCAGCCAGCGCCAGGCTCGCCGAGGTGTAGACGAGCGGGATGCCCGGCCGGCTCCAGCGCCCTCCGTAACGGCGGGCCCCTTCGCCGTCAAAGGCCGCGTGCCGGGCGCGCGTGATCCGCCAGACGCGGGTCAGCTGTAGACGCCGTGCTCGATGCGACCGAGAATCCGCTCGACCTGCTGCGCCCCGAGGTCGGTATCGAGCAGATCGAGGGGGCTGACCGACCCGAGCGCCCGGACGGTTCCACGCAACCAGGCGCCCGCCCTCTCCTGACTGCCGAAGACATCTTCCGCCCTGGCCGCAACCCGGGCCAGGCGCAGGAGCCGGTCGGACTCACCCGCACTCAGCCGACGCGCCTTCTTCCGCCTGGCCAGCGTACGAGGTGGTAGGTGCAGGACTCGGACGAGGGTCTCGGGGGGAATTTCGAAGCGGGCCGCGATCGCCTCGAGAGCCGCGTATGGGAGGCCAGTTCGGGCCTTGTCGATGATCGACCCATACGTCGCCTGGCGCTCCCGGAACACGCCCTTGCCGCCCAGCGCCTGGATGAGCCGTCCGGTCGAGACCACTCAGCAGCCTCCTGCAACTTGGCAGACATACTACGGCCATGCGGCATCGAAAATCAACTGATCCGATCGTCTAGAACCTGGAGCTTGGCTAGAGCTTCGCGCGGACGTCGTGGGCGAAGCGTTCGTAGATCTCGTTCATGTCCGCGAGGTCGCGTACGCGCGATTCGAGGATGACGTGGCGCACGCCGAGCTCGGCGAGCGCGCGGATCTCGCGGACGAGGGCGCCGACGTCGTGTCGGGCGGGCAGGCCCAGGCGCGCGCTGAGCGTGAGCGACTTCAGCTCCCGTCCGGCCGCGCGGCACGCCGCCGCCAGCGCGGCGAGCCCGCCCTTCAGCTTCTCGGCGGTCGCGAACGCGGCGTGCCAGCCGTCCCCGAGCTCGGCCACGCGCCGGAGCGCGCGCGGTGTGTGACCGCCGATCCAGATGGGAATCGCCCCGCGCCGGGGCTTCGGGGCGAAGCCGAGCGGGGCGAAGGACACGAACTCGCCCCGGAAGCTCGGGCGCTCCTCCCGCCAGCACGTCTTCATGATACGGAGCGCCTCGTCGCTCCACGCGCCCCGCCGCGCGTAATCCACGCCGAAGATCTCGATCTCCTCGCGCATCCAGCCGACGCCCGCCCCCAGGATGACGCGCCCCGGCGCCAGATGGTCGAGTGTCGCGAGCATCTTCGCCGCGAGCACGGGGTGGCGGTGCGGGAGCACCAGCACCGTCGTGCCGAGACGGATCCGCTCGGTCGCGCCGGCGACGAGGGCGAGCGCGGTGAGCGGCTCGAGGAAGGTGGCGGACGGCGGCAGGGGGAAGTCGCCCGTCTCGTTGTACGGGTACTTCGACGCGATGCTCCAGGGGATCACGACGTGGTCGCTCGCCCAGAGCGAGTCGTACCCGAGCGCTTCCATCCGACGCGCGAAAGCGAGCAGGGTCTCGCGCGTGGCGGCCGGGCCGTAGACGGGGAGGTGACAGCCGAATTCTAGAGTCACAGACTCCGCCTACCTCGGGGGCGGCCTCCGATCGGTGCGCTCTGGGGTGCCGTACACGATCCGGTCCTGGAGCTCGCCGTGCTGGATCATCTGCGCGAGCCGCGAGCGCTGGATCTTGCCGCTGGAGGTCTTGGGCACGCTGCCCGCACGCACGAGCAGGACGCGCGCGGGCCGGTGGCCGCGCTGCTTGTGGACGCGGCTCACGATCTCGCGCACGAGGTCGTGGTACTCGTCGGGGGACGCGCTCTCGCTGCGCACCTCGGCGACGACGTGCAGGCGCTGGGTCCCGGCGCGCTCGCTCTCGATCCCCACGGCGGC
The DNA here is from genome assembly GCA_003221695.1 of Candidatus Rokuibacteriota bacterium. Classification (GTDB taxonomy): domain Bacteria; phylum Methylomirabilota; class Methylomirabilia; order Rokubacteriales; family CSP1-6; genus 20CM-2-70-11. Next base: position 115,308 of record QHSX01000042.1, read on the forward strand.
CGAGTATCGGACGCCGTCGACCAGGTCCACGACCTCCTCGACGTCGGCCGGGGGCACGTTCTCGCCCGCCAGGATGATCACGTCTTTCAGTCGGCCCGTGACGTAAAGGAATCCGTCCTTGTCTACGAGGCCGAGGTCACCCGTCAGCAGCCAGCCGTCCGGCGAGAGCACCTTCCGGGTGTCCTCGGGGTTGTTGTAGTAGCCGCGCATGACCCCGGGGCTCCGCACCGAGATCTCGCCCTCCTCGCCGGGTCCCAGCGGGACTTCGGCGCCAGCGCCGTCGGGGGCGAGGATCCTCACGGAGACACCGGGGCAGGGCTGCCCCACCGAGAGGAACCTCCCGCTCGGATCGAGCCTGAGCGGCACCGCGCGCGGCCAGATCGCCACGGCGAGCGTCGCCTCCGCAAGACCGTAGCAGGGGGAGATGACGCGATCCAGGCCGAAGCGCGACTCGAAGGCCTCGACGGTGGACCGGCGCACCGTCTCGGCACCGGAGAGCGCTGCCCTGAGGCTCGTCAGGTCGAGCCCGGTGATGTCCCGGACATGGCGCAGGCAGTTCCGATACCCGAAATCGGGCGAGACCGTGAACGTGGCGCGCACCTCGGTGCAGACCTCGAGCCACTGACGCGGGTTGCGAAGGTCCGGGGGCAGGAGCCAGATCGGCGTCCGCGTGAGCGGCGGCGTGAAGGCGCAGCCGATGAGCCCCATGTCGTGGTAGAGCGGCAGCCACGAGACGACGCGGTCCTCGGCGGTGAGCCCGGCGGCCTCGGCCATGAACTTGATGGTCGACACGACGTTCCGGTGGGTGAGCATGACGCCGCGCGGATGCCCCGTGCTGCCCGACGTGTACTGGAGGAACGCGAGATCCTCTGGGTCGGGCTCGGCGTGCACGGGTGGGGGCGCGTCGGCGTCGAGGTCGGGCGGCTCGAGGACCGCGCGCACGCCGGGCGCCAGCGCGGCGGACTCGTCCACGCCCTTGCGGAACCAGCCGATCGTCGCCACCGCCGCCGCCTCGCAGTCGTTGAAGATCCGTGCGGTCGCCTCCACGCTGAGCGTCGGGTAGAGCGGCACGGGCACCACGCCGATCCGAAGCGCTCCGAAGAAGGCGAAGAAGAACTCGGCGCAGGTCGGGTAGATGAGCGCGAGCGTGTCCCTCGGGCGGAGGCCGCCGCGGGCAAGTCCGGCGGCGTAGCGCGCGCTGGTATCCCAGAGCCGCCCGTACGTCACCGTCTCTCCGTAGAGGTGGAAGTACGGCGCGTCGGGCGTGAGCGCGGCGCGCCGGCGCATCATTTCGGTGAGCGTCGGCGCCGCGTCCACCTCCTGATCGGCCATCACGACGGGTATTCTACTCCGACACCCCGCGGCGAACGCTACGCTCGGATGCGCGCCACGCGACCGCCCGTCATCCGCACGAGGTCTCCGGGGGACAGCCTGAACACGGTCTTGGGGTGGCCCGCCGCCGCCCAGATCTCGTGCCACTGGAGGAGGTCCTCGTCGATCACGGTGGTGAGCGGCCCGGTCGACCCGACGGGCGCGACGCCGCCGATCGCGAACCCCGTGCGGGCGCGGACGAACGCGGCGTCCGCCTTCTCGACCGGCTCGTCGACGAGCGCCGCGACGCTCGCCTCGTCCACGCGGTTCGCTCCGCTCGCCGTGACGAGGACCGCGCGGTCGGTGCGCCGGCCCCGGAAGACCAGCGACTTCACGATCTGGTCCACGCGGCAGCCGAGCGCCTTGGCCGCGTCGGCCGCCGTCCGCGCCGACGCGTCCAGATCGACGACGCGGTGACCGCCGCCGAGCGCCGCCAGCGTCTCCTGAACGCGCTCGAGGCTTGGCTTCACGGAATGACGATGTGGTCGAATGCCTCCGCGTACGCGCAGCCCTTGGCCTGCCCGAGCTGTCGCGCGCGGTCCCGCACCCGCGCCTCCACGGCGGCAAAGTCCTTGAACTGGCTCGCGTGGCAGGCGAGCGCGCGGAGCTTCAGGTCCATCGTGTCGGAGACGTCGACGACGACCTGGGGATCCTGCCACTGCATCACGTACACCTCGCGGACCTTGTGGGGCTCGAAGGTGGGCATGAGCTCCGGGAACGCCATGTGGTCGCGGGCGAGGGGATAGATGCAGTCGAGGGTGACGCCCCCGACGATCCGGTGGTCGCGGTGGGAGGCTCCCAGGAGGTACGTGCGGTGCGGGTTCTGGCAGACGACGAGGTCGGGACGCCACGCGCGGATCATGCGCGAGACGTCGCGCCGCAGGTCACGCGTGTCCTCGACCTCGCCGTCCGGGTAGCCGAGGAACTCCACCCGCTCGACGCCGAGCGTGCGCGCCGCGTTGCGCTGCTCCTCCTCGCGGATCCGGGCGAGCCGCTCCGGCGTCATCGACCGATCGCTCGAGCCCTTGTTTCCGTTGGTGACGATGACGTACGTGACCTCGCGGCCCTCCTTGACCATCTTCGCGACGGTGCCGCCCGCGCCGAACTCCGAGTCATCCGGGTGTGCGGTCACGACCATCACGCGCTCAATCTTGTCGGCCATCGAGCCTCCTCGTTCCTTCGGCTGCGGCTCGCACTGCCAGGTTCACAGACTCGCCTCGCCTTCGGCTGCGGCTCGCACTGCCACGTTCACAGACTCGCCTCGCGGCGCGCGTCGCCGAGCCTCCGCGGGCGCCGCTCGGCTCGCACTGCCAGGTTCACAGACTCGCCTCGCGGCGCGCGTCGCCGAGCCTCCGCGGGCGCCGCTCGGCTCGCACTGCCAGGTTCACAGACTCGCCTCGCGGCGCGCGTCGCCGAGCCTCCGCAGCCGCCGCTCGGCTCGCACTGCCAGGTTCACAGACTCGCCTCGCCTCCGGCTGCGGCTCGCACTGCCAGGTTCACAGACTCGCCTCGCGGCGCGCGTCGCCGAGCCTCCGCGGGCGCCGCTCGGCTCGCACTGCCAGGTTCACAGACTCGCCTCGCCTCCGGCTGCGGCTCGCACTGCCACCGCCGTTTGGATCCTCGTGCTCAGGATACCGATTCCGAGGGCGTCGCGCGACCGGCTATAATCGCACGATGCCCGAGACCGCCGCCGGTCGAGTAGGGGTCGTCGTCCTGCTCGTGCTCCTCGCCGCGGTGGTCGTCGTACCGCTGCTTCCCGGCGATCCCGGCGCGGTCCGGCTGGCGGGCGTCGCCGTGCTCTGGTGGTTCGCCGCGGGCGCCGCGCCGGTCGTCGCCACCCTGACGGCCTGTGCCCTGTTCAGGCCACGCGGGAGCGTTGCGGCCGCGCGCGCCAACCCGACCGCCTCCCTCCGCGCCGTCGCGACGTGGGCGTCGCCCGTTGTGCTCACTGCCGTCGCCGCCTGCGTGTTTGCCGGGGCGCCCGAGGCGCCCATCCTGGTCCTCACCGTGGCCGTTGCGCCGCTCCTCGCGCTGCTCGCCCCCTCCGCCGACCCCGCGCCGTCGCTCAACCGGGTCGCCGGGCTCGCCGCTGGGGCCGCCGTCGGGCTCGTGCTATGGGCGAATCTCGGCGTAGTCGCCGACCTCGCGCGCCTCGCGGGCGTCCCGCGCCACGCGGCACTCACGCTCTCGGCCGCGGCCGCGTTCTTCGGCGTGGGGTGGCGCGCGGCGCGCCGACCCGGCGGTGCGGTCATCCTCGCCGGCCTGGTGGGCGTCGTGCTTCCCCTCGTCGTGATCGGCGCCACGGTCGCCATCCCACCATGGACCGCGTGGAGCCGCACGGCCTCACGAGCCGCGCTCACCTTCGGCGAGGGAAGCGTCTGGGTCACCGACGGACGTCGCCTGGAGCGGTCGGCGACCCTCGTTTTCACCGAGCCCCACCGCGTCACCGCGCTGAGTCCCGGTACGTATCGGGTGATCGAAGAGGTCGTCGAGAGGGACGCGCCGCGGACCGTCACGCGTGAGTGGTACCTCGCGGCGGGGGACGCGCTCACGCTGCGTCCGGGCGACCGGCTGGTCCTCGAGGCGGGCACGCAGGTCCGCTTCGAGAGGGGCAAGCGCGTACCCAACAGCGCCGCGTCGGGCGTCGCCTGGGCCGAGCCGTCCGAGCGGCGCTCGCTCGGCACGGCGGCCCACGCGCTGGGCGTCGTGCTGACACTCGTCGGCGGCAGCCTCGCCCTGCTCCCGCGGCCGCGCGGACTCACATGGCGCCGCACCGTTGCCGGGTCCGTGCTCCTCCCGGGGCTGACGCTCGCCGCGGTCTCCTGGGGCGCGTACGGTGTGTACGCCGCGCCGGAACTCGCCCTCGGCGCGGCGCCGGCGACCGGGCTCGTGGAGCTGTCCGCGCTGGTCCTCCCGGCGCCGGTGGGTGGCGCCCTCGTCGCGACGAGTATCTTCGCCCTGCTCCTCCTCTTCGTCGCGACGGCCCTGGCGCTGCGGGGGGTCATCGCGACGCACGCCAAGCCGGAGAACGCGGACATCGCCTGGGGCGGCCTCGTGGTGGTCGCCGCCGTCGCGGGGCTTTGGCCTGCAGACCCGTGGCGCACCTGGCTCGCCGGCTGTGGCCTCGCCGCCGCGGCGGTCGCCGCCCCGCGACTCGCCGGTGGGGACGCGCGCTCCAGCCTCGTGGGCTCGCTCGCCGGCGCCGCGGCGTTCGTCGGCCTCACGGCCGTCGGTGACCGGCTGCCGGCCTGGGCCGGCTCCGTGGCTGCGTACCCCGCGCTCCTCGCGGCACCGCTGGCGTGGATGGCCGTGCGAGCCGAGACCGTCCGACGGGCGAGGCGAGTCTGAGATGAGCGGGCCGTGCGAGCCGAGACCGTGCGACGGGCGAGGCGAGTCTGAGATGAGCCTGAGTGAGCCCGCGCAACGATTCGCTGGCGAGGCCGCCGCGTGTGATCGGTGGGGGGTGTCGGGGGGAGCGGCGCCGCTCCCCACGACGTTGATGGGTTGCCGGGGCCCCGCGAGGCTGACACAATAGGTCTGCGACATGGCGAGCGATCGGATCGTCGTCAGGGGCGCCCGCGAGCACAACCTCAAGAACATCGATCTCGAGATCCCGCGCGACCAGCTTGTCGTCATCACGGGGCTCTCGGGCTCGGGGAAATCGTCGCTGGCCTTCGACACGATCTACGCCGAGGGCCAGCGCCGCTACGTCGAGTCGCTCTCGGCCTACGCGCGCCAGTTCCTCGAGCAGATGGAAAAGCCCGAGGTCGACTCGATCGAGGGGCTGTCGCCCGCGATCTCGATCGAGCAGAAGACGACCTCGAAGAACCCGCGCTCGACCGTCGGGACCGTCACCGAGATCTACGACTACCTGCGCGTGCTCTTCGCGCGCGTGGGGGTCCCGCACTGCCCGAGCTGCGACCGGGTGATCTCCGCCCAGACCGTCCAGCAGATGGTCGATCGCGTCATGGCCCAGGCGCCGGGCACCCGGCTCATCGTGCTGGCGCCCGTCGTCCGGGGGCGTAAGGGCGAGTACAAGAAGCTGTTTTTCGATCTCGGGCGCCAGGGGTTCACGCGCGTCCGCGTGAACGGCGCCGTCCGCGAGCTCGGCGAGGCGATCGAGCTCGACAAGAAGCGCAAGCACACGATCGAGGTGGTCGTCGACCGCCTCGTCGTGCGCGACAATCTGGGCGCCCGGCTCGCCGACTCCCTCGAGACCGCGCTGCGCCTGGCCGACGGCGTGGTGTTAGTTGAGGTGACGGGGGAATCGAGAGGGGGGTCTCCCCCTCTCCCAACAGTCCCGATTCTCTTCTCGGAAAGACTCGCGTGCGTCGAGTGCGGCGTCTCGCTGCCCGAGGTGTCGCCGCGCATGTTCTCGTTCAACAGCCCCTACGGCGCGTGCCCGGAGTGCGGCGGGCTCGGCTCGCGCGACGAGATCGACGCCGAGCGCCTGGTGCCGAACCCGGCGCGCTCGCTCAAGGAGGGGGCCCTGGCGCCGTGGGCCGGGCGGGAGACGACGTACTTCCGCCAAACGCTCCAGGTGCTCGCGAAGCGGCACCGGTTCGCGCTCGACACGCCGTGGGAGAAGCTCAAGAAGCCCGTACGGGACGTCATCCTCCACGGCGAGAAGGACGGCGGCTTCGAGGGCGTCATCAAGACGCTCGAGCGACGGTACCGCGAGACGACGTCCGAGGAGGCGCGGGCGGAGATCCAGCAGTTCATGGCCGAGCGGCCCTGCCCGAACTGCGGGGGCGCGCGCCTGCGCCGCGAGTCGCTCGGCTTCAAGATCGGGGGCCGCTCGATCGCCGACGTCGTGCGGCTGACGATCAAGGGGGCGGGCGTCTTCTTCGACGGCCTGACGCTCAGCGAGCGCGAGACCGCCATCGCCCGGCGCGTCCTCAAGGAGATCCGCGAGCGCCTCGGCTTTCTCACCAACGTCGGCCTCGACTACCTCACGCTGGACCGGCCCGCGGGCACCTTGGCCGGAGGCGAAGGACAGCGCATTCGGCTGGCGACACAGATCGGGTCCAGTCTCGTTGGCGTGCTGTACATCCTCGACGAGCCGTCGATTGGATTGCACCAGCGGGACAACCGGCGCCTGCTCGACACGCTCAAGCGGCTCCGGGACCTCGGCAACACGGTGCTCGTCGTCGAGCACGACGAGGAGACGATCAGGAGCGCCGACTACGTCGTGGACCTCGGCCCTGGGGCCGGCGAGCTGGGCGGCCACGTCGTCGCGGTCGGGACGCCGGACGAGATCCGGGCGAACCCGGCCTCGCTCACGGGACGTTACCTGGCGGGCGCCCTGGAGATCCCGGTGCCGGCGACGCGACGGAAGGGGAGCGGCCACGCCATCACGATCCACAACCCGCGCGAGCACAACCTCAAGGGGATGCCCGTGCGGATCCCGCTCGCGACCTTCACGTGCGTGACGGGCGTCTCCGGGTCCGGCAAGTCGACGCTGGTCAACGACATCCTCTACCGCGCGCTCGCCCAGATGCTCCACCGCGCGCAGGACCGCCCGGGGGCGCACGAGCGCATCGAGGGTGCCCAGCGCGTCGACAAGGTCGTGGACATCGACCAGTCGCCAATCGGCCGCACGCCACGCTCGAACCCCGCTACCTACACCGGGGTCTTCACGTTCATCCGGACCCTCTTCGCACGGACGCCGGAGGCGCGCATGCGCGGCTACGCGCCGGGCCGGTTCTCGTTCAACGTCAAGGGCGGCCGGTGCGAGGCGTGCCAGGGCGACGGGCTCGTGAAGATCGAGATGCACTTCCTGCCCGACGTGTACGTGACGTGCGACGTCTGCAAGGGCCGCCGCTACAACCGCGAGACGCTCGACGTCCGGTACAAGGGACGGTCGGTCGCCGAGGTCCTGGACATGACGGTCCGCGAGGCGCTCGGGTTCTTCGACGCAGTGCCCGTCATCCGGGCGAAGCTCCAGACCCTTGACGACGTCGGGCTCGATTACATCCGTCTCGGCCAGTCCGCCACAACCCTGTCGGGGGGAGAAGCCCAGAGGGTGAAGCTGGCCACAGAACTGTCACGACGAGCCACCGGACGGACGCTCTATATCCTCGATGAGCCGACGACCGGATTGCACTTCGCCGATATTCAGAAGCTCCTGGACGTGCTCAACCGCCTCGTGGACCAGGGCAACACGGTTGTCATCATCGAGCACAACCTCGACGTGATCAAGACCGCCGACTGGATCATCGACCTTGGACCGGAGGGTGGGGAGGAGGGCGGTCGGGTCGTGGCTACGGGCACGCCCGAGGAGCTCGCCCGTTCGGCCCAGCGCTCGTACACCGGCCAGTTCCTCCGCGGGCTGCTCGAGCGCGGGTAGGCGGCGTGCGGCGGACCAGGATCGTCTGTACCCTCGGTCCCGCCAGCCAGAGCCGCGCCGAGCTCGACCGCCTGGTCGCCGCGGGCATGGACGTCGCCCGCGTGAACTTCTCCCACGGCACCCACGCCGAGCACGCCGAGGTCATCCGGCTGGTCCGCGAGGGCGAGGCCCGCTGGGGCCGGCCGATCGCGATCCTTCAAGATTTGCAGGGGCCGAAGATCCGCCTCGGCACCTTCGGGCCCGCGGGCGGCGCGCGGGTCGACCTCGAGCCCGGCCAGTCGTTCGCGCTCTGCGCGAAGCCCGTGGTGGGCACCGCGGAGCGCGCGTCGCTGAACCACCCCGAGTACCTCGCGAACGTCAGCCCGGGCGACCAGATCTGGATGGACGACGGCATGATCCAGCTCCAGGTGGAAGAGGCATCGCCGGAGGAGGTGCGCTGCCGGGTCGTCGTGGGGGGGCGCATCAGCGATCACAAGGGGATCTCGCTCCCGCATGTGCCGCTCCCGGTTTCGTGCCTCACCGACAAGGACCGCGAGGACCTCCGCTTCGGCCTCGAGCACGCCGTCGACTTCGTCGCCGTCTCGTTCGTACGATCGGCGGCCGACGTCGGGGAGGTGCGGGACTTCCTGCGCGAGCTCGGTGCCGACGTGCCGATCGTCGCCAAGCTCGAGCGCCACGAGGGCATCCTGAACCTCCCGGACATCCTGCCCTCGGTCGAGGCGGTCATGGTGGCGCGCGGCGACCTCGGTGTCGACGTGCCGCTCGAGGACGTGCCCCATCTGCAGAAGGAGATCGTCCGGCAGGCGCGGGAGGCGGGCGTGCCGGTCATCGTGGCGACGCAGATGCTCGAGTCAATGGTCACCCACCTCCGGCCGACGCGCGCGGAGGTCTCGGACGTCTCGACGGCCATCTTCGACGGCGCCGACGCGATCATGCTCTCCGCCGAGACGGCCACGGGCCGGTACCCGGCGGAGGCGGTCGAGGTGATGGCCCGCATTGCCGAACGGGCCGAGCGGGCCGTCCTCGTGGACGAGACGCGCCGGCGGCGCCAGGAGCGAGTCGGCGTCGGGTTCTCCGAGGCGATCTCCACCGCGGCCTCCGCGGCCGCGCACGCGCTCGGGGCGCGCGCGATCGTCGCGTTCACGGAATCGGGCGCCTCCGCGCGCCTCATCTCCCAGGCACGTCCGGACGTGCCGATCATCGCGCTGACGCCGTTCGTCGAGGTCCAGCGGCGGCTCGCCCTGTGGTGGGGCGTGTCCTCGCGGCTCATCCGCAAGGTTCAGACGACCGACGAGATGATCGAGGAGGTCGAGGCGACGCTCCTTGGCGACGGGGCGGTCGGGCCTGGCGACGTCCTCGTCATCATCTCCGGCTCGCCCATGTGGGTGTCGGGAACGACGAACCTCCTGAAGCTCCACCGCGTGGGCGAGCGTCGCTGAGGGTGGCGGTGCGAGCCGCAGCCGGAGGCGAGGCGAGTCTGTGAACGTGGCGGTGCGAGCCGCAGCCGGAGGCGAGGCGAGCCTGTGAACGTGGCGGTGCGAGCCGCGGCCGGAGGCGAGGCGAGCCTGTGAACGTGGCGGTGCGAGCCGCGGCCGGAGGCGAGGCGAGCCTGTGAACGTGGCGGTGCGAGCCGCAGCCGGAGGCGAGGCGAGTCTGTGAACGTGGCGGTGCGAGCCGCAGCCGGAGGCGAGGCGAGTCTGTGAACGTGGCGGTGCGAGCCGCAGCCGGAGGCGAGGCGAGCCTGTGAATGCGGCCGTGCAGCGCCCGGGCCTCGCACGCGTCGCCCCGGTGCTCGTGGGACTCCTGGTGGTCTGGGTGGCGGGCGGGCTCTGGCTCGCGCGGCGCGGGGCGGAGCGGCACGAGGTCGTCGTGGCCGACACGGTCGCCGCCGTCCGCGCGCTCGTCGACGCCGCCGCGCGTGAGCTGCGCCGCGAGGCCGCGCTGCTCGCCAAGGATCCGGCCATCGTGGAGGGCGCGCTCAAGCACGACTGGGCGACGCTGGCGCGCGGCGCCTCGCCGAGGATGCTCGCGCTCACGCTGGAGCGGGTCGCCGACCTCCTCTGTGTCGTGGACGCGACCGGCGCGCTGCTCGTCCAGGTGCCGGCGACGCCGCGGGTGGAGGGCCTTGCCCTTCCGCGGCCCGCCGAGGCCGTCACGCGTGTCGCCGTCGTGAACAACCGCGCCTATCTCGTGGGGCTGGCGCCGCTGCCTGCCGGGATGGTCGTGGTCGGCCGACGCGTCGAGTCGCTCGCGCGGGTTCTCGACGGGCTGCCGTCACGACCCGCCGTGGTGGTGCTGGTGGAGGACCTGGCCGTCGGCGGGACGCTGCCCGGCGTGCCGCCGCGGGGCTGGCGGGACGCGGCGCGTGGTCGACGCGTCACGGTCGACGGCCAGTCGTGGCTCGCGCGGCCGCTCGACGACACGGCGGGCGAGAGTCTCTGGGCGCTGGTCCCCGAGGGGGCCCGGCGCGTCGCGGAGCGACGGTTCTGGTTCGCCTGGGCGCTCTCGCTCGTCGCCGCGACGGGCGTCGCGCTGGTCGCGGGCGCTGTTGTCGCGCGCACGGCGCGAGCCGAGCCCGCGTGGCCGAGTCGGGCCGTCGGCGCGGGGGCCGCGGAGTCGGCGAGTGTCGGAGCGGGGGCCGGGTGGTCGGCGCCCACCATGGGTGGCCCGACAAAGGAGCGGGATGGCTCCGACACGCTCGAGGCGCTCCGCGCCGTCGCGGTCGCGACGGGCAACGGTGACGATCTCGTGGCCACCGCCGAGCGCACGCTCGAGGTCGTCTGCGGCGTCGCGCGGACGGCGTTTGGCGGCCTCTTCCGGCTCGACCCCGTGTCGCAGACGCTCGTGCTCGTCGCCCACCGAGGCTTCTCGCCCGAGGACGTCGCCGTGCTGCGCGTGCGCCCGCTCGACGCGAGCCACGTCGGCGAGGCGGTGCGCGCGGGTCACCTCATCCTGACCGACCTGACGCGGTCGCGCGTGCTCACGCCCGCGGTGCGCGAGCGGGTCGTCGCCGGCGGCTACCACACGCAGCTCTCGCTGCCGATCACCGTGAGCGGCGCGGTCTGGGGCGTCATGGCGCTCATCTCGAGAGAGCCGCGCACGTTCGACGGCGACGAGCTGACGCTCCTGCAGGCAGTCGCGCACCAGGTCGGCCAGGCCGTCGCTCGCACCGCCCGCTTCGTCGAGGCCCGCGAGCGGAGCCGGCGCCTGGAGACGCTCACGCGGCTCGCGCAGACACTCACCGCGACGCTGTCGGTCGACGAGGTGGTCCAGCGCGTGGTGGACGCAGCCGCCGAGCTGTTCGACTCGAGCGTCGCGCGGCTCTGGCTGGTCGATGACGACGGCGCCCAGGTCACGCTGCGCGCGTCGGTCGGCGCGCGGGGCGCGGGCGAGGGGCGGCCCCCCCTCCGTGTCGGGGAGGGACTCGTGGGGACGGTCGTCGCCACGCGCGAGCCCCTGGCCGTGGCCGACGTCCTCGGGGACCCGCGGACCCGCAACGTCGCGCAGCTCCGCGCCGAGGGGACAGCGTCGGCCGCGGTCGTTCCCCTCCTCGTCGGGGACCGAGTGCTCGGCGCGCTCTCGATCGGCGTGCGCGAGCGCCACGAGTACACCCGCGAGGAGCTCGACGTGCTGGGCTCGCTCGCCCTCCACGCGGCGAACGCGCTCAACAACGCCCGCCAGTTCTCCGAGGAGAGCGCCCGGCGCGCGTACCTCGGCGCGCTCCTCGAGATCAACAAGAAGATCGGCGGCATGGTGCCGACGGAGACGCTGCTCTCCTCGATCGCCGAGGAAGCCGCGCGGCTCCTCGACGTGGACAATGCCGGCTTCCGGCTGCTCCAGGGCGAGGAGCTCGTCCTGGCCGGCCTGGCCGGCACGGCGGCGCAGACCATGACGCGTCCACGGATCCGGGTGGGCGAGAGTCTGAGCGGTCGGGTCGTGGCGACCGGGAGGACGCTCGTCTGCGAGATCCAGAGCGTCCCGGATGTCGCCCCCGAGAACGTCGAGGCGGACCGCCGGCTCGGCTACACGATGTTCCTCGGCGTGCCGCTGAGGGTCGGCGCCCGGACGATCGGCGCGTTGGCGTTCCGGGCACGACGGGCGTTCACCGCGCGCGACGCGGAGATCGCCGAGGCGTTCGCCGACCAGGCCGCGATCGCCCTCGACCAGGCTCGGCTCTACTCGGAGACTGCGGGGCGTCTGGAGGAGACCGGCGCGCTGCTCGAGGTCGTCGAGATCCTCAACTCCACGCTCGACGCGAAGCGGCTGCTCCAGCGCGTCGCGATCAAGATCGCCCAGGTGTGCCGCGTCGACCGTTGCTCGGTCGCCGTCTGGGAAGGCGGCGAGATCACGCCGCTCATGGCGCAATACGCCGACGGACGGAAGGCCCCGGAGCAGTGGACCGCCTTCCAGGGGATGGCCTCTCGGCCCCTCCACGAGATCCCGGCGAACGCGCGGGCCCTCGAGAGCCGCCGCCCGGTGGTCGTGAACGACGCGCGGGCGAGCGACCTCCTCCCGCGCGAGTGGGTCGAGACCTTCGCCCTCGGATCCTACCTCGTCGTGCCGTTGATCCGGCAGGACCAGGTCGCCGGCATCATGACCCTGGACTACTGCGAGCGGCCGACGCCCTTCGAGCCCTGGCAGGTGAACCTCGCGATGACGATCGCAGGCCAGCTCGCCCTGGCGCTGGCGAACACCCGCCTCTACACGGAAGCCCAGGAGCGCCTCCGCGAGACGACGACCCTCATGAGCGTCGGCCAGATCCTCTCGCGATCGCAGCCCGTCGGCGAGCGGATGCGGCACGTGGCGAGGGAGGTCGCGCGGGCGTTTGGCGCCGACATGGTCGGTGCGTACTTCCTCGACGAGCGGAAGGAGACGCTCGTGCCGCTGGGTGGCTACCACGTGCCGCGGCACCTGCTCGCATGGTTCGCCACGCGGCCGATCGTGCTCGCGCGCGTCCCCGACCTTCTTCCGGCGTGGCGAGCGGGCCGCGCCATATGGAGCGCCGATCCGCTCCACGACCCGCGCTTCGACCCCAACTGGCTCGAGGGGCTCCCGCCGCATTCCGTACTCCTCGCGTCGGCGACGGCGCGTGGCGAGCCGATCGGCGCCCTGTTCGTCGTCTGGTGGCGGCCCGGCCGCCGGTTCCAGCCGACCGAGATCCGGCTCGTCGAGGGCCTCGCCGCGCAAGTGGGCCTCGTGATGGAAAACGCGGAGCTGGCGCGCCAGACCGAGGTCAAGCTGCGGGAGACGGAGACGCTGCTCTCCGTGAGCCGGACGTTCTCCTCGACGCTCGACCTGCAAGCCCTGCTGCGCCACTTCCTCCGTCGCGTCACGCAGGCCGTCGACGCGGACTCGGCGGGCGTCTGGCTCCGTGAGGGCGACGGCGAGTGGCTGGAGCCCGTCGCCGGTTACCGCCTCCCGCCCGACCGGCTGGAGGAGCTCCGTCGGATCCGGCTCTCGCTCGTCCGGGACCCGTTCTTCGCGGAGGCGGCGCGCACGAGAAGGCCCGTCGCCTCGTCCGACGTGGCGGCGGACCCGCGCGCCTCGGCGGTCATGCGGGACGTGGTGCCGCACCGGAGCCACCTCTTCGTGCCCATCGTCGCCAAGGAACGGATGATCGGCGGGTTCGGCCTGATCTGGTACGAGCGCGTGCGCGAGTTCTCCGCGAGCGAGCTGGCCCTGATGGAGGTGATCGCCAACCAGGCGGGCGTGGCGATCGACAACGCGCGGCTCTTCGAGGAGAACCGCCGCCAGGTACAGGAGCTCGCCGTCCTGCACGAGCTGTCGCGAGCGGTCACCGGCCAGCTCGAGCGGGCGGCGCTGATCGACGCGATCCACGCCCAGGTGGCGCGTGTCCTCGACGTCCGCAACATGGTCATCGCCCTCCACGACGAGGAGCGCCGCGAGCTCGAGATCGTGCTCCGGATCGTGGAGGGCGTGCCCGACGCGCGGCCCCCGCTCCGATACCCGGACCGCGCGTCGGGCCTCATGTCGGTCGTGCGCGAAACGGGGCGCGCCATCCGGACCGACAACTACGAGGCCGAGTGCGCGCGGCTCGGCGTGGAGGCCATCCGGACCTCCGCCGACCTCGGCCACTGGCTGGGCGTGCCGATGGCCGCGGGCGACCGCGTCCTGGGCGTGCTGGCGCTCCGCGGAGGGGAGCGCCCCTTCACCGAGCGCGACGAGCGCCTCCTGACGAACCTCGCGCACCTCGCGGCGCTCGCGCTCCGGAGCGCGCGGCTCTTCGAGGAGCGCACCCGCGCCTACCGCGAGTTGGCCGCCGCGCAGGACCAGCTCGTGCGCACCGAGAAGCTCCGCGCCCTCGGCGAGATGGCGTCGGGTGTCGCCCACGACTTCAACAACCTGCTTGCTTCGATCCTCGGGCGCGCCCAGCTCACCCTGCAGCGGGTCAACCACCCACAGCTCCGCCAGTGGCTCCAGGTGATCGAGCGCGCGGCCCTCGACGGCGCGCAGACGGTCCGGCGCCTGCAGGAGTTCACGCGGATCCGACGCGACCAGCCGTTCGTCGCGGTGGACCTGAACGAGGTGGTGCGTGAGGCCCTCGAGATCACGCAGGCGCGCTGGCGCGAGGAGGCCGTGAGCCGGGGCGTCATGCTCGAGGTGAAAAGCGATCTCGGGGCGCTCCCGAAGGTGGCCGGCGACCCCGTCGAGCTCCGCGAGGCGCTGACGAACCTGATCCTCAACGCGGTGGACGCGATGCCCGACGGCGGCGTGCTGACGCTCACGACCGCCGTCGTGGACGGCGCGGTCGTGGTCACTGTCGGCGACACCGGCGTCGGCATTTCCCCGACGATCCGTGACCGGATCTTCGATCCGTTCTTCACGACCAAGGGGCCGCAGGGGACGGGGCTCGGGCTCTCCATGACGTATGCCATCCTCGAGCGGCACGGCGCGCGGATCACGGTCGACAGCGAGGAGAGGCGCGGCACCACCTTCCGGCTGACCTTCGCGCCGGCCTGGGAGCTGGAGGCGCCGGCGACCGAGCCCGCCCCGCCGGCGCCGCCCGGTGAGGTCTCGCTCCGCTGCCTCGTGGTGGACGACGAGCCGACGGTCGGTGCGATGCTGGGCGACGTGCTCGAAACGGGCGGGCATCGCGCCGTCGTCGCGACCGACGGCAGCGAGGCCATCGCCCGCTTCGGCGCCGAGCCGTTCGATGTCGTCTTCACCGACCTCGCGATGCCGCGCGTGTCGGGGTGGCAGGTCGCGCGGGCGATCAAGGAGATGGCACCCACCGTGCCCGTCATCATGGTGACGGGCTTCGGCGTGGAGCTCTCGGCGGAGGAGCGTCGCGCGCACGGCGTGGACCTCGTCCTGGTGAAACCGCTCAGGATCCAGGAGATCCTGGACGTGGCCTCGCAGGTGGCGCGGCGCCGCGTCTGGCGAACCTGAACGTGGTCGTGCGAGTCGCAGGACGTCGCGGGGCCGCAGTGCGAGCCGCAGGCGAGGCGAGTCTGTGATCGAGCGCCCGCCGTCCGAGACGAGCCTATGAACACGGAGGAGCGATCGATGAACTTCGAGTCTCTGATCCTCGACCGCCGTGACGGGGTCGCGACGATCACGCTGAACCGTCCCGACGCGCTCAACGCGCTCAACCTGGCGCTCGGGCGGGAGCTCTTCCACGCCGCGCTCGACGTCGACGACGACCCGGGCGTGCGCTGCGTGGTCATCACCGGCGCGGGCAAGGCGTTCTGCGCGGGGGGTGACGTGAAGGATTTCGCCGACAACCTCCCGCGGATCGGCGCGCTCGTCAAGGAGCTCACGACCTACCTGCACGGGACCGTGTCGCGCCTCGCCCGGAGCGACAAGCCCGTGATCATGGCGGTCAACGGCGTGGCCGCCGGCGGCGGGCTCTCGTTCGCGCTCTCCGGCGACCTCGTGATCGCGGCCGAGTCGGCGCGCTTCACGATGGCGTACTCGAAGATCGCGGCGACCCCCGACGGGTCGTCCTCGTACTTCCTCCCGCGGCTCGTGGGGCTGCGCCGAGCGATGGAGCTCTACTTCACCAACCGCGTGCTCTCGGCCCGTGAGGCGCTCGAGTGGGGACTCGTGACGCGCGTCGTGCCCGACGCCGAGCTCCGGAGCGCCGTGGACGCGCTCGCGCGCGAGCTCGCGCAGGGGCCGTCGAAGGCGTTCGGCGGGGCGAAGCGACTCTTCCACCAGTCCACGTGGGAGAGCCTCGAGACCCAGATGGAGCTCGAGGCCCAGGCGATCGCGGCGAGCGGCCGCACCGAGGACTTCCGGGGCGGCGTGACCGCATTCGCCAGCAAGAAGACGCCGACCTTCCATGGGAGGTGAGGCCGTGAGCCGCCCGCGCTTCTACTATCGGCCCGGCTGATCGTCGTGCGCCAAGACGAAGGAGCTGCTCTCGTCTTGGGGGGTCGAGTTCGACCCGGTGGACGTGCAGGCGCAGCCCGACGCGCTCACCGAGCTCCGGCGGCTCGGCGTGCCGCTCGTGCCCGCGCTGACAGTGGGCGAGCGCGCGGTCCACGGCTGGAATCCGCCCGCGTACGCGACGCTCCTCGGCGTCGCCTACGCGCCCGCGACGAAGCTTGCGCCCGAAGAGCTGGCGCGGCGGCTCGACCGGATCCTCGAGTGTACCCAGCAGCTCGTGCGCGTCGTGCCGGAGTCGCTGCTGGACTGGGCGCCGCCGGAGCGCGCCCGTCCGCTCCGCGATCTCGGGTTCCACGTCTTCCGCCTCGCGCTGGCGTACGTGGACGGCATGGACCTCGGTGAGTTCCCCGAAGCGTGGTTGCAGGAGCGGTCGCCGGCCGACCTGCGCGACGGCGCGGCGATCGCGCGGTACGGCGCTCTCGTGCGGGCGCGCATCTCGGGTTGGTTCGAAGGCGCGTCCGTGCAGGAGTTCGAGCGCGTGATCCGCGTCTACTACGGGCCGCAGTCGGGCCACGACCTGCTCGAGCGCACGACGTGGCACGCCGCCCAGCACCTGCGCCAGCTCGTCGCGCTCGTCGAGCGCCACGGCCTCACGCCCGAGCCGCTGCCGGTCGGGCTGTTCGCCGGCCTCCCCCTCCCTGACGCTCTCTGGTGAGACCCCGCGGGCGTTGAGCGAGGGGCGGCGTCCCCGGGGTGGGGAGTGCTCGCCCCCGTCATTCGCGGCTCTCTTTGAGAGCCGCGTCCAGCGCGGCGAGCAGGCCGCGCCCTCGATGAAATCCACGCTGCGTGACGAGCGTCAGCGCCGTGCGCGCCTCGCTGAGCGCCGTGCCATCGGCACGGCTCAAGAGCGCGGCAAGGTCCACGCGGTCGTGCGGGCGGGTGCGGTCGTCTCGTGCGAGCACCTTCAGTGCGAGAGGTGACCGAGGCGGGCGACCGGCAGAGTAAAGCCCGGTACGGCCTCGATTGCCTCCGCCTCGGCTACGATCTCGGGTTTGATCCCCGAAGAGGCAAAGAGCAGGTCGATGACGACCCCGCGGGCCTCTTCAGCCGCCGCCGCGAGCCGGACGGTCGCCACGCGTCCGACGGCGTCCTGCTCGATCGCCGCGACGACGCTCCAACCCCGCCCCTGGAGGTCGCGGACGAGAGCCTCGGCGTCACGATCGCCGGCGACACGCACGGCCAGGTCGGCGTCGCGCGTCAGTCGGGGCTCGGTGCAGGCCGAGACCGCGAAGCCGCCGACCAGCGCGAACCGACGGCCGAGCTCACGGAGGTCCGTGACGATGCGACGGAGCGCGGCTTCGGCGCGGCTCAGGGATGTGACGGCGGCCAGGAGATGGAATGGCCCCAGCCGTCGCCGTGCTCGGCGCCCGGGCGCGTCTCGAGCCAGGCGACCAGCATAGCTTCGATCTCCTCGTCCTGGGCGTCGGGATGCTCCCGGCGGAGTTGCGCAAGCCGCATCGACTCCCCGAGCGCGCACAGGTCGAAGGCCGTTCGCAATCGTGCCGCCATCGCCTCCGGCGAGTCGTCAGCCACGTTGTGATTGTAGGTCGCGCTCGGTTCGGAAGGGAAGGCTAGTCCTCGTCCACCCACGCCTCGGTGAGGCGGCGGGCCAGCGTCCGGTGGCCCTTGAAGAAGTAGCCGAGCATCGCCGCGGCGGAGAGGAGGTTGCCGACGAAGATCGCCCAGCCCGCCAGCTCGTCGAGCACCCACTTGGCGAGGATCACCACCGCGCCGAAGAAGAAGACCTCGAACGCGGTGAAGAAGATCACCAGCGCGAAGACGAACAGGGGCTGCCGCTCGGCGCCCGCGATGAGCAGCGAGCCGAGCATGCCGACGACGACGAACGCGAGGCCGTGGACGACCGTATAGGACAGCACGGCGGCCGTCGGCGCCGACTGACGGAGCAGCGCCATGCCCAGGAGCTTCGGCGTTCGGAGCGGTTCGCCCTGGATCGCGTCGATCGCGAGGAACCACACCGCGACGACGGCGGCGCCGATGAGGCCCGCGACGACGCCCTCGCGCAGGACGCCGCCCCAGGAGCCGATCAGGGTGCGCGGGAGGGCGCGGTGGGCCCGGAAGAAATACCAGAGCATCGCGAGCGAGGCGAGCAGGTTGCCGATCAGGATCGCCCACCAGACGAGCGCTCCGAGCATGGACCGGCCGAGCGCGCCGACCACGCCGAAGACGAAGACCTCGAAGGCGGCGAAGAGGATCACGAAGGCGACGAACAACGTCGGCTCGCGCTCGCTCAGCGCCAGGAGGCTCGCCGCGACGACGCCGAACGCGATGAACGCGAGACCGTGGATCAGCGTGTAGCCCAGGACGTTCGCCACGGTGATCTCGAGCCCGACCGGGGTGCTCACGCCCCGGAAGACCGCGCCGCCGAGGAGACCCGGCGTCAGGAAGGGTCGACCGCGCGCGAGGTCGAAGAAGAGGAACCACACCGCGACGACGACCGCGCCGATCAGGCCGGCAACGACCCCCTCTCGCAGGACCGACCGCCTCGCTGCCGCCATCGCCGCCGCCATCTTAGCCCTGCCCCTCGCCCGCGGCAAGACGGCGCATCACCTCGGCATTCCGGTTACCGGCGTGTATCCCGCGAGGGACGTTGACGCGCCGATGTGGACCTGATTGAATGAGCGCCGTGGGTGTCTACGACCAGATCGAGAAGGCGTTCCAGGACATTGTCGCTCCCGAGCTCCACGCGCTCCGGGGCGACATCCGCGTCCTAGATCAGAGAATCGTCGGCCTAGATCAGAGAATCGTCGGCCTGGACCAGAAGATCGACGGGGTCGACCAGAGGCTGAGCGAGAAGATCGACGGGGTTGACGCCCGCCTCGCGACCAAGATCGACGGGCTCCGGAGCGAGACAGTCTCGATGAAGGCGGAACTGCTTGCCGAGATCCGCCGCCTCGACACCCGGATGGACGGCATGGATCGCGAGCTGCGGACCGCGATCGACATCCGCGAGCGCCTCGCGGCTCTCGAAGCTCGCCGCGCCTCCTGACGGCTGACGCAATAATCGGCGGCGGCTCGAGCGGGGCGCGGAGGTTGCGCCGCCGGCCCTCCCGAATCCAAGGTGAGGACAAAGGGGCCGTCGAGCCCCCCTGTGGTCCTACGGATCGCACGCCAGTCTCACCCCGTAGTCGGCGTAGCGGAGGTGCGGCGGCAGCGACGAGCGATGCGCGACGGGGCTCCACGGGTCGGCGTGCCGCCAGGCGCCGCCCCGGCTGACGCGTCGGTCGCCGGCGGCCGGGCCGCGCGGATTGCGCGCGGGCGCGTGAGCGTAGTAGCCCGCATCGAACCAGTCGGCGCACCACTCGTGGCACACGCCCGAGAGATCCATGATCCCGAGCGCGTTCGCCGGCGTCTGGCCGACGCGCGGGGGCCGATCGAAGGTGCCCGCGGGCCTCGCCTCGCCCCAGGGATAGCGCGCGCCCTCGAGCCCGCCGCGCGCCGCCTTCTCCCACTCTGCCTCCGTCGGCAGTCGCGCCCCGGCCCATCGCGCGAAGAGAAGCGCCTCCTCCCAGGAGAGTCCCACGACGGGTTGGCGCGGGTCGGTGAAGGCCGGGTCGGCCCAGAAGGCGGGCGGCGGGGCGGCCGTCGCGCGGAGGTATGCCGCGTACTCGTCGTTCGTCACGGGCGTCGTCGCCATGCGGAACGCGTCCATCCACACCTCGTGCACGGGACGCTCGCCCGGGTGCCCCGACGCGGAGCCCATGCGAAACGGACCGGCCGCGACCTCCACGAAGTCCATGCCGGGGAGTGTAGCGTCGGTCGGCTCCCTCTCTCCACCGATTCCAGAAACGATTCCAAAAATTCGGTCTGGCGCGTTTTCGAGCCCTTGCAGAGGTATCGCGTCACGGGCTCGGAACGCGCGCCTAATTTCCGGAATGATAATTCTTGGGACCGATAGGTTAGAGAAGACCCGGCCCGCGCTTCTCGGCTTTCAGGGAATCTCCGCGCTCTGCCCTCAGGCGATTTCTCGTGAGCGTTCTCAGGGATCACCTGATTGTCGCGTCGTCATTCGGAGCAGAGCGTGCGGGTAAGAACCCTTAGGTAGCGTCGGGGCGATTCCCAACACGGAAGGGAGATCGACGTGACGGAAGCCGAGGACGGCGCGGACGGTTCGTAGACGCCGTTCTCCCGGGATGCACTCGCTGGGACGGAGGGCACGACGATGCGATGGCCGATGAGTAGCGCACGGTCCTACCTCTCTCGTGTCCTCCCACGCTCGTGGTGGCTGCTGGCGCTCGCGCTCGGCCTCGCGTCGCCGGCGTCGGCTCAGGCGCCCGGGACCTGGGCGCCGATGGCGGACCTGAACCAGGCCCGCGCGGAGCACACGGCGACACTGCTCGCGAACGGCACCGTGCTGATCGCCGGGGGCCGGGACGCCGCCGACCAGCCGCTAGCCTCGGCCGAGATCTACGACCCCGCCACGGGGGGGTACACGCTGCTCGCGTCGCCGCTGCCGGCTCCGGTCTGGGGCCACACGGCCATCCGACTCAATGACGGCACCGTCCTGATCGCGGGCGGGCAACGGGGAGCCCGCTATCGCCGCGCCGCCCAGCTGTTCGATCCCGCCACCGACACGTTCACGGCCCTCGGCCCCATGAGCACGCCCCGCGGCCGACACACCGCCACGCTGCTCCGCGACGGGCGCGTCGTCGTGATTGGTGGGACGGACGGGGTGAAGCCGCTGGCGTCGCTGGAGATCTACGACCCGACCACGCGAACATTCTCGCTGGCGCCGAGCGCGCTCGCGGTGGTGCGCCAGGACCACACGACGACGCTTCTTCCGGACGGGCGGATCCTCGTGGTGGGCGGCTCGAATGCCTCCGGCGCCCTCGATTCCGCGGAAATCTACGACCCGACGGCTGGCACCGTCAGCCCGGCGGCGCCGCTCAACGTCCCTCGCACGCTGGCGAGCGCCGCGCTCTTACTGGATGGCACCGTGCTCGTGGCGGGCGGCCAGACGACGAGCGAGGACCTCGACTCGGCGGAAGTCTACGACGCCGCCACGAACACCTTCGCGTGGCTCCCCGCGGCGATGGGGACGGCCCGGAGCGGTCATCTCGGGGTGCAGCTCCTCCACAACGGCAAGGTGCTGATTTCCGGTGGGACGAGCGGCGGGCAGCTGGTGGCGAATGCCGAGGTCTACGACCCGATCACGGGCGCGTTCCAGCCGGTGGACTCGCCCGGCACGGCGCGGCGGCTCTTCGGCGCCAACTTCTTCGAGGTGCCGTATACCGGGATCCTCCTGGCCAGCGGCGGCTTCGACGGCAGCGACCAGCCGCTTGCGTCCTCGGAGGTCTTCTTCTACCCCACGCTGCGGAGTGACAAGCCCGACTATGCGCCTGGTGAGACCGTCACGCTGATGGGGGAGGGGTGGCGGCCGAACGAGACCATCGCCATCAATATCCGCGAGTCGAGCGGCGACCCGGACACGAACCTCACCGCCACCGCCGGCGCGACCGGCGCGTTCAGCAACAGCGAATTTCAGATGAACCTTCTGGACCGCGGGGTCAAATTCACCGCCACCGCTCGCGGCCTGACCTCCGGCTGGACGGCGCAGGCGAAATTCACCGATGCCATTACCAGCACGCTTGATCAATGTAAGGACGATACCAATAACGACGACCTGAAGGATCCGTGCGTATGGCAGAACGGTAGCATCAATCCGGGCGACTCCGCCTATCACGAAGGCGACAGCGTTGCCTTCAGGATCTGGCTGGACGGTTTGAACCCGGGCTCCACCCACACGGTCACGATTCGATACGACTTCACGAAGCAGACAAGTGGCGGTGTGATCGTGCTTGGTTACGACTTCCTTACGCACCCCGATGCGACGGAGACAGCCACCTCTCAGAGATGTAACAACATCCCAGGAGGTGTCGGCGTGACCGGTACGACGTGCCTCGGGATGAGCGGTCCCGACACCGTTGCAATTCCGTCCGACGCGTTCACGTTCTCCTCGCTCTCGGCACCCAATGCGGCTCTCTCAGGTCAGGCGGTGTCCAGCCGAGAGACGGCCGGCCGGCAGGTCGTGATCTTCGGAGGAACTTTCACCTCTCCGTTCATAAGTTCGATAGGCAAAGACGGCAACCCGAACACCGATTCGGATAGCCGATCTCAGGTCACGCTCACGTTTACCGTGGGTTCAGGTTCCGCCGCAGCTTGCACAACCCAGGGACAAACAACGACCTGCGCCGTGAACATCCTGTTTGGCGGCCACCTGGCAAAGGGAACGGCCGATGCCTCCGGTTGGGGTACTGGCCGCGGCGCAAGCAGCTTCCCAGGAGCCTCGATCTCCATGCGGATGCATTCGGTCGATGGCAATTCCTCGGGAGCCGTGAATAGAAGTATTCAGTCAGCGGCAGTGCTCGCACCAGCCCAGGGCCACATCATTGTCGACAAGGTGACCTCTCCCTCCGGCGACCCCACGAGTTTTAGCTTCAGCACCACGGGCACCGGCTATGCGAGCTTCAGCCTGACCGACGCTGCGACCCCGAATGGCCAGACCCTGAGCCCCGGTGCCTACTCGGTCAGTGAGGCCATCCCGGCGGGCTGGGTCCTCACTGGGCTAAGCTGCGCCTCGAGCCTGGGCACGAGCACCTTCACGACGACCGCTCCGCCCGTCGCCGGGCCGGGCACCGCCACGGCCTCCATCACCCTGGCGGCCGGCGACACCGTGACCTGCACCTTCACGGATACCAAGCGCGGCCAGATCGTGGTCGATAAGGTGACCTCTCCCTCCGGCGACCCCACGAGTTTTAGCTTCAGCACCACGGGCACCGGCTATGCGAGCTTCAGCCTGACCGACGCCGCGACCCCGAATGGCCAGACCCTGAGCCCCGGTGCCTACTCGGTCAGTGAGGCCATCCCGGCGGGCTGGGTCCTCACCGGGCTGAGCTGCGTGTCGAGCCTGGGCACGAGCACCTTCACGACGACTGCTCCGCCCGTCGCCGGCCCGGGCACCGCCACGGCCTCCATCACCCTGGCCGCCAACGACACCGTGACCTGCACCTTCACGGATACCAAACAGGTCGGCCATATCATTATCGCGAAGAGGACCATTCCCCCCGGCGCTACCACGCCCTTCGCCTTCACCACCACGGGCCCGGGTGGCTACACGAATACCTTCACACTGACCGACGGCGGCTCGAATGACCAGACCCTCGCCCCCGGCTCCTACTCGGTCAGTGAGACCGTTCCGATGGACTGGATCGCCACCCTGAGTTGCTCGGGCCCGGCCACGAGCTCATTCCCGACGGCTGCGCCGCCCGTGACCGGCCCCGGCACCGCCACGGCCTCCATCACCTTGGCCGCCGACGACACCGTCACCTGCACCTTCACTAACACCGGCGTGTCACAGCCACCGCCAGAGCCAGAACCACAGGACCCGATCATCACGACGGTGAGCTGCAACCCGCCGACGGTTCAGGTTAACCAGCCGACTACCTGCACGGCGACGGTGAGCCAAGTCGTCGTCGGCACTCCGATCACGACCCCAACCGGCATCGCGAGATTCTTCGCCGACGCCTCGACAACCGCGTTCGCGACCTGCACGCTGCGGGCCACCGCCACTACCGGCGTGGCGAACTGCTCGGTCGCTTATAGAACCTCGACAGTTGGCGCGCACAACATCACCGCCAGGTACCCGGGTGACAGCACTCACGAGGCCTCTACCACCTTGACCCCCTTCCCGGTGACGGTTGTCCCCGCGGTGCCTGGCCTAGGTTTATAGAGGGACCTCGCGATGCCCAGCATGGATGGTTTGAGAGCGACCCGTCGGATCAAGGCCGCGCGGTCTACGACGAAGGTCATCAAGCTCCCGCGCCCGTGGTGGCTACTGGCGCTCACCCTCGGCATCGCGTCGCCAGCCTCGGCTCAGGCGCCTGGGACCTGGGCGCCGATAGCGGACCTGAACCAGCCCCGCGCTGAGCACACCGCAACACTCCTTGCGAACGGCACCGTGCTGATCGCCGGGGGCCGAGACGCCGCCGACCAGGCGCTGGCCTCGGCCGAGATCTACGACCCCGCTACGGGGGGCTTCACGCTGCTGGCGTCGCCGCTGCCGGCTCCGGTCTGGGGTCACACCGCCACCCGGCTCGATGACGGCACCGTCCTGATCGCGGGCGGGCGACGGGGAGCAAGCCCGCGTCGCGCGGCCCAGCTGTTCGATCCCGCTACGAATACGTTCACGGCCCTAGACCCCCTGAGCACGCCCCGGGGCCGACACACCGCCACGCTGCTCCGCGACGGGCGCGTCGTCGTGATTGGTGGGACGGACGGTGTGGGGCCGTTGGCTTCGCTGGAAATCTACGACCCGACCACGCGAACATTTTCGCTGGCGCCGAGCGCGCTCGCGGTGGCGCGCCAAGACCACACGGCCACGCTCCTTCCGGACGGGCGGGTCCTCGTGGCGGGGGGCTCGGATTCCTCTGGCGCCCTCGATTCCGCCGAACTCTACAACCCCACGGCCGGCACCGTCAGCTCGGCGGGGCCGCTCAACGTGCCGCGCACGCTGGCGAGCGCCGCGCTCTTACTGGATGGCACCGTGCTCGTGGCGGGCGGCCAGACGACGACGAGCGAGGACCTCGACTCCGCCGAAATCTACGACGCCGCCACGAACACCTTCGCGTGGCTCCCCGCGCCGATGGGGACGGCCCGGAGCGGTCATCTCGGGGTGCAGCTCCTCCACAACGGCAAGGTGCTGATTTCCGGCGGGACGAGTGGCGGGCAGCTCGTGGCGAGTGCCGAGGTCTACGACCCGGTCACGAGCGCGTTCCGGCCCGTCGCCTCGCCCGGCACCGCGCGGCGGCTCTTCGGCGCCAACTTTTTCGAGCTGCCCTATACGGGCATCCTCCTGGCCACCGGCGGCCTCGACAGTGCGGAGGCCCCGCTCGCGTCCTCGGAGGTCTTCTTCTACCCCACGCTGCGCAGCGACAAGAGCGACTACGCGCCCGGAGAGACCGTCACGCTGATGGGCGAGGGGTGGCGGCCGAACGAGCAGGTCGCCATCAATATCCGCGAGTCGAGCGGCGATCCCGACACGAACCTGACTGCGACGGCGGACACCTCTGGGGCCTTCACCAACAGCGAATTTCAGACCAATCCCGACCGTTCCGATGTCGGCGTCCGGTTCCTCGCCACCGCGACCGGGCAGTCGTCCCGGTGGACGGCGCAGACGACTTTCAGTGACACGGCGCAGTTTACGGCAACGATTAACCCGACGTCGGCAACCGTGAACACCGCCACCACGTACACGCTCACGGTCACCAACACGAGCACTGCCATGGAGGTGATGGACTGCGTGCGCGTCACGATCCCGGCGGGCGCCGGCACGCCTGGTTCGCTCAGCGTGGTGGCGACGGACCCGGGTCCCACCACGCGCACTTGGAACACACCTACCACCTCCGGCGGCGTGATCACAACT
>QHSX01000025.1 GCA_003221695.1 Candidatus Rokuibacteriota bacterium
GATTCGTGCCCGAGAAGAGAACATCAGAGCATCGCCGACGACCACGAGCGTGTCGGCGCGAGCCCTCGCCATATCGGCGAACGCCTCTTCGAACCCGTCGGGCTTGTCTACCTCGAACGGTCGGGCTTCGATGCCGGCCGCGCTGGCGACGACCTGCCAGTCCTTGACGGAACGAACCGCCCCGGCATCGCCTGGATTTGCCAGGACGGCGAGACGAGACATAGTCGGAACGGCCTCCTTGATCAGTTCTAACAGTCTCGTCTTTGCTACTGCGCTTCCGGCCAGTCCAGTGATATTGCCGCCGGGCCGCTCGAGGCTGGCGATAAAGCCGGTGCCGACCGGGTCACCTACGCCCGCGATAACGATCGGGATGGTATTCGTGGCGTCCTTTGCGGCCCGGAGAGGTGCCGTCGCCCCGACGAGGATGACGTCAACTTTGCTACGGACCAAGTCGGCCGCGAGGCCAGGGAGTCGGTCGAACCTGCCCTCCGCAGCTCGGATCTCGATAACAAAGTCGTGCCCGTCGATATAACCGCGCTCTCGCATGCCTTGTCGAAAGGCTTCGATGAGGTGTTGGAAGGCTGGCGGGGAGCCGCCGGCAAGAAAGCCGACCCGAGGCACGGTCGATTGTTGGGCATCAGCGACGAAGGAACCGAGGCACAACACCAGCATGAGAACGAGCACCGGCGCGATAAGGAACGCTGTCGTCAGTTTGTCCTTCATCACCTGCCTCCGGTCATTGCCTTCGCCATGACGGCTCATACCCAACGGCGTTGACGGTAGTCCTATCCACGAAATATGGCCCGTGTTCACTTCCTTTTGGTGCAACCCACCGACTCCGTCGAACCCGTCATCCATGCTGGACCTCGAGCGGCATGAGCGTGTCCGCCAGCGAAGCGCCTCCGTCGGCGTGGATGAGCTGGCCCGTAATCCAGCCGGCGTCGGGCGAGCACAGCAGCGCCACCGCGTTGCCGATGTCGGCGGGCGTGCCCATGCGCCCCATGGGCGTCCAGCCGCTCTGGTGCCAGGCGCGCGCGGTGTCCACGACCGGCTGCGGCAAGCCGTTCAGCACGCTGTCGTCGGTCAGCCCGGGGCTCACACTGTTGACCGTGATGCCCCGCTGGGCCAGCGTCACCGCGAAGTAGCGCACGAGCGACTCGAGGGCCGCCTTGGCCGAGCCCATCGCAACCCAGGGTTGCCAGGTGCCCTTCTGAGCGCCCGGGGCGTAGGTGACGGCGACGATGCGGCTGCCGTCGCTCATGAGCTGGACCGCCTCGCGGACGCCGACCAGGAAAGCCTTGGCCTGAGAGTCGAGGGCGTGGTCCCAGGCCTCGAGCGTGATCTCCATGGGCTTCTGGTAGAACTTCGCCAGCTCGGGGCGCGCATTGGCCACGAAGATGTCGAGCGTCCCGAACTCTTGGCGGACGCGAGCGAACATCCGCTGGATGTCCTGCACGCGCGAGACGTCCGCCTGCACCAGGAACCCGTCCGAGCCGTGCTTGCGGACCCGCTCCAGGGTCTCCTTGGCTGCCCCCTCGTTGACGTAATAATGGATGGCGACGCGGGCGCCGGTTTCGGCGAGTTTCAGCGCGATCCCCCGGCCGATCCCTCGCGAGCCTCCCGTGACCAGCGCGTGCTTACCCTTGAGAGTCATCGCTGCTTCCCCTCCGAGGGCCATCGCCGCGATCACGCGGCCGATGTCCTCCATCGTCGAGGCCTGTTCTTTTCGACCCGTTTTGACCCGCTCGACCACCGCGCGGAGACCGCCGGTTCCCGACTGCACAACCCGAACGACGAAAGTTAGAACCCGGTTTGCGTCTGGCATTGCCTCTCCAGTGCACGAGACTACAGGCGGGGCGTTAGAGATCCGTGAAGGCGGCCGTCAAAAGTGGCGTTAAAAGTGGTGGGTCGGGGACCCCGCTGGGAGAGCTATCGTGTATCGTCTTGAAGCACCCGCCGCCTCTGCACCATCCACCGGACCCGTGCCAGGAAGCACTGGGTACACGGCGCTAACGGGAGACGCTGGGACGGCCAACGCCTCAGCGGACCGATGCCAGCTCGGCCTCCGCCCGCGTAGCCCAGACGCCCATGTCGAGCGCGCGATACATCTCGAGCGCCGCGCACAGCTGAACCCCCGCCTGCTCACGGCGCCCGATCCGCCGATACAGCTGCCCGAGGCCGAGGTCGCAGTGGGCGACGAGTGGGCGCATACCACGCTCCTCGGCGAGCGCCCTCGCCTGTCGGTAGAACCCTTCGGCGTCCGTCGGGCGATCGCCAGCTGACGCGATCTCGCCGTGGAGGCGGAGAGTCCACGCCTGCCAGCCGTGCTCTCCCTGGCGGCGAGCGCGCTCCAGCGCCTGGTCGGCGAGCCGACTCGCTGCCTCCACCTGACCGGCGTGCAAGAGCGCCTCGGCAAGACACGCCTCCACGAGAGCGTGCCCGAACATGAAGCCGAGCCCGTCACCATGAACCATGGCTCGTTCGAGTATCTCCAGAGCGTCGCCCAGGCGCCCGGTATGCATATACGCGAGCCCTAGCGAGGACGCGACCCGCGGGAAGTAGATGGGGACCTCGCCTTCAGTGATCAGCGGCAGCGCCTGCTCCAACAGCGCGATGCCCCGATCGAACTCACCCTTGACCGCGCAGAGCCGACCGACACCGAAGTAGGCCCAGACCCGGTCGTCGGGATAGGCCACGGTCTCCGCAATCCGAATCGCCTCCTGGCCCTGAACCGAACCCTCGGCGAACTCGCCCAACTCGGCGAGGCAGAGGACGAGCGAGACGCGCGACGCCACCGACGCGAGCAAGATCGGCCCCCCGGATCGCTGGTAGACCAGGTCGCCGGTGAGCGACGCGATGGTCTCGCGGGAGCATTCGATCGAGCTGGCGTAGCGGCCCCGACCATAGTAGGCGCGGCCGAGGGCGACGTTGGTGCTGACCCGTAGCGCCGGATCATCGAGCGCGGCCGCGATGGCGCGGGCCCGCTCTCCGGCGTCGATGGCGCTGTCGAGGTCACCCAGCGACCCCAGGGCGTAGGTCATGTTGGCGACGACCCGGCCGAGCCGCCCCCGATCCTGGAGTTTCTCGGCGAACGCCTCGGCCTCTCGAAGGTAGGCGAGACTGCGCCGGGACTCGCCCAGCATCGAGAGCGACCCATGGAGCTGGAACCGCACCTCGATCGCGCATTCGACGGTCTCGCGCGAGGCGGGGAGACGCGCGAGCGCCTCGGCCGCCTGCTGGAAGCAGACGACGGCCTCGCGGAGGGCCGAACGCTGCGCGGCCGCGGTTCCAGCCTGGCGAAGGCACGCCGCCGCCCGCTCCCACGCCTCGCTCTCGCGGTAGTGACGACCGAGGGCGAGGGCATGCGGCTCGAGGTTGCCCGCATACACGGCCTCGATGGCTTCGGCCACACGGCGGTGGAGAAACCTGCAGCGGGGAGGCAGCAGTCCGGCGTATGCGACCTCGCGGATGCGGTCGTGGGTGAAGTCGAAGCGCTCGCCCACGCCGTGCAACACGCGGCGGCGCACGAGTTCCTCCGCCCCCTCGGCCGCCTCCGCCTCGCCGAGATCGACCGCGCGCTGGAGGAGGGGAAAGTCGAATTCCCGCCCGATCACCGCCGCCACCGCCACCAAGGACCGGGCCCGCTCCGAGAGCCGCTCGAATCGTCGCGTGACGATCTCACGGACCCGCTGGGGAAGGGCCAGCGCGGCGCCCGGGGCGAGCGCGGCGCCCTCGGCACGGGCTCGGACCGTTTCCACCGCCACGAATGGATTGCCCCCGCTCGTGGCCCACGCCTGCGCACCGAGCCGCGCCACCGCGGCCTCGCTGCTGCTCGCCCGCGCGAGCGCCCGCACCAGTGTGATCGTGTCCGCTTGGGACAGCGGACCGAGCGAGAGCTGCATGAAGAGCTGTTCACGAGCAAGCTCGTCGATGGCGTGGCGAAGTGCGGGCGCATCGGCCAGCTCCTCCTCGCGGGCGGTGACGACAACGAGCACCGGCCAGGGCTCGATCCGCCGGCCGAGGAAGGCAAGCAGGCGCAGGCTCATCTCATCAGCCCAGTGGACGTCCTCCAGGACCAGAAGTGTCGGCCGGAGACGGGCGAAATGGCGGATCGCTTGAGCCACGGCTCCGAAGATCTGCCGGTAGTCGGCGGCACCGATGGGTGGTTGGCCTCGAGGACCCGCCAACTCGGGGATCAGGCGTGCCAGCTCGGAGCGCCAGACGGGAGCCATGCCCCCGAGCTCCTCGATGACGTCGTCGTCGCGGAACGCGTCCACCCACGGCCCAAAGGGAAGCGCCTGCTCGCTTTCATACGAGCGCCCCAGCAGGACGCGCCCGCCCTCCTGCTCGGCGCTCGTCGCCAGCTCGGCCACGACTCGGGTCTTGCCGATGCCCGCCTCGCCGATGAGGGTGACGAGCCGGCCATGCCCATCCAGCGACTCCCTGAGGAGACTCGCCAGCCGTTCCATTTCGGCGGCGCGGCCGATGAGCGGAGCCTCCAGGGCAGAGACAACGCGACGCGCGGTGGGTTCGCCCGCGCGCGCATGCGCGCGCGTCGGTGCTGTCTCCGGCGGGGTCGGGCGCAGCCGCAGGATCTCCTGATAGAGTTCCTTGGTCTCGGGCTCGGGTTCCAAGCCCAGCTCGCGCTGGAGCACACCCACGCAGTGCTGGTACTGCCGTAACGCCGTGCCCCGCCGCCCCTGCTCTGCGTAAAGCCGCATCAATGTTCGGTGCACCGCCTCCTGGAGCGGGTCGAGCGAAAGCAGCTTCAACGCTGTCTGCACCGCCGCCTCCTCAGCCCTGGCCTCCCGCTGATGTGCGAGCAGCTTCGCCAGTCCCTCCGACGCCAGTTCGCGGAGTCGCTCCCTCTCGGTGACCAGCCACTCTTCGAACGGCGGCTCGTCGACGGCGAAGCCGGCGAGGAGATCGCTCTGGTAGAGCCCGGCGGCGCTCGCCAGTGCCTCGAGCGTACCCTCGGCCACCAGCCGCTCGAAGGCCGCGACATCAACATCGACCACGGAGCGGTTCAGGGCCAGCGTCTCGCCCTCGACCAGGAGCGCCGGAGGCTTCGTCTTGCCAAGTGCCTTACGGGTAGCGAACAGTGTCTGGCGCAGGCTCGCCCGGGCAGACTCCTCCCGGATACCGCTCCAAAGCAGTGTTGCGAGCTTGTCGCGGGGATGCGCTCGGCCAAGCGGAATCGCCAGGTAGGCCAGCAGCGCCTGAGCCTTCTTAGTAGGCAGAGCAAGCGGCGAGCCCGACTCCAGCCGGGCCTGGAAGCCTCCGAGGAGGGCGAGACTCAGACGCGCCATGGCTCCCCCAGTGGGTCCAGACCTTACCACTTTTAACGCCTTTTTACGTCACTTTTGACGCCCGCCGCCACGGATCCCTGACGCTCCGCCCGTAGGCTCGCGCGCAGAAGAGTGCCAGGCTACAAGAAGCAGGCCCTGACAATGGCGGGCCTTGACCGCGCGACCGCGGCCTGGTCCTCGCGGAGGAAGTAGCTGGCCGGTGACCATGGGAGGATCATGATGAGACCGACAGGCCGTTCGACCGTAGTGTCCCTCTTCGCAACCGTGACTTCGCTCCTGCTGGTGCTCTTGCCGAGCGGGGAGTCGTTTGCCGTAGACAAGAAGATCTCGGGGACTGGTACGGCGGTCGTTCTTCTTTCGGAGACGAAAATGTCGCCGTGGAGTGATGCCAGGCACGAGGTAAGTCTTCTCAGGCGTGTTGACGCAGATAAGGGCACCCTTGGAGAAGCTCAAGTCAGCGTCGTGAATATGTCGGATTACGTCTCTGGGACCGGAACGCACAGGGGCCACCGCGTGAGCAGTTTTCCGGACGGGGACAAGGCGTTCTCCTCTTACGAAGGGCGAACAAAGACAGTCCTCAAGTCGGGCAGCCCCTCAGAGGTCACCTTCGAGGGCAGATGGTGGTTCACAGGCGGCACGGGCATGTTGACTGGACTCACGGGAGGAGGAACCTACACGGGCGGGGTCAGCTCCGCGGGTCTCACCTATCAATATGAAGGCGACTACGAAGTGAAGCAATGACGCAAAGCCCAGTCGTCAACGTTCAAGCGAGCGATTGATCCCGGCTTCTCCGGTTGGAGGCGATCATGCGGTTGAGGCTCAGCGTATTCCGTCTCGGGAGCCGTCCTGTCTGCCACGGACGCATGGAGCCGCTCGCTCTGCATGTCGCAAATTCCGGTTGACACTAGAACTAAAGGGGACCTAGACTCCCGCCGCAGTTTCCAATGGTCAACCGTCTTGCCCTCGGGGGTGCGGAGGCTCCCGGCTCTAGCTCGCTCGCTAGCTGTGCGTTCAGTCCATATCGGCAATCCCTGACCAAGCGGAGGAATTGGGATGATCTGCACCAAATGGGTGTGCGCGCTACTGGCTGCCATCGCTCTGGTGCTAGTATCTGGTTGGACCGCCGCGGAAGCCCAGCTTGCCAAGAGCGGAAGCTATACCGTGTACTACGCGTGGCATGGGAAAGGCGAGCGCATCACGGCAGAAAAGGGACAGTTCGTGTTAGGGGGCACGTCAGCACACGGTGTGCTCATCAACAAAACTGGTGAAGGGTTCCTGCACAACGCACCGACCGATTGTGCTGCCGGGTTCAAGAGTGTCCGCGGGGTGGCCGAAGTTACGGGCTACTGTGGGAGCGTCGATAAGGACGGCGACCGAATCTTCATGAAATGGGTGTGCTCCAACAATGCGGAGGGCTGGTGCGTCGGTGAGTTCGACTGGATCGATGGCACCGGCAAATATCAGGGTATCTCGGGTAAGAACACGCTACGCTACAAGACTTTTGGCTCCAGGACCGGTGCCGATACTACCCATGGAACGCCATTTGAGAATGAAGGCTACGGTATCTGGGAGGGCAGCTGGCGCCTACCCTGACGTCGGTCCTTCTTGAAGCGGGCGCTGGCGTCCTGGACGTACTCCGCGGACGTTCCCTGCGCAACCCAACGCGCTTACTCGGCCTGTCCTTCGCCAAAACTCTGCCAGGCGGACAAGTCATTGATCTCTCAGCTCCGATCCGGAGACAATCCCGGCTCGATGATCACCCTCTTGCTCCACGTGCTTCGACTCCTCCCGTTCCTCTTCGGCGGCTACCGCCAGCTCGCGGTCGAGAACCTTGC
>QHSX01000059.1 GCA_003221695.1 Candidatus Rokuibacteriota bacterium
CGCCGCGCGCTTCGCCGCCAAGGAGGCCGGGCTCAAGGCGCTCGGCACGGGACTCCGGCTCGGCATGAGCTGGCGCGAGCTGGAGGTGCGGCGCGAGCGTGGCGGGCCGCCGACCCTCGTGCTCTCCGGGCGCTCGCGCGAGCTCGGGCTCGCCCGGGGCGGGAGCCGGATGCTGCTGGCGCTCAGTCACGAAGGAGAGTACGCGCTCGCCCAGGCGATGCTCGTAGGCGATGATTCGACGAACGACGTGGCCCGCACGACTTCTTAGCGTGGCGACGGGACCGCTCATCCTCGCAGGCTGCGCCACCCGGACGGTGGTCTTCGACATGGAACCCGGGCAGGGCGCGATCAGCGGGACGCCCGGTCGCAGTGGGCTGGTGGTCGCGGCGCCGCACGGCACCGCGGACGTGCGCACCGCCGACATCGCCGCCGACCTCGGTCGCCGCACGGGCTTCGGCGTCGTGATCGCCACCGGCTTCGCAATCGAGCCCGACACGCGTGAGGGCCCGGGCCGGCGCTATCAGGTCAACCGCCCGACGGAGGGCGCCCCCGGCCGGTCGCCGTCGGAGGAGGTCCCCACCGACTGCGCCCGCGAGGTCTACGAGGCGTACGAGGCGCGCGTCCGCGAGGTCGCGCGCGGGCCGCTCCGGCTCCTCGCCGAGATCCACGGCAACAACCACGGGGACTCCGCCGGCCGAATCGAGATCGCGACCGTCGGCGTCGACCGCGAGCTGGCCTTCCGGCTCCGCGCTCTGCTCGAGTTGATTCGCGACGCGCATCTGCAAGGTCTGGCGGAGGCGCCGCGGCTCGACGTGCTCATCGAGCCCGCCGACACGCTCCGCTACACCGCCTCGGGCGCCAAGCGCTGCGGTCTCTTGAAGTCGGTGGAGCGCGCGCTGCACATCGAGCTGCCGAAGGCTGCCCGTGCGGAATGGCGCGAGGTCTACACGGCGATCCTCGCCGACTTCCTCGTCCAGGCCGCCGCCTACGATCCGGGACGGTAGCCGCCGTGCACGGAGTGTTCACGGCGGAGGAGATGCGGCGCCTCGACCGCCGCGCGATCACGGAGCTCGGCATTCCCGGTGCGACCCTCATGGAGAACGCCGGCCGCGGCGCCGCCGCGCGGATCGAGGCGCTGCTCCGCGGGCTCAAGGCGCCACCGCGCGGGGCGCGCGTGGCCGTCGTCTGCGGCAAGGGCGGCAACGGCGGCGACGGCTTCGTCGTGGCGCGCTGGCTCAAGCGATCGGGCGTGCGGCCCGACGTCCTGCTCGCGTTCCCCGAGGGCGAGATCGGCGGCGACGCGGGCGGTAAGCTCAAGGCGCTGAAGCGGAGCGGCGTGCGGGCGTGGCTCGTGGGCGACGCGCGCGCCGCGGCGGAGACCCTGGCGCGTGCGCACGTGATCGTGGACGCGCTCCTCGGCACGGGCTCACGGGGAGCGCCCGACGGGCGCGTCGCGCGCCTGATCGAGCTGATGAACGCGAGCGGCCGCCCGGTCGTCGCGCTCGACATCCCCTCGGGAATCTCACCGGACGGTGACGCGCCGGCGGGGCCCGCCGTCCGCGCGACGCTCACGCTGACGTTCGCCGGCTTCAAGCGCGGCCTCGTCTCCGGGCCCGGCGCCGCGCTGGCCGGTCGCGTCGAGGTCGTGCCCATCGGGATTCCTGCCGGCGAGGTCCTGCGCGGTCTGACGACGTTCGTCCTCGAGGCGGTGGACGTCGCGCCCCACTTCCCGCGGCGGCCCCGCGACGCCCACAAGGGCACCTACGGCCATCTGCTCGTCGTCGCCGGCTCGCTCGGCAAGACCGGCGCCGCGGCGCTCGCCGCCGCCGCCGCGCTGCGGAGCGGCGTCGGGCTCGTCACCGTGGCCACGCCGGCGAGCCAGCAGCCCGTCGTCGCGAGCCTCGTGCGGGAGGCGATGACCGAGCCTCTGCCCGAGACCGCCGCGCGCACGCTCGCGCTGAAGTCGCGTGAGGTCGTCGCGGAGCTGGCGGCCCAGCGCGACGCCGTCGCGCTCGGGCCCGGGCTCGGGCTCGACGACGAGACGCGCGCGGTGGCGCGCGCGCTGGTCCAGGAGACCGCGAAGCCCATGGCGGTCGACGCCGACGCCCTGAGCGCGCTCGCCGGCCACCCGGAGGTGCTCCGCGCGGCGCCGGCGGCCCGTACGCTCACACCCCATCCGGGCGAGATGGCCCGCTTGCTGGGCGCCTCCGTGCCGGAGGTCCAGCGCGACCGGATCGCGACGGTCCGGGACTTCGCCGCCCGCCACGGCGCGCACGTCGTCCTCAAGGGCGCCTGGAGCGTGATCGGCGATCCCGAGGGTCGGGTCTTCGTGAACCCGACCGGGAATCCCGGCATGGCGTCGGGCGGGACCGGGGACGTCCTCACCGGACTCCTCGGCGCCTTGCTCGCTCGCGGGATGGCCCCGGGCGTGGCGCTCCAGGCGGCCGTCTACCTGCACGGGCTCGCGGGCGACATCGCCGCCGAACGGGTCGGCGAAGAATCGCTGATCGCCGGCGACGTGATCGCGGCGCTCCCCGACGCGTTCAAGGCGCTCGGTGACGGTCACGACTGAGCTCTACACCTCGAGCCCCGAGGAGACCGAGGCCGCGGGCGAGCGGCTGGCGGCGATGCTCCGGCCCGGCGACGTTGTCGCCCTGGTCGGCGAGCTTGGCGCGGGGAAGACCTGCTTCATCCAGGGGCTCGTGCGTGGTCTCGGCGCCACGACGCGCGCGACGAGCCCGACCTTCGTCCTGATCAACCAGTACCGGGGCCGCCTGCCCATCTACCACGTGGACGCCTACCGCACCCAGAGCCTCGCCGAGCTGATGGACCTCGGGATCCCGGAGCTCCTGCAGGGCGACGGCGTGACGGTCGTCGAGTGGGCGGACAAGCTCCTGCCCCTCTTGCCAGCCGGGACGCTCGAGGTCAGGATCGCCGGCGTCGGCGACGAGCCGCGGACGATCACGATCGGCCGGCTCGACCGCGAGCGGTGAGCCGGCGCGCATCGGTCACGACTTGCGAGCCTTCAACCGTCCGACCATCGCGCTCTCCAGATTGCTTCGGCAGTGCGGGCAGACGACGGCGTCCGCCTTGACGTCCTCGGCGCAATAGGGACACGCCGCGAGCTCGTCGACGTCGCCACCGCGCGGGGGTATCGCGGCCAGCGCGAGCAGGGTGATCACGGGAGTGACGAGCAGCGAGAGGAGCGCCCACCCCGGGCCGCTCCGCCGCTTCGCTCGGGCGACGTAGGGCACGATCCCGACGGACGCGATCGCGTACGCGATCGCCACGGCGCCGACGAGGAGGAGCAGGGGGTCCTCGGTCACGGCCGTCATACTACACGGGGAGGAACGCGAGCAGGAGCCAGCCGAGGAGCAGCGTGACGAGGGTGAGCGGGACGCCCACCTTCGAGTACTCGACGAAGCCGATCTCGACCCGCGCCGCCCGGGCGGTCTCGACGACGATGAGGTTGGCGACAGACCCGAGGATCGTCAGGTTGCCGGCGAGCGTCGAGGCCATGGCGAGGACGAGCCAACCGCGCCGCGGCTCGGCGAAGGAGGCGACGAGCGGCTTCACGAGGAGGACCGCGGGGACGTTCGAGACGAGGTTCGAGAGTACCGCGGCGACGGCGGTGAGCGCCGCCGGGCGATCGAGGTTCGCCGCCGCCGCCCAGTGCAGGAAGAGGTCCATGGCCCCCGAGCGCTCGAGCCCCGCGGTGATGACGAACAGGCCCGCGAAGAGGACGAGCAGCGCCCAGTTGACCTCGCGATAGACCTTGTCCGGCTTCACGCGCCGCGTGAGGAGCGTACACCCGGCGCCGGCGATCGCGACGATCGCGATCGGCACGCCGGCGAGGAACGCGACCAGCATCACCGCGATCGCGACGACCGTCTTCAGCATGAGCGGGTAGTGGACCGCCAGCCGCGTGTCCGGCACGATCGCGAGCGGTGCCTGCGGGAGCTGGCGGCGGTACACGACCCAGACGACGAGGAAGACGCACCCGAGCCCGAGCACGGCCACCGGCGCCTCGCGCGCGAGGAAGCGTCGGTAGCTGACCTCGGAGAAGCTGCCGACGAGCATGTTCTGCGGGTTCCCGGTGAGCGTCGCGACGCTCCCGACGTTGGCCGCCGTCGCGAGCGCCAGGAGGTACGGCACGGGGGGAAGCTCGAGCTGCCGAGTCACCTCGAGCACGACCGGCGCCAGGACGAGGCAGACGACGTCGTTCACGAAGAACGCGGAGAGAACGCCCGCGGTGACGACGGCGGCCGCGAGGAGACCGAGCGGCGTCCGGGCCCGCCGG
Source organism: Candidatus Rokuibacteriota bacterium (assembly GCA_003221695.1). GTDB lineage: Bacteria > Methylomirabilota > Methylomirabilia > Rokubacteriales > CSP1-6 > 20CM-2-70-11. The sequence continues at coordinate 4,301 of QHSX01000059.1, forward strand.
AGCGCCCACATCATCACGAGGCGGAAGAACCCGGAGAGGCGCAGGTAGGCGGTGACGATCATCATCCCGAACAGGAGGACCAGCGTCGGCGCGTCCACGGCGGCCACCGCGTCCGGCCAGGGGAGCGCGCCCGAGACCACCATCGCGGCGGCGCCGATGATCGCGATGCCGGTGCGGTCGACGCGGAAGGGGGGAACGCGGCCGAGCCCGAGCCCGACGTACGAGGCGACGAAGGCGGCGACGGCGATCGCGCTACTCCACTCGCTGCCGGCCATCGTCACAGCATACACATGCACGCCTGGGACACGCCTGATAGAATCGGCGGCGCATGCGCGGCATCGCCGGCTACGGCGTCTACGTCCCCCACTGGCGGCTCGATCGGAAGTCGCTCGCGACCGCGCTCGGGGCGCCGTCCGGCAGCGGGACGCGGTCGGTCGCGGGCTACGACGAGGACACGACGTCGCTCGGCGTCGAGGCGGCGCGCGCCGCCCTGCGGGCGGCGCCGCGTCTCGCCCCCGAGATGCTCTACTTCGCCACGGCGCTGCCCGCCTACCTCGACAAGACCAACGCCACGGCGATCCACGCCGCGCTCGACCTCGCCCCGTCGGCGCCCGCCTTCGACATGGCGGGCGCCGTCCGCTCGGGCGCGGGCGCGCTCCGCGCGGCCCTCGACGCGCGCGGCGTGGCGCTCGCGGTCCTCGCGGACATCCGGACGGGCCTTCCGGGCGGCGCCGACGAGCGTGACGGCGGCGACGGCGCCGCCGCGTTCCTCTGCGGCGACGATTCCCGCGACTCACCGGTGCTCGCCGAGCCCGTCGCCTCCGCGTCCGCCACGGCCGAGTTCCTCGAGCGCTGGCGGTTGCCCGGGGAGCCGGCCTCGCGCCAGTGGGAGGAGCGCTTTGGTGAGCACGTCTACGTCCCGCTCGGCGAGAGCGCCGTCACGGAGGCGCTCAAGCGGGCCGGCGTGACGGCGCCGTCGATCAACCACTGGGTGGTGACGGGGCCCCACGCGCGCGCCGCCCGGCGGCTCGCCGGCGTCGTCGGCGCCACGAAGGGGACCGTCGTCGACGACCTCGGCGCGGTCATCGGCAACACCGGCACGGCGCACGCCGGGCTCTTGCTCGCCCACGTCCTCGCGCGCGCGGCGCCCGAGCAGCTGATCGCGGTGGTCTCGCTCGCCGACGGCTGCGACGTCACCGTCTGGCGGACCACGGGTGGGCTCGCCGGGCGCGGGTCGTCGGTGGACGCGGCCACGCGGCTCGAGGGGGGCGGCCAGGTGAGCTACGCGAACTTCCTCACCTGGCGCGGCTTCCTCCGGCGCGAGCCGCCGCGACGGCCCGATCCCCAGCCCCCCGAGGCACCGCCCGCCGCGCGGGCGGAGGCGTGGAAGTTCGCTTTCACCGGGAGCCGCTGCCAGGCGTGCGGCGTCCGGCATCTGCCGCCGCAGCGCGTGTGCGTGAAGTGCCACGCCGTGGACCGGATGGCGCCCGAACGGCTCGCCGACGTCCCGGCGACGATCGCGACGTTCACGGTGGACCGGCTCGCGTACTCGCTCTCGCCACCCGTCGTGGCCGCGGTCATCGACTTCGAGGGCGGCGGCAGGTTCCAGTGCGAGCTGACCGATGTCGATCCCGGCGCCGTGCGGATCGGCGATCGGGTGGCGATGACGTTCCGGCGGCTCCTCACCGCCGGCTCGGTGCACAATTACTTCTGGAAGGCCCGGCCGATCCCTTGACCCTCCTCAAGGACCCGTGGGGGGGCCCTGGGGCGCCCGGTGCCGCAAGCGGTTGATCAGCACCGAGACGGAGTTGGAATTGAAATTGGCCACCGCGAGGTCGCTCGCAAGTTTTTTGCCCACCTCGACACTTTGAGGCGCGCCCTGATCGAAATCGCCGACGGCGACACCGGAAGGACCGGTGCCAACGGCGAAGTTCTGTGCCGCCTGGAACGTTCCGTCGCCATTGCCCAGAAGCATCGAGACGTTGTTGGAGGAAAAGTTGGCGACGACCAGGTCTGGAACCCTATCGTAGTTGAAGTCGCCGACGGCGACGGCAATGGGACCGATGCCAACGCCGAAGTTTCGTGCCGCCTGGAACGTCGCGTCGCCGTTGCCCAGGAGCACCGAGACGGTGTTGGAAGAAGAGCTGGTCACCGCGAGGTCGAGCTTGCCATCTCTGTTGAAGTCGTCGACGGCCAAAGCGTTAGGAAGAGGGGTGCCATCGGCAACGATCAGCGCGGTCCGGAAGGTCCCGTCGCCATTGCCCAGCAGCAACGAGACGTTGTTGTTACCGAAGTTGGCCACCGCAAGGTCGGGCACCCCGTCGCCATTGAAATCGCCCACGACGGGGGAGATAGGATTGACGCCACTCGGGAAGGTCCGTGCCGGCTGGAAGGTCCCGTCGCCGTTGCCCAGAAGCACCGAGACGTCGCCGGAAAACCAGTTGGCCACCGCCAGGTCTGGGATCTTGTCGCCGTTGAAATCGCCCACCACGACGGAGTCAGGACCGGTGCCCGCAGCGAACGTCAACCCCTTCTGGAAGGTGCCATCGCCGTTTCCCAGCAGCACGGAGACGTTGTTGGAATTGATGTTGGCGACCACCAGGTCTGTCACCCGATCACCATTGAAGTCGCCCACCTCGACCCACACCGGACTCGTGCTCACAGGGAAGGTGCGTGCCGGCTGGAAGGTCCCGTCGCCGTTACCCAGCAGCACCGCGACGGTGTCTTCACCCTCGTTGGCCACCGCCAGGTCTTGGACCTTATCGCCATTGAAGTCGCCCAGAGCGACGGAAATCGCACGATTGCCGGCTGCAAAGTCTCCCGGGGCGAACGAGACCGTCTGGGCCGGCGCAGGGGTGGGAAACATCGACGCGAACGCGAACCCCGTCGCGACGAGCAGGCAGAACCTGACAGAGGTTCCTGGCATGGCGTGTCCTCCTCGGTTTAGGGGCGTCTTGGTTCAGTGGCGTCCTCGTTCATGGTAGCTCTCACGTCAATAGGAGATTTCGCCTACGCCAGAAGGGCGATTTCGCTTACACCGAAGGCGAGGACGGGCCGCCCGAAGCCGTCAGCCCGCGCCTATGCGATACTTCACGACCAGGAGTCCGATAGACAGGGAGGCCGCGTATGGCGAGCAACGGAATCCGGGACCGCGTGGCGATCGTCGGCATGGGGTGCACACCCTTCGGTGAGCACTGGGACAAGGGCGTCAGCGACCTGCTCGTCGACGCGTCGAAGGAGGCGCTCGGCTCGGCGGGAATCGAGCTCGCCCACGTGGACGCCTTCTGGGTCGGCACGCTCTACTCGGGCCAGTCGGGCCTCACGCTCTCCCGTCCGCTCAAGATCGACTACAAGCCGGTGAGCCGGCTCGAGAACTACTGCGCGACGGGCTCCGAGGCGTTCAGGAACGCCTGCTACGCCGTCGCCGCGGGCGCCTACGATGTCGCGATGGCGATCGGTGTCGAGAAGCTGAAGGACTCGGGCTTCTCGGGCCTCCCCGGCAGCGGCTCCGTCGGCGACGGCACGCGGGCGCCGCTCACGGCGCCCGCCACGTTCAGCCTGTTGGCGCCCGCCTACGGGAAGAAGTACGGCGTCGACGACGCGACGCTGAAAGAGGCCATGACGCGGATCGCCTGGAAGAACCACAAGAACGGCGCGCTGAACCCGCGGGCGCAGTTCCGGAAGGAAGTGCCAAAGGAGACGATCGCCTGCTCGCCGCTCGTCGCCGGCCCCCTCGGGATCTTCGACTGCTCGGGCGTGTCGGACGGCTCGGCCGCGGCGATCATCGTCCGCGCGGAGGAGGCCCGTCGGTACACCGACAAGCCCCTCTACGTGAAGGCGCTCTCGTTCGTCGCGGGCCCCGCCGCGGGGCCGATGGACCCCGACTACGACTACACGACGTTCCCGGAGGTCGTCGCCTCGGCGGTGGACGCCTACGCCCAGGCGGGGGTGAAGGACCCGCGCGCCGCGCTCGCGATGGCGGAGGTCCACGACTGCTTCACGCCGACCGAGCTCGTCCTGATGGAGGACCTCGGCTTCGCGGCGCGCGGCACCGCGTGGAAGGAGGTGCTCGCCGGCACCTTCGACCTCGACGGCGACCTCGCCGTGAACCCGGACGGCGGGCTGAAATCGTTCGGCCACCCGATCGGCGCCTCCGGGCTCCGGATGCTCTTCGAGGCGTGGCTCCAGCTCCGCGGCGAGGCGGGGAAGCGTCAGATCGCCTCCGTGGCGCGCGGGCGCACGCTCGCCCTCACCCATAACCTCGGCGGCGCGCCGGGCGAGTGCGTGTCGTTCGTCGGCATCGTGGGCTCGGAGCCGAGCGCGTAGGCGCAGCCGAATGTCTTATAGCGATCTCCGGGAGTGGCTGGCGAGGGTCGAGGAGCTGGGTGAGCTCCGGAAGATCGACGGGGCCCACTGGCGGCTCGAGATGGGCGCGGTCACCGAGCTCCTCTATCGGCGTGGGCCCCAGCCCCCTCCCGCGATCCTCTTCGACAGAGTGCCCGGCTACCCGCCGGGGTACCGGACGCTCTTCGGGATGACGTGCTCGGTGAAGCGGATGGCCCTCACACTCGGGCTTCCGATGGTCGAGGGCGGTCTCGAGCTGGTACAGAGCTACCGGCGCAAGATCCTCGACTTTCACCCGATCCCGCCGAAGGTCGTGAGGGGCGGGCCGGCGTGGGAGCACGTGGACGAGGGCGACCGGATCGACCTCCTCAAGTTCCCCGTGCCCCTGCACCACGAGAAGGACGGAGGGCGGTACATCGGCACCGGCTGCCTGGTCGTGACGCGCGATCCAGACGAGGGTTGGATCAACCTCGGGACGTACCGGGGAATGGTTCACGACAAGACGACCGTGGGGCTCTACATCTCGCCCGGCAAGCACGGGCGGATCCATCGACAGAAGTATTTCGAGCGCGGCAAGCCGTGTCCGGTCGTGGTCTCGGTCGGCCAGGACCCGGCGCTTTTCCTGGCGTCCGGCAACGAGGTGCCCTACGGTCTCTCGGAGCTGGACTACGCGGGAGGGTTCAAGGGATCGCCGATCGAGGTCACCGAGGGGCGCCACACGGGTCTTCCGATCCCCGCCACTGCCGAGATCGCGTATGAGGGAGAGATGCTTCCGGGCGAGGGAAAGGACGAGGGCCCCTTCGGAGAGTGGACCGGATACTACGCCAGCGGCGAGCGCGCCGAGCCGTTCGTGCGTGTCCGGGCCGTCTACCACCGGGACGACCCCATCCTCACCTGCGCCCGACCTAGCCGGCCACCCTCGGACTACTCCTTCAGCAAGGGGATCGTGAAGTCGGCGCTCATCTGGGACCAGGTCGAGAAGATGGGCATCCCGAACGTGAAGGGTGTCTGGTGTCACGAAGCCGGCGGCGGCCGGCTCTTCAACATCATCTCGATCAAGCAGGCCTACCCGGGCCACGCCCGCCAGGCGGCGCTGGCGGCCGCCCAGTGCGCGGCCGGCGCCTATCTCGGCCGCTATGTCATCGTGGTGGACGACGACATCGATCCCACCAGCACCTTCGACGTCATCTGGGCGATAGCGACGCGCTCGGACCCCGAGCGCTCGATCGACATCATCCGGCGGGCGTGGAGCGGCCCGCTCGATCCCGCGATTCGGCCGGGCCAGAAGGGCTTGAACTCCCGGGCCATCATCGACGCCTGCCGCCCCTGGGAGTGGCGCGACGAATTTCCCCCGGTGGCTGAGGCAAGCCCCCAGTTGCTCGAGGAGACGTTGCGGAAATGGCAGGGCATTCTCGGTCTGTAGGAGGCCTTCGGGCGTGCAGGTGAGCGGTGCCGACGTCGTCGTCGAGTGTCTGAAAGCCGAGGATGTGACCCACGTCTTCGGCGTGGTTGGAAGCTCGATCCTCGACCTGATGGATTCCCTGGCGCGCTCGCCCCAGATCCGCTACGTGCAGACCCAGCACGAGCAGGCCGCCGCCTACATGGCCGACGGCTACGCCCGGGTCACTGGCCGCCCGGGCGTGTGCGTCGCCACCGTCGGGCCCGGCGCGACGAACCTCATCGGCGGGGTGGCGCAGGCCTTCCTCGAGTCGTCCCCCGTGCTCGCCTTGTGCGGCGAGGTTCACACGCTCCACTACGGCAAGGGGGCGTCGAACTTCCACGAGATCGAGCAGTCGCTGGTCTACAAGCCGGTGACCAAACTCGCGGTTCGGATCGAGCGTCCCGACCGGATCGTCGAGATCCTCGGGAAGGCGTTCCGGGTCGCGACCAGCGGGCGAAAGGGGCCGGTCTATCTGGGCCTTCCGCGCGACGTCCAGAAGGCCAGGATCGCCCCGCCCGAGATCCCGTCGCCGCGCCGCCTCAAGGCACAGGGTGCCGTGCGGGGCGACGCCGCCCAGGTCCGGGCCGCGGTGGAACTGCTTCTGTCGGCCTCGCGCCCGGTGCTCCTCGCGGGCGGGGGGCTCCGGTGGGCGCGGGGCCGGGACGCGATGATCGCGCTCGCCGAGTACCTCGGCATCCCCATCGCCCTCACCCACAAGGGACTCGTCCCGGAGGACCACCCGCTCTGTGTCGGCGTCATCGGCACGACGGCGAGCCCGGTCGCCGCCGAGACCGTCCAGGGATCGGACCTCATCGTGGCCTTCGGGTGCACGTTCAGCCAGGTCGCGACCGGCAGCTACGGCAACAAGTTCATCCCCGAGAAGGCGCGCATCGTTCACGTGGACATCGATCCCACCGAGATCGGCAAGAGCTATCCCGTCGAGCTGGGGATCGCCGGCGACGCTCGCGAGGTCCTGGAGGAAATGGTCGCGCTCTGCAGGGACCGGGGCCAAGGCCCGCGGTCCAACCCGGAGCGCCGGGCGGAGCTCGCGGCGCTGCGGGCCGAGTGGGAGCGTTCGCTTCAGGCGGAGCGAACGTCCGATCGCGTTCCGATCACCCGCCTGCGGATGCTCCACGACCTGCGCGCGGTGCTCGATCGGCACGCCATCGTGGCCGCCGAGTCCGGGGCCACCCACGGCTGGTTCGTGTACGGGTTCCCCTGCTACGAGCCGATCCTGGAGCCGGGCGATTACAGCATTATGGGTAGCGCGGTCTGCATGGCGATGGCCGCCAAGATCGCGCATCCCGACCGGCCGGTGGTCTCCGTCACGGGTGACGGCGCGATGATGATGGTGCTGGGCGAGATCGCCACCGCCGTCGCCAACAACATCCCGATCGTGATCGTGGTCCCTCACAACTCCGTCTATGGCAACATGCTGCGCAAGCAGCACGAGCACTTCGAGGACCGGTTCATCGGGACCAGGCTCTACGTCCCGGACCTCGCCGAGGTCGCCCGGGGCCTGGGCGCGCATGGCGAACGCGTGGAGCGGCCCGCGGATCTGATCCCGGCCTACCGTCGTGCCCTGGCCAGCCGGAAGCCGGCCCTGGTGGATGTGGTCATCGGAAACGACTGGGACGAACTGGAGGCGCCGACCAAGCTGCGGGTCGCCGACCGCTACTGACGAGGAGTAGGGAGGAGCCGATGGGCGAAGACGGACGGGTGTTCTTGAAGGGGATCGCGTCGGAGGTCTACGGGCTCGGGGAGTACTTGCGGCGCCAGCGGACGGCTCCCCGGGTCCGCAAGGCCGGGAGCGTCGTCGACGATGCGAGCGTCGCCCACTCCGGCGACTCGAGCGAGTCACGCACCTGGTGGATGCTGGGGCCGGGTGACGAGCAGTTCCTGACCCAGACGATCCAGATCCACTTCGTCGAGCTGTTTCCGGGAGGGTCGAATCACGGCCACGGCCACCAGAACGAGGCGCTCTTCTACATCCTGGAAGGCCGCGGGTACGAGATCCACGACGGCAAGCGCTACGACTGGGAGAAGGACGATCTGGTCGTGGTCCACAACGATTCGGTCCACCGGCACTTCAACGCGGACCCCGACCGGCGGGCGGTGGCCATCGTGATGAAGGCCAAGTCCGCCTGGATGTACCTCGGCCTCTGGCAGCAGGGGCGGAGCGGCCCCGTCAAGAGCGAAGAGCTCTACGGACCGCGGGAGGAGTGGGCGCGCCTGTGGACCACGGGGGTGGAGCAGCGCAAGAAGGTGCTGAAGCCGGCCGACACGCGCTGGGAGACGACGCGCGACGGGCGAGTGCGTGTGCTGTCGTCGCCGCAGCGGACGGACTTCCGCGCGTTCAGTATGGACATCTACCAGCAGGAGATCCCGGTGGGGAGCCGGTCGGCGAAGCACTGGCACATGGCGGACGAAGCGCTGTACGTGATCTCCGGTCGGGGCCATAGCCTGCAGTGGGACGTCGAGGCGGAGATCGCCGACAAGTATTACGCCCACGTGAAGAAGGATCCGGTCCGGTGCGAGTTCGCCACGGGCGACGTCGTCTATGTTCCGCAGAACACGATCCACCAGCACTTCAACGCGGGGAACGAACCGCTCACACTGCTGTCGGCCCAGAACCGGCTCTTCAAGCTGCTCGGGTACGATTCCGTGGTGTACCTGGAGGACGCTCCGGAGCACGGCGGAGAGCGACGAGCCGCTGGCGCCGTGGGGAGAAGTCGGTAACCGACGCTCGTCATCGAGATGCGGGGGATCGGATGGCTCGCGGGTGCCTCGCTCGCGCTCGCGGCCGGGACGATGGAGGCGGGCCCGGCCGAACGCCTGCGCGCCTCCTACGGCTCGATCAGCGGGTCCACCGTCCCGATCTGGATCACGAAGGACGCCGGCCTCTTCGAAAAGCACGGCCTCGACGTCGAGCTTCCCTTCATCGAGGGCGGGGCCAAGGCGATGGCGGCCCTGGTCGCCGGTGATGTCCCCATCGCCCAGCTCGGTGGCTCGCACGTCGTCTCCAGTCATGTCGCGGGCTCGGGCGTGGTCATCCTCGCCGGCGTCGTCAACCGCCTCGAGTACAAGGTCGTCGTCGCCAAACACATCACCCGACCCGAACAGCTCCGGGGGAAGAGGGCGGCGGTCGCCACGCTCGGAGGCTCCGGCTACCTCGCCATGCAATACGCGCTGGGAAAGTGGGGGATGGCTCCGGACAAAGACATGGCGCTGCTGCAGATCGGCAGTCAGCCGGCTCGACTTCAGGCGCTCGTGGCGGGCGCGGTGGACGCGGCCGTCCTGTCCTTGCCCGCCACGACCCGGGCCCAGAAAGCCGGGTTCACGTCCCTCATGGACCTGAGCGCAGAGGCGATCGAGTACCAGCAGCTCACCCTCGCGACGACGAGCGCCTTCATCCGGTCACACCCGGAGACCGTGCGGAGGTTCCTCCGCGCCTACCTGGAGGGCATCGCGTTCCTCAAGACCCGGAAGGCGGAGAGTCTCCGCATCATCGCGAAATACTTCCGGTCGGGCGACCGGGACGAGCTCGAAGCGGTCTACGGCGAGTACGCGCTGAACCTCATCCAGAGGAAACCGTATCCGACGCTCCGGGGGCTCCAGCTCGTGATGGACGAGCTGGCGCCGAAGAATCCTAATATCAGGGGCGTCAAACCCGAGCAGTTCGTCGACCTGCGGTTCCTCAAGGAGCTGGACGAGTCCGGGTTCATCGACCGGCTCTACCCTCGATGAGGCTGTTCTCCGTCCTGCTCGGGCTCGCGGTGGTGGTGGTAAGCCTTCCCGCCAGCGCACAGGACCCCCTCGTGGAGTCTGCGCGCAAGGAAGGCCGGTTCATGTGGTACACGTCGATGAACATTCCCGACTCTCAGCCCCTGCTCGACGCGTTCACGAAGAAGTATCCCTTCATCAAGGCGCAGGTATGGCGGGGGTCCTCCGAGAAGGTCCTCAACAAGATCCAGACGGAGACCCGGGCGGGAAAGTTCCTCTTCGACGTGGTGGCCGTGAACGCGTTCGAAGCCGGCTTCATCAAGGCCAATCATCTGGCCCAGCGCTACACCCCACCCTCGGCGAAGGAGTATCTGAAAGGATTCGTGGACCCGGACGCATACTGGGTGGACATCTACGACAACTACTACGTCCTCGGCTATAACACCAAGCTCGTCAGGAAGGCCGAGGCTCCGCAGAGCTGGGAGGATCTCCTGGACGCGAAGTGGAAAGGAAAGTTTGCCATGGACCCGGAAGACCACGCCTGGTACCTGGCACTGCAGGAGGCGTGGGGGAAGGACAAGGCGGAGCGGTACGGCCGGGCGCTGGCGGGCCAGGGGATCCAGTGGCGCAAGGGACACACCTTGATTGCGCAGCTGCTGACCGCGGGGGAATTTCCCCTGGGGCTCGTCTATGCCCACCGCATGGAGGAGCTGAAACAGAAGGGCGCGCCGGTGGACTGGGTCACCACCACGGATCCAATCCCGGTCGAGGTCCATCCGATCCTGATCGCGGCCAAGGCCGAGAACGTCAACACGGCCAAGCTCTTCGTGGAATTCATCACGTCCAGGGAGGGCCAGGCCCTCATCAAGGAGTTCGGGCGGATCCCGGCGCATCCCGAGCTCCCGCTGGGGTGGAGCGTCAACCCCAAGCAGTTGAAGCTCCATGGCGTGGGCGTGATCAGTCCGGAGCGCGCCTCCCAGGTGATCAGGGACTGGCGTCACGTCTTCAGCCCGATGGGGTTCTAGTCTGACAAGGTGAATCGCCACCTGGACGCCCGCGTCCTGATCCTGCCCGGCGCGGTGCTGTTGGTCGCGTACCTGACCATCGTGCCCCTGGGCATGCTGGTCTACGGCAGCCTCCGGAGCGGCGCCGTCGGCGACCCCGGGGCGACGTATACCCTGGCGAACTACGCCCGGGCCTACCTCGACCCGACACTCTATCGCCTCTTTCTGAATTCGATCGTGTACGCGGCCGGCACCTGTCTCCTGGCGTTTGTGATCGGCGCCTACCTCGCGTGGGTGACGGAGCGAACCAACACTCCGCTCCGGGGCCTCATCGCGGTGATCGCGCTCGTCCCGTTCATCGTCCCCGGGATCCTGAACACGATCTCCTGGCTGCTCTTGCTCTCGCCCCGCATCGGCTTGATCAACCTGGTCGTGAAGAACGCCTTAGGCGTGACGGCGGGACCCTTCGATGTATACACGCTCGCGGGCATGATCTGGGTGGAGGCCACGCACCTCTACCCGCTGGTCTTTCTCCTGATGTCGGCGGCCTTCCGCTCCATGGACATGTCGCTGGAGGAGGCGTCGATCATGGCGGGGTCCCGAACCTTCACCACCCTTCGCCGGGTGACCCTCCCGCTGATGCGGCCGGCCATCATCAGCACGATGCTCATCATGTTCGTCCGGGCCATCGAGGCCTTCGAGGTTCCCGCCCTCATCGGGATTCCGGCCGGCATCCCCGTCTTCACCTCCAGGATCTTCCTGGCCATTCACCAGTTTCCCTCCGACTTCGGCCTGGCGGGCTCCTACGCGATCACCTTGCTCCTGCTCAGCACGGTCGGCGTGCTGATCTATCACCGGCTGACCGGGCACGCGAAGCGGTTCGCCACCATCACCGGCAAGGGCTATCGCCCTCGCCTCGTCGACCTCGGACGGTGGCGGTATGCGACGTGCGGGGGCGCGCTCCTCATCTTCGCCGTCACCGTGGCCCTGCCGGTCCTCGTCCTCTGCTGGGTGTCGGTCACCCCGTATTACGGCGTCCCCTCGTGGGAGCTCCTCCAGCGAGCGACGCTCGAGGCCTATCGCTACGTGCTGAACTATCCCACGGCGCTCGTGGCCTTCAAGAACAGCCTCTATCTGGCGGCCGGCTCGGCGACCGCGGTCATGCTCCTCACGTCGGTGGTGGCCTGGATCACCGTGAAGTCGAAGTTCCCCGGCCGGGCGCTCCTGGATAACCTCGCCTTCATCCCCATCGCCTTTCCCGGCATCGTGCTCGGGGTCAGTCTAATCTGGGTGTCGCTCACGCTGGTGCCCGTGATCTACGGCACCTTTTGGCTCCTCTTGATCGCGTACATCACGCGGTTCATGCCGTACGGGATCCGGGCGGCCTCGGCCTCCATGGTCCAGATCCACGATGACTTGGAGGAAGCCGCGCTGGCGTGCGGAAGCTCGTGGCGGCAGGCCTTCCAGCGAATCATCCTGCCGCTCCTCATGCCCGGGTTCGTCGCGGGATGGATCTACGTCAGCACCGTGTCGCTGCGGGAGCTGTCGACGTCCATTCTGCTCTACTCTCCCGACAGCATCGTGCTGGCCATCCTCGCGTTTGACATGTGGGAGGGTGGGCAGTACAACTACGTCGCGGCGCTGGGCGTGATCATGGTCTCGGTGCTGGTTCTCATGGCGACGGTGGCCCGCCGACTGGGAGCCCGGATCGGCCTCGCGCAGTGAGCGAGCGTCGTCACCGGCCGGACAGCTCCAGCGCACACCAGCGATGATCAGAGTCGAGGGGCTCAGAAAAGCGTTCGAGACGGAAAAGAGCCGGCTCGCGGCGGTGGACGGCGTGAGCTTCGAGATTCCCGACGGCCGGATCTTCACGCTACTGGGGCCGAGCGGGTGCGGAAAGACCACCACGATGCGCTGCATCGCGGGACTGGAGAAACCCGAGGCCGGCGAGATCGTCATCGGGGACCAGGCCGTGTTCTCCTCGACCCGGCGCGTGTTCGTTCCCCCCAACAAGCGCGCGATCGGGATGGTCTTTCAGAGCTACGCCATCTGGCCGCACATGACCGTCTTCGACAACGTGGCGTTCCCGCTCGTCGTGGAGAAGCGGCCCCGAGCGGAGATCCGGGAGCGTGTGGCCGACGTTCTGAAGATCGTGGGGCTCTCGGGGCTCGAGGAGCGCTCCGCCCCACGCCTGTCCGGTGGCCAGCAGCAGCGCGTCGCGCTGGCGCGCGCCCTGGTCAAGCGGCCGCGGGTCCTGCTGCTGGACGAGCCGCTCAGCAACCTGGATGCGAAGCTACGCGAGGAGATGCGGTTCGAGATTCGCCAGCTCCAGCGACAGCTGCGCATCACCACGCTCTACGTGACGCACGATCAGGGCGAAGCGCTGGCCCTCTCGGACCTGATCGCCGTGATGCGCGCCGGAACGATCCTCGCGGTGGGCAAGCCCCAGGAGATCTACAACCGGCCGACGAACCGCTTCGTGGCGGAGTTCGTCGGGCTCGCGAACTTCCTGGACGGCCGGGTCGTCGAGCCCGGCGGCGGGGTCCTCGGCGTGGTGGAGACGGTGGGCCACGGACCGATCCGGTGCACGATCCCCGCGACGCTTCCGGCGGGGGCGACCGTCACCGTCTCGGTGCGACCCGAACACATCCGTCTGTTTCGGGAGGCTCCGCCTCCCGAGGCGAAGGACAACATCCTGGTGGGCTCCGTGAAGGTCGTCTCGTTCATGGGCGAGTTCAACGACTGTCAGCTCACGGTGGGGGAAACGACCTTCCGCGTCCGCACCGATCCCTTCCTTCGCCCGCGCCGCGGCGAGCAGGTGTACCTGCACCTCGACGCCGAGAGCTGCGTGGCGCTCCCGCGGGAGGATCGCTGAGCCCGGGGCGTCGGCGGTGTCAGGCGCCGCCGTAGAGGCGGTCCGGCCTGAACCTCCGGGCATCGGGATTCTTCGTGGCGATGTCGTCCAGATAGGGCACCTTCGGAAACACGGTCGCGTAGTCCTTGTAGTACGCCTCCAGCAGCTGGGCATCGTTGGTCTTCGCGTATTTCGCCAGGACGCCGAGGGCGCCGTCCCGCGGTCAGAGGCGCCGCCTGGATGACCCCGGCCTGCAGCCCGCTCACGATCCCACGGTTGTCACCGAGCTGGCCGTCGTCCCGCTGATGAAGACGAGCTCGGGCTCGAGACCGTGGGCCTGGAAGCGTCCCTTTTCGTGCGCCAGCCAGAGGGGGCCGCCCGACGTGGCCGAGGCGTAGACGACCTTGAATCGCCGAAGCTCTTGGGCGAGGACGACGTCGGCGAGCCCGCCCGCCGCGAGCATCGTTCCGAGGAGCTGTCGTCGCGTGAGCGGGTTGTCTAGTCGGGGAACTCGCGCCGCTGCCACTGCGCTTTGGGCCGGCTCTTGCCGTCCCATCCGATCTGGTCCATGTCGCAAAAGAGCTGGATCGTGTTCCCGTCGGGATCCAGGAAGTCGAGGGTTTTGTCGGACCCCGGGCCTCGCTGCCGGATGGGTCCCAAGACCTTGACCCCCTTGTCCTCCAGGAACCGCTTCATCTTGCGAAGATCGTCGAGGCTGCCGACTTCCAGCGCGAAGTGGTTGAGGGGGCTCGAGCCGCCGCCGGCCCCGCGCTCGGCCTGGACGAGATTCATCGTGTGATGATCCCCGTGAGCGGGCAGGCGCAGGAAGACGATGCCCCGCTCGTTCACGTCCGAGACCTGAAAGCCGAGACACTCCGTGTAGAACTTCACCGAGGCGTCGATGTCCCGCACGTTCAGTGCCACGTGCCCGAGCCTGCTAATCTTGACCGGGACCATGACAGTTCTTCCTCTTACCATATCCGACGGCCCAAAGGAGGAGACGATGAAAGCGACCTCGGTCCTCGTCGTATCGTGTGCTCTTGTCCTCGGCTCGGGGCTGTCACCGGCGAGCCCGGGTGAGTCGCCGTTCCCGCGGCATCCGACCTTCACGACGCAGGCGCTCACCCCGTTGGCCATCGAAGGGCTGACCGGCGACGCCAGCGGGAACCTGTACACCACCGGGCGCGCAGCCCCGCCCGCCCTCTGCCCCGTCTGGAAGATATCCGGCCCGACCTTGGCCGTCGTCGGATTCCTTCCCAATCCTGCCGCCTCTCCCTGCAATCCGTCGGGGATCACGTTCGACCGGGCCGGGAATCTGTACGTCGCCGACGCGGGGTCGGGCGGCGTCATTTGGACGCTGCCTCCCGACGAACGCACCCCTCCCACCGCCACGGGGTTCGCCACGGGGGTGCCCGGGACGAACGGTCTCGCCTTCGACCGCCACGGCCACCTCTGGACCGGCGATGGAACGACGGGGCAGGGACGAGTCTGGAAGGTCGGTCCTCTCGGAGGCGTGTGTGAGTCCACCTCTGGGCCAAGCTTCGTCGGCTGTGAGGAAGCCTTCCGCGTCCAGCCGATGGCCAACGAAGCGAACCTGGTTCTCGCAGTCGGCGGCGTCGGCCGCGACGTCCGCACCCTCCCCCCGGGAGCGATCACGGTCACCGCGACGACTCGAAACGCGCAGAACACGGCTGGCTCTCAGCCGTTGGTGGCCAACGGTGTCGCCTTCAACCGGGAGGGGGATCTGTACATCGCCGACACCGCGCGCGGCGCGATCTGGAAGGCCGAGCTCGACCGTCATGGGAATCTGACGAGCCCGACGGGCTGCGACACCACGTTCACGCCGAATACGCTTTGCCTCGACAACGTCTTCGTTGCGCACCCGTATCTCGAGGGGGCCGATGGCATCGCCCTGGACGCGGCGGGCAACATCTGGGTCGATGCGAACGAGCGGAACGCCGTCGTCGTGGTCACGAAGGATGGACGCGTCGCGGAGGTCTTTCGCAATCCGGTCAGTTCGATGGGGCTCAGAAACGCCGCCGACACGCCGGAAGGGGACACGCGCATTCTGGAGTTTCCAACCAGCCCGTTCCTCCTCGGCACGAAATTCTGCACCGCCAATTCCGACGGCGATCGGCGCGACAACTCACCTCGGGCCGCCGGCGAGATCAACGGAGGAGCGGGGAACGCGCGGGGGAAAGTCTCGTGCATGGACCAGGACCTGACGGTCCCCAGCCTGCGGTTGCCGGTTCATTGACCTCCGGCCGCCGAGCTTCTACCGCGCCGTCGAGAGCTCCCGATGGAGCTGCTCGGCGGTGGACGGAATGGCGCGTTCGCGGGGCCACCGCGCGAACTCCCCCAGCTCCGCCCGGATGTCCCGTTTGATCTCGTCCAGCGATTTCCCCGCCTCCTTCATGGCCCGGATCTTGATGCGCATCGTCTCGAAGTAACGGTCCATTTCCAGGAGCGCCTTCGTGCCGTTTCCCGCGGCGAAGGCGCCATGACCCGGAAGGACGGTCTCCACCGGCCAGGTGGCGAGCTGTCGCAGGATGCGCTGCCAGTTCACCACGTCGGAGCGGTCGTCGGCCGTGGGGTGAAGCTCGACGAAGAGGAGGTCGTTGACGAAGAGGATCCGCTCCTTGCGGAGGTAGGCGATCGTGTTGTCCGGCGTATGCGCCCTTCCCACGAAGATCAGCTCGACCGTGTGACTCCCGAGCTCGAGCGTGATCCGGTCGTCGAAGGTCAGGACGGGTAGGGCCGTGTCGAGGCTTTTCCCCTCGACGTATTCCCTCTTGACCCGACCCCGCTTGCGTTCCTCCTCCATCCGCTTGGGCCAGTAGGGCAGGAGCTGGCGGCGCAGCTCGGCCGACCCCACCACGAACGCCCCCTGCTCGGCCAAGAGGTGATTGCAGCCCGAATCGTCCCCGGCGTGGTGGCCGTTGGTGACGAAACGGATCGGCTTTCCCCCGGCGACGCTCCGGATGGCCTGCAGGCGGCGGTCGTAGTCCTCGAGGGAGCAACTATAGACGAACACCCCACGGTCGCCCACCACGAACCCCGTGTTGATCGCCTCGCCCGGGCCCTTGATCGCGAAGACGCCCTCTGCCAGCTTGATCGCGCCGTCCTGGGCCCAAGCCAGGGAGGCAGCGAGCTGCAGGAACGCAAGAAGGAGCAGCGGCCTCACGGTCGTCGCGCCTCCAGCCCCCACTTGGCCAGGTGGTACGCCCAGACCTTCCGGGAGAGCCGGGTGCCGTCGTCGCCCCACGTCGCCTTCCGAACCCGGCGTGTCTCATCGGCGGTATAGGGCCTCGGCTTTCCGAGGAGCGAGGCGAAGAGCTGGTGGCGGGCGTTCTCCTCGAGATAGAGGGAGGCGAGGAAGACGGCCTCCACGCTTTCGCCCACCGTCACGGCCCCGTGCCCGCGCATGAGGACCGCGCGATGTGCGCCGAGGGCTCGCGCCAACCGCTCGCCCTGGCCGTCGGTCTTGATGAGGTCCGGATCGTCCAGAAGGGGGATCGGCGCGCCGAAGACCGCCCCGCTCACGTGGACGGGGACGATCGGCGTGTCGGCGATTCCGAAGAAGGTCGAGAGCGGCGGGTGGATGTGCGCGATGGCCATGACATCCTCCCGGAACCGGTAGATCGCCGTGTGGATCGGCGACTCCGACGGCGGGGCGAGTTTGGCTGGCCCCAGGGCCAGCACCCGACCACTCATTTCCAGCGTCACCATGTCCTCGGGCGTGACCCTCAAGCCGCCGCCGTAGGGGCTGATGAGGATCCGGTCGCTCCCTGGGACCCGCGCGCTGACGTGGCCGTTGTACGTGATGAACCCTTCCTTCGAGTGCAGTTCGAGCGACAGGGCCAGCCTGTCCCTCAGCTCGGCTTCGGTCATGGCCGTCTCCACCTCCGTCCTCGCGCCCGGGTCAGTAGGTGACAGACACCGTCGTGGGTGCACGGCGGCGTGCGTCCGACGCGGCGCGCTTCCTGAACCGCGGCGACCGTGCGCGCCCGGTCGAGCGCGTCGGCGAGCGTCGGGACGACCTTGGCGGAGATAGCGGTACTCGCCACCCTTCAAGCCGTCGGTCAAGCCGATCGCGTCCAGCGTGAGCGAGCTGCCGGCCATGATCGTCGCGCCACGGGGGATGAGGCCGAGGACGGCGTCGCGCGCCTCGTCTTTCGTCTCCACGAGCAGCATGTCGATGGATCGCCGCTGGAGCTCGGCGTGGAGCCGCGTCAGGAGGGCCGGATCCACATGAAGCCGCATCGTCGGAATCGGCGCCTACTATGGTGGGCCGTCGCAGGACTGTCAAGGCGAGCGTGGGTCGCGAAGGTGAGCTATCATCCGTGAAATGCCGACCCGACCCGAGTTCGGTTCCGACCTGGTCGTCGACCTCCTGCGTGCCGCTCAGATCGAGTACGTCGCCTTCAATCCGGGGGCAACGTTTCGCGGCGTCCATGACTCGCTCGTCAACTACGGGGGAAACAGTCGCCCCGAGATCATTCTGTGCTGCCACGAGGAGATCGCGGTCAGCCTCGCCCATGGCTACGCGAAGGCCAAGGGCAAACTGATGGCGGCGATCACCCACAACGTGGTCGGGCTGCAGCACGCCAGCATGGCCATCTTCAACGCCTTCTGCGATCGGGCGCCGATCCTCGTTCTGGGCGGCACCGGGCCCATGGACACCACGAAGCGACGGCCCTGGATCGACTGGATCCACACCGCGCTCGTTCAGGGCAGTCTCGTCCGTGATTACGTGAAGTGGGATGACCAGCCCGCGAGCGTCGCCGCCATCCCCGAAGCCTTCGTGCGCGCCTGGCGAATCGCGCTGACCGAGCCCCAGGGCCCGGTCTACCTCTGCCTGGACGCGGCCCTGCAGGAGGAGGGGTTGGAGCGGGCGATTCCGTTGCCCGACCTGACGCGGTTTGCCCCCCCGACATCGCCGCAGGGAGATCCGCGCGCCCTCGAAGACGCGGCGCGGCGGGCGTGCGAGGCGGAGTCGCCCCTGATCCTGGCCGAGAGCCTGGGGCGGAGACCCGGAACCGGTGCGGCGCTCCAGCGCCTGGCCGACCTCCTGGTCGCCCCCGTCGTCGACCTGGGCGACGGTCATCGGGGCCGGGCGAGCTTTCCTAACCGCCATCTCCTCGACCTGAGCGGCGCGAAGCAGGAGCTGGTT
Source organism: Candidatus Rokuibacteriota bacterium (assembly GCA_003221695.1). GTDB lineage: Bacteria > Methylomirabilota > Methylomirabilia > Rokubacteriales > CSP1-6 > 20CM-2-70-11. Next base: position 22,840 of record QHSX01000059.1, read on the forward strand.
CAGGAAGCCGACTTGATCCTCGCTCTCGACGTCCAGGACCTGTTGGGCGCGCTCGGCGAGGTGGACCGCTCGACGCGCGAGGTGCGCCGCCTCGGCGATCGGGCCCAACTCGTCACGATTTCCCTCAACGACTATGCCCACCGGAGCTGGGCTCACACCGCGCTCTCGCTCGTCCCCGTCGATCTCGCCATCGCGGCGGACGCGACGCTGGCCCTGCCGGCGCTGGTCGAGCTGGTGGAAGACCGCCTGAAGAAGGACCCGCGAGCGGCGGCCCGCCGGGCGCGCGCCGAGCGCCTCGCCGCCCGGCACCGGGCGCTCGCCGCAGAATGGGCCGCGACCGCCGCGCGCCAGCGTGCCGAGCGCCCGATCGCGCAGTCGGCCCTGGCGGCCCAGGTGTGGGAAGCGATCAAGACGGAAGACTGGATCCTCACGAACGGGACCGCCAACGGCTGGGTCCGGAAGCTGTGGGACTGGGTGCCGGAGCGCACCCTGGGCGGCAGCGGGGGCGCCGGCCTCGGATACGGCCTCGGGGCTTCCCTCGGTGTGGCCCTCGCCCATCGCGGATCGGGCAAGCTCTGCGTGGATCTCCAGTCCGACGGCGATCTCCTCTACGTCACGAGCGGCCTCTTCACGGCGGCCCACCACCGCCTGCCTCTCCTCATCGTCACGTGCAACAACCGCTCCTATTACAACGACGAGGAGCACCAGGAGCGGATGGCCATCCGTCGTGGACGAGCGGTGGAGAACAAGGGGATCGGGATCCGGATCGAGGATCCGGCGCCGGACTTCGCCACGATCGCGCGCGGCTTCGGCGTCCACGCCGAGGGCCCGATCGACGACCCCGCGGCGCTCCAGCCGGCCCTCAAGCGCGCTCTCCGTGTCGTCAAGGAGGACGGCCTCCCGGCGCTGCTGGACGTGGTGATCCAGGCGCGCTGAGGCTCACTGGCCAGCCCAAAGGACGGCGCGTATGACCTTCAAGACTCTCCGCTACGAGGTGGCCGATGGCATCGCCACCGTCACCATCGACCGTGCCGAGAAGAACAACGCGATCTCGGCGGAGATGCGGGCCGACTTCAGGGCCCTCGCCGATGAGGTGTACGGCGACGATGGTGTGCGGGTGGTGATCTTCACCGGCGTCGGCAAGACGTTCTGCGTGGGCGCCGACGTCTCCACGTTCGAGACCGACTGGAACACGCCGGCCTTCCGCGCCAACACCCGCCTTCTCACCAACTTCTTCAACGATCTGGAGGCGCTGGAGAAGCCCGTGATCGCGGCGATCAACGGGACGTGCGTGGGGGGCGGGCTCGAGCTGGCGCTCGCGTGCGACCTCCGGCTCGCTGCCCGTTCGGCGCGCTTCGGCCTGCCCGAGAACAACCTCGGGCTCATCCCCGGGATCGGCGGGTGCTCGCGACTGGTCAAGCTGGTGGGCTTCGGGCGCGCGAAGGAGCTCGTGCTGACGGGCGAGATCATCTCGGCCGAGGAGGCGTACCGCTCCGGCCTCGTGAGCCGCGTGGTGGAGGACGACGCCCTGACGGCGGAGGCGCGCGGTCTTGCGGAGCGGCTACGGGCGAAGGCGCCCCAGGCCCTCGGCATCGCCAAGCGCGTCCTCCAGAACTCGGTGAGCGCCGACCTCCAGACCGCCCGCACCCTCGAGAGTTTTGGCCAGTCCATTCTCATCAAGACTGCCGATCATCGCGAAGGGGTGAACGCGTTCCGGGCGAAGCGGCGCCCGAGATTCGAGGGACGCTGAGGTGCGCCGCTGGCTCGGGCTGGCCCTGGTCCTCCTGCTCGCCACGCCGGCGGGGGCCCAGGAGAGACACCCGAAGATTCGGGCGGCCTACAGCGCGATCAGCGGCGCGATGCTCCCTGCGTGGGTCGCCAAGGAAAAGGCGCTCTTCGCGAAGCACGGCCTGGACGTCGAGCTCTCGTACATCGCCGCCGGACCGAAGCTCCTTGGAGCGCTTCTCTCGGGAGAGCTCCAGTTCGGCGTCCTCGGGCATCAGGGGGTGGATGCGGCCGCCGCCGGCGCCGAGATCGTCTACGTGGCGTCAGGATTGGACCACCTGGTCTTCTACCTCTTCGCCAATCCCGTCATTCAGCGCGTCGAAGACCTCAGGGGCAAGCGTGTGGGGGCGACGCGCCCCAACGCCGTGAGCGACGTCGCCGCACGCACCGCGCTCAGGATGCACGGGCTCGAGCCCATGCGGGACGCGACGATCCTGTACGTGGGCGGCATTCCCGAGGTCCTCGCGGCGATCCTTGCCGGCGGCGTGGATGCGGGCACCATCAGTCCCCCGATCTCGGTGAAGGCGCGCAAGGCGGGGCTCCGGCAGATCGCCGACGTCTCGGGGACGCCGTCCATCCAGTCCGCCGTCGTCACGACCAAGGCCTTCGCCGCGCGCGACCCCGTGGCCACGGCGAGCTTCGTCAGGGCCTGGACGGAAGCCATTGCGGTGATCCACCGGGACAAGCCGTTCACGCTGAAGGTGATCGAGCGCTACACGCGCTCCGACGACCCGGAGACCGTTGAAGAGACGTACCGCACCATGGCGCCACACTTCAAAAGGACGCCGCTTCCCCCGGTCGAGGTGATCCAGACGTATCTCCGGGAACTCGGCCAGCAGGGCGAGCGGGCGAAGGGTCTGCGGGTCGACGATCTGGTGGACGCGCGATTCGTGCGACAGCTCGAGCAGAGCGGCTTCATCGCCGAGCTCTACCGATGACGGAGCACGAGCGGGCCTTCATCGGAACTGGCAGTGTGCTGGTGTTCCTTCTGGTCTGGGAGGCGGTGACGCTGAGTCGCCTCGTCGATCCGCTCTTCCTGTCCTCCCCCACGTTGATCGCACGCGCCGGGTACGAGCTCTTCGCCGAGGGGACGATCTGGAAGGATCTCAGGGTGAGCGGGACCGAGTTCGTCATCGGCTATCTGCTCGCGGCCGGCGTGGCCATTCCCCTGGGGCTGGCCGTTGGGTGGTACCGGCGTCTCTATTTTTGCCTCAGCCCCTTCATCGACGTCCTGAACGCGGTTCCTCGCGTGGCGCTCCTGCCGATCATCATCATCTGGTTCGGGATCGGCGTCTGGTCGAAGGTCGTCGTGGTCTTCCTCGGAGCCGTGATCCCGATGCTCCTCAACACGCTTTCCGGGGTCAAGACCACCGAGGAGCGCTTTCTCAAGGTGGCCCGGAGCTTCGGGGCCTCGGAGCTCAAGATCTTCTGGAGCATCGTCGTCCCCGGCACCGTCCCCTTCATCTTCACGGGGCTCAAGTATGCGACGGGTCGGGCCCTGCTCGGGGTCGTGGTAGGTGAGTTGTACGCCGCCACCGCCGGGATCGGCTACCTCATCGCCGTGGCCGGAGCCACCTTCCAGACCGACAAGGTGTTCGTCGGCATCCTGATCATCACGACGACCGGAATCCTGGTGGTGGAGTTGCTGAACCGTCTCGAGCGCCGCTTCGAGGAATGGCGCCCGAAGGTCGGCTCGGCCACGTGAGCCGCGCATGACGCGGATCCGCGGTTTCTACCTCGCCGGGGAGCGGGCGATCCTCGGCGCGATCACGGTGGGCTTCGTCCTGTGCTTCTGGGAGGGCCTGACGCGAGGGTGGTGGGCTCGACTGCTGGAACCCGCCCTCGGGAGCGGGGCGGCCGCGTGGCGCATCAGCCCGATCTTCCTCTCCTCGCCGACGGCCGTCGCGCTGACCGCGATCCGAGTCTTCGCCACGGGGGACATCTGGAGCGATCTGGGGGTCAGCGGCCTCGAGTTCCTCCTGGGATTCGTCCTCGCCATTGCCGTCGGGATTCCGTTGGGGCTCGCGGCGGGGTGGTACCGGAGGTTTTGCTTCGCCATAGAGCCGTTCCTGTCGGCGCTGAATGCCACGCCTCGGGTGGCGCTCCTCCCGCTCATCATCATCTGGGTCGGCATCGGGATCTGGTCCAAGGTGCTGGTCGTCTTTCTCGGAGCGGTCATCCCGATCTGCATCAACTCGCTGGCTGGAGTGCGGACGACCGACGCCAAGCTGCTCCGGGTGGCGCGGAGCTTCAAGGCCGCGGAGGGGCGTCTGTTTCGGACCATCATCCTGCCGAGCGCGGTGCCGTTCATTCTCACCGGGCTCCGCCTGGGCGTGGGACGGGCCATGGTGGGCGTCGTGGTGGGCGAGCTGTACGCCGCGACGGCGGGCGTCGGATTCATGATCACGGTGGCCGGCGCCTCGTTCCAAACGGACAAGGTCTTCGTGGGGGTCGCGATCATCGCCCTCGCCGGGGTCTTGATGATCGAGGCGCTGTCCCGTCTCGAGCGCCGATTCGAGACGTGGCGGCCCAAGGTTGGAGCGGCGACGTAGGCCCGACGATGCCGGTGAAGCTCGAAGCTCAACGCATCCGCCTCGAGTACCACCAGCCTCGGACGGGCGCACGGTTCCTGGCCCTCGATGGCGTCGACCTCGCGATCATGGACGGGGAGTTCGTCTCGATCGTCGGTCCGTCGGGGTGCGGCAAGACGACCTTCCTCAACGTGGTGGATGGCCTGTTGCCGGCCAGCAGCGGGCGGATCCTTCTCGACGGCAAGGTCGTCACCGAGCCCGGTCGGGACCGCGCCATGGTCTTTCAGGACGCGTCATTGCTCCCCTGGCGGACCGTCCTCGGAAACGTCCTCTACGGCCTGGAGTGCCAGAGGACCCGCGCCCACTCTGCCCGGGAGCGGGCCCAGTACTTCATCGAGATGGTGGGGCTACGGGGATTCGAACACCATTATCCCCACGAGCTGTCGGGTGGGATGCAGCAGCGGGTCAACCTCGCCCGGGCCCTGGTCATGGACCCCCAGATCCTTCTCATGGACGAGCCCTTCGCCGCCCTGGACGCGCAGACTCGCGAGGTCATGCAGGAAGAGCTGCTCGAGATCTGGCGCGCGGCGAAGAAGACCGTGCTCTTCATCACCCATCAGATCAACGAGGCCATCTATCTTTCCGACCGCGTCATCGTCTTCACGGCGCGGCCGGGCCGGGTCAAGCAGAGCGTCGCGATCGACATCGAGCGCCCACGGAAGCTCGCCCTCAAGCGCGACCCGCGCTTCCTCCAGATCGAGGACTTCGTCTGGAATCTGATCGAGGACGAGGTCAAAAAGACGATGCTCGCTGACCGGACCAGCCGCGGGAGCGCGGCGGCTGGCCCGGCCGATTCGGGGGTCTAGCGAGCTCGGTCCGTTACTCGCCTCGATACTGCTTTCTCTGGAAGATTTTTCGCAGCGTCTGGTCGTCGACTGCTGGCGCCCCCCTGGGATGCGTCAACGCCTTTTCCTCCTGAGAAGTGATCAACCCCTTCGCCTCCAGCAGATGGGCCAACCGAGCCGGGTCGACCCAGCCTCGCTCTGCTCGGGCTGTGGCCGCGCCGGGCGATGAGACCGGCGGGTTCGCTTGTTGGGCGCTCACGAGAGCTGGAACTGCAAGCGCCGCCAGCATGGCAACGATCGTCAGCGGTCGTTTCATGGGCTCTCCTTTCTCTTCACCCATTGAGACGACCGTCGCCCGACCGCCGTTTCATGAGAAAGCCCTCATGCAGGGGGAGGATCCACAGTGCGGCCGCCGAGTAGGAGGCGGCCATCACGTAGAGCGCGTGGCGGAAGCCGAGGGCATCGACGAGGGCTCCGAGGACGATGGCCCAGAGGGCACCCGAGCCGAAGCCGATCGTGTGATAGAGGCCGAAAACCACGTCCTGCGAGGAGCCTTCGGTGGCGTCGGCGGTCAGCGACTGGAGCATGGGGCTCTCGGCGTAGGCCACGCATCCGAGAACGAAGACGACAAGGGGGAGCAACCAAGCTCCGGTTGTGCCCAGGTGGACCAGCAGGGCCATCGTGAGCGTGGAGGTCAGGTACGCGCTGAGGAGAACCGGCTTCCGCGCGCCCAGCCGGTCGGACACGAACCCGGCGAGCGTGGGACCGACGACGCTGCCGATCAGCATGAGGGTGTAGAGCACCCCCATCCTCATCACGCCCAGCCCGAGCTCTTGAGAGAGGTAGAGCGGCACGAAGGTGATGACGACACCGAGTCCCCGCCCGCCCGCTGCGGTGGCCTGGGCCCCGACGATGTATCGAAGATTTCGGTTCCGGAGAATCTCCAGGGTCTCGCGTCCGAGGGAGCGTCGCGCCTCGAGAGCTGCCGTCCCGTCGCGCTCCTCGCTGATTCCCCAGAGAACGAGGAGCCCGATGACGATCGCCGGCAGGGCGAAGTACGCGAGCGTGGTGCGCCACCCGAAGGCGCCGAGCAGGAGGGCGCCCACCAGAGGCACCAGGACCGTACCCAGGTTGCCGCCCGCATAGTGCATGGCCAGCGCGCGCCCGCGATGCGTCCGGCCGAAGTAGTCCAGGAGCAGCGCGTTCCCGTTGGGATGTTGCGGGCTGCCGGCCAGCCGGGTGAGGCTCTGCCAGACCAGCAGATCGAGAAACCCCTGAGAAAATCCCGCCAGGCCGAAGCAGACACCCTGCGCCACCGTGCCGATCCCGAGCAGGACTTTCCGCTGAACGAAGCGGCCCAGGTACCCGGTCAGCCACTGTAACCCCTGACCAAACGCCTGGCTCACGCCGACCAGCAGACCGATCTGGCTGTAGCCGAAGCGGAGATCCGCCATCATGGCCGGGTAGAGGATCGGCAGCAGCGCGGTATAGGCGTGGTTCACCGCGTGCGCGGCGGCCACGAGCGAGAGGACCCGGTACGCTCCTGGCCTTACGTCAGTGGGCACCGGCACCTTTGCGCTTCTTCAGTTCTTCGATCAACTGCGGCACGACCTTGAACACGTCGCCGACCACGCCCAGGTCGGCCACCTGAAAGATCGGGGCGTCCGGATCGGTGTTGATCGCCACGATGGTCTTCGAACCCTTCATGCCGGCCAAGTGCTGGAGCGCTCCGGAGATCCCGCACGCGATATAGAGGTCGGGCTTCACGGTCTTCCCGGTCTGGCCGATCTGGAGCGCGTAGGGAACCCACGCGGCATCGACCGCCGCCCGCGTCGCCCCGACGGCCCCCCCGAGCAACTCGGCCAGCTCCTGGAGCATCGCGAAGCGCTCCGGCGCCTTGAGACCGCGCCCGCCCGAGACGATCACCCGCGAATCCTCGAGTTGAGGTCCCTCGCGTTTGACCGTCACGCGCTCCGTCACGCGGATCTTGCGGACCGTTGGATCGCGCGGGGCCGGGACCTCTTCGACGGTGGCGTGCGTCTCGTTCGGCTTGATCTCGAACGCCTTGGGACGCACCAGGACGAGCTTCGCGCCCGGCCCGGTGAGCGTGCTCGTGTTCTGATAGCTTCCGCCCAGCGCGGGAATCGTCGCTTCGAGGGAGCCGCTCCGGAGAGCGAGGTCCCCGACGTCGGTGAGCGCTCCGCAGTCGAGCTTCGCCGAGAGCGCCGCGGCGACGTCGCGCCCGCCATAGCTCGACGCGAAGAGCATGACCGTGGGCTGATGGGACGCGATCAGCGTCGCGATCGTCTCGACGGCCGGGAGCGTCGGGCAGTCGCGGTAGACCGGGTCCGTGGACCGGTAGACCCGGCTGGCCCCGTGCGCCGACAGAGTCCCGACGGCATCGTCCGGAGCGGGTCCGAGGAGGACCGCTTCGGCCCGGCCCAGCTCTCTGGCTTTGGACAGCATCTCCAGCGTGGCCCGAGAGATGCGCCCGTCGACCACTTCGCCGTAGACCCAGATGAGATCGGCCATGTCTCGAGGAACGCTCAGATCAGTTTCAAGTCGGCGAGAAAGGCGGCGATCTTCTTCCCGCCTTCGCCGTCGTCCTGGATGATCGTTCCGGCCGGCCGGGCGGGAGGCCTGCCGACGGTGAGGACCTTCTCGCGCGCGCCACTCTCGCCGACCTCGGCGGGACCGAGCCCGAGTTCGGCGGCCGTGTATCGCTTGATCTCCTTCTTCTTGGCTCCCATGATTCCCTTCAGCGTGGGATAACGTGGCTCATTGATGCCGGTGGTCACGGTCACCAGGAGAGGAAGCTCGGCGGAGACCACATCGTAGCCGCCTTCGCTCTGACGCTTGATCGTCACCGTTCTGCCCTCCACGGTGACGGACGTCGCGAAGGTCAGGGGGGGAACTCCCAGCAGCTGGGCGAGTTGCCCGGGGACGAGGCCGGTATAGCTGTCACTCGACTCGGTCGCGCACATCACGAGATCGAACGGCGCTTTCCGGATCGCCGCGGCCAGCGCCTTCGCGGTGCCGAGCGCGTCTGACCCCGCCAGCGCCGGATCCGAGAGGTGAATCGCGGCCGTTGCCCCCATGGCCAGGGCGCCCCTGATCCCGATCGTCGCGTCCTCTCCGCCCATGACGACGACCGTCACGCTTCCGCCGTGCTTTTCCGTCAGGCGCAGCGCTTCCTCGACGGCCTTGGCCGCCTGCGGGTCCAGCTCCTGGCTGACGTCCTTCCTGACCATCCGCCTCGTGGCCGGGTCGATGCGAATCGTGACCGAGCTCAACGGGACGACCTTGGCGCAGACGACGATGTTCACGCCGGGCTCGTCAGTCGCCGACTATCTGGCGAGCCACTCCGAGACGTTGCCTTCCAGCACGACGTCCAGGATCTCCTCGCAGTCGCGGAGCGCTTGGTCCACGAGCTTCGGGTCGTCCTTGAGGTGCGGCATCGCCCGGTTGACGGCCGCGTGGAGGGCCAGCACCATCTCCTTCATGTGCTCGTCGAGGGCCTGGGTGTTCGGCGCTTGGGTCATGGTCTCGCCCCCCGGTCACACGAACTCGCGGCCGACGTTCGGATCCGGCACGCTCAGCCCCATCGCCTCGATGAGGGGGTTGACCTCCCGGATGTACTCCTGCCTCGCCTGCGTGTTGGTCCGGCGTTTGAGTCCCCAGTGGCGGTAGCGCTCGGAGCGACGGGAATTGCTGTTGCCGAACATGTCGAGGGCCTTCGCGTACCAGGCGTTGACGACCCGCTGGATCTTCTCTTTCGACGCTCCGCCCCTGGCCGCGAACTCCGCGGTCTTGTTCTGACCGTACTCGATGTGGGCCCGCTCTTCGACGATGACGTCGGGCAGGATCCGGTCCAACGGCGCGAAGCTGCACCCGATGAACTCCTCGAGCTGGTACCGTCCCACCCGGTCGATCAAAAAGCCGAAGACGGCGAACTCCTCCCAGCTCGTGATCGTCCCCCGAAAGGCGTTCACGTACCGCTCCTGGTTGGGGCGGCTCAGGATGTGGGAGAGATCCAGCCCCACCTCGCCGGCGAGGCGGGCGACCTTGCGGTAGTGGTCGGCTTCCTCGGCGGCCGTTCGGGCCACGATGAGCTGGTCGACCTTGCTGGGCGCCGTCGGCAGGATCGTCCGCACGTAGAGATGCGGCCCGCCGATCTCGCAATCGGCCTGAATGGCCAGGACGCGCTTGAGCAGGTCCTGGTACTCGGCCTCCATCTTCGGCACGTCCGACGCCTCGAGCTTGTCCGTGAACGGCTTGTCCATGGCGCTCTCCTTCAGGACCTCGGTCCCTTCCCGCGCCGATCGACGCTGCGCGCGTCGAGGCTCTTTGAGATCACCTCGACGTAGCGGCCGGCGATGGCCTCGGGAGCGAGCCGCCCGCCCTCCGAGAACCAGGTGGCCACCCCCGTGCACATGCTGAGGATCGCCGCCGCCGTCAGCTTCACGTCCGGCACCTGGAAGACGCCGCCGCGGATGCCCGCCGTGAGCAGGCCGCGGAACACGTCCTCGTACTGGTCGCGCTTGGCGATGACGCGGCGGAGGTTGGCCGGCGTCAGCGAGCGCAGCTCGCTGTGGCTCACGAACGCCTCCTGTCGGCGGCGCGCGTGGAAGACGACGTGGAAGCGCACGGCCGCCCGCAGCTGGCTCTCGGCGCCGTCGGCCGCCGCCACCGCGCGCCGCAAGCCGTCGAGCAGGTCGTCGAGCGTGCGGTCGAGAATGGCGAAGAGGATCTCCTGCTTGGAGTGGAAGTGGTAGTACAGGCTCGCCGTCTCCAGGCGGAGCTCGCGCGCCAGCGTGCGCACCGAGGTGCCGTGATAGCCGCGCTCACAGAAGAGGGCCGTCGCCGCGCGGAGGATCCGATCGGAGGCGACGGCGTCGCCCTTCGGGGTGACGGGGGCGAGGGTAGCCATACCTATTGAACGACCGTTAGGCTACCGGCGGCGGGCGCCCGTGTCAAGGACGCGCTGCCGACTGGCGCTCACTCAGATCAGAACGTTACGATTCCCCGAACAGGATGGCGCCCCACTTCTTCCGGGCGGCCTCGATCACCGCCGTGCTCGAGATGGCGACCGGCGGGAACTTGTCCCGCCATTCGAAGGGCCGCGTCGCGTCGATCAGCGCGCGCGAGTTCAGACCCTTCGCTCCGGGCGGGATGATGGGGTCGAGCGGCCCTGACCACATGCGCCGGATGATGTCGATGTCCTTCTCCGGGTCCGAGCGCGTGCACAGAGCCCAGATCACGTCGTACGTGTTGGTCGGGTCGATGTCCTCGTCCACGACCACGACGTAGCGGCCGAGGTAGGACCCGGCCCGGCAGGCCATCGCGGCGAGCCCCGCCTGGCGGGCGTGTCCGCCATAGCGCTGCTTGATGGAGACGATCACCAGGAGCCGCGTGCCGCCCGCGGGGTGGCACCAGACGCCCTGGACGTCGGGGACTCCGGCCTTCTCCATCTCGTCCCAGATCAGCGCGGAGCGCATCACGGCCCGGTAGGCCGTCAGCTCGGACGGCGGCTTGCCGGGAGGGCTGCCGAGCATGATGGGATTCGCGCGATGAAGCACGCGCTCGACCGTGATCGTCGGTTCGGGGCGCACGTCGCTCGCGTAGTAGCCGGTCCACTCGCCGAAGGGACCCTCGTCGAGCTTCCGATCCGGGTACGCGGTCCCCTCGATGATGATCTCGGCGTTGGCGGGCAGGGGGAGGCCCGTGACGGGGCTCTGAAGGACCTCGAAGGGCTCGCCCACGACCCCGCCGACCCAATCGTACTCGGAGACGCCGTAGGGCACCTCGATGCTCCCCGCCAGAAAGACGAGCGGGTCGTGCCCGAGGGAGACGGCCACCTTCATGGGCTTGCCCGCGGCGAACCACTTCTCCCGCTGGATCCGACCGTGCTTGCCGGGCGAGATGTAGAACCCGACGGTCTTCTCGTCATGGATCATCACCCGATAGCAGCCGAGGTTCACCCACCCTTCCTCGGGATCCCGCGTGATGTCCACGCTGCCCGTCCCGATGTAGCGGCCGCCGTCGTGCTCGTGCCACTTCGGGGTGGGGAACTTGAGCACGTTGACCGCCGCGCCGGCATCGACGTGCTCCATGACCGGCCCCGACTCGACGGTCTTGGCCGGGATCGGCATGATCTTCTTCGAGCGTGCGCGCCAGGTCTTCACGAGCTCCATGGGGGAGGTGACGTTCGTATCGAGCCCCAGGGTGAGCGCCGTCCGGCGGAGCGAGCCCAGGGAATTGACGACGATCCGGTACCCCTTCGGGTAGCCCTTGACCTCGTCGAACAGCACCGCCGGGCCGTTTTCGCGGTGCTGCGCGAGCTCGGTGATGGCGCCGATCTCGACGTTCCAGTCCGCGCCCGTGACCGTCCTGACTTCGCCGAGGCCCTCCGCCCCACGCAGCCACTGCCGCAGATCGCGCATGCTCATCGCCCACCTCACTCGCGACTGGATGGTGCTCTGCCGAGCGCCGCTCGAACGTTGACCGCGAACGCCTGCATCAGGCCATCGGCCTTCTTCTTGATCAGTGGTTGGCCGAACTCGCCGATCTTCCCGAGGACCGCGAGATCGGTCTCCACGACGAGCTCGATGCCCGTCGGCGCGGGCGCCAGGCGCGCGGTCATCCGGGCCCGGATCCCGCCGCCGGCGCCCCGGTCGTCGGCCTCCGCCCTCAGGGCGGCCTGCCAGCCGTTCCGGTCCTGTTCCTCCAGGGTCACGGTGCCCCCGAGAGCGAGACGCACCGGACCAATCTGCACGTTGAGGACCCCACGATACCTGTTCTCACCGGCGGGTTCAATTGCCTCCACGCCGGGAATGCACCGGGCGACGCGCGGGACATCCATGAGAAAGTCCCAGAGCCGCTCACGCTCCACGGCGAGGATAGAGCGCTGGACGAGCTTCACGCCGCCTCTCTGGAGGCGCGGTCCCAGGCGCCACGAAGGGCCCGCCGCACGAAGACCCCTGCCATCTGCCGCTTGTACTCCGCCGAGCCGCGCGGGTCGGCGATCGGGTCCACGACGCGGATGGCCGCCTCCGACGCGGCCGCGAGCAGCCGGTCGCTCAGCCGCTCGCCGATGACGATCGCCTCTGCGTCGCGCGCGCGGAGCGGTGTCGGCCCGAGCGCGCCGAGCCCGATGCGCGCCTCGCGGCAGACGCCTTCCGGCGTCAGCGTGACCGTGGCGGCGACGGCCACGGTGGCGTAGTCGTCCGCCGTCCTGGGTAGAAACTTGTGGAAGGCCGAGGCGTTCCCAGGCGCAGGGAAGGCGACGTCGACGGCGACCACGACCTCGCCGGGCCGGAGCGCGGTCTGGTAGTAGTCGACGAAGAATTCGTCCAGCGCCACCTGACGCTCCCCCTGGCGCCCCGCGATCCGGACCCGTGCGTCCAGCGCCAGGAGAGTCACCGGCGGGTCCTGGTTGGGATCGGCATGGGCCAGGCATCCGCCGATGGTCGCGACGTTGCGGATCCGTAACGTCGCCACGCGGCTGAGCGTCTCGGCGAGCACGGGAATGCGCGACCGGATCAGCGGCGAGGTCTCCACGTCGCGGTGAGTCGCCAGCGCCCCGATCCTGACCCCGCCGTCAACGACCTCGATGCGGCCGAGACCGGGCAGGCGACGGAGACTGATGAGGCGGGTGGGGCGCACCAGACGCTGCATCATCAAGATCATCAGCGCCGTTCCGCCGGCAATCACCTTTCCCTCGTCGCCGGCCTCCTCCAGCTCGGCCAGGGCGGACGCCAGGCTCTCGGGGGCCGTGTAGTCAAAGGCGTGCATGACCCGCGGCCTTTTGAATGGACTCGATGATCTTGTAGTAACCGGTGCAGCGGCAAAGATTCCCGAGCATCCACTCCCGGATCTCGCCCTCGGTCGGGTTCGGGACCTCGTCGAGCAGGGCCTTGGCCGCGACAACCTGGCCGGGCGTGCAGATTCCGCACTGGGCCCCCCCGTACTCGATGAACGCCTGCTGGACGGGGTGAAGCCGCTCGTCGTCCGCGAGCCCCTCGACGGTCGTCACTTCCGCGCCGTCGGCGAACGCGGCGAGCGCCAGGCAGGAGCTGATCATCCGGCCGTCCAGGAGGACCGTACAGGCGCCGCAGACCCCGACCCCGCACCCCTCTTTGGTCCCGGTGAGGCCCAGGTCGTCACGGAGGAAATCGATGAGACGCCGGGACGACGGGATCAGGACCTCCCGGGCCGAACCGTTGACGCTGAGACGGATCCGTAGCGTCACCGCGTGCCTCCGCGGCTCTGGAGCGCGAAGAACACCTGCTCGGCGGTGAGGGGGAGGTCTCTCAGCCGGACCCCGCAGGCATCGAAAATGGCGTTCGCGATGGCGGCCGCGACCGGGCTGATACTCATCTCTCCGATGGCCTTGGCTTGGAAGGGGCCGGGGCCGACGGAGTCCTCGAGGATGACCGTCGTGAGCGGCGGCGCATCCTTGGTCACCGGGAGCTTGTAGTCGCCGAGCGAGAGCGTGCTGATGCGGCCGTCCTCGGCGCCCATCGCTTCCATCATGGCGAGCCCGAGCCCTTGCAGGAGTCCCCCCTCGATCTGTCCCTGGTGGCCGATGGGGTTCAGCACCCGGCCCGCGTCGTGCGCGGTGACCATCCGGAGAACCTTCACGCAGCCGGTCTCCGGATCCACTTCGACTTCGGCGACCTGAGCGCAGAAGGAGGTCACCGTCCCCGTCTCGTTGACGCTGAACCGCGCCTCTGTCTGGAGCGGCAGGGTGCGATCGCCGCGCGCCAGCGCCTCCCGCATCGCCCGCGCCGCCCGGTCGACGGCGTGTCCCGCCACTCGGGTCACGCGGCTGCCCCCGACGCCCGCGTCGCTCTCGAAGGCGTCGGTGTCGCCGACCGACACGACCACCCGATCGGGCGGGACCTCCAGGACCTCGGCGACGATCTGCCGGAAGACGGTGTGGGCGCCCGTGCCGGTGTCTGGAATGGCAGTGATCAGGCGCACCGTCCCGTCCGTCTCGAGACGGAGCCGAGCGCGGGCGTCGCCGAGCCCGGCGAAGCGGTGCGACATCGCAAGCCCGCGGCCGACGTGGGGTCGCCTGGGCGCTCGCCAGTCCCCCGCCTCCAGGGCCGCCTCGAGCGTCTCGCGCGCCTTCACGCGCTCGAGGCGGTGCCCGGTCGCGAGCCGCTCACCGTCGCCGACGAGATTGCGGCGGCGGAAGTCGGCGGGATCGATCCCCAACTCGTGGGCGATCATGTCCGTGTGGGACTCCACGGCGAAGATCATCTGCGGCTCGCCCGGGGACCGCGCGTGACCGCTCGGGACGCTGTTGGTGTAGACGCAGACGGACTCGGCCTCGAAGTGCGGGATGCGGTAGACGCCCCCGGCCTGGTGGCCGCCGTGGAGGTCCACGTTCGGGCGAGGCTTGAACGCCGCGTACGCGCCGCCGTCGAAGATGGCGCGGGCGGTACGCGCGACGATGTGACCCTCCGCGTCCACGCCGGTCCTGAGCGTGATGATCGAGGGGTGCCGCGGGCAACCGGCCATGAGCTCTTCCGTGTAGCCCATCACCATCTTTACCGGGCGCCCCGTCGCGCGGGCCAGATGGTAGGCGAGCGGCACATCGGTGGAGAACCCTTTGCCGCCGAAGTCGCCTCCGATCGGCACCGGGTTGATCCTGATCCGCTCAGACGGCAACTCGAGCGCCCGCGCAAGTTGTTCCTTCAGCCGGAACGGCGTCTTGTTGCAGGTCCAGACCTGGACGCGCCCCGCCTCGTCGATCCTCACCACCGAGGCGCGGGGCTCGAGGTACCCCTGATGGGCTCGGGGTGTCCTGAAGGTGTGCTCAAAGACTCGGGCTGCCTGCCGGAGTCCGCGCTCGGGGTCGCCCTCGCGGTGTCGCTGGATGGACTGGACGTTGGGGTGTGGCCGCTCCTTCGGCGCGCCCTCATACGCGCCGGCGTCTCGGTGGAGAATCGGGGCCTCGGCCGTGAGCGCCTCGAGCGGGTCGAATACCGCCGGCAGGTCCTCGTACTCGACCTCGATGAGGGCGACCGCCTCCTCGGCCACGTCCGAAGTCTCGGCGGCGACCGCGGCCACCGGCTCCCCGACGAAGCGGACGCGATCCCTGGCCAGGAGCGGCATGTCGAGCATTCGCCGCCCGACCAGCACAGGCGGGAGATCGTCGGCGGTGAGGATCGCGCGGACACCTGGCAACGCCCTGGCCTTTTCGGCGCTGATCCGGAGGATCCGGGCGTGGGGAAGCGGGCTCCTCACGACCTTTCCCCAGAGAAGATCGGGCAGACGCACGTCCGCCGCGTAGCGTGCCTGCCCCGTCACCTTCTCCGAACCTTCGACACGCGGGATCGGCTTCCCGACGACCACGTGGCGCGTCGCGATCTCGAGCCTGACCCGGTCGCCATCGCGCAGGCCGAGGACCGTACGGAGGCGGACCGGCGCGACGACCTCCAGCACCTCGTCCTCGTACCGGGTGACCTCCGGGATCACGACCACTGCGGGGATCCGACCCTCGACGAGCGCGGGCAGAAGCCGGCCGCCACAGGAGTGGGTGTCGGGAGGCGTCAGGGAGAGGCCCGCGTCTCTCCGGAGCTCGCGCCAACGCGGGAGGGCGTCACGGTCCACGAGCCGCACGTTCAGGGTGCCGGGGAAAGGATCGAATCCCGCGATGCGCCGGATCGCGTCTCGCACCCAGCCGAGGCCCAGAAAGTGCGCACCCTCGTTCACTCCGGAGAGGACCGCGCCCTCAAACTGCTCCAGACTCTCTCCTCCCGTCAGACGTTCCGCGTGCGCTCTCGTGCGATGCGAATGGCGGGCGTCCATGGCTTCTCCGCCCACGCCACTCCGGTGCGTGCCACCTGCGCGTCGATCAGATAGGGCTTGCCCTCGACGGTGGCCTTTCGGGCTCTCGCCAGCGCGTCCTTCAGGCCAGCCGGCGAGTCGACCACTTCGCCCTCGACCCCGAACCCTTTGGCGATGGAGGCCATGCTCATGTCGGGGTCGCCCAGGTAGTCGTGCACGAAGTGGCCGGTCTGGACCATCCGCCCTCCGGGCACGTTCTGAATGACCCGGCTGTGCGGCCCGGCGTACGCGTGGTTGTTGTAGACGACGACGATCACCGGCAGCTCCAGCCGGGCCATGTTCCACAGCGCGGTCGGTCCGAAGACGAACGAGCCGTCGCCGACCAGACAGATCACCTGCTGGTTGGGACGGGCCAGCTTGACCCCGGCCGCGGTGCCCACGCCCGAGCCGAGGTGAGCGCCGTAGTAGAAGAAGAGCTCGCGGCCACCGAGCGGATTGAAGTCGAAGCTGTGGAGCCCGATGGAGCCTCCCTCGTGGACGATGATGGCGTCCTGATCCGCGAACCGGGCGATCTCGTACGTGAGCCGGTCGGCCAGGATCGGGCTTCGCTCCCAGTCGGGATTCTTCACGACCAGCGCCCGGAGTTTCCTCGCCTGGTCCGTGAATCGCTGGACGTCGAGGGCTCGCTCCCGGGCCTTCGTCTTGAGGGCGGAGGTCATGAGACTCTCGACCGCGGCGATGAGATCGTCCAGGCCATAGGCCACGTCCGCCACGAGGGGGACGTCGGTTGGCATCACGTTGCCCATGCTCAAGCTGTCGATCCTCAGGTCGATGAAGGTGGCGTGGCGGGCCACGATCGGCGCCGGGCTGTTGTGCTGGAGCTTGTTCCCGACGTTGATGACGACGTCGGGGCTTCTCGGAAACGTCAGCGTCTCGAGTCGGTTCCCCGGCAGCGAGCCGACCCACAGCGGATGGCGTTCGGGGAAGTTGGCAAAGAGCTGCCGCACCTGGGTCACGGCGATGCCCAAGAGCTCGGCCAGTCTGACCGCTTTGTCCACGGCCTTCGTGTAGTGGAGCTCGTCACCGACGATCATCACCGGCGTCTTGGCCTCGACGAGGAGCTTCGCTGCGCGCTCGGTTTCTCGAGGGTTGGGGCGCACCCGCATGCGGGGGTCCACTTTTTCGTGGACGATGATCTCGGCGCGAACCTTCTCGTCGTTGAAATCCGAATGCCAGGAGGCATAGGCCGGGCCGTACGGGGGCGTCCAGGCGACCTTGAAGGCCCGACGGACCGTCTCGGGAATCATGTCGGCTCGCCGCGCCAGCCAGGAGTACTTGGACAGCGGCGCCACGATCTGCTCCTGGTTGGCGACCTCCTCGAAGCCGTCGCGGCCGGCCCGGCCCGTTTGCTCGGTGCGGTAGCTGTAGAAGACGATCGGGGTCTGCTCCTTGAAGGCGTTGTACATCTGCCCCATGGCGTTCATGAGACCGACGACGCCGGCCTGCATCACGAGCGTGGGCTCGCCCGAGGCCTTCACGTAGCCCGCGGCCATGGCCGCGCCCGGCCCTTCATGCGGCGTCAGGATGTACCTGAGCTGGGGCCGGTCCACCAGCGCCTCGTAGAACTGGGCGTCCTCGCTGGCGGAGTTTCCGAAGACGTACTTGACGCCTGACGCGATCAGCTGCTCGGCAAGCGCCGCTCCGCCGGTTCCCTGGAAGAGCTTGACTCCTTCGGGCGAGATCCGCTGCGCCTCCTCTGCCCGGGCGAGCGGCGCGAGCGAGCGCAGGATGGATTCGGCCGCGGCCACCGACACACCGGCGGCGGTGAGGCGCGCCAGGAAGCCGCGTCGGGAGATCGATTGCGACAGATACTGCGCTACGAGGGCTCTCACCGTCGGCTCTCCGGCCCGAAGGCCGTCGCGAGGTATTCGGCCATCCCGCGGATCTCGTCCTCGGTCCACAGGGCGCCGCGCCCGACCATGCGATAGAGCACGCCCTCCCAGCCCCGCCGGTCGTGTCTCAGATCCGCCCACATCGCCGCGCTGTGACACTGAAAACATTTGCTCGAGAAGATCGTCTGGCCACGAGTGGCGCCGGGTCCCGGCCCTCGATCGGACTGCGCCCGGCTTCCGGTCGCGAAGGCCCCAAGGCCAGCGGCCAAGAGGAGCCC
Organism: Candidatus Rokuibacteriota bacterium; assembly: GCA_003221695.1. GTDB lineage: Bacteria > Methylomirabilota > Methylomirabilia > Rokubacteriales > CSP1-6 > 20CM-2-70-11. The sequence goes on from QHSX01000059.1 coordinate 40,971, forward strand.
GGACAGAATGAGAGGCCTGCCGTTCGTACTCGACCTCCTCGAGGGTTAGTTGTTCCCCCAGAGCTCGGCGATCAGGCCGCTGCCCTTGATCCTGTTGACGAACGCCAGGTCCACGAACTGCTCGGGCCGGGCCGCCTTGGCTTCAGGGATGTTGGCGGCTGCGACATCAATGTTCTTCTGGATGGCCTCCAGCGAAGGGAACCCGTCTTTCCCCCACTGGTCTTTATAGTAGGCGTACGTCTCGTCCAGGAGCCTGGGGTCGGACACCCGGGTGTATTTGGCAATCGCCTTCGTCCCGAACGGCTTGTCGGTCTTCAGGCGATGGGCGCCCTTGATGGCGGCTCTGATGTACCGCTCGACCAGGTCCGGCTGCTCCTTCGCCCACGCGCGCGTGGTCGCGATCGCCGAGGTCTGCACCTTGGTGCCGACCTTCGTGAGATCCACCAGCTCCCTGAAGCCCAGCTCGCGCGCCCTCAGCGTGTCTGGCGGAGAGAAGACCCCCCCGTGCACCTTGCCGAACCGCATCGCCGCCAGGGTCTCCGGCGGTCCTCCCGTGGCCAGAAAGCTGACCCGTCCCTCGAGCCCGAGGTATTTCACGCCCTCCTTGCCTGCGACATGGGTAATCGCCCCGAAGTTCGTCACTCCGATCGCCTTGCCCTTCAACTGCTCCGGTCGCTCGATCGACGGGTGCACAAAGATCGACTGGCCGAGGATCTCGATGAAGCCGGCCACGATCACGAAGTCGCCGCCCTTGAGGTTGGCTTCGACGATCTGCTGGGCGCCGAGGAAGGCGAGCGGCACCTCGCGGGAATTGATGGCCGCCATGATCGGCGCGCCGGCCTGGATCCGCGTGAGGCTGACGTCCAACCCTTCCTCGTCGAAAAAGCCCCCTTCCTTCGCCGCCCAGAGCGGCGCCATCGTGGCGCTCGTCGTGGTATAGGCCGAGGCGAGCGCCACCTTCTCGACTGGCTTCGGCGCCGGCGTTTGGGCGAGGGCCCACGTGGCAAGCCCGAGCGTGCCCGCCAGCGCGAGCAGGGGAAGCGATCTCACCGTTCGGCTCGCGGGGTGAGCGCGTACATCCGTCGCGCGTTCTCGGACAGGATCCGCTGCCGCGTCTCGCGACTGACGTCCTCGCGCCCCCTCAGCTCACGCAGGCTCGCGGGGAAATCGTGATCCCAGTGCGGGATGTCGCTGGCGTAGAACAGTGTCGAATCGCCGAGGCGACGCACCACCTCTGGCAGGGACTTCTCGCCCGATTCGACGGCGAAGTACAGCCGCCCGCTGCGCAGATACTCACTCGGCTTCCTCCGGCAGAGGGGTGCGTCCACTTCCCCTCGCTTTTCCCACTCCTCGTCCATGCGGTCCATCCAGAACGGAACCCACGAGCAGCCCGCCTCCATGAACCCGATCCTGAGACGCGGATAGAGTTCGGGCACCCCCTCGAAGATCACGCCGGTGAGCTGCATCATCTGGGCAAAGGGATGCGACAGGGTGTGCACCTCGATGAACCGGTCGAACCCGTCGGCGCCGTAGTAGTGTGCGCCCCGTACCGTCGCGTGGCAGGCCACCATGCTCTGAAGCCGCTCGGCTTCCGCATAGACGGGGTGGAACTGCGGATGCCCGAGCGGTAACCGTAGCCCGACGGCAGGCGCGAACGCGCCCACCATTCCCAGCTCGGTGACGGCTCGCTGGAGCTCCCGGACCGCTTCCGGGACGTCCTGAAACGGAATGAGCGCGACACCTTTCAGGCGTGGGCTGACGGTCAGAAACTCCTGGTACAAGAAGTCGTTGTAGGCGCGGCAGAGTGCCGTGGCAAAGTCGGGCTCGCGCACCCACCCGATGCCGAGCCCGGCGGTGGGGTAGAGGACCGCCGTCTCCACTTCTCCCTCGTCCATGAATCGGAGCCATGTCTTGGCGTCGCTCGCCTTGCTCCCGAGCCGGCCACCGAGGGAGCGGTCCCAGCCGTCCTCGGGGTAGTAGGAGCGACGACCGGCCCAGTGGCCGCGGTCGCCGTAGTTGCCCTCGAAATACGGTCGGAGCTGCTCGGTCGACTCGGTGATGTGCCCGTCAGCGTCAACGGCAGCCGCGTCGCTCATCGCTCTCTCCCGGGGAAGCGCTCCCGCCAGCGCGGGATCGCGCCGGGGTTCTTGATGTACTGAGGCAAGTCGCCCCGCAGCGCTCGCAGGATATTGTCGACGGCCATCCGAGTGCCGGTCCGCTGGGAGTCGCGGTTATTGCCGATGCAGTGCGGCGTCAGGATCACGCGATCCGGGTCCAGCCTGCGCAGTGGGCTCTCGAGCGGCAACGGCTCCTCTTCGAACACGTCCAGGGCGGCGGCCGCGATCCAGTCTTCCTGGATCGCCCGCACCAGCGCCGCCGTGTCGATCACGCCTCCTCGCGAGGTGTTCACGAGGCACGCGGTCGGTTTCATCGCGCGCAGGCGCGTTTCGTCGATGAGATGCCTGGTCTCCTGGGTCAACACGACGTGCAGCGTGACCACGTCCGACTCGCGGAGGAGGTCGTCCACGGGGACCAGCTCCGCACCCACCGCGTGGGCGGCCGCCGGCTCGATGTACGGGTCGGCGGCGAGGAGTCGGACGTCCCAGGCCGTCAGCCGACGGGCCACATTCGATCCGACGCGTCCGAGGCCGACGATCCCGATCGTCTGCCCCATCAGCATCCTGCCCAGGCTGTCCGGGTGCTTCCACTGCCCCTCTCGAAGGCGGCGCTGGTTTCCGATCATTCGCTTCGTCAGCGTCAGGATCAGGCCGATGGTGGCCTCGGCGACCCCGAGATAATTTTGCGGGGCGGGACTGTTCACGACGAGGATGCCCGAATCCCTTGCGGCGTCGAGGTCGATGCGCTCCACGCCGATCGTGGCTTTGGCGACGATCTTGAGGTGCGGACACGCCTCCAGGACGCGCCGCGTGACCTGCTCACGGGTGGACACGAGGACCGCGTCGGCGTCTTTGAAGAGGTCGATCAGCTCGCCTTCGGTGTAGGCCTGACCGGGGAAGCGCTCGAACGACCGGCCCAGGACGACCTCGCACCCGGCGTCTTCGAGGGCGTGCTGCCATCCCGGGTCATCCCAGGGGCCTGCTGCCACGACCCGCCATTGCCCGCCCATCGTGTCCTCCTCGGAGAGACGAGGCCGATCCTAGGCGCCGCCCGCGCTCGCGTCAACCGACATAACGTGCTAGAAGAGGGCCCATCTTATGGCCGCGAGGGAGCCGGATCGCGCCGCGACGGTCGCGTGAGAAGGTGACTCAAGTTGCGCCGAATCGACGGCTGGCGGAAAATCGCCGCTGTGCTGAGTCAGCAGGTCGCGGCATGATGATCGTACGCGCGGCGCTCTCGGCCGCGCTTGCTCTCAGCGTTCTCGTCGCGTCGCTCGCCGCCGAGGCACAGCCACCGGCCAAGGTCTACCGAATCTCCCTCTTTCACGTGGGCCTTGACCATGTGCCGCCGTCGCTCGACGGCCTGCGCGATGGGCTCAAGGCGCTCGGCTACGAAGAAGGCAAGAACCTCCGGCTCGACTTCCGCAACCTGCCCGACGAGGCCGCAGCCCGCGTCACGGCCGCCGAATTCGCGCGGACGCGGCCGGACCTCGTCGTCGCGTTCGAGAACCAGACGATCAGGGCCGCCCACGGAACGATCACGGACATCCCCGTGGTCTTCCTTCACGTCTCGGATCCCGTCGCGGCCGGCGTCGTGAAAAGCCTGGCCCATCCCGGCGGTAACATGACCGGCCTGGTGGCGCTCGGGAACGCGCCGACCAAGGAAGTGCAGCTCTTCAAGGAGATCGTCCCCGGTCTTCATCGAATGCTCGTCCTCGCCGATCCGGACGATCCGGGCGTCCCGCAGTTCAGGCGTGAAGTGTGGCAGGCCGCCTCCGCGTTGAAGATCACGACCATCGATCGCGACGCGGGAACGCAGAAGAACCTGGAGCAGGTCTTCGCGTCGCTATCGCGGAGCAACACGGATGGCGTCTTCATCGCTTCACTGAACCTGCGCGTGAAGTTTCACTCGCTGATCCTTCGCCTGGCCGCCGCGCGGCAAATTCCGGTCGCCGGGCATCGTAAGGAATGGGTCGAACGCGGTGCGCTCTTTTCCTACGCCGAGAACATCAGGGAGGTCGGGCGCGTGGCGGCCGGGCGTTACGTGGACAAGATCCTCAAGGGAGCGAAACCTGCCGACCTCCCGATCGAGGCGTACGAGCGCCCGGAGCTGGTCATCAATCTCAAGGTGGCGAAGGCGCTCGGGTTCACGATTTCCCCGTTCGTGCTGCTGCGCGTGGATCAGGTCATCGAATGATGCCATAGCCCAGCCAGACGAAGACCTGGCCGGGAGGGAAGGGGACGCTGAGCGCCGTCTCGAAGATTCCGTAGACGAAAGCGAAACCGAGCACGCTCAGTAGGATACTGATCGGCCATCGCTCGCGGGCGCCGGCTTTGAGGTAGAGAAACGTCGCGACCAGCGTCGCGATCGAGAAGCCGAGGAGCCAGATCGCCAGCCAGAAGCCGGCGATCCAGGCGCAGATCTCGACGCTGCGGCGAGTCGCCACGGCGCGCGGCACATCGGCCCCCCCTGCCGCGGTGGTCTCCGGCGCCGGCCGGGACCGATGACCGGTGAGGTCGCGGGCGAGCTGCACGATCGCCAGCGCGAGCCCGGGGATGCCGACGGCCCAGCAAAAGAGCCCCGCCCGCACCCCGAAGGTCCGGCTCTGCCAGAGCGCCCACGCGAACAGGGCCACGAGCACGAGGCTCCAGAGGGTCGCCCCGTCGAGCGACGGCCCGCGAAACGCCGTCACCGGGCCCGCCTCGCCCGCTGCCGCCGTGGCGGCGGGCGATCTCGCGCGCCGCCGGCGCTCGATCAGCATCGGTCCCAGGACTCCCACGACGATGACGGCGAGGAGGAGGAGCACGCCCGGGCGCACGAGCCAGGCGAGGCCGTAATTGTCGGTGGACAGGAAGAGCTTGTTCTCGGCGAGCGGGCCCAGCACGAGCCCGAGCAGCAACGGCGGGCGCGGCCAGTCGAGCCGTGTCATCACCCATCCCAGCGCGCCGAACACCAACACGACCAGCACGTCCTCGAAGACATTCTTCTCGGCGAACGCGCCGACGGCGATCAGCATCAGGATGAACGGGATGAGCAGCGCGCCCCGGATCTGGGTGATCCTGGCGACCTGCCGGAGGAACAGGAAGCAGACTGCAACCGTGATGACGTTGGAGATCACGATGGTCCACACCATCGCAAACGTCACGGCCAGGTGGCCTTTGGGCGCGGGCGTGAGCATCGCCGGTCCCGGCACCAAGCCCTGGATCAGGAAGGCGCCCATGAGGATCGCCATGGTGACGCTCGCGGGGACGCCGAAGGCGATGGTGGTGACGAGGCTCCCGCCAAGCGTCGAATTGTTCGCCGCGCCCGGCCCGAGCACGCCTTCGACCGCCCCTTTGCCGAACCGCTCTCGGTTCGGCGAGCTCTGGACAGCGTGGGCGTAGGCGAGCCACTGGGTGGTGGCAGCTCCCATCCCGGGGATGATCGCGATGAAGGTGCCGATGGCGCTGCACCGGAGCACGAGGAGCCAGTGGTGGAACGTATCGCGCACACCCTGCCAGACGCCGCCGAGCCGGTCCACCTCGACCTTGGCGATGCTCGAACCCTGGACCGCGAGGTCGATGACCTCGGGGATTGCGAAGAAGCCGATCGTCACCGGCACGAGCCCGATCCCGTCCCAGAGGAAGAGCTGGCCGAAGGTGTAGCGCTGGATCCCCGACACCGGGTCGAGCCCGATCGTCGCGAACCAGAGACCGAGGCAGCCGGCCAGGAGCCCTTTCAAGAGTGCCTCGCCGCTCAGCGAAGCCACGAAGGTGATGCCGAGGACCGCGAGCATGAAGAACTCGGGGGAGCCAAACGTCAGCACCAGCGGCCGCACGACCGGGATGGCCAGGGCGAGGGCGAAAGCGCCGAACACCGCGCCGAAGAGCGAGCTCATGATCGCGGCCCCGAGCGCCCGCCCTGCCTCGCCGTTCTTGGCCATGGGATGGCCGTCGACGATCGTCGAGGCGGTCGTCGGCTCGCCGGGGATCCCGAACAGGATCGAGGTGATGTCGCCGGTCGTGTTGGTGACGGCTGCCATCCCGAGGAGGAACGCGAACGCCTCGACCGGCGTCATCTTGAAGACGAAGGGCAGCATGAGCGCGAGCGTCGTGGGCCCGCCGAGGCCAGGGAGAATGCCGACGGCGAAGCCGATCGCGATGCCGATCAGCATCAGGCCAAAGGCGGGCCAGGTGAAGACCTGGATCAGCCCGGCCAGGAAGGCGTCGCCGAACCCGACTATCGGAGGATTCCCCTGAGCTTCACCGCGAGGGCGGGGTCCAGCGTGAGCAGATCCTGGACAAGGCGGTCGGTCTCTTCGCCGCCGATCGGGTCGACCTCGAGCTTCGCCCGCGTGGCGTCGGCCGTGAATTCCGGGTCACGCAGCGTCTCGAGGAAGGCGGCGCGGAGCGCCTGCAGGCGGTCGGCCGGCGTCCCGGGCGGAAGCGCGTAGAGCCGGCTGATCGCCGTCGGCACGATGATCCCGGCATTGATCAGCTGACGCGCCTCCTCGGTCTTTGCCAGGCTCGACGCGACGGGGACCTGCGGCAGATCGGGGAGCGGCTTCGGCGCGATCTGCAGCACGATCGAGATCTCGCCGCCCTCGAGGGCCCGGCGCCACGTGGCCTTGATCGACTCCCACTGCCAGCAACCCCCCGCAACCTCGCCCGCCTCGGCCGCGAGCCGGATGTCGGCCGTGCCCTTGTAGCCGCGCACGAGCTGGATCGGGAGACCGAGCGTCGCCTGGAGCACGCGCGCGACGTCGTGGGTCGTGTCGCCGGGTCCGATGCCGCCGAGCTTGACCGGCGTCTGGGCGGACCTCCACTGCTCGAGGCTCGTGACGCCGCTCGCCTTCATCAGGGCGCAGGCGGCACTGTCCCTCATCGGGGCGCCGATGAATAGGAACTTCCGCGCGTCGAACTCGATGCCCTCGCGCCCGAGGACCTGGCCGACGACCTGGTTGCCGTGGAAGTTGACGATGGTGAGACCGTCGGGCTTGGCCACTTTGTAGACGTGATTCGCGGCGATCAGGCTCGCCGCCCCCGGCATGTTCTCGACGATGATCGTGGGGTTGCCAGGGAGGTGTCGCCCCATGTGGCGGGCGATCACGCGGGAGTAGGTGTCGTAGCCGCCGCCGGCGGAGAAGCCGACGATGATCCGGATGGTCTTGCCTTCGAAGAACCGCCCTTCTCCCTGAGCCGGCGCCCCGCCCGCCATCATCGCGAGGAGCGCGAGCGCGCCGACGGGTCGGAAGCGCTCACTCAAAGAGGAGCGCCCTCAGCTTGGCGATCAGGGCCGGCTCGAGCTTGAAGAGCCGGTCGACCGTCCGTTCGATCTCCTCTCCGGTGATCGGGTCGATCTCCAGCTTGGCCTTCTCGGCGTCGGCGAGCAACGCGGGGTCGCGGAGCGTCTCCTGAAACGCCTTCCTCAGTATTTGCACCCGGTCCTTCGGCGTCCCCGGCGGCAGCGTGTAGGTGCGGACGAGCAGGCTGTCGTTGTGGATCGCCACCTCGATCAGCCGGCGCGCGTCGTCGGTCTTGGCGAAGTTGATCGCGAGCGGGACGCTGGGGAGATCGCGATGCGGCTTGGGCGCGGCCTGGAGCACGAGCCCCACCTCGCCGGCGTCGAGCGCCTTGCGCCAGGTGGCTTGCAAGGAGCCCCAGCCCCAGCACGCGCCAGCGACCTCGCCGCCCTCGGCGGCCAGCCGGATATCGGCCGTGCCCTTGTAGCCGGTGACGACCTGGATCGGCAGGCCGAGCGCCGCCTTGAGCGTCCTCTCGGCGTTGTCGGGCGTGGACGACCCCGGCGCCACTCCGCCCAGCTTTACCGGCGCGCCCGCCGCCATCCACTTCTCGACGCTGGTGATCCCGCTCGCCTTGGTCAGCGCGCAGACCGTGTGCTCGGTTGCGGCCGCCCCGACGTATTCGAACTTCCGCGCGTCGAACTCGATGCCCTTCTGGCCGAGGACCTGACCGAGGAACAGCCCGCCGATGAAGTGGCCGAGGGTGAGGCCGTCGGGCTTGGCGATCTTGTAGAGATAGTTGGCGGCGATCAGGCTTCCAGCGCCGGGCATGTTCTCGACGATGATCGTCGGGTTGCCCGGAATGTGCCTCGCCATATGCCGGGCGATCGCGCGCGAGTAGGTGTCGAAGCCTCCTCCTGCCGAGAAGCCCACGACGATGCGGACGGTCTTGCCCTTGTAGAAGGCCTCCTGGGCCCAGGTGGGCGCGGCGGGCGTCAGGAGAACGAGACCGGCGGTCAGGACCAGCCACGTCATGTCGACGGTCCCTCTGCCGGAGCGGCCCGGCGCCGCGCTCTGTCGCTGGCGCGCCACACGCGCTCGGGCGTCATCGGCAGATCGGTGATCCTGACGCCGATCGCCCGGGCGATCGCGTTGGCGACAGCCGGCGCCGTCGGGATGAGTCCGCTCTCGCCGATCCCCTTGGCTCCGTACGGGCCTGGCCCGTCGCCGTTCTCGACCAGAATGCTCCGGTACTCCTCCGGCAGGTCGCTCATCACCGGCACGCGGTAGTCGATGAGCGAGGGATTCAGGAGCTGGCCGCCGTCGTAGATCATCTGCTCGAAGAGGGTGTGGCCGATGCCCATCATCGCCGCGCCTTCCTCCTGCGCCTCGCACTCGCGCGGGTTGATGGCGCGGCCGATGTCGGCGACCGAGACGTAGCGGAGGATCCGCACGCGCCCCGTGTCCCCGTCGACCTCGACCTCGGCCGCCGCCATTCCGACCTCCCAGAACGGAGCCTCACCGCCGAGCGGAGCGTGGCCGCGCTCGCCGCGATAGGTCCCGCGACCGATCAGCTCGCCACCCGTTCCGAAGTGGGCGGCCACGGCCTCTCCGTACGTTCGCTCCCCCCGCGGGGAGACGATCCTCTCGTCTCGCAGCGTCAACGCGGGACGCTCGCTCTCGAGCAGCCGGGCGCCGATGGTGAGGAGCTGGTCGCGCACGTCACGCGCCGCCCTGAGCACGGCGAGCCCCATCAGTGTCGTCGAGCGGCTCGCGCTGGTCGCCTGGTCGTAGGGGCTCATGCCCACCTCGGACCGCGCCACCCTCACGCGGTCCAGGGGCAACGCCAGCTCCTCCGCCACGATCTGGGAGAGCGCGGTCCGCGCCCCCTGACCGCATTCGACGGTCCCCGTCAGGAGCGTCGCGCTCCCGTCGGCGTGCATCCGCACCATGGCACTGGACACCGACGGAGCGAGCGGCGCCTTGATGGTGCAGGCGATGCCCTTGCCGCGCCGGGGCGCCGCCGTCGGCTCGTTCCAGCCGATCTGAGCGGCGGCCTTCCCAAGGCCCTCGGCAAAATCGCAGTCGATGGGCAGGTCGCCCTCCATGAGGGGCTCCCCACGCTTGAGGACGTTCAGCAGGCGCAGCGCGAGCGGGTCCCATCCGAGCCGCTCGGCGATCACGTCCATCTGCGACTCGTAGGCCCAGGCGAGCTGGGGGACGCCGTATCCACGGAAGGCCACGCTCACCACGGTGTTGGTGTAGACGCCGTACGCGTTGATCCTGAGGTGCGGGATCCGATACGGGCCGGCCGCGGTGTACGCGGACTTCTGTACCACACGCGGTCCGACGTCGGCGTAGGCGCCGAGCTGATAATGGATCTCGCAGTCGCGCGCCACGAGCGTGCCGTCGCGGCGGACGCCGGTCTTGAGACGATAGCGCACCGCGGCGCGTCGGACCGTCTTGAACGCTTCCTCGACGGTGAGCGCCAGGCGCACGGGCCGCTTCACGCGCAGGGCGAGGGCGATCGTGAGCGGCTCGATCTTGGTGTAGGACTTGTTGCCGTAGGCTCCGCCGAGATACGGCACGATCACCTGCACGCGGGCGAGGGGCAGGCCGAAGATCTCGGCCAGCTCCTTCCGAACCGGGAACGGATGCTGCGTCGACGCCCAGACGGTGATCCCGTGACCGTCCACCCGGGCGATCGCACAGTGGGGCTCGAGCGAGTAGTGGTGAACCATCGGGAAGGTGAAGGTCTGCTCCACCACCAGATCGGCCTCGGCGAAGCCGCGGTCGACGTCGCCGCGCGCGTAGCTCCAGTGATGGCAGACGTTGGTGGACGGAATCGGCCTGAGGGCCGTGAGGTCTCGGAAGTGAGCGGCGGGCACGAGCCGCGCGTGGAGGACCGGCGCGCCGGGCGCCAGCGCCGCGTCGAGCGTGGCGACCGTGGGGAGCTCCTCCCACTCGACGGCGACGAGGGCGAGGGCCGCCTCCGCCTGCGCCGCGGTCTCCGCCACGACGGCGACGACGGGCTCGCCCGCGTAGCGGATCACCCCGTCGGCCAGCATCGGCTGGTCCTTGAACGCCGGACCGTAGTAGAGATCCTTGACCGGGAGGTCCGCGGCGGTGAGCACGGCGAGGACGCCCTCGGCCCGCGCCGCGCGCGCGGGATCGACACGGAGGATCCGCGCGTGTGGAACCGGGCTCCGCCAGAGCTTGGCGTGGACCATCCCGGGCACGACGACATCGCTGATGAAGCGAGCGCGGCCGGTCGCCTTCGCAGGGGTGTCGACGCGCGTCGCCGCCCGGCCGACGCTCACGGCGAGGCCCCCTTCGACACAAGGGCGTGCCAGACACGCTCGGGCGTCATCGGCAACTCCGTGAGGCGCACTCCCACGGCCCGCGCAACTGCGTTGCCGATGGCGGGGGCCGCGCAGAACGTGCCGCTCTCGCCGACGCCTTTCGCTCCGAACGGCCCGGGGCCATCGGCGTTCTCGATCAGGAGCGAGTCCAGCGCCTCGGGGAGGTCGGCAAACGTCGGCACCCGATAATCGATCAGGCCCGGATTCAGGAGCTGGCCGCGCTCGCCCACGCGCGCCTCGAACAGCGCGGGGCCGATTCCCTGCATCGCGGCGCCCTCGTCCTGGGCCGCGCACTCGCGCGGGTTGATCGCCTGACCTACGTCAGCCGCCGAGACGTATTTCCGCACGTGCACTTCGCCCGTCTCCCGATCGACCTCGACCTCGGCGGCGCCCATTCCGGTCTCCCAGAACACCGTGGCGCCGCCGAGGCTCCCCGACCACTCCCCGGGAACGAACGTGCCGACCCCGGTCACCTCGCCGCCGACCAGACCGAAGTGTCCGCTGATGACCTCCGCCAGCGTGAGCGTCCGGTTTCCGTGGGCGATCTTGCCCTCGCGGATCGTGAGCGCCGACGGCGGAGCGTCGAGGAGCTTGGCGGCGAGCGCCAGGAGCTGCTCCCGCGCGTCCTTCGCTGCCGCCGCGACGGCCAGCCCCATGACCGTCGTCGAGCGGCTCGCGCTCGTCCCGTGGTCGTAGGGCGTGAGCGAGGTGTCGGGGGCCGGGACGACGACCGCCTCGAACGGGACACCGAGCGTCTCGGCGGCGATCTGCGCGAGGGCGGTCCGGGCTCCCTGACCGACCTCGACGCTTCCCGATAATAGAATGACGCTCCCGTCGGCATTGATGTGCACTACCGCGGTCGAGACCGCGTGGGTCCCACCCCCGTCCTTCATCGCGCACGCGAGCCCCCGTCCGCGGTTCCGGGTGAGCGGGGCGCCCCACCCGATCGCGCGCGCAGCCTGACCCAGGCCGTCGGCCATGTCACCGTCCAGCGGGGTATCGCCGGCGACGTACTCCTCGCCGCGCTTGAGAAGGTTTCGCTCCCTCAGCGTGAACGGGTCGATCCCGAGCCGCTCGGCGATCACGTCGATCTGCGACTCCGACGCCCAGGTGACTTGCGGAACGCCGTAGCCGCGGTAGGCGCCGGCGGGAACGTTGTTGGTGTAGACGCATCGCGCGTCGATCCTGAGACAGGGGATACGGTACGGCCCGGGCGCCCGGGACCCCGCCTTGGTCGCGACACGAGGCCCGATGTCGGCGTACGCGCCCGTGTCGAGGACGACGTCGCACTCGCGTGCGAGGAGCGTCCCGTCGCGTCTGACCGCGGTCCGAAGGCGCACGACCACCGAGTGGCGCGTGATCGTCCGGGCGCTCTCTTCCAGCGTCAGCGCCAGGCGCACGGGCCGGCGCACCCGGGCCGCGAGGGCCGCCGCGAGCGGCTCGATCTTGGTGTAGCACTTGCCGCCGAAGGCGCCGCCGATGAGCGGGACGACGACCTGGACGTGGGCGAGGGGGACATCGAAGATCTCCGCCAGGTCCTTCCGGACCGGAAACGGGTGCTGGGTCCCGCTCCAGACGGTGATCCCGTCGGCGTCGACGCGGGCGACGGCGCAGTGGGGCTCGAGCGCGTGATGGGAGAGAGCGGGATAGCGGTAGACGTCGTCGACGACGAGATCCGCCTCGGCGACGGCGCGCGCGAGGTCGCCCCGCTCGTATCGATAATGCTGGCAGACGTTCGTCCCGGCGACGGGCCGGAGGCCATCGAGATCGCGGAAGTGGCCGGCGCGGTCGAGCGTCGTGTGGATCACGGGAGCCCCGGGTGCCTGCGCCTCCTCCGCGTTCGTCGCCGCCGGCAGCTCCTCGTACCGGACGTCGATGAGCGCGAGCGCCGCGTCCGCCCGGGCGGGGGTGTCGGCGACGACGGCGACGACCGGCTCCCCCGCGTAACGCACGACCTCGCGAGCGAGGATCGGCTGGTCCTTGTAGGCAGGGCCGTAGGCCAGGCGCTTCACGGGGAGATCGTCGGCCGTGCAGACGGCGAGGACTCCCGGCGCGGCGGCGGCGCGGGCTCCATCGACGGCGAGGAGTCGGGCGTGGGGCACGGGGCTCCGCCAGAGCTTCGCGTGCGCCATCCCCGGCAGGATGAAGTCGCTGACGTAGCGCGCCGCGCCCGTCACCTTGTCGTGCGCGTCGAGGCGCGGAACCGAGCGGCCGACGACGGTGAGGCGATCAACCGCCATCGGTCGTCCTTGGGCCCGTGGCGAGGCGCTCGGAGGCGGCGAGGATCGCCTCGACGATCCGCTTGTAGCCCGTGCACCGACAGATGTTGCCCCGCATGTAGTGCTTCACCTCGTCCGCCGTCGGGCTCGGGTTCTCGGCGAGAAGGGCGACCGTCGCCATGATCATGCCTGGCGTACAGAAGCCGCACTGGAGCGCGCCGTGCTCGACGAACGCCTCCTGCACCGGATGGAGGTCGTCACCGTGCGCCAGGCCCTCGATCGTGCGAACGTGCTTACCGCGCGCCTCGAAGGCGAGGACCGTGCAGGCGCTCACGGGCCGGTCGTCGACGAGCACCGTGCAGGCGCCGCACACCTGGACGTCGCACGACTTCTTCACGCCGAGGAGGCCGAGGCGGTCCCGCAGACACTCGATCAGGGTCTCGTGCGGCGGCACCGTCAGCGCGTGGGCCTCGCCGTTGACGGTGACGCTCATCGGAATCGCGTTCATCGGCGCTCGCTCCCGGCGACGGCCGCCAGCGCCGCCTGGAAGGCGCGGCGGAGGAGGACCCCGACGAGGTGCTCTTTGTACTCGGCCGAGCCGTGCAGGTCGGTGATGGCGTCGGACGCTCGGGCGGCGATCCGTCCCGCCTCGGCGAGCGCCGCCTCGCTGTCGGCGACGGGCCGGTCCTGGAGGCGCGCCTCGGCGTCGCGCATCCGGCGCGGGACCGGCCCGACCGAGCCCACGGCGATCCGCGCGTCGGCGACATGGCCGTCGGCGAGGGTCACCGCCACGCCGACGCCGACGGAGGGGCGCTCGAGAAACCCGAACTTGAGGTACACGGCGGCGGACCGCGGGGCCAGCGGCGGCACGACGATCTCGGTCAGCAGCTCGTCGCCTTCCAGGCACGTCTCGAAGGGCCCGACGAAGAGCCGCTCGAGCGGGATCGTGCGCGCGCCGCCTTTCCGCTCGAGACGGACCGTCGCGTCGAATACCTGAAGCAGCGCTCCGGGGTCGGCGTGAGGCTCGGCGAAGCAGAGGTTGCCCCCGAGCGTCCCCACCTCGCGCACGCGGACGTTCGCGACGTCCGCTTCCATCCGGGCAATGGCGGGAAAGCGCTCGCTTACGCTCGGGTCCCGCTCCAGCACGCGGTGCGGTGTGGCCGCGCCGATCCTGAGCGACCCATCGGCGTCGAGGCGGACGCCCGCCAGGCCCGGGACCGTCTTCACGTTCACGAGATAGTCGTAGTGGATCAGGCCTTCCTTCATCGCGAGGATGAGCTCGGTCCCGCCGGCGTAGATCCGGGCGGCCTCCCCGTGGCGAAGGAGCAGCTCCGAGGCCTCCGCCACGGAGGCCGGCTCGCAGAGCTCGAACGGCCTCAGCATCGACCGATCTGGGGGGGAGCGAAGCGCCGCTCCTCCCCCAGGCCCCCCCACCGCCTAGGATTCATGAGCCCTTGGCCTCCAGGTGCGAGCGGACCGCGCCCGCGAAGCGATCGATGATCTCGATCCCCTTGCGTACGATGACGCTGTGGCCGAGCGTGCCGAGTTTCCCGAGCACCGCGATCTCGGCCAGGATCCTGAGAGCGGTTCCGTCCTCGACGACGGTCAAGGCCACGTCGAGGTCGACCTTCACGAGCCCGTCGACGCTCCGATCGCGCCCACCGGCGCGGGCGCGAAGCCGCGCGGGTGGCTCGACCTCGAGGACCTCGATCTCGAGCGGGAACTCGACCCTGAACGGCCCGACCCGCTCGCCGACGACGGCGGCGTACCGCTTGCCGTCCTCGACCGTCCGGACTTCCTTCGCTCCCGGGATGCAGGCGGCCAGCCGCGGCACGTCCCAGAGAAAGTCCCACACCGTCTCGCGGGGCGCTCGAATGCCGATCTCACGCTCGACCCTCACCGTGCGCTCCTCGTGCTTCGATGGCGCCGCTCGGGCGCCTCATGGTAGGGTAGGCGCCCCGAGGCGTCAAGGAGAGGGGACCTATGGCCAAGCTCGCGCTCACGTTCGCCTGCGGCGACTACGACCGGACGCAGGCCCTCAAGAGCGGCCGCGTCCAACCGGAGGGCGTCGAGCTCAACATCCTGACCCTCGGCCCCGAGGAGATCTTCTATCGGATGGGGCGGTTCCGCGAGTTCGACGTGTCAGAGTTCTCGCTCTCGACCTACACGATTCGGCGGGGACGGGGCGAGCCGCTCATCGCGATTCCCGTCTTCCCGTCTCAGATGTTCCGTCACTCGGCGATCTTCGTCGGCGACCGGGCCGGAATCCACGAGCCCAAGGACCTCCGTGGCAAGCGCGTGGGCGTGCCGAAGTACCACATGACGGCCGCGGTGTGGATCCGCGGGATCCTGGAGGACGAGTACGGCGTCGCCCCGAAGGAGATGCTCTGGTTCGAGGGCGGCGAAGGCGTGAAGGTGAAGGAAGTCGATGTGACCCTTCCGCCGGAGGTCAGGCTCGAGCAGGTGCCAGGCGACCGGCACCTCGGGGACATGGTCGCCGCGGGCGAGCTCGACGCCTTCGTCGGCGCCCGCCGGCCCGCCGCGTTCGGGAAGGGCGTCGGTCGCCTCTTCCCGGACTTCCGCCGTGTCGAGCGCGCCTACTACGAAAAGACCGGGATCTTCCCGATCATGCACACCGTGGTGCTGAGGGAAGAGCTCGTGAGGCAGCACCCGTGGCTCCCGCGGAGCCTCTACACCGCCTTCGTCGACGCCAAGGACCACGCGTACCGGCAGCTCCACGACACCGCGGCGCTCCTGACCTCGCTACCGTGGCAGCTCGCCGAGGCCGAGGAGACGCAGGCGCTCATGGGCAACGACCCGTTCCCCTACGGGATCGCGCGTAACCGCAAGACCGTGGAGACGCTTGCCGACTACACCTTCCGCCAGGGGCTCGCGCCGCGCCGCCTCACCATCCAGGAGATGTTCGTCGAGTCGCTGCGTGACACGTAGTAATCGAGCGGTGACCTCTAACGCGCCAAGGGGTGCAAGACGTCGATCGCCCAGCCCACGTCCAGGCGCTCCCCCAGCCACCCCGGCGTGGTGGTCCGCGCGTTCAGGACAACCCCCTCGGCATCGTGCTGTGCTTGGAGGATCTTGACGGGATCGCCGAGCCCGCTGCCGCTCCTCGACGACGGGCCGGGGGACGTCCTTCCCGGCCCGTTTCGCTTTCTCGGCGCCTCGGTGAGGGGGCCGCCTCGTGCCGGACATGGACTGACACGGTCCGACATTGGTCCGACACGACCTGCGTCGGACTGATGACGTGGCGCAACGGGTGGACTTCGCCTATCGTCAGGCATGAGGTGGACAAGATGACGACTTCATACGCCGACCGGATCAAGGAGCTACGCACTAAGCGGGCTTGGTCGCAAGACCACCTTGCCACTATTGCGGGCGTTAACGTAAGGACCGTGCAACGTGTCGAGGGAGGCGACCCGGCTTCCCAAGATACGCTCAAAGCGCTTGCGAATGCCTTCGACACCGACGTGACCAACCTGGTCCAGCCCAGACTCGCCGCCCCAACCGCCCCTGAGTCGATCCTACTGATTCGGGTTCGCACAGGTCGTGACCTGTTCAAGATCGCCGGCGGCGCTGAGGGGTTTGGCTTCGACCACGGTGAACTGGACGACGAGGCGGTTGAGCTTGTGGCGACATTCCTGCAGGACCTAAAGGACTGGGCCGAGATGTGGAACCACTTAGAGCCCGCGGAGCGAGTGCGGGTCCCGCATGAGTTCACGTCGCGAATCCAGGAGATCGAGGGTGCGGGCCTCTATGTTTTCGCCATGCGGCACTCGCATCCCTACAAGATCGCGGGTAGGACTATGCAACTCGACACGGCGACCATCTACGTGGTCAAGAGTACTGACCCCGGAATCGTGAGCTTGGCCGACGAGTCTGCGGCACTGCCTAAGGGCGCAGGCTCGTGAACGGCATGACAGGCGAGACTGACGACGCCGAGACGGGTGGCTCTTGGCAGGTGTACTTTCTCTCGCTCGTGAATCCGGCCAACCCGGGCCATGACTTCGAGCGAGTCAAGGTCGGGATCACGAAAAGAGACGTCGCGAGGCGCATCGAGCAGCTCCAGACCGGAAACCCGTTTCAGATTTGCTGCGAGAGAAGCTTCCGATCGCCGGTCGCGCGGCAGATCGAGCACTGGGTGCACCGTACGTCACAGGTCGAACAGCTTGAGTGGCTGCGACTGGCTCGCTCGGAAATCCCCGGTCTCGTGAAGAGGGCGCAGCTGGAAGGCGAGCGACTTGCCCGCATTGAGGAGGCTAGGGCGCGCTGGAGTCGCTCGAAGTCCAACGGGATCGAGCGGCAGCCCGGCGCTGAGGAGAGACGCCTCCACGAGGCCGCGCGAGGCGTTCTCGCGGAACTGTGGCCGGTCAAGCTTCGACTAGAATGCACGAAGAGGAGCGTCGCTCTCAAGGCTGGCAAGTTCTTGCGCGTCCCCGGCATTGTCACAATATCGTACCGTCCGTCCGCGGGGCGGTTCAATCCCAAGACGGCCCTCAAGAAGTTCCACGACCTCGCCGCTCCCTATACGGTCGAGGAGGTCGGCGGCACGTTCCGCTGGCGGGACGTGCCGAACCTTGGCTCACCCGGGTGGGCGCAACTGCGGGCGGAACTTGAGCGTCTGGAGGCGGAACGACGCGAACTCGACGCCGCGATGCTCAGCAGCGACGATTGGCTTCGAAAGGAGGGTGAGCGAACAGACGACCTCGCCTGCCTCCACGACGAGTACCTTTGTCTCATGCGGCAAAAGGCGCGCCTCGAGTTGGACGAGGAGTACATCCAGGCGCAGGCGATTCAGGCCATAGAAGATTTCGAGGCGATAGCCGGCGTATGTAGCTTCCGCCGGTCTGCTGGACAAGTCCTGAACGACCACAAGTCGTTCTGCGAGGCACATCGAAACGAGGCGGCCCAGTGTTTCTCGGAATCCAAGGCGCACATCCGGCGGCGGATCTACGCGAGCCGGTCGTACTGAGCAAGCGGCGAAATTCGTCGCCTTGTCGCCCGCCAGCACTAACGGGAGCGCGGTAAACGGTGGTGCTGGCACGCTCAGGGGAGCGCGATCCTACGGTCAACCCCGGACCGGGGGTTGACCGAAGGGGGGGCAAGTCACCTACGGCCAGCTGTTCCGGGGCGTCATCGGCGCACATAGGTCAGGCCCTCTCTCAGGATCCGTTGCGCCGGCGGAGCCGGCGCTCGAACTAGGGTTGCTTCGGGGCGCTCGGCGGACGCGCGAGCCCCCCTCACGGCGCGATCGCGCCGGCCGGACGCAGGATGTCCTCGGCGATCATCTGGAGATAGTCGATGCGCGCCTTGGTCTCGCGGGGCAGGCTGTAGATGGTGAAGCCGATCCGGTCCAGGCCCATCGCGCCGGCCCGAGCGACCGTCTCCAGACAGTCGGCAGGGGAGCCGCAAATCGCCCAGCTCTCGAGCGGGACGTCGAAGCTGAGCTGCAGGTCCATCATGGTCGACTCCTGCATCGCCCACGCCCGGTACATCGCGAAGGTCTTCTCGAGGTAAGCCCGCGCGGCGGCGGCCGCGGCCTCACGGCTCGAGCCCACGATGAGCGCGCGGGAGGCGCCCACCCCGCCAGGGGTCGCGTGCCCGGACTCCTGGCGCGCCTCGCGGAACACCTCGGCCAGCTTGGCGATCGCTTCCCAGGCGAGCTGGGGGCCGAAGAAGACGCTGTCAGCGAGGCGCGCTGCGCGCCGGGTGGCGCCGACGCTCTGGGCGCCGAGCTCGATCGGCGGGTGGGGTCGCTGACAGGGGGTGAAGCCCAGGCGCCCGGCCGTGACCCGCGTGTAGCGCCCCTCGAGCGTCACCGCCTCGCCGGCCCAGAGTCGCTTCATCAGCGCGAGCGACTCCTCGAGCTTCGGCACGCGGTCCTGGCGGCCGAGCCCCACCGTCTCCAGCTCCTGCTCCCGGTAGCCGACGGACACACCCACGTCGAGGCGCCCGTGCGTGATGTGATCGAGGGTGGCGATGTTCTCGGCCGCGTCCACCGGACTGACCAGCGGGAGCAGCAGCATCGACGTTTTGAGTCGCATCCGGCCCGTCTCCGGGGCCAGGCGGGCGAGCATCGGCAACGGCTGAGGCCACACAGTAGGATGCGACAGGAGATGGTGGCCGATCGAGACCCACGCGTAGCCCATACGGGACGCCGCGCCGACGACCTCGATCGCCTCGTCGATGATCTGTGTCGGGTGGCGGTCGGTCGGGCTCCAGAACGGCGTCAGGTGAAAGCCGATCCGCATCAGTTGTAGAGGACGGTCTTCAACTTGGCGAGCAGCGTCGCGTCCAGCGTGAAGAGCTCGTGGACCATCGTCTCCATCTCGTCGCCGGTGACCGGATCGAGCAAGAGGTTGGCCTTTTCGGCCTCGGCCAGGAACGCCTTGTCCTTCAGCGTCTCCTGAAACGCCACTCTCAGGGTCCGGACGCGCTCTTTGGAGGTGCCGGGCGGCAGCACGAACGGACGCGCGTAGGCGCTGGCGTGGTGGGCGCCAACCTCGATCAACCGGCGCGCCTCGTCGGTCTTCGCCAGACTGATCGCCAGCGGAACACCGGCGAGGTCCGGGAATCCCCTTGCGGTGAGCTGCACGACCGCGACCACCGTCCCGGCGCTGAGGGCGCTGCGCCACGTCGTTCTCATCGACTCCCAGGACCAGCAGCCCCCGGCCAGCTCTCCGCTGTCTGCGGCCAGACGGATGTCCGCGGTCCCCTTGTATCCCGAGACGACCTGGATCGGAAGCCCGAGCGCCGCTTTCAAGATCCGGCCAGCGTTGTCGGGGGTGACGCCGGGGGCGTTGCCCCCCAGCTTGACCGGCGTCTTGGCGGCCATCCACTGCTCGACGGTCGTGATGCCGCTGGCCTTGGTCAGCGCGCAGACGATGTCTTCCTTGACGGCGGCTCCGACGAACTCGAAGCGGCGGGCGTCGAACTCGATCCCCGGCTGGCTCAGGATCTGGCCCAAGAGAAGCCCGCCGGTGAAATGGGCCATGGTGAGGCCGTCCGGCTTCGCCACGTTGTACAGGTGATTGGCGGCGATGAGGCTGCCGGCCCCGGTCATGTTCTCGACGATGACGGCGGGATGTCCGGGGATGTGCTTGGCCACGTGCCTGGCGATGATCCGGGCGTACGTGTCGAAGCCGCCCCCCGCGGCAAAACCGACGACGATCCGTACGGTCTTCCCCTCGTAAAACTCCCTGGCCTGAGGAGCGCTGCCGACCACGGCGAGCACGAGGAGTGTCGCCAGCAGGGCGGAGGGTCCCCGGCCCATCGGGTGCTCCCGTTAGCCTTCGAACACGCGCGAGACTGGCTGGTGGCCGTCGTGGTCCGGGTAGGCCTGCTCCCGGAACAGCCCGAGGGCCTGCATGACCGGCGTGTCGTGGACGGAGAACAGAATCGCTTCGGCGCCGTCGGCGCTGGCGTGCTCGTGCCAGGCCCAGGTCGGCACGACGAAGAGGTCCCCCCGCTGCCAGTCGAATCGCTGGCCGTCGATCACGCTCTGGCCCCGTCCCTCGAAAACCAGATAGACCGCGCTGCCGGTGTGGCGGTGCGCCCTGGTCCGAAGACCGCGACGGATGAGCTGGATCCAGCACGCGATCGTTGGCATCAGCGGGCCACCGGTGTGCGGGTTGATGTATTCCATGGCCACGTCGTCGTAGGGACTCGCGCTCCCCGTGGCGAGCCGCCGGAGCGCTTCCTCGGTGGGTGCCCACTTGTAGTTGAGTAGTGGCGAGAAGGGGCCAACCGACCGCTCCCACGTTGGACGGAGCTGTCCCAACCCGTAGCGGCGCTCCGAATCTCCGACCGGACGCTCCACCCGCTGGGCGTCTTTGGGGAACGGCTCGTAGAAGGTCGCCTCCATCTCGGCCACCAGCGGGAGATCGAGGCCGTCGAGCCAGATCATGGGCTCGTCGCTCTCGTTCCCATGGTCGTGCCACGTCCACGGCGGCGTCAACACCAGGTCGCCGCGGCTCATGACGCACTTGTCCCCGTCCACCGTCGTGAAGGCGCCGTCGCCCTGGATGATGAACCGGATCGCGGCCGGCGAATGACGATGGGCCGGGGCGACCTCGCGCGGGAGCAGGTACTGAAAGCCGGCCCAGAGCGTGTGCGTCGCGCCGTAGCGCGTCGGGAGACCGGGATTGATGAACCCGAGCACCCGCCGTTCGGCGCCGCGACTGAGCGGGGCCAGCTCGCCGCCGCGCCTGACGAGGGGCAGGAGCGTGTCCCAGCGCCAGAGGTACGGGATCGCGCGGCCCCGCGGCTCCTTCGGCAGGAGGTTGGCGCTGACGTTCCAGAGCGCCACGAGGTGGTTTCGCTCCAGCTCTTTATAGAATGCCTGCGCGTCGTCCATGGAATGCCTCAGCGAAAGTTGGGCATCACGTGCCTGGCGAAGAGCTCGAGGCTCCGGCGCGCCCGCGGTTTCTCCATCATGCCGAAATTGATCTGGAAGCTCGGATAGACCTCGCCGAACGTGTGACGGACGTAGGCGAGCTGCGTCGCCACGTCGCCGGGGTCACCGATGATCGCGCGGGTCTCGTCCAGCACCCGCTCATAGGTGATGTCGTTCAGCATCTGCTCGAGGGCCGAGTACGGCTTGTACTGCCCCGATTGCCGGCCCGTCCACGACTTCGCGGAGGCCCGGAAGTTCCGGAGGTACTGCTCCATGTAGGGGCGGCATTCCTCGCGCGCCTCCTTCCGCGTCGGGGCGACGTAGAGGTGGAGAACCATCATCACCTCGCCCGGCCCCCGCCTGGCCTCGTGCCCGTGGTCGCGGTACGCCTGGCGGTAGAGCTGGAGCTTCTCGGCCAGCTCGTGGTGCTCCCCGAGGTACGGCACCACCATCATGTTGTAGCCGCGCTCTCCCGCCCACACGAAGGACTCGGGAGTCACCACGGCCGCGATCCAGATGGGCGGGTGGGGCTTCTGGGTCGGCCGCGGGAGCGAGGTTACGTTCTTGAAGCGGTGGAATCTCCCCTCGAACGTGACGTTCTCTTCCGTCCACAGCCGGAGCAGGGCCTCGATCCCCTCCTCGAACCGTGCCCGGCTCTCTTCCATGGAGACCCCGAAGGCGTCGAACTCGTAGGGCAGGAACGCGCGTGCGATGCCCGCGTCGAGGCGGCCTCCGCTGATGGCGTCGAGCATCGTGAGCTGACCCGCCAGCTTCAGCGGGTGATTGAAGACCGGGAGGACCGCCCCCGTGACCATGCGCATGCGCCGCGTGCGCTGGCTGCACGCGGCCAGGAAGAGGCAGGGGTCTGGGCTGTAGCCGCCGTAGGAGGTGAAGTAGTGCTCGACGATCTTCACGCTGTCGTAGCCGAGCTCGTCCGCGTGCGCGGCGAGGTCCAGCACATCCTCGAAGTACTGCCGGCCGGACATCCGGTCGGGGTGGGCGTCGGGAAAGTAGTCGATCCCGAACTTCATCGGTGTAAGCTATCACACGCGAGCCAGGGCCGCCCTCACGCGCGCGGGCGTGATCGGCACGCGCCGGATGCGCACCCCGGTGGCGTCGAAGATCGCGTTGGCGATGGCCGCCGGTACGGTCCGCGTCGCCGGCTCGCCCGCGCCGGTGGCTGCCTTCTCGGGCCGGTTGATGAGCACGATGTCGATCTGCTCGGGCGCGTCCTGGATTTCGAGGATCGGATAGCTCGTCCAGTCGACGCTCAGCACCTGGTCGTGATCGAACGCCACCTCCTCGAACAGCGTGCGCGACACCGCCATCACGACGTTGCCCTCGATCGTGAGCTCGAGCCCCTTCGGGTTGATGATCAGCCCGCAGTCGTGGGCCACCGTGAATTTCTTCGCCCACACCCGTCCGCTGCGGCGATCGACCTCCACCTCTGCGACCGCAGCGACGATCGTGCCGTTCCGCTCGGTGTAGGAGAAGCCGCGGCCAACCATCAGGTTGCCCTGACCGCCCCGCGGATTGGGGGAGGGGCGTGGGCTCCAGCGGGCCCTCTCGGCGGCCGCCTTGATCACGGCGGCGTGACGGGGATCCCTCACGTACTTCAGGCGAAAGGCCACCGGATCGGCCCCGGCCGCGTGGGCGACCTCGTCGATGAACGACTCGCTCGCGAAGTGCGTTTCGGGACCCAGCGGATCGCGCAAATGGCCGGTCCTGAGGGGCGAGGCGCGGTCGAGCAGGGGCGCGATGCACTCCCAGCCGCAGCGCTTGTTGGGGAAGTCATACGCCTCGGCCGGCACCTGGAAGATCAGCGTCGGCTTGGGCGCGAACCCGGTGAGCTGCCCGGCCAGCGTGTCTTTTGGATCGCTCTCGTTCGTCGCGACATCCTGGCGCGTGAAGCCCTTGCCGAAGAACTCGTAGGCGACGACGTTGCCCTGCGCGTCGAGGCCGGCGCGCCCGCGGTAGACGCCCGCCGGCCCCTTCGGGTCCCAGCCGGTCGAGTCGTTCCGCATGTACTGGACGCGCACCGGCTGGCCGACGCGCCTGGACAGGAGCGCCGCATCCATGGCGGCGTCGCCGGCATCGTTGCGACCGTACGATCCGGGCCCCGGGACCCAGATCGCGCGCACGCGCTCCCGCGGCAGGCCGAGCAGCTTGGCGACGCCGTCGCGGCCGTAGTGCGGCTTCTGCGAGCCGGTCCACACCGTCGCCTGGTCCGCGCGCACGTCGGCGACCGCGCACGCCGGGCCCATGCTCGCGTGCGACTGGAACGGCCATTCGTAGTCGGCCTCGACCACGCGAGACGCGGCCTTGAGGGCGGCGGCCGCGTCGCCACGCTCGATGGGCACCTGGCGGCCGATCGCCTTGGCCTCGCGGATGTGATCGTAGAGCTTCTCCATCGTCGGGAACGGCATGCGCGGCGGGGCCCAGGTCACCTTGAGCGTCGTCGCCGCCCGCACCGCGTCCCACTCGTGCTCGGCCACGACGGCCACCAGCTCTTTCTCGCGGACGATGCGCACCCCGGGAATGCCGGCGATGGACGACTCGTCGACGGCGACCGGACCGCAGCCGGCCGCGGGCGGCCGGATGATCCGCGCGTGCAGCATGCCGTCGACCTTGACGTCGGTGACGTACCGCAGCGTGCCGTAGACCTTCTCGGTAACGATCTTCTGGGGAATCGACTTTCCGACGATCGTGTAGTCCGACGGTTTCTTGGGCGCGGCCTGTCCCTTGGCGAGCAGCGGGTTGCCGTACTTCTGGTTCCAGTCGAGCTTGTGATGGAAGTGCCCGCCGCCGATCAGCTCGCCGTAACTCGCCGTGCGCCGGGCGTCACCGATCACGGAGACGACACCGTCCTGGACCGTGAGCTTCTCCACCGGTACGGCGAGCCTCTGCGCCGCGCGCTCGACCAGTAGACGACGGGCCTCGGCGGCCGCGTAGCGGAGCGTGACCCCGCCGTTCTGGATCCCGGTGCTGCCGGAGGCACCACCCTGGTTGCAGGTGAACGCGGTGTCGCCCATCACCACCTGGACACGGTCGAACGCCACGTCCAGCTCGTCGGCGACGATCTGCCCGATCGCGGTGTCGACGCCCTGGCCCATGTCCATCTTCCCGAAGAAGGCCGTGACGCTGCCGTCGGGCAGCACGGCGACCCATGAGTCGAGCTCGTCGGGGGTGAGCGGCGGCCGACTGCCGATGGTGGTGGGCGTCTGACCGAGGGCGGTGTCGACTGGGCCTGGCATCATGAAGCTGACGACGAGCGCCCCACCGGCTTTCAGGACATCACGTCGCGTGAAAGACGCGTGGTTCATAGCGGCCCCCTATGAAGTTGCCGCGCGCTTGACGGCGCGCAGGATCGCCATGTGCGTGCCGCAGCGGCACTTGAGCCCCGCCAGAGCCTCGCGGATCTGCGCGTCGGTCGGCCGAGGCCGGTCCCGTAGCAGCGCCGCCGCGGTCATCATCCAGCCCGAGAGGCAGTAGCCGCACTGGGGCACCTGCTCCGCGATGTAGGCCGCCTGCAGGGGATGCGGCTGGTCAGGAGTGCCGAGACCGGCGATCGTCGTGATCGTCTTGCCGCGGACGGCGCCAACGGGCATGACGCACGAGCGCGTCGGCTGCCCGTCGACGTGCACGGTACAGGCCCCGCACTGGGCGAGGCCGCAGCCGAACTTCGGATTGTTGAGCCCCAGCTCGGAGCGCAGCGCGTAGAGCAGGGGCAGGGCGGGGTCGGCGTCGAGTAGGGTGGGCTTGCCGTCGACGACAAGCCGGATTCGCTCGGTCATGAAGCCCTCCTGTGGATCACTGCCCGTACAGGGCCTTGATGAAGCCGGACTCCTCCAGCTCACGCACGAACCTCGCCTCGATGAAGTCGGCGGGATTCGCCACCCGGGCCCTCGGGTCTCGCGCCCCGACGTCGTCGAGGATCGTCTTGACGCCTTTCGCCGTTGGGTATGGTGCCCGGGGAGTGAGTCGGACGGCGTATTGCCGGTAGGTCTCCTCCAGCGCGTCCGGATCTTCCAGTCTCATGAACTTGCCGATGGAGGCCAGGGCCGGCGTCTTATTGGTCTTGTAGAAGTGGATCCCTTCGACCACGGCGCGGACAAATCGACGGACGAGGTCCTCGCGACGCGCGAGCAGGGCCCGCGTGGCGACGACCGTGGTGCCGATGTAATCGACGTCCAGGTCGGCGAGAGCCGCCAGCTCCGTCACGCCGGCCTTTCGGGCCACGACGGTGAGGGGCGGCTGGATGAGCGTGGCGTCGACCCGCCCCGCCTTCAACGCCGTGAGCCGGGCGCCCTGCTCGCCGATCTGGAGGAACGTGACATCCTTGTCCGAGCCGAGCCCCCACGTGTGGAGCGCGAAACGGCTGGCGAAGTGGTCCGAGGAGCCGAATCGAGACACCGCGATCTTCTTGTCCTTCAGGTCTCGGGGCCGCTTGATCTGAGGCTGGGCGACCATGACGTGATCCATGGTGTTGATCAGTCCCACGATGATGACCGTATCCGCCCCCTCGAGCTTCGCGGCCACGGCGGCGGGGCCGCCCATGACGGCGACCTGCACCTCGCCGGCCAAGAGCGCCTGAATCGCCGTGGGACCACCGGCGACGAAGCGGATGTCCACGTCCAGCCCGTGCTTCTCGAAGATCCTCGCGTCCCGGGTCACGAAGAGGATCGCCTGGGAGCCGGAGACGGAGCTGTGGATCACCGAGAACTTCTCGAGCGCGTCGGCGGGCGCGACCGTCACGGCGCCGAGGAGGCTCAGGGCGAGGGCCAGGCGACGCAATCTATTCCTCGATCTGCGGGCTCTCGCCGTCGAGGAAGCGGTGGGCGCAGTACGGGCAAAGGAGGGGGATGCCCTTCCCCCGCAGCTCGTCTCGATGGCAGTAGAATCGGTCCCGACACCGCGGGCACGTGACCCAGAAGATTCGTGCCATCGTCAGGCTCTCCCGCCGACCTCGGGCGCCGGGCTCAGTCGTTCCAGGATCTCGGGGGGGATGTAGTCTTCGAGCCGAACGGCGTCCAGGGCTTCCTTCGGCACTTCGACCCGCGCGGGGAACGGCCGCCGCACCGGCTTGGTGGCGTCCACGATCAGCTTGGCGGTCATGATGTCGTCGGTCTGCGACGGATCGAGCGTGTTGCCCTTGACGTCCTTGATGATGTCCACGTCCCGATCGGCCTGCACGCGCGTGGCGACCGCCCACATCACCTCGCGCTCGTTGAAGACGTCGATGTCTGCATCGACCACGACGACGTTCTTGACGAAGTCGCAGGCCCCGAGGGCCGCCAGGGCCGCCTGCTTCGTCTCGCCGTCGACCTTCTTGTCGACGGCGATGTAGCAATTGAAGCGGCAGCACCCGGAGAGCGCGAAGTGAACCGCCCTGACCGTAGGGACCACACCCCTGATCACGTTGAAGAGGCTTCCCTCCTTCGGGATGCCGCCGATGATCCAGTTGTCCCGGTGTCCGACGAAGACGTGTTGGAGAATGGCCTCCCGTCGGTGGGTGATGGCCGTCACCTCGATCACCGGCCGGAGGCGTTGGGGCCCGTAGTAGCCGGTGAACTCGCCAAACGGCCCTTCGACCTCTTTGACGCCGGGAGGAATCTGCCCCTCGACGATCAGCTCGGCATCGGCGGGGACGAGCAAGTCGTCCCCGAAGGTCTCGGAGGCCGTGAGTCGGAGCGGTTCGCCCATGATCGCCCCGATCTTGGCGTAGTCGTCCACGCCGAAGGCCGAGACGTTGAGCGCGCCTAGATAGAAGGCGGGGTGGTGGCTGACGATGATGGCCACCGGCGTGGGCCGACCCCTGGCCTCGTACTTCCGCTGGATCTGCCAGTTGTGTCGGGGCGACATGTGCAGGCCGAGTCGCCGCGGCCCCTGGTACATCGTCCGGAGAAACGCCACGTTGTAGAAGCCGCCCTCCGGGTCGCGCATCACCGGGGTCATGTCGATGTAGGGGGCGGGATCCATCCGATGGTGGCGGACGATGGGAAGGTCTCTGAGATCGGCCGCGTCGCCCGTTCGCACGACTTCGTTCACCGGCGCCTCGGCCCGATCGATCACCACCGGTGCCAGCACCTGGGTCTCACGTCGGGCGTACTCGAGACTCAGGGGGAGCGCCCAGTCGGCCGGGCTGAGCCCGAGGGCGAGGGCGCAGCGTTGCCGGAGCGCGTAGAGGTTCGACGCGAAGTGGAACGGCGCCCGCTCCGACTTGAGATTCAGCGGCTGCTCGAGGAGAAGCACCGGGAACTTTCCCTCTCGTTCCAGGTGGACCAGAAGGGCGGTCAGCTCGAACGCGGCAGGGTTCACCGGCTTCTTGACCCGGATGACCTCGTGCGGCGCCTCGCGCTCGAGCTGGTCGAGAAACTGGCGGAGATCCTTGGCCATCGTCTCCCTCCTGCTTGCCATTGCCGGGAAGGACGGGATGCGCGAACTATACCACCGACGACTACTGACGGGGCGAGGCGAGCGTCATCACTGCTCTAGCAGCTGCCCGCGGACTTCGCCCTCGGGGTTCGCCGTGGTAAGGACGTTGACATAGATCAGCCCGGAGCGGGCGGCGAACGCCAGCGACGCCATGGTCTGCACTCCTCCTGGGATCGCGCCTGCAAGGGCGACGAGTCCAACGATGACCGTGACGGCGCTCCGCAACAACGTCATGTGATCCCCCCATGAACCGTTCACTTGCCTCGATAAAGTACAATAAGCCGCCCGCACTCGGAGGAAGGAGGACCCGCGACGTGATCATCGATTTCCAGCACCACTACATTCCCTGGTCACTCGCCGAGCGGCACGGGGCTC
>QHSX01000026.1 GCA_003221695.1 Candidatus Rokuibacteriota bacterium
GTACCGTGTGACGATGATGGGATGTTCTCCCGGGCGTCCCGGATGGAGGGCTGGACGCGGGATGAAACGGGCTCCCATTGCGCTGTGAAAGGGGATGTAGACGCCTATGAACTCCGCCCGAGGCGCGGGTTCCCCGATTAGACAGATGCTGCTACGAACAGAAGGTGGGTTACGGCCGACACGCCACCCATCATGAACAGTACGCCCCCCGCTCTTTTCTCGACGGGGCAACAGCCAGACATTGTCAACTTCCTCCTCTGGATGAAGAGAGAAGGTTACTCGGAAAGTTCCATCACGAATATCCGCAAGATCTCTTGTTAACTAAGCAATCACCTGGACACGTTTCCATCAACTCTACACTTGCACTCACTCCGGCGCGCCGAATTCCGGCACAACCATTGGGTATAGCCGGTTCAACTGTGAAGGCAGGATGGACTTGCGCATACTTTCGCGATGAAAGCCAAGCCGGCCACGAAAATACCCCTTGGAGAGACGGAAACGCCGGTAGCAGGCGAGGTCCCGAAGAAAATAGACCATGTTTCTGTACCATCGGAATTAAGGTGCTCGACGAATGCGCCAAATGGCAACACGTCGTAACGGAGTCCCACTACGAAGACTCCTGACGAGTCTGCGGAAAGCGCCATTGAAAAGGTTCCGGGAGGGCCGCTGGCTACCGTCCATACAGGATTGCCGTTGAGGTCAAGCTTCTGCACAGAAGAATAGCTCCAAACGTACAATCCAGCGGGTCCGACCGAAACTCTACCTCCGTCGACCGGTCTTGTCCACTGCTCATTGCCATTATGGTCAAACGCCTTCATGAAACTTCCTGACTCCGGAGACGGATCGCATCGGATATGAGCAGGGCAAGTGTTTCCTCCAACAACGTACACGCCTTTCGGTCCTACCGAGATTCCGCTCATCACAGTGGAGAAGCCTATCGCGTGGATCTGGCGAGTCCAGATTTCGTTCCCGCTATGGTCGAACTTCTCGACAATGCCAATAGACTGCCTTGAGGCGAAATCGGAGCCTCCCGCAACATAGACTCCAGTGGAATCTACTGAGACGCTTTCAGCATGAGAACCTTCTAGGCCTCCGAACTGACTTGACCAGATCAGATTACCGTTGAAGTCAAGCTTCTGCACAAAAGAATAGAAGCCGACGACATAAATTCCATCTAATCCTGAAGCTACTCCCATCGCGACGGCATAGGGAAGATGTCCAACTTGCCGGGTCCAAACCAGGCTGCCGTCGAAATCGTATCTTCTAGCTTCGGACCCCCCGGCTACAAACACGCCCATTCTACCTACGGATACGCTAACGGTAAACGAAGACCCAAGAGGGTAAATCCAAACCAGATGCGGTTGAGCCAAAGTGGGCCCCGCTCCACTCAAAGCAAGCGTTACGAGTGCAAGGGCAAGCGTTAGAGGCAAATTGTGTCCTAACCTCGCGACAATCGGACTAGCCTTGGGATCGGCGAGCTGTTAAACGTAGCGGTCGGCTCTGAAGCAGAATGCTTCTGCAACCTAGACTATTGCAAGCATTTCCTTTCGATTAGAATCCAAAGATCGAGACAATGCCCGTTATTACTGCCAGCAGGTACAGCCAAGCGTCCACTCCGTCTCCCATTCCAAACGCTATGAGCATCGACACGAACCCAGCCAGTGTTGCCAAGTCCGCTTCTCATATTGTCTACGTCCCGAATCGCTGCGTTCCGAGAAGGGGAACTATCCCTCCTACGCCACCAGGAATTAGGGCCAATAGTGAGCAAGCGATAATCCAGAAGAAAGCGATGATAACCGATCCTCTAACGGGTTGTGCGTAACCGACTTTCTCGAAATCCGCACAACGTTTTTTTGAAAACCGAATATTAACATTTCCAGCGAGACGGTCGTTCCGATAACCTCAGAATGCATTATCAGAGTGGGGTGGAGAGGGTTTCGCTCCGAAATGCGCCCATCAGTGAGCGGGATTTCGAAGAATGTATTCGGCGACAGCATCTTGAACTCGAATGTGCGGCAGCTTGCCAAACTTGCAATGTTCGGCCAAGTCGTGGTCCATCACGATTAGGGTCAACGAACGTCCAGCATGTCTAACGAATTCTGCAATTTCACCATCTGGTATCTTGATTCGAGAATCTTCTGTATTGCGCATCAGTTTGTGCCACGCTTGGCAATCAATCCCTTCTGTCGAAGTTCGGGAGCCATATCAGCTAGACTTGCATCGGTCATGTATCGCATAAGGTCGATTTGTTGGGCACCTGCTTGTAAACCGACCGGAAGATCCAAAATTAGGAATGCCCATAGTGTACTATCATGAATCCAGATGCTGCTGGTTCGTCTTACGAAGGAAGCGAACCTTACGAACAGAAGGTGGGTTACGGCCGACACGCTACCCACCGATTGTCGCTGTCTCGCGAGACTCAAGTAGGCCCCCGGGGGCTGAAAAGATTTCGCGCTAGAGTTGAGAATCTTTTTTTGCAAAATGAATCTTTCGGGGGTCCTCCAACGCTTCGCATGGGGATCTGTCATGCGAGGATCAGTCGACTCCAAAAATATTGCGATTTCCCTAGACCGTTCGAGATCTTACTGGGAGATGTTAGCCTGGACGGCTGGGCTGTCATCATTGATCGTGGAGGATTAGCATGACGATGAGCAGGTTTCTAATTCTAAGGCGATTCTAGGGCGTTTTGCAGGGGACTAACGGAATGTTCACGCTTGTCCGCGATCATGGGAGACGCTTGGAAAGGGTTCAATCCGGTTTTCCGATTCATGAACTGAGCTATGCTCGGAGGGGCGCTCGGCCACCACTGCCGCCTCCGCCTCCTAGTGCGACTGCTGCGGGAGGATCTGGGACGAATGGATTCATCAGCGGATAATTGTCTTGAGCAGAGTTGAACACGTAGGGTGTGTCGCCTATTCCGTCGGGACTTGGACAGATGTTCTGCTGGGGTCCACTACAGTTGTCGACGCCCTTATAGTCAGACCAGTAGTTGCCACCGCTAGGATACTCGTTATCCCAAGAGTTCTGGCCAGGCTGATCGTCTTGAGCTTGAATGGTATTGTTGACTAGGTTGTTACGGTAGACGCGGTTTCCAGTAGATGAGGAGAGGTGAATCCCTATCGCCTCAAGTGTGACATTGTTTCCGAAGATCTGGACTTTGGAAGACGAGCCCAATACGATTCCCTGGTCATCGGTGAGGTAACCGTTTACTCCCCCACCAATTACTCTGTTTTCCGAGATGACTGTGCTGTTGGAATTTCCGAGCGAAATGCCGTAGGAAATATTTCCTTGGATGGTGTTGTTGAGAATTGTGAGGTTCGTGGACTTTGAGACGTCCAGGCCTCCCTCAATGTAGGCAACGCTCATCGAGTTATTCGAAATAGTAACGTTAGAAGAATCTGACACAGAGACTGGAGCGGCGTATCCAGAGGCTGTCACGCTATTACCTGAGAACATGACTTGTTTGGAACTGTCGATTTCGAAACCGTCCGCCCTAATCGTGTTTCCTACTACGCTTGCGCTCGAGATGCGGAGTAGAACGTTCGAATAGGCGCCCCCATTGGGAGACGTGCCTCCGTTGATACCATTGCCCGACAATGTCAGGTTTGCGGAAAACTGGGCCTGAAATGCCTGGGAGTCCGAGGAGATGGTGGATGATTCTATTCTGGCGTTATAGACTCCGCTCAGAAAGACGCCCGTTTCATGGCATTCTACAGAAATGCCGCTGACTACAAAGTAGGCTGTTGCGTTCTGTATCTGTATACAAGTAGAATATTCTCCTGAGGTTCCTGACGTAAACACGTTTATGTCCCATCCGGAGATCACGTATGGATCTGCAGCAGTACCGGTCCCCGACGTCACGCCGTTTGCCGCAGTGAATCCGCTGTTCCCGTTGATCGAAATGACGGAATGACTCTGCAATGCGACGGCCGTCGGAAGGATTGTCTTCGCTAGATCGGGTGTAGAGAACAAGATCGCTATGGAAATAATGATACAGGAAACCACGGCCTTCGTCGTCTTTCCCATAAATAATCCGCAATCCAGGGACATCCGAGCTTCGTTATAAGAACCACGCTTCGAATGTATTCAAGCATGAGCAAGCTCACGCTCACGGCTCAACTCTTACATCAATAACATTCAAGAAAAGACAATCAAACATGGAGAGGAGGCCGGCCGCCACCTCCCCCGCCTCCTGCAGAACCGGTAGCGGGAGGATCCGCGGCGAAAGGCGTCATCAAAGGATAGTTGTCTTGGGCTGAGCTGAATGAATAGGGTGTATCTCCTATCCCGTCAGGATTTGGACAGATATTCTGCTGGGGTCCACTACAGTTGTCGACGCCCTTATAGTCGGACCAGTAATTGCCCCCGGTAGGATACCCGTTGTCCCACTGGTTTTTGCCCGGATTATCATCAGATGCTTGGACCGAATTGTTGACGAGATTGTTGTGATAGACTATGCTTCCAGTCGCTGATTGAAGAACTATCCCAGAGCCGCAGTAATAGGACGAGGTTATGTTGTTTCCAAAGATCTGAACATTGCTCGATCCTCCTACTATCATCGACTTGGCAGGCGAGTACGCTGAACAGGCGGCATCGCGGACACTGTTTTGAGAGATCATGACATTTCCAGAGGAGGATACCACGATTCCGTTGCTCGGGTCCCACGGAGCCCCAATCGGGGCGAGACCGTTCATGAGGATTGTGTCGTTCAATATGGTCACGTTCGACGAACCCTTGACTCCGAGGACGTTGCCAGACGCATCGGCTCGTATGCTGTTGCCGGAGATGGTAACGTTGGTACTTCCGTAAGCTCCAACAGTATCGTACGCGCTGCAAGAACTGAAATTGTTACAAGTTCCCGCCTCCGCATTGTTCGCGTTGAGAACTACATTCCTTGACGAGTCTACAATAATCCCGCCGCAGCAGAGGATACTTTCGTCCTGGACGACTGAGTTGTCTATCCTGCCGTTTGTCGCATTCTTCAGGAGGATATCGGTTGCTGGCTGTGCAGTAATCAGTGAAGATACGGTCACGTTGAAAATTCTGAAGTACGCAGTTGTGTTTGCAACTTCAATTCCGTAATACGGGCACTGCCAACACATGTTAATGTTCCATCCCTGGATCACATAGGGATCAGAAGCCGTGCCAGTTCCTCCGGTCACACCGTTCGCTGGAGTGAACTCAGCGTTCCCGACGATGAGTATGCTTGAATGACTCTGGGACGCTACCGCTCTCGGCAGAATCGGATTGAGGAGAACAAACGATGTGATGAGTAATACAACGGGCATCACAATGCTGGCAATCTTTCTGCGTCTTGTTCCCATCATAAATATTCAGCAATCCTGGGACATCTGAGCTTCGTTATAAGAAGCACGCTTCGAATGTATTCGAAGGTGAGCGGGCCCGCTCTCACGGGCTAAATCCTATCTCATAAAGGTCAGGGAACGAAAATCATACGT
The DNA here is from genome assembly GCA_003221695.1 of Candidatus Rokuibacteriota bacterium. Classification (GTDB taxonomy): domain Bacteria; phylum Methylomirabilota; class Methylomirabilia; order Rokubacteriales; family CSP1-6; genus 20CM-2-70-11. The sequence goes on from QHSX01000026.1 coordinate 5,460, forward strand.
GGAGTGGACGCAGGCCCCCGCCGCCTCCGCCTCCTGGTGTGGCTGCTGTGGCTGGTGTGGCTGGTGCAGGAGGGTCCGGGACGAAGGGTTGCATCAGAGGATAGTTGTCTTGATTATTGTTGAACGTGTAGGGTGTGTCGCCTATCCCGTCAGGACTTGGACAGATGTTCTGCTGGGGCCCGCTGCAATTGTCTACGCCAGTATAGTCGGACCAGAAGTTACCCCCACTAGGGTAGCCGTTATCCCAAATGTTCTGGGTCGAGTTAGTATCTTGTGCTTGTAACGCATTGTTAAGGAAGTTGTTGTGGAACACCTGAATGTTCGCAGTGTTGTTGAGAATGAGCCCTTGGGCGTTCGACTGGAGAGTGTTGCCAGTGATTGTTGCGTTGGAGGACTTGAAGAAGCTGACTCCGGTGGTTGAATTGGACAGGTTGTTGCCTGAGATTGTGATATTGCTGGAGAGGGAGACCTTGAGAAGCGAGCCTGGGTATGGATCACTAAACATGTTGCTATACAAGCCGAAGGTCGGAGCGATAGTGTTATCTGAAATATTCACGAGATGACTGCCAGAGACCTCTACGCCTGCCACCCCTCCATACCCATCGCTGAATGGTGACAGCTGGTTTCCTTGGATGACAGCTTGAAGGCACGAGGACAGGACAATGCCGCCTGCAGAGTCGCCTGATATCTTATTGTCTGAAACGTTGATGAAGTCTGAGTTGGCCAATTTGACTACTGCATCGAACTCATTCCCGTTAAAGTCGTTGCCGATTATCGTAACATGATTCGAGTTCTCCACGATTACCGGGACGCAATCACACGCATACGAGTTCCCGGAAATAGTAATGTTGGACGAGTATGCTACGCCGATCTTCAACCCTGGAATATTGCTCTGGTTATCTGTAATGGTTACGTTTGTCGAAGATGAAATATCAATGTTATGAGCATTGTTCGAAACCTGCACGTCTGACGATGCCTCTATGTCGATGAGTTCAGCTGTGCTGTACGAGACCTCGACGTGAGTCGAATTGGTGACGAGTATCGTGGATGGCATAGCAATTACATTGTTCAGCACAACATCGCTAACAATAGTCATGACTATGGACAAATCATTATAATTGTAAACTCTGGAGTTGTCGATGGCTCCACTTGAGACATTCGTCATGTTGATGCCATAAGGAGTGGGCGATCCTGAGCCTCCCCACAAGTGGTTGATGTATACATTGCGGATGACAAAAGAAGCATCGGTGTTGCTTATCGAGATACCTGTCGTCCCACTGGATGTTATGTTCCATCCCTCTATCACGTAAGGGTCCGATGCAGTGCCACTTCCCCCGGTGACACCATTGCTCGGATTGAAGTCGCTGTTGCCATTGATCATTATTGGAGCGTGAGGCTGGAAAGAAGAGGTCCCGGTGCTCACCATTCCCCGAGCAGATAATGAAACCACGAGTAAGCCGATGATAAGAAGCATCTTTCCCAGTGCTCTTCTTCTGGAACCAGTGTGGGCTCTCGAACCATGCCAAGTAAATGTCCGCTCACGCTTGGCTCTGACTAGGCGCGACTTCGTGTCAGGCACTTTTGAAGAGGCTCTCTCGCTTCTGAGCCATCCATCTCCGGGAATAACGAAGAGGTCCATCTGCTCGATACCAGAACTTGATCAATCGTATCTTGAAGTTTCTATAAGTCACGCCAGCCAAAAAACAGTGAAAAAAAGACCAGATAGCTCAAGACAACGAGCCGAAGAATCTGTACGATCTAAGCCTCATGTACTGTTTAACTTTCATCCTAGATGCAGGCATGGGCACGCTACTCGGATACCGTATTATGAGACCTGTACTGCTCGAACGCGGCGAACCAGCCCCGAGCGCGCGTGCATTCTGAACCGGTCGCGGGGTGAGACTATTGGTTCTAGGTTCGGAGGGTTGGTCGGCCACCGCCCCCTCCCCCGCCCCCTCCGCCTGCTGTTGCGACCGCAGCGGGAGGATCTGGGGCGAATAGTTGCATCAGAGGATAGTTGTCTTGATTGTTGTTGAAGGTGTAGGGTGTGTCGCCTATACCATCTGGACTTGGGCAAATGTTCTGTTGAGGTCCAGAGCAGTTATCTACGCCAGAATAATCGGACCAGAAGTTACCCCCACTAGGGTAGCTGTTGTCCCAGACGTTCTGAGTTGAATTCGTATCCTGCGCTTGAAGCGTATTGTTGAGGAAATTGTTGTGGAATACCTGAACGTTAGCCGTGTTGTTGAGAATTAGCCCTTGAGCGTTCGACTGGATATTGTTAGCATCGACCAGAATGTCCGAGGACGCTGTTATACTGAGTGCGGTGGTTGCGTTGGAGAGATCGTTTCCCTCAATTGTAACGTTGCTGGATCGGGTGATTCCCAGAAGATCTAGTTTGTACGTTACACTATACATAGGGGCGATGATATTTCCCGATATGTCTACTCCCTTGCACCCGTCGATCTTGACAAGCGGATATTGATCGGTGCTTTCCCGCACATTGTTTCCCTGAAACAAAACGGCCGAACAGGAGACGAGGGATACGCCATGGTCTATTCCCCAACTCATTTGGTTGTCAGATATCTCCACAAAGCTCGATCTGCTCACAGACAAGACAGTATCGCTGGCAATGTTGTTGCCAGTCAAGCTAACATGGTCTGAGTTCGAAACAGCAACTGCCGTGCAGTCACACCCGTAAAAGGTACTGCCAGAGATGTTCACGTTGGAAGAATTGTCAACGCAAGCACCACACCAAGGTGCGAACCATAACAACTGATCGTCTACGATAGTCACGTTTTTCGACGAAGAAATGAACAAACTAGAAATGCTATCATTGGCGAAGGTTATGTTGTCCGATGAACTAGTCGACACATGATGAGGAACAGTATCGTTGGAGACGAGTATGTTCCGTGAAGAGTCAAGGATCATGCCCCAAGGGTAACCCCAAGCATGAGAATCTCGAATCACTCCGTTGGTAACGTTCCCGGTTATGATCCCGGGAGAAGGCCACGCGTTCAGATACACGTTACGGATTATGAAATAGGCGCTAGTGTTGTTTATTGAGATTCCAGGAATGGTCGAGCAGCAACCTGAGGAAGATATGTTCCACCCCTGAATCATGTAAGGGTCCGATGCGGTCCCACTTCCTCCAGTTACACCATTGCTTGGATTGAAATCGCTGTTGCCATTGATCACTATTGGAGCATGAGGCTGGAGAGAAGACGTCGCGGTGCTCACCATTCCCCGAGCAGATAATGAAACCACGAGTAAGCCGATGACAAGAAGCATCTTTCCCAGTGCTCTTCTTCTGGAACCAGTGTGGGCTCTCGAACCATGCCAAGTAAATGTCCGCTCACGCTTGGCTCTGACTAGGCGCGACTTCGTGTCAGGCACTTTTGAAGAGGCTCTCTCGCTTCTGAGCCATCCATCTCCGGGAATAACGAAGAGGTCCATCTGCTCGATACCAGAACTTGATCAAGCCAGAATAAGCGCAACGTCTACAACTGCACACAGCTGAATCCTCCGCGAGCATAATTCAAGTCGGAAACGCGTCACTCAGAGATGGAGCCCTGAGCTAGGAATGCAATAATGTGTACCACGAATTAGATGCACCTAGTTCATTTCGCCGAAGATGAGGCGAACGCCATAACAAAGCTACCTGCTAGACGGCGGCGTATCTGAAGCATTTCGTAGTGTGGTCGTTCACCATTCCAACGGCCTGCATGAACGCGTAGCAGATAGTTGGGCCGACGAACCTGAAGCCTCTCTCGCGTAGCTCCTTGCTCATCCCGTCCGACTCTCTAGTCGTCGATGGAATCTCACTGAGCACGTTGAACTTGTGCCTAATTGGTCTGTCGTCGACAAATCTCCAGATGTATTTGTCGAATGAGCCGAATTCTTTCCGTGTTGCTAGGGATTGTTTGGCGTTTGTGATTGTCGCTTCGATTTTGAGACGGTTACGAATGATGCCAGAGTCACTAAGGAGACGTTTGACATCTTTGTTCTTGTAACGGGCAATTTTTGCAGGATCGAAGTCATTGAACGCCTTACGATAATTTTCACGTTTGTTCAGGACCGTCTGCCATGCGAGTCCTGCCTGTGCACCCTCCAACGTGAGAAACTCGAAAAGCACCCTGTCATCATGCACTGGG
>QHSX01000060.1 GCA_003221695.1 Candidatus Rokuibacteriota bacterium
CGCGGCCGGGGCGCGCCCACCTGCTCGGCACGGACAACGTGGGGCGCGACGTGATGTCGCGCGTCATCTGGGGCACGCGCGTCTCGCTCGTGGCCGGCTTCGCGTCGGTCGCGATCGCGACCCTGGTGGGCAGTCTGCTCGGCATGCTGGCGGGCTACGCGGGCGGGCGCGCCGACGGGCTGGTGATGCGGGCGATGGACGCGGTGCTCTCGTTTCCCCCGCTGGTCCTGGCGCTGGCGCTCGGCGCCGTGCTCGGCGCAGGCCTGACCGGAGTGCTCATCGCGCTGGGCGTCGTCTACACGCCGACGTTCGCCCGCCTGATGCGCGGCCAGGTGCTCGCCATCGCGCTGCGCGAGTACGTGGACGCCGCCCGCGCCCTCGGCGCGCCCGGCTGGCGGATCGCCTGGCACCATGTCCTGCCGAACGCCGCCCCGCCGATCGTCGTCCAGGCCTCGCTCAGCGTCGCCTTCGCCATTCTCGCCGAGGCATCGTTGTCGTTCCTGGGCCTCGGCATCCAGCCGCCCGGCGCCTCCTGGGGCAGCATGATCAACGCCGGCCGCGGTTACCTCCAGCAGGCGCCATGGATCGTCTTCGGGCCAGGCGCCGCCCTGTTCGTCACCGTGGTGGGGCTGAACTTCGTCGGCGACGCCATCCGCGATGCGCTCGACCCGCGACTGCGCGGGTGACGGCAGATGGTGGACCTCTGAGAGCAGCTCTCCGCCTACCGATACCGCGGATGCCACTCCTGGCCCGTCCACGTGCGCCAGCGCTCGGGAACCACGCGCACGAGCATGCGCGGGCGCTGGGCCGTGCGCGCGGCATATGCGGGGCCAGCGGGTCCGAGGTAGCGGAGCGACAGCCGGTCGGTCAGCTCGTGGAGCCGGGGACTCGCCGCCGGCGCGACGGGGCCCTCGACGAGCTCGGCGTGCCCCTGGACGAGCACGCGGGTGTGCTGGGCGTGGAGGTCGTCGGCCACGTGGAGCGCGACGCGGGGCGCCTCGCGGATGTGCCGCACCCACTCGGCCCCCTCGCGGCCGACGACGAGGAACGCGCGGCGCTCGGCTTCGAACTCGTACCAGACCGGGGTCAGATAGGGCCAGCCGCCCGGCCCGACGGTGGCGATGCGCGCGTTCCACGGCTCGGCCAGGAAGCGGCGGAGCTCGCCCTCGCTGAGGCCGCCGATCTTGTCGCTCGGCTCAAAGGCCACGTCGAGGGCGCCAGTCAGGAGAGCCCGAGCTGCTCTCTGGCGAGCTTCGTCCCGGCGACGAGGCGCTTGAGCTTCTCGAACGCGACCCAGCGCGGCACTGGAAAGAAGCCGCAGTCCGGGACCGCCGAGAGACGCTCGACGGGAATGTGCTTGGCGCAGAGCGCGAGACGCTCGGCAACGTCCTCCGCCGTCTCCATGTAGAACGACTTCACGTCCACGACGCCGCACGCGACCTCGCGGTCGACGCCGATCTCCTTCCAGTGCTCGATCTCGGCCATCTCGCGGTTCGCATACTCGAAGACGAACTGCTGACACCTGGCGTCCAGCAGCGCGGGGAACATCCACCGGTACGACCGCTTGCCGCGCGGGCGTGAGAGAAGGTTGCCGAAGCAGACGTGGTAGGCGATCTTGGCCCGCACGCCCTCCACGCACGCGTTGAACATCTTCACGTACTCGTCGATCTGTCCCGGCACGATCGCCGCCGACGGCTCGTCGATCTGGACGTAGTCGGCGCCGGCCGCGACCAGCGCCTTGAGCTCCGCGTTCACCACCGGAGCCAGGTCCCAGCAGAGCGCCAGCCGGTCATTGTCGTAGGGGTCGCCGGGGCGCAGCTGCACGTGGATCGAGAGCGTCACCGGGCCGGGGCACGTGGCCTTCACGGGCTTGTCGGTCTGGGTCTTGAGGTACCGGAACTCATCGACGACGCCGAGACCCTTCGGCACGGTGATGCGCTGGCGAGGACGGTAGCGCGGCGTGGAATCGTAGGCGTAGAGTCCGGTCTTGCGGAGGGGCTCGATCGGCTCGAGCCCCTCCATCTTCCCGTAAAACGTCTGGACGAAGAAGAATCGGCGCATCTCACCGTCGCAGACGATGTCGACCCCGGCGCGCTCCTGGTCCCGGATGGCCAGCTGGGTCGCGTCGTCGAAGGTCTCCCTCACGTCGGTCTGGCCGTACTCGCCCCCCTTGATCTTGTCGAGGGCCGTCCAGAACCAGCCGGGAAAGCCGTGGCTTCCGATAACATGCGTCGGGATGAGCGGCAGGGTGGCGGGCATCGAGGCTCCTTAGAGTAAACGCTTGGTGATGATCTCGCGCATGACTTCCGAGGTGCCGGAGGCGATGGTCCAGAGACGGACGTCGCGAAAGAAGCCTTCGACCGGGAACTCGCGCATGTAGCCGTAGCCGCCGTGCATCTGCACCGCGTCGTACGCCACGTGGTTGGCGACCTCCGTGGCGAAAAGCTTGGCCATGGAGACCTCGGTGACGCATTCTTCACCCGCGGCGTAGAGCGTCGCGGCGCGGTAGACGAGCTGGCGCGCGGCCTCGAGCTCGGTCGCCAGGTCCGCCACGCGGTGGCGCAGCGCCTGCCGGGCCGCCAGCGGCTCGCCGAACGCCGTGCGCTCCCGCAGGTAGGCGATCGTGTCCTCCAGGGCTTGCGCGGCCCCGGAGAGCGCGAGCACGGCCGCCATGAGGCGTTCGCGCTGTAAGCCCTCGGCGAGCTGCTGGAAGCCTCGCCCTTCGGTCCCGAGCAGGTTCGCCGCGGGGACCGGGCACTCCACGAAGGCGAGCTCCGCCGTGTCCGAGGCCCGCATGCCCATCTTGTCGAGCTTGCGGCTCACCGTGAAGCCCGGGAGTCCGCGCTCGACGAGAAACATCGAGAGTCCGTCGTGACGGCGCTCGGGGCTGCCGGGGCCTGTGCGCGCCGCGACGAAGTAGAGATCACCGTAAACGCCGTTGGTGATGAACATCTTGCTCCCGGTGAGCACGTAGTCGTCGCTGCGACGCTCGGCGCGCGTCGCGAGCGCCGCCATGTCCGAGCCGGTGCCGGGCTCGGTGATCGCGAGCGCGCAGACACTCTCGCCGCTGATGATCCGCGGCAGGTATTTGCGCTTCTGCGCGTCCGTGCCGAAGCGGGTGAGCCACGGTGAGGACATGTCCGTATGGACGAGCACGCTGAAGGCGACCCCGCCCGAGCGGCAGCGCGCCATCTCCTCTCCCAGGACGACGCTCGAGAGGAAGTCGCCGCCGCCGCCGCCGTACTCCGTCGGGAACTCGAGGCCGAGGAAGCCGAGCGCGCCGAGGCGCCGCCAGAACGTGCGGGGGATCTGGCCGGCGTCCTCCCACGCGCGGACGTGGGGCGCCACCTCCTTTTCGACGAAGACACGGATGCTCTTGCGGAGCATGGCGTGCTCGTCCGAGAAGATGCCCGCTGTCATGCGGCTAACCCCTCTTCATCTTCGCGCGCTCCAGCTGACGGAGCTCTGTGCGCCGGATCTTGCCGGAAATCGTCTTCGGCAGATCGGCGACGAACTCGATCTCGCGCGGGTATTTGTAGGGGGCGGTGACGGTCTTGACGTGCTCTTGCAGGTCGATGACGAGGGCGGCGCTCGGCGTGTGGCCGGGCGCCAGGACGACGAACGCCTTGACGATCTCGCCGCGGAGCGCATCGGGCTTGCCGATGACGGCCGCCTCCTGCACCGCCGGGTGCTCGACGAGCGCCGACTCTACCTCGAACGGGCCGATACGGTAGGACGCGCTGTTGATGACGTCGTCGGCCCGGCCCACGAACCAGAGGTAGCCCTCCTCGTCCATCGAGGCGCGATCGCCCGTGACGTACCAGTCGCCCCGGTGGCACTTCGCGGTCGCGTCCGGGTTTTTCCAGTACTCCTTGAACATCCCCACGGGGCGCTCGGGTGCCACGCGGACCGCGATGTCGCCCTCCGCCCCGCGGTCCACCTCTCGCCCCTCGTCGTCCACGATGGCGACCGTGTGGCCGGGAGCGGCCGGTCCCATCGAGCCGGGCTTCCAGGGAGTCGCGGGAAACGTCGCCGCCAGCAGGACTGTCTCGGTCTGGCCGTAGCCCTCGTAGATGTGGTGGCCCGTCCCGTCCCGCCACGCCTCGATGACCTCGGGATTGACGGCCTCGCCCGCACCGAGGCAGTGGCGGAGCATCGGGAACCGGTACTTCTTCAGCGGCTCCTGGACCAGCATGCGGTACGCCGTCGGCGGGGCGAAGAACGTCGTGATCGGAAAGCGCTCGAACATGGAGAGCGTCTCCCCCGGCTCGAACTTCTTGCCGCGCGCGTCCCAGACGAAGAGTGCGGCGCCCATGTTCCACGGCGCGAAGCAGCACGTCCACGCGGCCTGGGCCCAGCCGGTGTCGGAGATCGTCCAGTGGAGATCGTCGGGCGTGTTGTCGAGCCAGAACTTCCCGGTGATGACGTGACCGATCGGGTAGGAGGCGTGCGTGTGGAGCACCATCTTCGGGTAGCCGGTCGTGCCCGACGTGAAGTAGATCATCATCGGATCGGCGCTCGCGTTCTGCGGGTGCGTCATCGACGCCGACGCCTGCCGGAGCAGGTCCTCGTACTCGTGCCACCCGCCGCCACGCCCGACGACGATCCGGCGCTTCACCGTGGGGCACTGGGGGAGGACACGCTCGAGCTTCTCCTGATTGTCCTCGTCCGTGATGACGACCGACGCTTCGGCGAGGTTGAGCCGGTACTCGATGTCCTTGGGCGTCAGGAGCGTGGTGCCCGGCACGGAGACGACGCGCGCCCGGATGCACCCGAGGATGATCTCCCACCACTGGTAGACGCGCGGCAGCATGACGAAGACGCGCTCGCCGGCGGTGACGCCGAGTGCGCCGAGGGCGTTGGCGAAGCGGCGAGACCGCTCGCCAAGCTCCGCGTACGTGAAGCGCCGGGGTTGGCCGTCAGCCGCGACCCACAGGAGGGCCAGCTTGGCCGGGTCTCGCGCCCACCGATCGAACGTGTCGAACGCCCAGTTGAAGCGCCCGGGCACCTGGAGCTGGAAGCTTTGGCGGGTCGCCATGTAGTCCGTCATGTTGGGCGCCATGGGCTTCGACGTTACCTCACCTTCGTTGGCTGGGCTTCATGGACGCTGCCGCCCCCGTCCTCGAGGATCGTCTGGCCCGTGATGAAGTCGCTCCCATCCGAGGCCAGGAAGAGTCGCATGGCTCCCTCCCCGCTTCACGTCGTGGGACTCCAAGACCATACAACAAGAGCCGGATCAGGGCACGGTCGCCGCCCCGGGAGGAGACTCGGCGCCGCCTGGAGCGCCTCGAGCAGGAGTACCACGTGAACGCCAGGATCGAAGACCTCGAGCGACGCCTCCGGTCCGCGTCGCAGCCGGCGAAGCCCTACTGGTCGCGGCACACGCGGCGACGCTATCGTCTGGACCGCCGGGACCGACGCGCGTACAATCCGGCGCCATGCCGATCCGCTGGGACGCATCCCGCACTGCGCTGGCGTCGATCGCGGAGGCGGTCGGGCGCACGCCGCTCATCCGATTGAACCGCGCGACCGCCGAGGTCCGTCCAGAGGTCTTCCTGAAGCTCGAGTGGTACGGCCCCACGGGGAGCCTCAAGGACCGGATCTACCTCTACATGTTCGAGCGCGCGGAGGCGCGCGGTGAGCTCGTCCGCGGCATGCGGGTCCTCGAGTGCTCGACCGGCAACGCCGGAATCGCGTGCGCCTTCGTCGCGGCGGTCAAGGGCTACGCGTGCACGATCGTGATGCCCGAGGGGATGAGCGACGAACGGAAGAAGATCATGCGCGCCTACGGCGCCGACCTCGTGTTCACACCCGGCGGGGAGAGCGACGTGGACCTCGCCCTCGCCCGCCTCGACGCGATCCGCGCGGGCGACCCCGCGGGCTACTGGGTGCCCGGCCAGTTCGACAACGCCGACAACGTGGAGGCGCACTACCGCACGACCGGCCCCGAGATCTGGGAGCAGTGCGGCGGGCGCGTGGGGGCGTTCGTCGCCGCGCAGGGCAGCGGCGGAACGCTGACCGGCGTCGGCCGCTTCCTCCGCGAGCGCGACGCGCGGGTGCGGCTCTACGCGGTGGAGCCCGACGAGTGCGCGCTCCTGGCGCGGCGCGAGTGGGGGCCCCACGGGATCGAGGGCATCGGCGACGGGTTCGTGCCCGAGAACCTCGACGTCTCACTCCTCTCCGGCGTGATCACGACGACCACCGACGAGAGCGTCTCGATGGCGCGGCGGCTCGCCGCCGCGGAGGGGATCTTCTGCGGCATCTCGACCGGATGCAACGTCGCGGCGGCGCTGACCCTCGCGCGCCGCCACCCGGAGCTCGCGCCGATCGTGACGATGGCGAACGACACCGGGCAGCGATACTTCACCACGGTGCTGTGCGGCGAGGCCAAGCGCGTCGACGTCCCCGCGCGTGACCACCCGATGGACCCGCGGACCCGCGAGGCGCTCGACCGGTACCAGGCAGGCTGGGAGCTCCTCCCCTGATCCCCAGCGAGTACGACTTCGTCGCCGCGCGGCGGCGGCTCGAGGACAAGCCGAAGTCGGCGGGCGAAAAGCTCACGTCGCTCGACGACGCCGTCGCCCGGATCAAGGACGGTGACCGGGTGGCTGTCGGCGGGTGCCTCTTCTCGCGCACCCCGATGGCGCTCGTGCGCGAGCTCCTCCGGCAGCGCCGCCGCGGGCTCACCCTCGCGCGCAACCTCACGTGCACCGAGGGCGAGTTCCTCATGGTGGCCGGCGCGGTCGAGCGGATCGTGACCGCATGGATGTCGATCGGGCTGCCGTGGGGCGTCTCGAAGATCCTCCGTCACTTCGTCGAGTCCGGTCGGGTGGCGCTCGAGGAGTGGAGCCACCTCGCCCTTGGCCTGCGCTTCCGCGCGGCGGCGATGGGCGTCCCGTTCCTGCCGACGCTGACGATGCTCGGCTCCGACCTGATCGCGGTCGGTGGAACGAAGACGCTGCAAGATCCGTACACCGGGGCGACGCTCGCCGCCGTCCCCGCGCTGTTCCCCGACGTGGCGCTGCTGCACGTGCACCGCGCGGACCGCTTCGGTAACTGCCAGATCGACGGCTATCCCCACATGGACGCCGACATCGCGCAGGCAGCGACGACGGTGCTCGTCACGACCGAGGAGATCGTCTCCGAGGAGGAGACTCGCCGCCATCCCGAGCGCACCGTGCTCCCCGGCTTCGCCGTCGACGCCCTCGTGCTGGCGCCGTTCGGCGCATTCCCCCACGAGTGCTACGGCCTCTACGAGGCGGACTTCGACCACTTCGCGGAGTACACGCGGGCGATCGACGCGCGCGGGCCGACCGCCGTGGCCGACTACCTCGAGCGTTACGTCTACGCGCCCCCCACGTGGGGTGACTATCTCGACCTCTTCGGCGGCGAGCGCCTCGCGCTCCAGCAACGCCGGGCGCGCGAGCTCGTGGGCGCATGACCGCGGCCGAGCTGCTCGCCGTCGTCGCCGCGCGCGAGCTCCGCGACGACACGACGGTCTTCGCCGGCGTCGGCGTGCCGCTCCTCGCCGCCGCCCTCGCCCGAGCGCGCCATGCCCCGCGGCTCACCCTGGTCATCGAAGGCGGCATCATCGGCCCCGAGATCGCGCCGGGTCGGCTACCGATCTCGACCAACGAGATGCGCGCGGGCCGCCGGGCGACGATGCTCCCCGGGATCACCGACGCCTTCCTCTTCGCCCAGCGCGGCTTCGTCGACGTCGGCTTCATGGGCGGCGCGCAGATCGACCGCTATGGGAACATCAACACCAGCGTGCTGGGCACGGACTATTGGAACCCGAAGGTACGGCTGCCGGGAACAGGCGGCGCCAACGACATCGCGTCATTGTGCCGCGAGGTCATCATCGTCACGCCGCACGAGCGGCGCCGCTTCGTCGAACGCGTCGACTTCGTGACGAGCCCGGCGTGGCTCCGCGGCGACGGCTCGCGGCGTGCCGCCGGGCTCCTCTTCGGCGGTGTCTCCCGCGTCGTCACGACGCTCGGGATTCTCGGCTTCGATCCGGACTCGCGGCGCATGCGGATCGAGGCCGTCCACCCCGGCGTCTCGGTGGCGACGGTCCGTGCGCACACGGGCTTCGAGCTCGTCGAGGCAGCGCACGTGGCCGTCACCGCCCCGCCGTCCGAGGAGGAGCTCGAAGCGCTCCGCGCGCTCGACCCCGAGCGGCGGTTCCTCGGCTGAGCCCGCGATGCACTGGGGGCTCGCGCTCCGGAACTTCGTCGGCCCGCGCGATACCCCCGACGTGGACGCCCTCTACACCTACGCCGAACGTGCCGAGGCGCTCGGCTTCGAGTCGGTCTGGGCCTGGGACCACGTGATCCTCGGCGTCGAGCCGGCGTTTCCGATCCTCGACGCGATCGGCATCCTCACGGCGATCGCCGCGCGCACACACCGCATCAAGCTCGGGACGGGGGTGCTCGTCCTTCCGCTCCGGAACCCGACCGTCGCGGCCAAGGCCCTCGCCACGCTCGATGCGATCTCCCATGGCCGGCTCATCCTGGGCGTCGCCGCCGGCTGGTACGCTCGCGAGTTCGACGCCGTGGGCGTGGACTTCAAGCAGCGCGGGCGCCTCTTCGAGCGGAACCTCGCGATCCTGACCCGCCTGTGGACCGAGGAGCGCGTGACCCTCCGTGTGGACGAGTTCAACCTGCGCGAAGCGGCCATGCGGCCCCCCACCATCCAGCGGCCGCGCCCGCCCATCCTGATCGGCGGCTACGTGGACGCGGTCCTCCGCCGGGTCGCCCGGATGGGCGACGGCTGGCTCACCTACTTCTACACGCCGGAGAGCTACCGGAGGTCGTGGGAGAAGATCGTGGGCTTCGCCCGCGACGCGGGCCGCGACCCCGCGACCCTCACGGGGACCAACCAGCTCGCGATCTACGTCGGCGGCTCCCGCGAGGAGACCGAGACACCGATGCGGCGGTGGCTCGAGACGGAGTGGGACGTCGCCGCGTGGAGCGAGTCGACGCTCGAGCACGCGATCCGCGGGAGCGCCGCGGAGTGCGCCGCCCAGCTCCGCGCGCACGTCGCGTCGGGGGTGGACCGGATCGTCCTGATCCCGTACCGCTACGAGCCCGAGCAGGTCGAGCGCGTCGCGCACGAGGTCCTCCCGCTCCTTTAGCAGGCCACCCACGGGAGCGCCGGCCGAGCGCTCCGAGGAATGTCCTCCCGCTCCTTTAGCAGGCCACCCACGGGAGCGCCGGCCGAGCGCTCCGAGGAATGTCCTCCCGCTCCTTTAGCAGGCCACCCACGAGAGCGCCAGCCGAGCGCTCCGAGGAATGTCCTCCCGCTCCTTTAGCAGGCCACCCACGGGAGCGCCAGCCGAGCGCTCCGAGGAATGTCCTCCCGCGGCTCTGATATCATCTGGCCATGCGCGAGCCCCCTCGCTTCTCAGGCATCATGCCCGCGAACCTTCTGCCGTTCACGGCCGATCTGGCGATCGACGAGCCCGCCTACCGCACGCACCTTCGCTGGCTGGCCGACACCCGGGGGGTCACCGGGATCGTCGCCAACGGCCACGCCGCCGAGGTCTCCTCGCTCTCCCGCGAGGAGCGCCGGCGTGCCCTCGGGATCGCGCTCGACGAGGTCGGCCCGCGGTGCCCCGTCGTCGCGGGCGTTTACGCCGACGGCACGCACGAGGCGGTCGAGCTGGCGAAGGACGCCCGGGCCGAGGGCGCGGCGGGCGTCCTCGTCTTCCCGCCGACCCTCTTCATGTGGGGCGCCCGGGAGAAGCCCGAGATGGCGCTCCGCCACTTCTCCGAGATCGCCGCGCAGGCCGACCTGCCGATCGTCGTCTTCGAGTACCCGCCGGCCTCCGGCATCGGCTACAGCCCCGAGACCCTCGCGAGTCTCGCCGCGATCCCTCAGGTCTCGGCGGTCAAGGATTGGTCGAACGACATCGTCGCCTTCGAGGCGAACCTCCGCGCGTTGCGAGCGACCGGGCGCCCCGTCGCGATGCTCTCCGCCTTCACGCTGTCGCTCATGGCGACCTTCCTGCTCGGCGCCGACGGGGCGATCTCGGGGATGGGCAGCGTCGTCGCCGACCTCCAGGTCGAGCTCTTCGAGGCGTGTCAGAAGGGGGACATGGACGGCGCGCGGCGGATCCACGACCGTCTCGACCCTCTGGTTCACGTCTTCTACGCGCCACCGTTCGTGGACATGCACAACCGCATGAAAGAGGCGCTCGTTCTGCTGGGCCGCATCCCCGCCGCGCACGTGCGCCCGCCGCTCACCCCCGTGAGCGCCACAGAGCGCGAGGCCATCGGGAAAGCGCTCGCGGCCTCGGGCCTCGCCGCGGCGCGGCGCGCCTGAGCCCACACGACCGGAACCCATAGAGGAGACGCGATGGATCTCGGAATCCGGGGCCGCAACGCGATCGTCTGCGCCTCGAGCCGTGGGCTGGGAAAGGCGTGTGCCCTGGCGCTCGCCCTCGAGGGTGTCAACATCACGATGATGGCGCGCACGAAGGACGTGCTCGAGGCGGCCGCGAACGAGATCCGTGAGGCCTCGGGCGTCCGCGTGACCGCCGTCGCCGGCGATGTCACGACGGAGGCCGGGCGCGCGGCGCTGCTCGCCGCGTGCCCCGCGCCCGATATCCTCGTCAACAACGCGGGCGGCCCCCCGCCCGGCGACTTCCGGGAGTGGGACCGCGACACGTGGGTCCGGGCGCTCGACGCGAACATGATCACGCCGATCCTCCTGATCAAGGCGACCGTGGACGGCATGATCGCCCGTCGCTTCGGCCGTATCGTCAACATCACGTCGAGCGCCGTGAAGCATCCCATCGACATCCTGGGCCTCTCGAACGGGGCGCGCACCGGGCTCACGGGCTTCGTCGCGGGGCTCGCGCGCAAGACCGTCGCCGACAACGTCACGATCAATAACCTCCTCCCCGGCCCCTTCGACACCGACCGGTTACGCTCGACGATCGCCATCCAGGCGAAGACGAGCGGCCGGACCGCCGAGGAGGTCGTGCGTGACCGCCACCGGGCCACCCCCGCGGGCCGCTTCGGCAGCCCGGCGGAGTTCGGCGGGCTCTGTGCGTTCGTCTGCAGCGCGCACACGGGCTTCATCACGGGCCAGAACTTCCTGATCGACGGCGGGACCTACCCGGGCACGCTCTGAGCCCAGGGCCTCTTGCACGGTCCGACCGGTTAGTGTAGTAAGAGGCAACCCTTTCCCGAAACTCTCCGCCCACGCCGTGGGCTTCCGAAGGAGGCTGGCGATGGCCGAACGTTGGCAGGAGGAACCCTGGGCGAAGGACATCTGGTGGAGCGGCAAGACCACGCGGCGGCGCTTCCTCGGATTCTCGGCCGCGACCGCAGGCGCGCTCGGCGCAACGGTGCTGGTTCCGGCCCCGTGGCGCGAGGCGTTCGGTCAGACGAAGCCCTACAAGGTCGGAATCATGCAGCCGCTCACCGGCGTGGCCGCGGCCGGCGGGAAGACGGCCCTGGTGGGCTCGCTGATGGCCATCGACCGGGTCAACAAGACGGGCGGCGTCAACGGCCGGCCGCTCGAGGCGGTCGTGGCCGACTACGAGTCCAAGCCGGACGTCGGCCGCCGCAAGGTCGAGAAGCTCCTCGTGGAGGACCAGGTCGACGTGGCCGAGGGCGGGTACCTCTCCAACGTCTGCCTGGCCTGTATGCCGGTCTTCGACGAGCACCGGACCGTGTTCATGGTCGGCGTCTGTCTCGACACCACCATCACGACGACGAAGTGCAGCCGGTACGTGTTCCGGCCGTTCGACTACGCGCCCGCCCAGGCGGTCGCCTTCGCGCCTTACCTCATCAGCAAGCTGGGGAAGAAGTGGCACATCGCCTACCTCGACTACGCCTGGGGTCAGTCGACCCGCGACGCCTACGCCGCCGAGATCAAGAAGCTCGGCGGCGAAGTCGTCGGCACGACGGGGATTCCGCTGGGCACGGCCGACATGACCTCGTTTCTCTCGAAGATCAGCGGCAACTTCGACGGGTTCTTCGGGATCTTCTTCGGCGCCAACGCCGTCGTCCTGGCCACGCAGGCCTACGACCTCGGCCTCACCAAGAAGTACAGGTTCGCGGGCGACGGCGCCGTCGCCGAGTCGACCCACCTGCCCACCCTCGGCCAAAAGGTCGAAGGTTTCACCGGCATCAACCGGTACATTCCTGTCCTCGACCCGCCGCTGGACACGCCCTATCACAAGAGGTTCTACGAGGACGCCCGCGCGCGGCTCAAGCAGATCGACCCCTCGGGGCCGGACCCTGACCGTTACGTGCAGTCGAACTTCGAGGCGATGAACTTCCTCAAGCTCGGGATACAACGGTCGGGCTTCCGGGGGCGTGAGGACACCCTGAAGCTCATCGAGGCGCTCGAGGGCATGGAGGTGAAGGAGGGCGACGATTTTCCGCAGGGCGCCAAGACCCTGCGCAAGGAGGACCACCAGGCGTTCATCCGGGAGTTTATCTTCGACATCAAGAACAACAAGCACAGGCTCCTGGAGGTCGTCCCGAAAGAGAAGACGTTCGTCCCGCCCGCCTGCTCGTTCCAGAAGGCGTGACCCGGCTTCGTTCGGCGGAGGCGGCGTCCCCGGCCCGCACCGGCGGGGGCGCCGCCCCGCCCGTGATGCTCCGCACGGAGCGCCTCTCCATGCGGTTCGGAGGGCTCAACGCCCTCAACAACGTCGACGTCGCGATCCAGTCCGGCGAGATCCGCGCCATCATCGGCCCCAACGGCGCTGGCAAGTCCACGCTCTTCAACTGCATCACGGGCGTGCTCCGCCCGACGAGTGGCCGCATCCTGTTCGCCGGCGAGGACATCACGGGGCTTCCCCCGCACCGTATCTCGCGGAAGGCCATCGCCCGCTCGTACCAGATCACCAACATCCTGCCCGGCGCCACGGTGCGCGAGAACGTCCGGATCGCCACCCAGTCGCGTCACCATGCGTGGAGCCTGCTCCGCCATCACCGGTCGTACACCGATATCATCGATCGGGCGCGCGACGTCCTCGCCGCCGTGGGCCTCGCCGAGAAGGAGGACGACCTCGCGGCCAACCTCTCCCACGGCGAGCAGCGGAACCTCGAGATCGGCATCGCGCTCGCGACGGAGCCCAGGCTCCTCTGCCTGGACGAGCCGACGGCGGGCATGAGCGTGACCGAGACGCATGCCATCGTCGCGCTGATCCGACGCATCGCTGCCGACCTCACCATCCTGATCGTCGAGCACGACATGGAAGTGGTCATGGGGCTCGCGCGGACGATCACGGTCCTCCACTACGGCGAGGTGATCGCCGAGGGCACCCCCGCCCAGATCCAGGCCGATCCGCGCGTCCAGGAGGTGTACCTCAAGACGTGATGCTGGACCTCCAGGACGTCCACACCTACTACGGCAAGTCACACGTCCTGCACGGCGTGTCGCTCGAGGTGAGCGCCGGCGAGGTCGTCGGCCTGCTCGGACGCAACGGCGTCGGCAAGAGCACCACCCTCAAGACGGTCATGGGGTTGGTCCGTCCCGCGGCGGGCCACGTCCGCTTCGAGGGCCGTGACCTCACGGGGCTCGCGCCCCACCACGTCGCCCGTCGCGGCATCGCCTGGGTCCCCGAGGACCGGCGGATCTTCCGGCTGCTCACCGTGATGGAGAACCTCCGAACCGGGCTGGACCGCCAGGGGATGACCGAGCCGCGGAAGCAGGAGCTCCTGGAGAAAGTCTACGCGAGCTTCCCCGTCCTGCGTGAGCGGCGCCACCAGGCGGGCGGCACGCTCTCGGGCGGCGAGCAGCAGATGCTCGCGATCGCGCGCGCGATGACGCTCACGCCCAAGATCATCCTGCTCGACGAGCCGACGGAGGGCCTGATGCCGCGCATGGTCGCCCAGATCCGGGAGATCATCGATGTGCTCCGACGCGACGGCGTGGCGATCCTCCTCGTCGAGCAGAACGTGCCGCTCACCCTGGAGGTGTGCGCGCGCGTGTACATCATGGAGAAGGGGCAGGTCCGGTATCGCGGCTCCGCCAGGGAGTTGCAGGCGAACGAGACGATCATTCAGCAGTACCTCGGGGTCTCGGCGTGATTCCCTTCGATCAGCTCCTCGTCCAGGCCATCAACGGTATCGTGACCGGAATGATCCTCGCCCTCGTCGCCTCGGGACTCACGCTCATCTTCGGGATCATGGACGTCGTCAACTTCGCCCACGGCGAGCTGTTCATGCTGGGCGCCTATGTGGGCACGACGATCTTCGTCACCACCGGCAGCTTCTGGGTCGCCCTTCTCGGCGCCTGCCTGACGCTGGCGGCGCTGGGCGCCGCGCTCCAGATCACCACGCTCCGCCCGCTGCTCGGCCGCGATCCCCTTACCACGATCCTGGCCACCTTCGGGATCTCGCTCGTCCTCCAGAACTACGCCCTCTGGCAATACGGGCCGGTGCCGCGCAAGATCACGGAGCCCATCACCGGGCACTTCCAGCTCTTCCATATCGAGTACCCGTGGTACCGGTTGCTGATCGCCCTGCTGTCCGCGTTGATCATCGGCGGGCTCTGGCTCTTCATGAAGTACGGAACGTACGGGATCTGGATCCGGGCCACCACCCAGGACCGGCTCATGGCCTCTGCCATGGGCATCCCGGTGCCGTGGGTGCACACGGGGGTGTTCGCCATCGGGGCGGCCATGGCCGCGGCGAGTGGCGTCCTCTTCGGCCCCCTCGTCGGCGTCAACCACGCCATGGGCTTCGACTTCACCCTCAGGGCCTTCGTGGTGGTCGTGGTCGGCGGAATGGGGAACCTGGGGGGCTCTATCCTCGCGTCCATCTTCCTGAGCCTGCTCGAGGCGTTCGCCTCACTCTGGGTGAGCCCGGCCCAGGCTGTCATCGTGTCGTTCGTCGTGCTTATCCTCACGCTGCTCTTCCGGCCGACCGGCCTTTTCGTGCCGACCCCCAAATGACGGCGAAACGGGCAGTGGCTAGACCGAGCCACGCCGTGCCCACGGCACGCCACCCTCGGCGTGCACCGGCCTCGCGGCCCCCGCTCCAATGACGCGACGGGGATTGGCCGGCCCCGCGGGGTACTGGGTCGGGTTCGTCGTCGTCCTCGGCCTCCTGACGGTCGCGCCGCTCGTGCTGCCGGAGTTCTGGCGGCGCTTCGTGACCGAGATCCTGATCTGGGGCCTGCTCGCGATGTCTTCCGACCTCCTCATCGGCTATACGGGGATGGTGTCCTTCGGGCATTCCGTGTTCTTCGGGCTCGGCATGTACGGGACGGCGGCGGCCCTGCTCGCCCTCGGTCCGCCCAACCTCTGGCTGGCGCTCGCGTCCGGCCTCGTCAGCGCGGCCGTGGTCGCGGCCTTCGTCGCGTACTTCGCGACACGCCTCCGCGACATCTACTTCGCGATCACGACCCTCGTGTTCTCGCAGATCTTCTACGTGATCATCTTCACGTGGACCGACGTGACCGGCGGCGAGAACGGCCTCACCTTCAGCCAGCCGCCGTTCTCCCTGCCTGGCCTCTGGTCGGGACGCTTCACGCCGGTGACCCTTCACTGGTTCGTGCTGGCGGTGGTGACGCTCTCCTATCTCGGCCTTCGCCGCATCACGCAGTCGCCCTTCGGGATGGTGCTGCAGTCCATCCGCGAGAACGAGGCCCGCACGCGCGCCATCGGTTACCACGTCGAGCGCTACAAGATCGTCGCGGTCATGCTGTCGGGGCTCTTCGCGGGTCTCGCCGGCGTTCTCTACGCGATCCAGAACAAGTTCGCGGCGCCGGACTTCGTCCTGTTCCTCGTCTCCGGCGAAGCGGTGATCTTCAACGTGATGGGCGGGATGGGAACGCTCGTGGGGCCGGTGGCGGGCGCGGCCTTCTTCCTCGTGCTCCGTGAGGCGTTTTCGCGCTTCTTCCCCGAGTACTACCTGATTCCGGTCGGCGTCATCTTCACGCTGATGGTCGTCTTCCTCCCGCAGGGGCTGCTCGGCTTTCTCCGCCGACGGCTGAACGCGTAACCGGCCTCACGCGGCGCCGTTCAACACCGCACGCACCGTCTGTCGCGCTGGTCCTCGACTGACGGGCTCTCGGGGGCGATCACCGCCCGGCCTCGCCCACGGGGCCGGGGTCCACCGGCACCTCGGCGACCAGCGGGAGGACGACCGTGAAGACGGTGCCGCCCGCGCGCCCGCTCCGGAAGACGATCGTCCCTCCGTGCTCCTCGACGATCTTGTGCGCCAGCGCGAGGCCGATCCCTGTGCCGCCCTCCTTCGTCGTGTAGAAGGGAGTGAAGATCCGGTCGCCCGCGGAGGGGGGAATACCCGGTCCGGTGTCCTCGACCTCGAGCTTCACGCGGCGGTCGGGCGGCCGCCGGCGGGACGGCAGAAGCGGATCACGGCTCTCGCTCCACCAGACACGGAGCGTGAGCCGGCCTCCGCCCTCCATCGCGTCGAGCGCGTTCGCGACGAGATTGACGGCGACCCGATAGAGCGCCTCCGCGTCCGCCTGGACGGGCGGCACGTCCCGCGCGTACTCGCGGACCACGACGACCTGCCGCGCCTCGATCTGATTGGCGTACAGCTCGACCACGCGGTCGAGCAGGGCGGGCAGCCGCACGAGCGTCAGGCTCATCCGCGCGGGACGCGCCAGCTCGAGGAGCCGCTCCACGATCCCGTTGATCCGCTCGAGCTCGCGGGGCACCACGCTGTGGAACTTCTCACGGAAGTGCGGGTCGTCGAACCGCCGCTCGAGATGGCGGGTGAACGTGAGGAGCGAGGTCAGCGGGTTCTTGATCTCGTGGGCCAACCCCGCGGCGAGCGTGCCGAGCGCCGCGAGCTGGTCTGAGCGCCGGAGGTCGTGCTCGAGCTGCCGCACGAGCGTGAGGTCGCGGAAGACTCCGATGACGCCCAGGTCCTTGCCCTCGCCGCCCTTGAGCGGCGCCGTGCTCAGTTCGATCGGGACGGTGGACCCGTTCCGACGACGGAGCGTCAGCGGCACGTTCGGGATCGCTGTGCGGCTGACGAGCGTCTCCATGAGGATGTCGCTCAGCTCCGGGGTGTGCGCGAAGGCCTCGCTGCAGTAACGCCCCGCCACCTCGCCCTTGAAGAAGCCCGTGAGCAGCTCGGCGACCGGGTTGAGGGTCACCACCCGCCCGTCCAGGTCCACCGACACGATGCCGTTCGTGAGTGACGCCAGGATGTTGTCGGTGTACGACTTGAGATCGACCAGCTCGACAACGTGCCGCTGGAGCTCGGCATTCGCGTCCTCGAGCGCCCCGCGCTGCTGAACGAGCTGCACGGCCATGTGGTTGAACGCCGCGGCGAGCCCCCCGATCTCGTCGGCGGTCGTCGGCTCGATGCGCTGCGCCAACTCGCCTCGCGAGATGGCCGCCGCGCCCTCGGCGAGCCGCTGTACCGGGCGCGCGATGCGTCGGGCCACGAGCGCCGCCGCGAGGCCGCCCAGCAAGAGCACGACGAGCGTGAGCGCGCCGAGCTCGAGCCGGGTCCTGCCGATCTCCGCCTCCATCCGCTGCTTGGAGAGCCCGACGCGGATCGTGCCCCACTTCCGCCCTTCCACCTGCACCGGAACGGCGAAGTCGTAGATCGCCTCGCCCCGCGACGTCACGGTCTCCTGGACCAGGAGCTCGCTCGCCAGGGCCGCCCGCCGGTGGACGAGCCCTTCCAGCACGGCGCCGACGCGCTCGGGGTCCCGGCTGTGGGCGGCCACCCTGCCGTCGGCGTCCAGCACGAGGGCATAGACCACGTCGGCCTCGCCCGCGACCCGGGCGACGTTCTGCTCGAGCGCGGTGTAGTTGTAGAGAAGCAGTGGCCCGTAGGAGATCGCCGCGAGGTTACGCGCGATGACCTCGCCGCGCCGCTGCACCTCCGCGATGATCGCGGCGCGCTGCCGGTGATCGACCACGACCATGACGGCCGTCATGACGAACGCGATCACGAGCAGCGTGCCCAAGAGGAGCTTGGTGCGGAGTGAGCGGAGCTTCATCGCCGTGGCTCGAGCCAGACTTTCCGCAACGGGATGTACGGGTCGCCGAGGCCGTTCACCTCGACGCTCCGCACGTACGGCTGGAAGAGCCGTTCGTAGGTGTGGTGCATCATCGGGATGAGCGGCGCGTCGTCCAGCACGAGCTGCTCGACACGCCGGTACAGCTCGACCCGCCGCTGGATGTCCGGCGCGTTCCGCGCGGCCACGAGCACGTCGTCGACCACCGGATTCGAGTACCGGAAGAAGTTGCGCGCGCTCTTCGAGTAGAAGAGCTTGAACAGGAAGTTGTCGGGGTCGGGAACGTCCGCGTACCAGGCGTACGCGAAAACGGGGAGCTTGCCCTCGTCGAGCATCCTCGCGAACGCCGGCCAGTCGGTAAGGTAGTGGACCTCGGCCTGGACCCCGACGGCCGCCAGCGCCCTCTTGATCTGCTCCTGCTCGCGGACCAGGTCCTCGCGCTTCGCGCCCGACCAGATCGCGATCGGAGGAAGGCCGCGTCCCTCGGGATAGCCCGCCTCAGCGAGCAGCTCGCGCGCCCGCCGGGGATCATAGGGATAGCCGGTGAGCCCCGGGTTGAAGCCCTGGGTGCCGGGCGGCAGGACGCCGCGCGCCGGGACGTAACGTCCGAGGAAGACCTCCTCGACGATGGCCTCACGATTGATCGCATAGACCAGCGCCTGGCGGACCCGTCGATCGTCGAGCGGCTTCAGGCGCGTATTGATCCCGTAGAACCTCACGCCGATCATCGGCCGCTTGACGTAGATGTGGCCACCGCTCGAGACGACCCGCCGATAATCTCTGGACGGGACCGGGGCGTCCTCGAGATTCCCCCGCTGGAACTCCTCGTAGACTGCCTCCCAGCGCTCGCCGGCGAAGATACGGTAGACGACACGCGAGAGATGCGGAGAACCCCCGAAGTAATCAGCGTTCGCGGCGAGCACGATCTCCTTGCCCCGTTCCCAGCGCTCGAACTTGAACGGCCCCGTGCCGACCGGCTGGGAGCCAAACGCGTCGCCGAGCTGCTCGACGACGTCCTTTGGCACGATCTTGGCGTGGCCGACCGCCAGCACCGCGACGAACGGGGCCGCCGCCTCCTCGAGCGTGACCTGTACGGTATAGCGGTCCTGAGCGACGAGCCCGGCGACGCTCTTGGCGCGGCCCTCGCGGAATTCGCGTCCGCCCCTCACGTTGCTGAAAAGATCGGCCGCGCCAGACCGGGTCTTGGGATCGAGGAGCCGCGCCAGCGAGTACACGACGTCCTCGGCGGTCATTTCGCGGCCGTTGTGGAAGCGCACGCCCTTCCTGAGCGTGAACGTCCACGTGAGCCCGTCACGCGACGCCCTCCAGAACTCGGCAAGCGCCGGTGCCACGGTCAGCGTCTGGTCGAACTGGACGAGCCCGTCGAAGATCTGCTGGGACACCGAGCGGCTGTAGATGTCGGTGATCCGCGCCGGGTCGAGGGTTTCCGGGTCGTGGCCGAGCGGGCGGCGATAGATCCCGCCCGTGGCGATGACTTGTTTTTTTTGCTCCTGCGCGGCGACCAGCGCAGGCTCGACGGCCGAGTGCGCGAGCAGGAGGACGGCGAGGAGGAAGAGGGGAAGAACTCCCCTCTTCCCCCTGCCGCGTCGCAGGCAGCCGTGTCGCAGGCGGCTGGTCTGCAACTTCGAACGCCTCAGGGGAAAGGACGAGACAGCGCTCGCTCCTAGGACGCCCCGCCGTCGGCGGTACCAATCGCCTGGAAGAACTGAGTCGAACCCGACGTCCCGGACTCGATCACCGGAGCCACCAGCAGGAACGATACGATCGCCGCGAGAACCGCCAAGACCTTCGTCATGACTCCCTCCTCGAATTGCTCGAGTTGCGGAAACCCTCCCCATGAGGGTTTCGCCGAAGCCCACGGCACACGAGCAAATCGCTCGCCAGGTGAGCGTGAGGAGGGAAACCTCCAGAACGATGAGCAGTTCCGAGTAACGCTGGCGCACGTCGTCTCTGCACCCGGCTGCACCATAGCGGTGCACTTGCACCAATGTGGTGCAACGGAGCCACGTTTTCGAATCCCCTACGAGGACTTCCATCGCGCGAGCATCCGCTTGAGCGAGTTCCGATGGACTCCGAGGATCCTCGCGGCCTCACTCTGGTTGCCCTTGACGCGCTCCATGATGCGCAGCACGACCTGACGCTCGAACTGCTCCGAGGCCTGCTTCAGGGGCAGTCGCTCGGCCCGGCGGACCTTGAGACGGTGCTCGGGCAGGAGGACGTCGAGGGGCAGGTCGTTGAGCTCCACGAGTGGGTCTTCCGCCAAGACCACGCAGCGCTCGATCACGTTCTGGAGCTCACGGACGTTGCCGGGCCACCGGTATTCCTTCAGCGCGGTCAGCGCCTCGTGGGACAACCCGTCGACCCGCTTGTTGAACTCGCGGGTGTAGCGCCGGACGAAGTGGTCCACGAGCAGCGGGACGTCCGTGAACCGCTCCGACAGCGGGGGCACCTCGATTGGCACGACGTTCAGCCGGTAGTAGAGGTCTTCGCGGAAGCTCCCGGCCCGCATCGCTTCCTTGAGGTCCACGTTCGTCGCCGCGACGACGCGGACGTCGATCTTGATGGACCGCGTGCCGCCGACACGCTCGATCTCGCGCTCTTGGAGCACGCGCAGCAGCTTCGCCTGGAGCTCGGCCTTGAGGGTGCCGATCTCGTCGAGGAAGAGCGTGCCCCCCTGCGCGAGCTCAAACTTCCCGAGCTTGCGCGCGTGGGCGCCCGTGAACGCGCCCCGCTCGTGGCCGAACAGCTCCGACTCGATGAGCGACTCGACGATGGCCGCGGGGTTGACGGCGACGAAGGGCTTGTCGCGGCGCGGCCCCTGGGCGTGGATCGCGCGTGCGATGAGCTCCTTACCGGTGCCGCTCTGCCCCGAGACCAACACCGTCGCGGTCGTCGGCGCGACCTGCGCGATCATCCGACGAAGCTTCTGCATCGCCGGGTGCTGGCCCACGATCTCCTCGGACGCCATGGTGCGCGCCAGCTCGGCGCGCAGGAAGGCCACCTCGCGCTCCAGCGCGCGCTTCTCGAGCGCGCGACGGACGAGCTGGAGGAGCTCGTCCTCCTCGAAGGGCTTCGTCAGATAGTCGAACGCCCCGAGCTTCATCGCGGCCACCGCGGTGCGCACCGTCTTCACCGCCGTGACCAGGATCACCTCGACGCCGTCGTCGATCGTCTTGATCCGTTCGAGGACCTCGATGCCGTCCATCTCGGGCAAACGGATGTCCAGCAGCACGAGGTCGACCTGGGAGGCGCGCACGGTCTCGAGGGCCTGCGGACCGTCGGGGACGTCGAGCACGTCGTAGTGGTCTTCGAGGATCAGCCGGAACGATTCCCTGACACCCGGATCGTCGTCAACGACCAGGATCACTGGCCGAGGCATCGTCCATGAACTCTAACACTATCGAAGCGTTTCCGGCACGTGGCGGCCGAGGAACGCGAGCATCTTATCCAGCGCGTCCTTCACCGGCCGATGTCCGTCACCATCCTTCCAGAGGATGGACGAGGGACTGAACCACGCCTCACGCATGCGTTTCGCCCGAGCGAGACGCTCCCGCGCTGACGCGATCTGTGCGGCGAACTGCCGACCGCGCGGCGAAACCCGGAGACGGTTCCAACTCGGGAAGCCATGGTTCGTCGCGATCTCGTCCTGAGCCAGCCGCCGGTCGCGCTCTCTCGGGGCCAGCCCGGCATCGTCCGCCGCCCGTGACGCCCGCTCGACGGCCTGCAGCCGCATCAGCTCGGCGTCGAGTTGGTGCGCCTGCTCGAGATCCCGCCAGGTCGAGCGCGTGAACGAATCGAGATCCCGAACCAGCGCCTCGAGTGGCAACGACGAGCGGGGCAGATGTCGCAGGAGGCGCCCGCTGCCGATCAACCATTCGAGGAGCAGCCTCGGCAGGCGCTCGGGATCGACGCCGCCGGTCGCGTCATAGCCGCGCTCGCGGGTCGCTTCCGAGCGTGCGAATGGACCGTCGCGCCGCCGGCGATGACGGGAGGCGAGCGTACCCGCGTCGCGCAGCATCTCCCCAACCCAGGAAAGCGCTCGCTCGGCATCCGCGCGCTTGAGATCGAGTCGCGCACAATATTCCATGAGCTCCGGTCGCACTCCTCCGACCCTCCGCAGCACCTCGTGCCAGGTGCGCTCGGGGTAGTAGATCGCCGCTGCGGTGCTCACGATCTGCCGTGCGGTCGCGCGATCGAGCAGTCGACGCCGCACGGCCCGCGCGACCGCGTACCGCACGTTGACGAGGGGGAGCGACACCGCCGCGTCCGAACCGTCGGCACTGACCGTCACGGCCACGTCCTCGTCGCTCTCAAGAACGCCCATGCGATACAGCCGGTAGATCAGCCCGATGCCCTTCGCCCCTGCGGGCCAGCAATCGGCGGCGCGCAAGGCGCCCATGCTGGAGGCGCCCACGACCATCGCCCCGTCCTCGAGCACGTCGACAACCTCGCGTGGCGACACGGCATCCTCGTGCATGAAGACGCCATCGATGATGAGAAACCCCCACGCGCCGAGCTCGCGCTCGTGATAGAGATCGTTCCGGCGGATGGGCGGCCGCAGGTCGAGGCCGGGACACACGCGCCCGGCCTCCGCGCGGGAGATCGACGGGCCCACGAACGCGAGCATCGGGCGGAGAGCGCCACTCACAAGAGGTGTCGAAAGCAGCGTGGCCCGGGCCGACGCATATTCACGCTGTAGGGCGATAGATGTGGGATTCGCACACGCACCACCGGGATCGACCAGGAAGGGTGCGTCAAGTCCACCGCGACGCACTGCCGCACGCCGACCTTGGCCAGGCGCGCGAGCAGGAACTCGAGATCCTCGCGCAGGTCCGCCGACTTGAAGCCCCGGACGCCGGAGAAGCTCCGCCGCCGCAGCCGCACCGCGCCGGTGCTCCCCGTGGTCGGCGTCGGCGAACGAGGAGGGGTGCGTATCCGGTTGTACGAGTCGCGGGCCGCCTGGATCACGATCAGCCGCGACTGGATGGCCTCCGAGAGCGCGCGGAACACTGCCACATCGGGGTCGGGATGGGTGCCGGAGCCGAAGAACCGCCGCGGGCGACGGTCGCCTCCGGGCGCCGGGTAGTGGGGGTCCAGCAAGAGGGCATGGAACGTGGGGACACCGACGTCGGTGGTGATATCAAGGACGTCCAGCTGAAGCCCGGCGCGCGCAATCCGCTCCGCCCATTCGAGGGCCTGCGAGGGCAGCGTCCCCAGGTCGATGGGTACGAGGGCGCGAGCGTGCTTTTCATGGTCACCAAACGCCGCGATGAAGAGAATCTGACTGAACGCATCACGCTCGATGACCTCGCAGATCGCGTGCGCGACGGCTTCGAGGTGGATGTTACCGGAAGCGACCCCATTGGTGTCGACGTCGCGCAGGATGCCCTCGACCGGCGGCGTGATGACGAGGTCGAGAGGGATCAGGACGTCGCGACCGGCGAGGAGCTCGCGCCCCTGCACCCACGTGAAGCGCGAGTCTGGACGAAAAGCGGTGTCCGCGGGCAGGTCGAAGGCGAGCGGGTCGACGGGCGGCAGCGGCCCGGCTCGCTCCAGCTCCTGATAGGAGCCGACGACAGTCGGCGCGAAGGTGTGCTCCGCCGACACCCGCTCGACCGCCTCCATCATCGCGCTCACTCGAGCCGCCTCTCGCGTCGCCCCCTTCCCGTTATGGACTTTGAGGTCTCGCGCGAGCGGGGTGACTGCGGAGTAGACGGGCAGCCGCAGCTCGTCGAGCGGCGCCAGGTCCACCACTCGTGATATCGGAACACGTCGCGCGATGCTCTCGACCCGCGCGCGGGTCTCGGCGACGACGACGCAACGCTCTCCGGCGTCGACCTTGAGCGTCGACGCAAACGCCCAGGGGCCCGCGCCGGGCTCAGGCTCAGGCACAGCGACGCTCATCGCCCCTGCCTCAAGCGAGGCGACTCGCGACCCGCGTCGCAGTGAACGCCACGTGCCCCGTCGCGGCCGGCATCTTCCATCGTCGCCCGGGCGGAACTCTAACACCGTTGTGGCAGGCGCCGCGAGGGGC
This sequence comes from Candidatus Rokuibacteriota bacterium, assembly GCA_003221695.1. Taxonomy (GTDB): domain Bacteria; phylum Methylomirabilota; class Methylomirabilia; order Rokubacteriales; family CSP1-6; genus 20CM-2-70-11. The sequence goes on from QHSX01000060.1 coordinate 24,032, forward strand.
TATCGCCGCTTCCAGATCGTGATGCTTCCGTCTCGTCCGCCGTGGAGGGTCACGATCTCGAAGAGCCCGTCGCGATCGAGGTCTGCCAGCGTGATGCTGTGGAGGAGCGACAACCCCTTGGTCGGCAGGCCGCTCTCCTGAACCAGACGCCACGCGCCCTTTCCATCGCCCCTGAACCAAAAGAGCCCGTAGCCATCCCGGACGTCCCCCGTGATGTTGCCGCCGGCGACGATATCGAGGTTCCCGTCTCCGTCGAGATCTCCGATCGCGGCCCCGGCCGAGCCAAATTTCAGCACTTTCAATCCGACGGACGAGGCCCTCCACCCACCGCGGCCGTCCCCCAGATAGACGTCGGGCCCGTTGGGCTGACCGCGGCCGGCGACGGTTCCGTTGATCGCGAGATCGGGATGGCCGTCCTTGTTGACGTCACCGACGGCGAGCGACTGAAACTCCCGCGTCTCGGAGTAGAAATCCACGGGACCGCCGGTGAAGCCGCCCCGCCCATCGCCGTAATAGGTGTAGGCCCCCCGGCGTTGAAACGCCGCCACCAGATCGAGGTGACCGTCGTGATTGAGATCCGCCACGACGAGGGCACGACCCGGCATGGTCTGTCCGGGTCGAGCCTCGGGAAGCGCGGCGTGGAATCTCCAGTTCCCTTTCCCATCGCCGAAATAGATTTCGACGGCGGCCTTCTGATACCCGAGCAGGACCAGATCCAGATAGCCGTCCCCGTTGAGATCGGCAAGCTCGGCCGCCACATACCCGTCCTCTCTGCGGAGAACCTTTTCGACGAAGCCTCCGCGGCCATCGCTCAGGAGGGTCTGCACCCGCCCGAAGTGGCTGGCCGCCACGATGTCCGGGAATCCGTCGCCGTTGATGTCGCCGGTGGCGAGGGCGGCGTAGCCGATGTCGGTCCAGGTGGGCGTGGTCGGGGTGAAGTTGCCCTTGCCGTCACCCAGCCATCGCTGGAGCGCGGGTTTCGCCAGGCGTGCCGTCGCCACGAGATCGAGGTGCCCGTCTCGGTTGAGATCGACCGCGAGCGGCCGAAAGCGCCACTCGGTACCCGATCCAATGGTGAGGGCCTTCGCGTAGGTGGGAGGGAGAGCCTCCGAGTCGGCCGGAGTGGGCGGCGTGGAGTGGAAGAGACCGGCGCAGCCAGCGACGAGTCCAACCGCGGTCACCGCCCCGAGCCATCTTTTCCCCGGGCCGAACATGGCTCTCCTCTCTCACAAACGGTCTCTGGCCGGACAAAATACAACGGGGGCTAGGTTGACACCCAGCCCCCGTGCCGCCACGCCGTGCTTGGCGAGTTAATCCGGCCCACCACCCCCGCCCGCCCCACTCGGGGCGAAGATCGTCGGGACCGATGTGCTGTCGTTATAGAGCGAGTACGCGTACTCCCGGACGAGAGGTACGCCGAGGAGCTGTTCGGGTGCCGTGACGGTGCATTTGATTCTCGTGTGTTCGTTCATGCCGATGCCGACCGTGCGCTGGACACAACCCGGTGGCAACGTCAGCTGGCTGGAATACGCGGGGGGCGGGAGGTTGATGATGATTGGATCCAGGGTCAGTGCCGGCGCCGTGACGGGCAGCTCGACGCCCTCAATCGTCTCGGCGATTGCGACCAGCGTCACGGGCCCCGTGTCCTGCGCCGCGGCGGCGGACTCGACCAGCCCTTTATTGGCAAAGACCGTGGTCAGGTCCGGGTTGATGTCCGTCAGCCGGACCTGGCTCCAGCAGGTGAAGCTCGTGGACGCCGAGATCATCCGCTCGTCTTCACTGTAGAAGTTGAGGTCCACGAAGGTCGGATTGTTCGGACGGTTGGAAAGAACATCCAGCGTGAGGAGAGTCAGGGACGTCCGAACGTCGGGGGAGCTGCTCTCATACCGAACCGTCCCGAAGATCTTCCCCGTGATCGCCCGGTATTCATTCCCGTCGAAGGCAAGGGCGCCATCACCGTTCGCGTCGGTCGGGTCACCAGTCTGTAACCACTTGGCCGCCTGGATGGGGAGGGCGTTGTACGCGCGGGCCGAGGTCGGGGATTCTCGGATGACCGCGTCGCCGATCAGCCCGTCGAACTTGATCGCGTTGCCGGCATTGTCCACGACCCAGGCGATCAGATAGCCCCGGTCACAGAGGGGCGTCGTGGAGACGTCCTCAGGGCTGAAGACGAGCGTTCCGTTGACCGTGGTTGCAAGGGTGAAGGCGGACTCTGCACAGCGGCTCGGGTCTGCCGGGTCGCTGCCGCCGGGGCAGACCCAGAGGGCTCTGAGCAAAACCTCCTGGCCGCTGGTCAAGCACGAGGAGCCCTTGGGGCAGGTCACGCTGATCTCGAACTGGGTCGTTGGGAGACAAGCCTGGTCGGGCGTCTCGACGACCCCACGGACGAACTTGGGGAACACGATCACGCTGCCCGGCGCCTCGGAGTCATTCGGCCCCCAGGCGCCGACCGGCGTCACTACTCCGAGGGTCAGAACCATGATGAACAAGACGCCTAGCCATTGCATGTTTGGTCGCCCCGTTTGGTCGAATCAGTGAGACAGCTTGTGAAACGGCCTTTGATACGACTGAGCGAGATCACCTCCAATCGAACCGAACTCCGTGACTGTCATCTTGAGGCTCGAATGACGCTTGTCTATTACCCAGGTAGGTGCATCCGAAGGGGTAGCCGTTCGAATTAACCCAGTGGACTAAGACCGCGGAGGAAGCCGGGCGCGTGGCCGAGGGGCGGGGGGCGGAGGACGATCGAGCCCGACTACGGTCTGGTCATCATGACTTTCCCCACAATTGCCGACCGGGACGACACTCCCATCTTGATCATGACGAGTCGCAGAAAGGCCTTCACCGTGTTGGGGCTGACGTTCATCCGAGTCGCGATCTCCTTGCTGCTCAGACCCTGCATCAAGTACTCCAACGCCCCTCGCTCGCGCTGCGTGAGATTGAATTGCTCCGAGACGTGCGACAAAGGAATCAATCCAGAGGGGCCTCGCTCGAGCAGGACGGCGATGCTCGGGTGAGAAGGACCACTGGCATACCAGTCCACCAGGAAAGTCCGGCAAAGATACCGCCGCCTGCCTGACCGGAACTCCGTCACCAGAGGCGACTCACGCGAGGACGGCTGGCTGATCAGGCTCGAACGAATCTTCCCGGCGAGGAAGACGTCCGGGCGCCTGACGTCCGCGAGCTTGTCCGGGTAGCTGAGAACCTGGATCGCCTCGGCATTGAACGAGAGGGGGCGCAGCGAGGAGTCCAGCAGAAGGAATCCAACCGCCGACCGGGGCGAAGGCGCGGTCGTCCGAGCCCGATGTCCGTTGAAGCTCAGCTGCCTCACGATCGACAGCGACGCGCGGTCATTGTGCATCGTGGCTCTCAATGAGGCCTCGCGCTCCCCTAAGAGACAATCCGTGGAACCCCCGAATCCACCCCGGCAGAGTTCCCGAGGGAACTATTGGGACAATACCTGACGACGCCGGCGCGTTCGTCACGAGGGGCGCCGCCAAACCTTCCGGGGACCCGAGCGAGAGCAAAAATCAGTTCCGGCAGCTGAGGCGGGATGGTGCGTCCGGCACGCCGACCGGCGTCTACAACTCGCGACATTGACGGGCCACGCCGATGACCGAACAATCACGGCGTGATCGCGCGCGTGCTCTCGGCGGCACTCCTCGGAGTAGAGGCGGCGCTCGTGCGCGTCGAAGTAGACGTCACCGACGGGCTGCCAGCGTTCACGACGGTAGGCTCAATAACGATTGGTCCGTCTCCGTGGGGAGGATGCCAGTGATCTTCAGCGACCGGTCGGCGCCCACGACGATCTCGTCGACGAGGTGCTGGAGGACCTTCTGGCGCCCGGCGGCGTCCAGGCGGTCGATCCCCCGCCGCGCCTTGGCCGCCCAGCGGTCGAGCGCGGCCAGGCGCCCGCCGTCGGCGTCGTGGGCGGCGACCTGAGCTTCTGCCCTTCCGAGGTCGCCCCGAAGACCCTCGCGCTCACGCGTCAGAGCGCGGAGGCGCGCGGCGACCTCGCCCTTGGCGATCCCGTCCTCGACGTAGAGGTCCAACAGCCTCTTCTCCTTCCCCTCGACGCCCCGGAGCTTGCGCGCGAGCGCCTCGACGCGCGCGCGGAGGTCGACGTCGTTGGCGCCGCGCTGGGCGGCCCACGCCTCGACGCCCGCCCGGAGGGTCGCCGGGTTTCGGAGCGCGTCGGCCACGGTCGTCCAGACCTCCGCCTCCGCGACGTTCGCCGAGATCATCGGCGCGCGGCACCCGGCCGTCAGGGCGAAGCGGTCGTGCCCGTGGCAGCGGTAGCACCGGCGCCCGTGCTGCGGGCAGCTCACGTACCTGGCGCCGCAGGCCCCGCAGCGGAGCAGGCCGCGGAGCATGTAGGTGAAGCGCGCGGGCCGCCCCACGTAGGCCGCCCGGTTTCGCGCGAGCACCGCCTTCGCGGCGGCGTGCGTCTCCTGCGTGACGATCGCGGGGATGGCGACCTCGATCCACTCCGTGGCCGGCCGCCGGCGCCGGCCGTGCGCGCCGATCGCGTCGCGGTTGTAGAACACGCGTCCGGTGTAGCGGTCTGAGCCGAGGATGCGGCGGACCTGCGTCGGCCCCCACCGACGCCCGGCGCGCGACGGGGGCACGCCGAGCCGCCGAAGCTCGTCGACGATCTTCCGCGTCGTCTTCCCTTCCTCGATCAGCCAGGCGTGGATCAACCTGACGACGCTCGCCTCCTCCTCGTGGACGACGAGCCGGCCGGGCGACGCCGGGTCGGGGCGGTAGCCGTAGGGGTAGCTCGCGACGACGAGGCCGCGCCGCGCCTTCTCTCGCTTGCCCCGCGTCGTCCGCTCGACGATCTTCAGGCGCTCGTACTCGGCGACGACCCCCTTGATGTTCAGCAGCAGGCCGCCCTCGGGCGTCGCCGCCCGCGTCGTCGTCAGGAACTCGACGCGCGACCTGGCCTCCAGCTCCTCGAGGAGCAGCAGCTGGTGCGCCAGCTTGCGGGAGAGCCGGTCGGGGTCGTGCGCCAGCACCACCTCGATCGCGCCCGCCCGCACGGCGTCGCGGAGCCGCGCGAGCGCCGGGCGATCGAGCGTGGCGCCGCTGTGCCCGTCGTCCAGGAACTCGTCCACGACGCGGTACCCCTTGGTGGCGGCGAGAGCGCGGAGCTCGTGCGCCTGTGCGGCGAGCCCGTACTTCTCGGCCTGCTCGTCGGTGCTGACTCGGGCGTAGACGGCGCAGGTGGTCATGGGCGCTTCTCCTTGCGCTTGGGTTGGTAGCGCAGCCACGCCGCGGCCTGGGCGTGCCGGGCCGTGCAGTAGATCTGTCGTCGGGCGGCGAGGAAGATCGCCCCGCACGTGGTCCCGTTGGTCTTGAGCGGACACGCGCGCAAGCGGTCCGCTTCGACGGCGTTGAGGTCGTTGACGAAGGCCACGACGATCGCCTCCGGCGTGACCGGGATCCCGCCAGGGCTGGTGTGGTCCGTCGTCATCGTGACGCGCCCCCCGCGACGGGCGCCCGGGCGACGTCGCCGGGCCGGCCAGATGGACCACGTGGTCTCGGGCATCCACACCACGTCGGGCAGCCCGTTCGCCAGGGCCTCGATCACCTGGCGGAGGGCCTGCTGGGCCTCGGGCACCTTGTCCCGCGCCGGGCGCGGCCCCTCAGCAGGCCGCCCCCGTTCCCAGGCGACGAGCATGGCCCACGCTCGGTGCCGGGCGCGTTCGGAGAGCTTGCTCAGGTCGAGCAGCCGGAACTTCAGCGCCCACTCGACCCGGGCCTCGGGCGTTCGCCCCAGGGCCCTCAGCGCTATAGCCATCGTCGTCTCCTCCGTCGATAGATATAGACCAAAGTATTTTACAAGTAAAGCGCAATGTTCTTACCTTATCTCCGAAATGGAGCGCAGAACAACGAAGCACGCGGCGCGGATGTGGAACGTCAGGCTCCATCGTCCCGATCGCGAGCTGCTCTTCCTGGCCGCGGACCGCGAGGAGATCAGCCAGGCGGAGTTCGTGCGCCTGTCGATCCGCGAGCGGGCGCGCCGCGTGCTCCAGGGCGAAGACCGTGAACCCGAGCGCGCCTGACCCCCGCACGCCCGCCGCGCGGTGGGCCGACGCGATCGCGCTCTTGCTGGCCGCCGCCGACCAGGATCAGGACCGGGATCTCCACCAGGACCTCGACGAGCAGAAGGACAACGCGCCGTGACCGCCGCGAAGCTCCGGCGCCTGACCGCCCGCGAAGCTCGCCGCGCCTTCGAGGCGGTGCTGGATCGCCCGTGGAATCGCCGCGCGTCGCTGTGGCTTGATGTGCTCGTCGTGATCGAGGAGGGGGCGTGATCCGCGCATGACGCCCGACGCCGAGCTGACCGTCGCCGCCGTGCGCGCCCGGGGCTGGGAGTGTGTGCGGCTGGCGCCGCGGGCGAAGAAGCCCGACGGGCCACGGTGGCAGATCACGAAGGACGCGGACCAGGTCGCCGAGTGGTTCGCCGCCGGCGCCAACGTTGGCCTCGTCTCTCACGAGCGCACCGGCGTCGCCGTGCTCGACCCCGACGAGCTGCTCGGCTGGGCCGACATGATCGACACGCTCGGGCAGCCCGCTCTCCCGTGGGTCATCACCGGCTCGGGCCGGCTGCACTACTACGTCCGGTGGCTCCCGGAGCTGCCGGCGAAGCTCACGTGGCGCGGCGAGCTCATCGGCGAGATCCAGCGCGGCCCGGGCCAGCAACAGGTCGTGCTCCCCGGCTCTGTCCATCCGAGCGGTGGCACGTACCGCTGGATCACGGAGCGCCTCGGCTTCCTCTGCGAGCCCATCGATCCCGTCAAGGGTCCGCTCCCGGAGCTGCCGGGTCTCTGGCGGGCCTATCTGTGCGGACAGAGCTATGCGCACCGCCGCTGAGGTCGAGCGTCTCCATGAGGCCGCGCTCCGCCAACCGGGCGCGACGCGGCGCGCCTTCGGCATCAAGTTCCAGTGCGCCGGCTGTGTGGACGAGGGGCATGATCAGCACCGCGACAACGCCTGCGTGTTCGAGGACGGCACCTACGGGTGCGCCGTGAATCCGGCGCACCGGGAGGCGATCGGCCGCGCGCTCGGCGCGTTTCATCGGAACGGGTTCGGGCAGGCGCAGCCTGCGCCGGCCTCGACGGATGAGGGGCTCGGCCTCGTGCCGATCGGCGAGCTCCTCGGCGAATCGGACACCGGCCCAGCGTGGCTCGTGGACAAGCGGCTTCCGTCAGCGGGGCTTGGTCTGCTCGCGGCGAAGCCGAAAGGCGGGAAGTCGACGACCGCGCGCGTCCTGGCGCTCCGCGTCGCTCGGGGCGAGCCGTGGCTCGGCTTTGCCACGACGCGCGGCCCGGTGATCTACCTCGCGCTGGAAGAGAAGCGCTCCGAGGTGCGCGGGCATTTCAAGGCGCTCGGGGCGACGAGCGCCGAGCCGATCTTCATCCTCTGCGCGACGGCTCCGATCGACGCGCTCGCCCGGCTCCGCCGTGAGGCCGAACGCCGATGCCCGGCGCTGATCATCGTCGATACGTTGTTCAAGCTCATCCGCATCGACGACGGCAACGACTACGCGCTCGTGACCGCCGCCCTCGAGCCGCTCCTGACGCTCGCGCGCGAGACCGGGGCGCACGTGCTCGCGGTCCACCACCTCGGCAAGGGCGAGCGCGGGGACGGCGATGCCATCCTCGGCAGCACGGCGATCTTCGCCTCGGTCGACACGGTGCTCCTCCTCAAGCGTTCGGCCCGCTATCGGACCTTGTCGAGCATCCAGCGGTACGGCGACGACTTGGAGGAGATCACGCTCAGGCTGGATCCGGTGACGCGCGATGTCACGGCCGGCCCGCCGCGCGACGAGGCGGACCTGGCCGAAGCCTCGCGGCTGATCATCGAAGCGCTGACGGCGGCCGCTGGGCCGATGACGGAGGCCGAGCTGGATGCTGCGGTCGAGTGCAGGACCGGCATCCGGAGGAAGGCGCTGCGCGGGCTCGTGGGAACAGAGATCGTTCGGACTGGGCGCGGAGGCAAGACGGACCCGTTCTTGTATTCATGTTCCCACCCTATACCTGGGAACACGGGAACATGAAGCCTGTTCCCGACCCTAAGTACGGAACCTATAAAGCAATGATTCTTGTTCCCATGTTCCGTATAGCGTTGTTGTTCCCAGAAGTCCCCGGAACCCCCAGAGATCGCGCGAGCGCGAGGGCCGGCCGTGAGGAGCGGGAGGGGGGGGCAAATCTCAAACGAGGATTCACGTTTCAAGTCTGGTCGCTACGAGTCCAGACGCTTTTTCGGGGGGGGAGGCACGTGCAAATCTCTACGGTTCTGGCGGGCATAATCGCACGACAGTCGGAGTGCGATTTTCGCGGATTTTCCCAGCCCCCTATCTGTGTTATGGCCTCGATGCTGAGACTTGACTTGAGCAAGGTCGGGCCGGCGCGAAATTCCTACAGGCCCTTGGCGGGCGTTGCTGGCTCTGACCGCGGGGACTTGGCGGGAGGTGGGCGCTGAAGTTCGATTTCTCCGATTTGCTGATCGTGGCGGGCGCCGCGCTCGTCGTCCTCGGCGTGGCGTGGCTGTCGCACTCGGCCGCCGCCATCGTCGCCGGGCTGTTGGTCGGCCTGATGGGCGTCGCGGTCGGGCGCAAGAAACCATGAACGAGGAGGACACCATGCCAGGGCAGCCAGCGGAAAAGCCACCGGCCACGAACCCGAAAACGCCGACGCCTCAGAGCCCGAAAACGGCCAGACCGGACCGCGGCCGATGAAGCTGTTCGGCGAGCGGCGCGAGAGGGTGAAGATCCTTCGCCCCTTCGCGTCCGTCGACGTGACGGGCAACCTCGGCGACGTGCTCGAGGTGCCGGCGACGCGCGCGCGCGAGCTGATCGCCGCGGGCTGGGCGGAGGCCGCTCCGGACGCGCCGGTGGAGAACGCGCCGACGCCGTTCCGCGAAGTGGAATGCCGAGCGTGCTTCGGGCTGAACTCCGAGTACGCGGGCCGATGCCAGCATTGCGGCGCGAGGCTCCTGTGAGCGACTGGACGCTCGTCGCGGAACCGATCAGGCCCCACGCGAGGCTCGAGGCGCTGGCCCGCCGCGTGTGGGACCGCGTGACGCACGGCCTGGCCTGGCCGTCGGGCTGGCGCGTCGTCTGGGGCGAGCTCCGCCCTGAGTGGTGGGGGCTCTGCGATTACGGCGCCCGAACCATCATCGTTTCCGAGAAGACGGTCGCCCGCGAGGTCGGAAAGACGGTCGCCCACGAGGTCGCGCACGTCGCATCGCCGACCAGCGCCCACGGCGTCGCGTTCAAGGTCTTGGAGAAACGCGCGACCGACTCCCTGGAGGAGGACAGCATCATGATGGACCGAGACGAAATTGCGACGTTGCGCCGCGGCCCGAGCGGCTATCTCGCCGCGATGGAATCGCTGGAGGCGCATCGCCGCCGAGGCCGAGGCTCGCTCGACGCGGCGTGGGCGCGTCACCTGCGGGCCGGCATCGAGCTGGCCGCCGAGCTGGCCGGTCGTCCCGCGCTCGCGACGCTGCGGGCCCGGCTGGAGCGCGCGTGCGCCGATGATGCCGTTTGAGGAACGTCCCCGGCGCGGCGGGCGCCGTGACCTGCGATGCGGAGTGTCAGCGGCTGGGACGCGCGCTGGCCGGGGGGACTCGACCCTCGTTAGAGTGCTCTCGCGCGTGGGGCCCGCCACTTTCACGAAGGAGGAGTGACATGCGGCAGACGATCGTGGTTCCGGGCGTCGCGGGGCAGCCCCTGACAGGCAGGCTCGACGACTACGGCGCCGGCCAGGTGCTGTTCGACGCCTCGGCCAAGGTCAAAGCCTTCAAGGGGGCCGTGGTGGCGGTGAGGACGGAGGTGCCCGGCACCGTGAAGGAGTGCGAGGATTGGCAGGCGCGGCTGCGCCTGGACCACCCGTCGCGCGTCGTCGAATCCGCGAGGGGGTTGCAGGCGGACTTGATAGGCCTCCGTGACGAGGTGAAAGCCTTGCTCGACATGGTCGACGGACTCGTCAGGCGGAGCCGGTAGTTGGCAACCCTCGGCGCGCTCATCGTCGAGCTGCGGGCAAACTCGCTCCAATTTCGGACGGAGCTGGAGGGCGCCAGACGCAGCCTCGGGGACGTGAGCCGCGCGCACACGGCGGCCGGCGGCGCCTTCCAGGGGACGGGCCGCCAGATCAACGAGGCGACGCGCCTGGTCCGCGTCTTCGCCGGCTCGATCCTGACGGAAATCAACCCAGCCCTGGGCCAGATGACCTCGGCGATGTCGGGGGCGGGGCGCGTCGCGGCCGGGCTGAATCCTGTCCTCGGCGTCGGCGTCGTCGTCCTGACGACCGCGGCCGCGACCCTCGCCCAATATGGGCGGACGCTCAATCAGGCGAGCGCGCGGCAAGCGGACTTCAATCTGGCGGTCCGTGCGCTCGACTTCGGGAGCATCGTGGCCCAGGTCGATGCCGCCTCGAAAGAGCTGGAACGCTTCAATGCCTCGCTTGGCGGGAAGTTCCTCGATGTCCTCCGGCAGATCGGCGCGGCTCCTGGCACGACCGGGGCGCCCAATCTTTTTGACCGACTCTTCGGCAAGACGCCGTTGGAGGAGTTTCTCAAATCGTCCCGCGAATCCTCGGCGGCGGCCGCGTGGCCACAGATCCAGAAGGCGACGACGGAGGAGTATCTCAAGCAACTCTCGGCCGCGGAGCAGCTCCGGCACGTCGAGGCCGAGCGCGCCGAATCCCGCGGGGACTTCGTGGCGTGGCTCGATGTGCAGCGCAAGATCACCGATGATCTCTCCCGCCAGTTCACGGCCGAGCAGGTCCTCGTCGACCTCGAAGCTCGTCTGGCGACGCTGCGGGCGACGGCCCGACTCGGGGGGGCCCTGCCGGGCGAGCTGGAGCTGATCGAAGCGAGGCAAAAGCAGCAGACCGAGACGCTCGGGGCGCGCTTCCTCGCGGGCTTCGGTGCCATTGATCGCACGGTGGAGCAGGGCCGCCTGCGGGAGCTGATCGAGGCGCGAACGGTCGACCGCGACCGGCTCACCCTCCTGCGCGACACAGTTGGTCTGAGCGAGGCCGAGCTTGCGGCGCGCAGCCGCGAGGTCATCGAAGCGTCGAGACTCCTCGAGATTGCCCAGGCCAACGGCGACGCGCGGAAGGAGGATCTCGCCAATCCCCGCGCCGCACTGGCGACCTCGGCCCTCGTCCGTCAGGAGCTGGAGCAGGGCCCGGTGGGAGCCGTCTTCGCCGGCGTCACGCGGAATGCCGCCTCGGCCCTCGAAGGGCTCCTCGACCAGACGACGACGGTCGAGCAGGCGTTCCGGAGCATGACGATCTCGATCCGCAACTCGATCCTTGAGAACGTGGTCGACAAGGGCATCCGGGCGGCGCACGACGCCTTGTTCAAGTGGCTCGCCGACCTCGCGGAGGCCGGGCTGCTCAGGGGGGTGCTCGGCGCGGTGCTGGGCGCGGGGTTCGGCGCCGGCGCTCCGACGTCAGGCGTGGGCCCCGGCGTGGCCGGCCCGATCGGCCCGCCGACCCAGCACGGCGGGGTGTTCACGGCGCCGCAGTTCCGCCTGCTCGGCGAGGCCGGCCCTGAGGCGGTGATCCCCTTGCGCGGCGGCGCCGTCCCGGTCCGGATGCTGGGCGCGGGCGCGCCGGGCGTGATCGTCAACATCTTCCCGCCGAGCGGGACGACCGTCGAGCAGCGGGACTCGGTCGGGCCCGGCGGCGAGGTCGTGAAGAACATCATCATGCGCACGATCCGCCAGGCGTCGCAGACCGGCGAGCTGGACTCCGTCATGGGGACCTACGGCCTCCGCCGGCCGGGCCTGGCGAGGTAGCCGATGAGCGCGATGGACGGGACGCCGGCGATCTACGACCTTGGCGAGTTCGCGCTGCCATCAGGCACGTCCGTCAGCCTGTCCGCGCGGGTGCTCATCGACGTCACGGTCGTTCCGGAGCCTCCCCTCGACGAGCGCGGCTTCTACATCGAGACCATCGTGCCCCAGGCCATGGCGCGCCTCCGGGAGCGCCTGGGCCGCCTCCGGTACCGGGTCGGCGAGTGGCAGTCGATCGACCCCACGGAGGCCCCATGAGCGAGACCATCCACGTCACCGCCCTCGCGAAGCCGCTCTCGTTCGAGCGCCGGCTCGCCGAGTTCGACCCTGGCGTGACCATCGCCGACCTGATCAGGTTGGTCGGCGCGCCGCCCTGGAGCCGCGTCTACATCGAGGGCGAGCTCATCTACCCCGAGTACTACCACGTCGTGCGCCCGAAGCGTGGCGCTCACGTCGTGATCCGCGCGGTCCCGCGCGGCGGCGGCGGGCGCGGCGGCGACAAGAACGTCGGGATGATCGTGCTCGGCATCCTGCTCATCGTCGTCGGGATCGCCCTGGCGGGCTTTCCGGCGACCGCGCCGGCCGCGCCCTACGTGATCGGCCTCGGCGTCTCGTTGGTCCTGGGCGGCGTCATCAACCTGCTGATCCCGCCGCCGGTGCCGCCGCGGCTCCGGCCGTTGTCCGGTTTGAGCGGCCAGGACGCGGAGAGCCCGACGCTCTCGATCACCGGGCAGAAGAACTCGGTGCGCCCGTACGGCGTGGTCCCGAGGATCCTGGGCCGGCACAAGCTCTTCCCGCCCGTGGCGCCCGCGTGACCACGAGCGCTCCGCGCGTCGTGCTGCTCCGCCACGAGGGCGAGGTCTACACGCCGGTCATGGCGGGCGCGCGCGTGCTGGAGTTGGCCGAGCTGGCCGCGCTCGCGGCCGCGCCGGGCGATCGTCCGGACGTCGCGCGGTGGTTCTGCTGCGTCCTGCTCGACGAGATGGAGCTTGAGGGCGGCTGGCGGCACGACCTGGCGAGCCTGGCGACGTCGCGATGCCGCGTCACTCGCCTTCCGCTCGTCCTGGGCGACTCGGGCCTCCGCATCGGGGACGTGGAGACCATCGTGCGCCATCCCCCCGAGGCCGTCCCCGGCGTCGTGGGGAGCTGCCTGGTCGCGACGGGCCGGTTCGGCACCACGAAGCTCGCCGAGATCGCCTGGACGGCGGTGCAGGCCGGCATCCTGCGCGGTGTCTGCATCGAGCTGGACGCCGAGGAGACCGAGCCGGGGCTGCGGGCGCTGAGCACGCTTCGGGCCGTCCGCCTGGGGGACCTCGAGTCCGGCCACGTGCCCGGCGCGCGCGTCCTGGCGAGCTGGGAGGAGCCAGCCTTCGCCGAGGGCCGCGTGGCTAGGGGCGCCTAGCAGGCGCTAGGACCCGTGATCCGCAGGGGGGGCGCTATGCCAGTATCCCCCCCGGAGGGCCTTTTCGCTCCGGGCCGGCGGGGTCGCGGAATTGGGTGTCCCCACTCGGGGGCCATCTTCACGCGACCGCCGACGCCGTCAGGACGTAGCGGGGCCCTTTCGAGAATTGGGCCCGCGGCCACCACGGTGGGCTTGCCGGACTCCGCCGTTCGCGAGAGCCGTGAGCGCGTCCGCACCGCGATCCGCAACGCCGGCTTCGCCTTCCCCGTCGACCGGATCACCGTGAACCTGGCGCCCGCCGACATCCGCAAGGAGGGCGCCTCGTTCGATCTCCCGATCGCCCTCGGCATTCTCGCCGCCACCGGAGCCGTGAAGAACGGAGCCATCGGACCGTTCGCCGTCGTCGGCGAGCTCGCGCTCGACGGGCAAATCCAGCCGGTCCGCGGCACGCTCGCGGTGGGGCTCGCCTGCCGGCGCCACGGGATCGGCTCGCTCGTCGTGCCCGTGGCGAACGCCGTCGAGGCGCGCGCCGTCGACGGGCTCCAAGTCCTCGCGGCCCGGACGCTTGCCGACGCGGTCGGTCTGCTGAACGGCGACCGCGTCCCGGCGACCGTGCCTCTTGCACCGCCCGTCGAGAGAGCCATGATCGACGACCTCGACCTCGCCGACCTTCGCGGTCAGGCGCACGCCAAGCGCGCACTCGAAATCGCCGCGGCCGGTGCCCACAATCTGCTCCTGGTCGGCCCGCCCGGCGGCGGCAAGACGATGCTCGCCCGACGCCTCGCCGCCATCCTGCCGCCTCTCTCGAGCGACGAGGTGCTCGAGGTCTCGGCGATCTGGAGCGTCGCGGGGCTCCTGCCGCGGCACGGCGGGCTCATGACGCGGCGTCCGTGCCGCGCCCCGCACCACACGATCTCCGTCTCGGGCCTGATCGGCGGCGGCAGCCCGCCCCATCCGGGCGAGGTGACGTTCGCCCACCTCGGCGTGCTCTTCCTCGACGAGCTGCCGGAGTTCCAGCAGCACGTCCTCGAATCGCTCCGGCAGCCCCTCGAGGACGGGCGCGTGACAATCGCCCGGGCGAGCGGGGTGGGCGACTTCCCCGCCAGGTTCCAGCTCGTCGCCGCAGCCAACCCATGCCGGCGGGGCTGCCCGTCGCTCGAGCGCTGCCTCTGCACGCCGGCCGAGCGGCACCGCTATCTCGGCCGGATCTCGCGTCCGCTCCTCGACCGGATCGACCTCCACGTCGAGCTCCCGGCGCTCGGCCCCGTCGACCTCGAGCGCGGCGGGAGCGGGGACAGCACGGCGGTCGTTCGCGCGCGCGTGGCGCAAGCCCGTGAACGTCAGCGAGAACGTTTCCGCGCTTCCGAGACCCGCGTCAACGCCTCGATGACGCTACGACAGTTCCGGCGTCACTGTGCCCCCCCGCCCGAGGCCGAGCGGCTCCTCGCCGCCGCGATGAGCCGCCTCGGGCTGTCGGCGCGTGGTCACGACCGCGTGCTCAAGGTCGCGCTCACGATCGCCGACCTGGCGGGCAGCGATGCGATCGAGCCCGCGCACTGCGCCGAGGCGATCCAGTACCGCGGCCTCGACCGCGCGTGGCGCGCGTGAGAAAGGGTTGCGGGCGCGTTTGTTGGAGTTGGTCTGGCGCCGCTGACTAGCGGCGGCCGCGCGGCGGAATATTCGTGTAGGTGACGGTTCCCTCGACGTCGACCATGCGGTAGATGGTGGTCGACTCGGCCCCCTGCGACTCGCCGTCGAGGATTCTCAGGATACGCGTCACGTAGTCCCGTGTCTCCGGGTAGGGCGGGATTCCCCGGTACGCCGCGACGGCCTTCTCGCCCGCGTTGTACGCGGCGAGCGCCAGCGGCAGGTTGCTCCCGAACCGGTCGATGAGGTCACGCAGGTGCCGGACGCCGCCGTCGATGTTCTCGTATGGGTCGAACGTGTTTCGCACTCCGAGGATGGACGCGGTCTCGGGCATGAGCTGCATCAGGCCACGCGCGCCCTTCGACGAGACGGCTCGCGGATTGAACGACGACTCGACGCGGATGATCGCCGACACGAGCCGCGCGGGCACGCCGTAGCGATCGGCGGCGCCCCTGATCTCCTCCGTGTACCAGCGAGGGTCGGCGCCAGGCAACCGGAGCCATCCGGCTTCGGTGCCCGACGAGAAGCCAGGGATACGCTGGTATCGGGGGTCGGTCGGGGCGTTGGTGAAGTGAACGGTGCCGTCCGCCATGCTCAGCCGATACGTCTCGGCGGTGACGGGGGCGGCGGCCGCCGTGGCAGCGAGGACGAGGGCGCTCGCGAGGATTCGGGTCACCCGGTTATCTTACCGGATTCCCCATGGACCCTGTCAAGTGCGGCCGCTATGCCGATTTCGGAAAACCCCTTACGCGATCGAGAGTTCCGAGGGCTCTGGCCGGGCCGGCGCCTTCTCCAGCGCAAGCCGGACCACGTCCCGGACCGAGTCGACCAGATGGATCGTCATCACCTGGCGCACATCGTCCGGCACATCCTCGTTGAGATGCTTCTCGTTTCGCTTCGGCAGGATCAGGGTGCGGATCCCGGCCCGGTGCGCGGCGATCACCTTCTCCTTGATTCCCCCCACCGGCAGCACCCGTCCGGCCAGGCTGACCTCGCCTGTCATGGCGAGCCCCGGCCGGACCGGGCGCCCCGTCAGAAGTGAGACAAGCGCCGTCGTGATCGTGACGCCGGCCGACGGCCCGTCCTTCGGGATCGCCCCGGCGGGGACGTGGACGTGGACGTCGGAGGTCTCCCAGAAATGTGGCGCGATGCCGAGCGCCGCCGCGTGCGAGCGCACCCACGAGAGCGCCGCCTGCGCCGACTCTTTCATGACGTCCCCGAGCTGGCCGGTCAGCGTCAGTGAGCCCTTGCCCTTCATCCGCGTCGCCTCGATGAAGAGGATGTCGCCGCCCGCCGGGGTCCAGACGAGCCCGACGGTCACACCCGGCACACGGGTGCGCTCCTCCAGCTCCTCGTACTCGAACTTCGGAGCGCCGAGGAACGAGGTGACGAGGTCCGGCGTGACCCGGACGGGCTCCAAGTGGCCCTCCGCGCGCCGCCGCGCGACCTTCCGGCAGACGGCGGCGATCTCGCGCTCGAGGTTGCGCACGCCGGCCTCGCGCGTGTAGCCGCGAGCGAGCAGGCGCAGGGCCTCCGGCTCGAACGTGATGACCCTCTCGGGCTCGAGCCCGTGCTCGCGCGCCTGCTTCGGCACGAGGTGGGTCTGCGCGATCCGGATCTTCTCGTCCTCGGTGTAGCCCGCCAGCGGGATGACCTCCATCCGGTCGCGCAGAGGCGCAGGCACGGTGTCGGTCACATTCGCGGTGGTGATGAAGAGCACCCGCGAGAGGTCGAACGGCACGTCGAGGTAGTGGTCCCGAAACGTGGCGTTCTGCTCGGGGTCGAGGACCTCCAGCAGCGCGGCGGCGGGATCACCCCGGAAGTCCATGCCCAGCTTGTCGATTTCGTCGAGCATGAAGACCGGGTTCTTCGTGCCGGCGCGGCGGAGCCCCTGGATGATCTGGCCCGGCAACGCTCCGATGTAGGTGCGCCGGTGGCCGCGGACCTCGGCCTCGTCGCGCATGCCGCCGAGCGAGATCCGATGGAACTTGCGCCCGAGCGCCCGCGCGATCGATCGCCCGAGCGACGTCTTGCCGACGCCCGGCGGGCCCACGAAACAGAGGATCGGATCCTTGCCCGACGGGCGGATCTTCTTGACGGCCAGGTACTCGAGGATCCGGTCCTTGACTTTCTCGAGCCCTTCGTGATCCGCGTCGAGGACCACCTTGGCGGCCTCGATATCGACGTTGTCGGCGGTCTCCTGCTGCCAGGGCATGGAGACGAGCCAGTCGATGTAGGTCCGGGCGACGGTGTACTCCGCCGCCGCCGGCGGCATCTTGGCGAGCCGGTCGAGTTCCCGAAGCGCCTCGCCCTTGGCCTCGTCGGGCATACCCGCGGCCTCGATCCGCTTGCGCAGCGTCTCGATCTCCTGCGTGCGCTCGTCAGCCTCACCGAGCTCCTTCTGGATCGCCTTCATCTGCTCGCGCAGGTAATACTCGCGTTGCGTCTTCGACATCTCCGACTGGACGTCGGACTGGATCTTCGAGCCGAGCTCCAGGACCTCGGCCTCCTTGCCGAGCGCGCCGACGAGCCGCTCGAGCCGTTGTTTGACGGCGATCGTCTCGAGCAGCTCCTGCCTGAGCGCCGTCGACAGCGTCGGCAGCGATGACGCGATCAGGTCCGCGAGCGCGCTCGGCCCTTCGGCCGCGGCCGCGACGTTCGCGAGCTCGTCGGGGAGCGTCGGCGAGAGGGACACGATCTTCTGGAAGAGCCCGAGCGCGCTCCGCGCAAGCGCCTCGAGCTCGACGGTCGGCGAGGTGTCGCCGTCGTCGGCGATGTGCTCGATCCGCGCGCGCAGATACGGGGACTCCTGGACCATCTCGACGATCCGAAAGCGCTCGAGCCCCTGGACGATGAGCCGCAGGGTCCCGTCGGCCTGCTTGAACGCCTTGTGGATGACGACGACGGTCCCAACCGTGTAGAGCCCCGCGGCATCCGGTGCCTCCTCGGCGGCGTCGCGCTGCAGCACCGCTCCGACGAGCCGGCTCCCCGCGAGCGCCTCTTCGATCAGGCGCAGGGAGGACGCGCGCCCCGCACCGAGCGGAACGACCGCGCGCGGGAAGACGACGGTATTCCGGAGCGGCAGGATGGACAGGATATCGGGTACAAGACGGTCCTTTTCATCCCGAGCGTCAGTCATGCGTCACCTTTCTCCACCGAACGGAGGCCTAGAAGAGATCAACCGGCTTGAGCTGGCCGGCGGCGGCCCGAACGAGCGCCTCGCGTGGCGCCCGCGCGGCCTGGTCCGTCACCTCCGAGCCGTTCTCCCGGAGGTACGAGACCAGGTCTTCGATCTGCTTCTGCATCTCGAGCATGCGGCGCCTCATTTTTAGGATGATCTCGATCCCGGCGAGATTCACCCCCAGATCGCGCGTCAGCCGGAGCAGGCGCGAGAGTTCCTCGACGTCCTCGGCGGAGTACATACGCGTGCGACCCACGGTGCGGCTCGGACGGACGAGCCCCTTCTTCTCGTAGAAGCGGAGCGTCTGGGGGTGGACGTTCAGCATTTGGGCGACCACCCCGATCATGTACAGCGGCTTGCCGCGGTCTGTCACGCGGCCCCCCCTCGATATCGCTCGAGCGCGGTCCGCGGCGCGACCGGCGTCAATCGTTGGAGCTCCCGGACCAGCTCCTGGGTGCGCGCGTCGAGCCCGATCGGGATCTCGACGCGCACCGTCACGTACAGATCCCCCATCGCCGCGCCCGACAACTTCGGCAGTCCCTGGCCGCGCAGGCGGAAGACCTGGCCCCCCGTGGTCCCCGGAGGGATCACAAGGATCGCCTCACCGGAGGGCGTCGGTACCCGGATCCGGGCGCCCAGGATCGCTTCCCACACGCTGATCGGCACCTCGCAGTGAACGCTGTCACCCTTCCGTGTGAAGAACGGATGCTCCTGAACCCGCGTGCTGACGATCAAGTCGCCGCGCGGGCCGCCGAACGGCCCCGCGCTCCCCTCGCCGGTGACACGGATCTGTGAGCCGGTGTCGACGCCGGCCGGGATCGTGACCGGCACGGAGTCGACCGCACGCCGTACGCCGCGCCCGTCGCACGCACGGCACCGCGCGTCGCCGGCCACGCCCGAGCCACCGCAGGCGGTACACGACGAGAACCGCGCAACCTCGAGCTGGAGGCTCGTCCCCTGGACCACGTCCGCGAACGCGAGTTGCACGGCGACGTGCACGTCCTCGCCACGGCGGCCCGCGGCCAGCGCCTCGCCGTCACGGAGGGCGTGACCGAACCGGTCATACATCGCGCGGGCCGCGGGGTCGCTCAGCACGCGGTACGCCTCTTCGATCTCCCCGAAGAGGTCGCGCGCCTGGGCGTCCCAGAAGTTCACGTCGGGCGAGTACTGCCGGGCGAGGCGCCGGTACGCTTGGCGCACCTCGCGCAGCCCCGCGGTGGACGCGACCCCCAGCACTGCGTAGTAGTCGCGTCGCATGGCCGCTACTTCTTCTTGTCGCCCAGGTCCTCGAAGTCCGCGTCGACCACCTCACCCTCCTTGGGCCCCGACGCCGCGCGGCTGTCCCCGCCCGGCGCGCCGCCCGGTGACTGCGCCTGCGCCTCGCGGTACATGATCTCCGCGAGCTTGTGGGAGGCGCGCGTCAGGGTCTCCTGGGCGCCCTTCATCCGCTCGACGTCTTCGCTCTTCAGCGCCTCGCGGGCAGCGGCGAGCGCTTCCTCGACCGCCTTGCGATCCGCTTCTGCGAGCTTCGCGCCGTGCTCACTGAGCGTGCGCTCCGTGGAGTACACGAGCGAGTCGGTCTGGTTGCGAACCTCGATCTCCTGCTTTCGCGTTGCGTCCTCCGCCGCGTGCGCCTGGGCGTCCTTCACCATCCGCTCGATCTCGTCCTTCGTCAGACCCGACGACGCGGTGATGGTGATGTTCTGCTGTTTGCCGGTCGCCTTGTCCTGCGCCGCCACGTTCAGGATGCCGTTCGCGTCGATGTCGAACGTCACCTCGATCTGCGGGACGCCACGCGGCGCTGGCGGGATGCCGACGAGATGGAACCGGCCGAGCGTCCGGTTGTCGCGCGCCATCTGCCGCTCACCCTGGAGGACGTGGACTTCCACCGACGTCTGGCTGTCCGCGGCCGTGGTGAAGACCTCGCTCTTCTTCGTCGGGATCGTTGTGTTCCGCGGGATCAGCACGGTCGTCACGCCGCCCAGCGTCTCGATTCCGAACGAGAGCGGCGTCACGTCGAGCAGCAGGAGGTCCTTGACCTCGCCAGTGAGCACCGCCGCCTGGACGGCCGCACCCACCGCCACGACCTCGTCCGGGTTGACACCCTTGTGGGGCTCCCTGCCGAAGAGCTGCTTCACGACCTCCTGAACCTTCGGCATGCGGGTCTGCCCCCCGACGAGGATCACCTCGTGGATGTCCTTCGGTGTGAGGCCCGCGTCCTGCATCGCCTGCCGGCACGGGCCGGTCGTGCGCTCGACGAGATCGGCCACGAGGGCCTCGAGCTTCGCCCGCGTGAGGGTGAGCACGAGGTGCTTGGGGCCGCTCGCGTCGGCCGTGATGAACGGGAG
Source organism: Candidatus Rokuibacteriota bacterium (assembly GCA_003221695.1). Taxonomy (GTDB): domain Bacteria; phylum Methylomirabilota; class Methylomirabilia; order Rokubacteriales; family CSP1-6; genus 20CM-2-70-11. Next base: position 44,425 of record QHSX01000060.1, read on the forward strand.
GTTGATCTCGGTCTGCAGCGTCGTCGAGAGCTCGCACTTGGCCTTCTCCGCGGCCTCCTTCAAGCGCTGCAGGGCCATGCGGTCCTTGCGGAGGTCGATCCCGTGCTCCCTCTTGAACTCCTCTCCGATCCAGTCGATGATGCGCTGATCGAAGTCGTCGCCGCCCAGGTGCGTGTCGCCGTTGGTCGCCTTCACCTCGAAGACGCCCTCGCCGATTTCGAGGATCGAGATGTCGAAGGTCCCGCCACCGAGGTCGTAGACGGCGATCGTCTCGTCCTTCTTCTTGTCCATCCCGTAGGCGAGCGCCGCCGCGGTCGGCTCGTTGATGATGCGGAGGACCTCGAGTCCTGCGATCTTGCCGGCGTCCTTGGTGGCCTGGCGCTGGCTGTCGTTGAAATACGCCGGCACGGTGATGACCGCCTGGGTCACCTTCTCGCCCAGGTAGGCCTCGGCCGCCTCCTTCAGCTTTCGCAGCGTCAGTGCGGAGATTTCGGGCGGCGAGTATTGTTTGCCGCGGATCTCGACGCGGGCGTCGCCGTTCGGGGCCTTGACCACCTTATAGGGCACCAGCTTGATCTCTTGAAGTACCTCGTCGTAACGCCGCCCCATGAAGCGCTTGATCGAGAAGATCGTGTTCTCGGGGTTCGTGATCGCCTGTCGTTTGGCGACCTGGCCGACGAGGATCTCACCGTCCTTCGTGAAGGCCGCCACGGAGGGCGTGAGTCGGCTACCCTCCTGGTTGGCGATTACCGTGGGGTTGCCGCCCTCGACGACCGCCACGACCGAGTTGGTCGTCCCGAGGTCAATTCCGATTACCTTCGCCATGGCCTGATCTCCTGTGGTGTCCGCGCGGCGGACCGGGCCGCCGTGGCCCGCTCCGCCGGCTCCGGACTGGATTACAGAATGTCGATCTTGACTTCCTTCGGCTTGACCTCTTCCGCCTTTGGGAGCCGCACCTCGAGCACCCCATCTCGATAGGTCGCCTTCACCCGATCCGCCTGGACGGGCAGCGGCAGCTGGACGATGCGCTCGAACTTCCCAAAGACGCGCTCCACGTGATAGGAGTTGTCGTCCTTAAGCTCCCGATCGAACGAGCGCTCGCCCTTGACTGTGAGCAGGTCGCCGGTGATCGAGAGCGACACGTCCTTGTCACGCACGCCCGGAAGCTCGAAGTTCACAATGAGGTCTTCCTTCGTCTCGTACATGTCGAACGCCGGCATCCAGACCCGGCTTCCCATCCCCGTCGCGATGGCCGTCGGACGACCCGAGAAGCCGTCGAACAGTCGAGTCATCTCGCTCTGGATCTCTCGAAACGGATCCCAACGCTCCAGGGAAGTCGCAAACGGACGCCACAGCTCCATCGCCATATGCGGCTCCTCCTTCCTCATTGGCTTAGCCAGTCTCAGCCAGCCAAGATTGAGTACACCATTTATATATATGATGAGTGTGCTACTGTCAAATCATTACCGTGGCGTTTCTTGAGTAAGTGTTTATCTGAAAAGGGATTTTGACGCGCCATGGTAGGTTGGCCGCGTGCGAGTTGGATGTCTGGGGTGTCTCACGCTGGTCCTGACCCTCGGCGGTATCTCAGAGCTTGGCTGGATCGGCCTCCAGGCCCTGAGAGAGCCGGAGTTTGAGCTACCAGCGACCGCACCGGGGGACGGCATCCGGGCGCAGCGGAAGGTCTACCAGATCGCTCAGGTGGCCCGCCGAGGGCCGGGACGGAGCGCGCCGGGGGGCGAACCGATCGTACTCACCCAGGGCGAGCTGAACGCGTTCCTCTCTCGCCACCTCGTCGAGGCCGCCGAACTACCGTTCGCGGACCTCGCGTTGCGGCTCACAGGCGACGCAGGCGTCGAGTTCCGAGGTCGGCTCCCGCTGGCTCAGCTCCTCACCGAGCCGCCGTTGTCAGGGCTCGGCCGCGTCCTGCCCGCGGCATTGCTCGAGCACCCCGTGTGGCTCCGAATACGCGCGCACGCCCGCGTCGAGCCAAGCATCACACGACGGGAGCGGCGGTACCTCCGGCTGGACGTCCGCGAGTTCGCGGTGGGGCGGCAACGCCTTCCGGCCGTGCTGCTCCGGATCCTCCTCGACCCCCGGACGCTGGGCGTCCTTCGCTGGCCACTACCGGATTCGATCGAGGCCATCACGATCGAGCCTGGCCGGGTCGTGATCCGGCTCGCCTCGTAGCCTCGACGTAGCGGAGCTGGAGATCGTAGATCAGGCCCTCGAGAATCTGGGTTTCCGTCGCCGATCTGTGGCCCTCGGTCTTCTCGCGCAGGAGCACGAGCAGATCGATCGCCTCGGCGGCATGAGCGAGGTCGCGCTGTCGCTGGCCTGTCAGAGGGTCGGGCGCGTCGCCCATCGCAATAGCCGCCGAGCTCGCGAGCATCGCGAAGAGCCCCGTCAAGTCGCGCTCGGGCTCCCGCGCGGGTCCGGGTCGCTCCCGCTGGGCGTTCGGCGGGGCCAGGCTCGGGGGCGCGGCTGGGGCCGACTCGTCGTCCCGGGCCCGCCCGCGCCGGTCCGTGATCTTGAACGTTTCCTCTGGGTTTTCGGAAGCCATCGGAGCGAGCCTAGCATACGCAAAAACCCCTGCTGTATAATCGCTTACCCTCAGGAACGGACATGACCGAGTCCCCCGGTGTTCTCTTCGAGCGACTCCTCGACGTCATGGCGCGGCTGCGCGGGCCCGCCGGCTGCCCCTGGGACCGTGAGCAGACGCGAGCCTCGCTGAAGCCCTACCTCATCGAGGAGGCGTACGAGGTCCTCGAGGCCATCGAGATCGGACACCCCGCAGAGCTGCAGGAGGAGCTCGGCGATCTGCTCTTCCAGGTGGTCTTCCACACGCGTCTCGCCGAGGAGGTCAGCGAGTTTGCCATGCGCGACGTCCTGGAGCGTCTCATCACGAAGATGGTGGTCCGCCATCCGCACGTGTTCGGCGACGCGTCGGTCGCGACGCCGACGGAGGCTCTCGCGCAGTGGGAGTCGATCAAGCAACGCGAAGCCGAGCGGACGGGCCACCCACGCTCCGCGATCGACGGCGTCCCGCGCTCGCTGCCCTCGCTGCTGCGCGCTCAGCGCGTCCAGACCAAGGCGGCGCGCGTGCACTTCGACTGGCCCGACGCCAGGTCGGCGTGGGCCAAGGTGGAGGAGGAGGTCCGCGAAGCCGCCGCGGCGCTCGCGACGGGCGAGGTCGAGCGCGTGCGGGAGGAGCTCGGCGACGCGCTGTTCTCCCTCGTGAACGTGGCGCGGCTCTCCTCGATCGACGCCGAGGAGGCCCTGCAGGGCGCGATCGAGAAGTTCCGCCGACGCTTCGCCGGGATGGAGGCGGACCTCAGCGCGCAGGGCAAGTCGGTCGGCGCGGTCCCGCAAGACGAGATGGAGCGGTCGTGGGAGAGCACCAAGGCCCACGAGCGCCGCCGGGCCAAGCCATGAAGCTCAGGATCGGCGACTCCTCCGTGTCGATCGAGCGGGGCGACATCACCGACTGGGAGGTCGACGCGATCGTCAACGCTGCGAATTCGACACTCGCCATGGGCGCGGGCGTCGCGGGCGCCATCAAGCGGAAGGGCGGCGTCATCATCGAGGAGGAGGCGATGCGCCAGGGTCCGGTGGAGGTGGGCGAGGCCGTGCTGACCACGGGCGGCAATCTGGCGGCCACCCACGTCATCCACGCCGCGGTGATGGGACCCGACCTCCAGACGGACGCGGAGAAGATCACCGCCACGACGCGCGCGGTTTTGGCGCTCGCCGCAAAGCGGCGCATCACGTCCCTCGCGCTCCCGGCGCTCGGAACTGGCGTCGGCCACGTGCCGCCGGTCATCTCGGCCGAGGCCATGCTGAACGCGGTGATCAGCCACCTGAAGGCTGGCGGGACCTCCCTCAAGCGCGTCACCTTCGTGCTCTACCAGGACGACGCCTACAAAGCCTTTACCGATACGCTGAAACGCCTGGGTGGGGTACAGTAAAAAGATATGGCCCAGGCGCAACAGAAGCTGGGGCAGCCGGTCAACCGGCGGCTCGGGGACCTGCTTGTCGCCGACGGGCTCCTGACCCCGGCGCAGCTCCAGAAGGCCCTCGGCGAGCAGCGGGGCTCCACCGAGAAGCTCGGCTCGATTCTCATCAAGCTCGGCTTCATCAACGAGGAACAGCTGATCGGGTTCCTCTCCCGCCAGTACGGCGTGCCCTCGATCACCCTCGCGCAGCTCGAGATCGACCCCGCGGTCCTCCGCCTCGTGCCGGCGCCGATCGCGAAGAAATACGAAGTCATCCCGGTCCGGAAGATGGGTAACTCGCTGGCCCTGGCGATGGCCGACCCGACCAACGTGTTCGCCCTCGACGACATCGCCTTCATGACGAACCTCCAGGTGCTTCCGCTCGTCGCCTCGCAGACGGCGGTCAGGAAGGCGATCGACCGCAACTATGAGTCGAGGACCGAGGCGATGCAGACCGTCATGCAAGACATCTCCTCGGACCTCGAGAACGTCGAGGTCGTCGACGGCGAGGACGAGTCCGGTACCAAGGTCGACGTCTTCGAGCTGAAGGAGTCGGCCGACGAGGCGCCCGTCGTCAAGCTCGTGAACATGGTGCTCGTGGACGCGATCCAGAAGGGCGCCTCGGACATCCACTTCGAGACGTACGAGAAGGTGTTTCGGATTCGCTTCCGGATGGACGGCGTGCTCCACGAGATGCTTTCCCCCCCCAAGCGCCTCGAGTCGGCGATCCTGTCGCGTCTCAAGATCATGTCGAACCTCGACATCGCCGAGCGGCGCCTGCCGCAAGACGGCCGGATCAAGCTCAGGTACAACACCCGCGAGATCGACTTCCGGGTCTCGACCCTGCCGACGATCTTCGGCGAGAAGGCGGTCCTCCGCATCCTCGACAAGGACGCGCTGCAGCTCGACCTCACCAAGCTCGGCTTCGACCCGTGGAGCCACGAGAAGTTCAGCTCCGTGATCCACCAGCCCTACGGGATGGTCCTCATCACGGGGCCCACCGGCTCGGGCAAGACGACGACCCTCTATTCGGCGATCCACACGATCAACTCGCCCGACGTGAACATCATGACCGCCGAGGACCCGGTCGAGTACAACCTCAAGGGCGTCAATCAGGTGCAGATCAACGAGAGTGTGGGGCGGACCTTCGCCGCCGCGCTCCGCTCGTTCCTGCGCCAGGACCCGGACGTGATCCTGGTCGGCGAGACGCGCGATCTCGAGACGGCGCAGATCTCGATCCGCGCCGCCCTCACCGGCCACCTCGTCTTCACGACGCTCCACACGAACGATTGCCCCTCGACGGTCGCGCGGCTCCTGGACATGGGAATCCCGCCGTTCCTCGTCTCGTCCTCGCTCTTGCTGATCCTCGCCCAGCGTCTCGGACGCAAGGTGTGCACCGCGTGCAAGGAGCCCTACGAGGTCGACGAACAGACGCTCGTCCCCTACGGCCACGCCCCGACCGGGCGCGGCAAGGTCACGCTCCACAAGGGCAAGGGCTGCCCGACGTGCAGTTTCACCGGCATGAAGGGGCGGGTCGCGATCTACGAGGTCATGCCGATCAGCGACGAACTCCGGGACGGGATCCTCCGGAGCGTGACCACCGCGGAGCTCCGAGAGATCGCGCAGTCGCAGGGCATGAAGACCCTGCGGCAGTCCGGCCTCTTGAAGGTGCTCGATGGGACGACGACCATCGAAGAGGTACTCCGAGTCACGCTCGCCTAGCGGACGGGCGCCGGCGATCGAAGGGGGGAACAATGGCAGCGAACATGGCCGATCTGCTGCAGATCCTGGTGGACCGGGGCGGGTCCGACCTCCACATCACGAGCGGGACGTACCCGCAGCTCCGGATCACCGGGCGTCTCACCCAGCTCACCCAGTTTGAGCAGCTGACGCCGCAGGACACGCAGCGGCTCGCGTATAGCATCCTCAACGAGACGCAGAAGCAGAAGTTCGAGGAGGAGAGTGAGCTCGACCTCTCGTTCGGGATCCAGGGGCTGGCTCGCTTCCGCTGCAACGTGTTCCGGCAGCGGGGCGCCGTGGGCGCGGCGATCCGCCTCATCCCCTACAAGATCCGCTCGTTCGACGAGCTCGGACTGCCCCCGATCGTCCAGCAGCTCGCCGAGCGACCGAAAGGGCTGATCCTCGTGACGGGCCCGACCGGCTCGGGAAAGTCCACGACGCTCGCGGCGCTGATCGACAAGGTCAATACCGAGCGCCACGAGCACATCGTGACGATCGAGGACCCGATCGAGTTCGTGCACCCGCACAAGTCGTGCCTCGTCAACCAGCGCGAGGTGTACTCGGACACGCAGTCGTTCCAGAGGGCGCTCAAGTCCATCCTGCGGCAGGACCCGGACGTCGTGCTGGTCGGCGAGATGCGCGACCTCGAGACGATTTCCGCCGCGCTGACGATCGCCGAGACCGGCCACCTCACATTCGCCACGCTGCACACCAACTCCTGCGCGCAGACGATGAACCGGATCATCGACGTGTTCCCGACCAACCAGCAGGCGCAGGTCCGCGCCCAGCTCGCGCTCGTGCTCGAGGGGGTGCTCTCGCAAACCCTCATCCCCAAGCTCGGCGGTGGGCGCGTGATGTCGATGGAGATCATGGTGGCCACGCCGGCCATCCGGAACCTGATCCGCGAGGAGAAGATCCACCAGGTGTACTCGGCGATCGGGACGGGGAGCAAATACGGCATGCAGACGATGAACCAATCGCTCGCCGAGCTCGTGAAGCGGAAGCAGATCACGCGCGAGGAGGCGCTGAACCGGTCGACGATCGTCGAGGAGCTGCTCCAGCTCCTCGGCGCCGACGCTGGCGCCCCCGCGTCGCCGGCATCCGGCGCGTCGCCCTTTGCCAAGCGCTAGCTCGCGTTAGGAGAGGACCATGCCCGTCTTCGCGTATCGTGGCCGATCCGGAGGGGGAGTCGTCGTCGGCGAGATCGAGGCCGACGATCGGCCAGGGGCCGTCGCGCGGCTCCGGGCCAAAGGCGTCATCGCGACGTCGGTTCAAGAGCGGCAAGCCAAGGCCGCGGCCGTCAAGAAGGTCGGCGGCTCCGTCAAGGACAAGGACCTCGCGATCTACACGCGCCAGTTCTCCACGATGGTCGACGCCGGCCTCCCGATCGCTCAGTGCCTGTCGATTCTGTCGGAGCAGAGCGACTCCAAGACCCTGCGCGCGGTGACGACCCGCATTACGAACGAAGTCCAGGGCGGCGCCACCCTCGCGGAGTCGTTCAAGAAGTATCCGAAGGTGTTCAACGATCTCTTCGTCAACATGCTCGCCGTCGGTGAGTCCGGAGGTGTCCTCGACGTCGTCCTGCAGCGGCTGTCCGGCTACATCGAGAAGGCCGCCAAGTTGAAGAGCAAGGTCAAGGGCGCGATGGTCTACCCGGTCACGATCATCGGTGTCGCCGTCCTCGTGATCATCTTCATGATGATCTTCGTCATCCCGACCTTCGCCCAGATGTTCCAGGGCCTCGGCGCCGACCTCCCGCTGCCCACCCAGATCGTCATGTGGTTCTCCAATTTCACGCAGCGGTATATCGTCGTCATGGTGATCGTGGGCGCGGGGGCGATCTACGCGCTCAAACGCTACTATGCGACCGACCAGGGCAGCAAGGTCATCGACGCGTTCCTCTTGAAGGTGCCGGTCATCGGTATGCTGATCCGCAAGGTCGCCGTTGCGCGGTTCACGCGCACGCTCGGCACGCTCATCTCGTCCGGCGTTCCGATCCTCGAGGGGCTGCTCATCACGGCGCGGTCGGCCGGCAACCGCGTCGTCGAGGCCACCGTGATGCAGGCGCGCGCGGCTGTCACCACGGGCCGCACGCTGTCGGAGCCGCTGAAGGGCAGCACCGTGTTTCCCCCGATGGTCGTGCACATGATCAGCGTGGGCGAGAACACGGGTGCCCTCGATCAGATGCTCCAGAAGATCGCCGACTTCTACGACGATGAGGTCGACACCGCGGTGACCGCACTCACCTCGCTGCTCGAGCCGATCATGATCGTGTTCCTGGGCGTCGTCGTCGGTGGCCTCGTCGTGGCGATGTACCTGCCGATCTTCAAGCTGGTTACGTTGATGAAGTAGTGAAAGCGCTCAACGTCAACACGCTACTGCGCGGGTTCGCCTGGGCTCGCCTCGGGCTCGCCGTGGTGCTGCTCTCACTCGGGCCCGTCATGCCATCCGTCCTCGTCGTCTCGGGCGAGCACCCGGTCGTCCTCGCGCTCGCGTTGCTCATCGCCGCCATCTCCTCGGGCGTCCTGCTCCTCTTCGGCCCCGGCGTGCAGCCGCGTCCCGTCGCATGGTTGTTCGGCCTGCTCGACATCGTGCTCATCACGGCCATCGTGGCCGCGACGGGCGGCGGGCGGTCCATCTTCAGCTTCCTCTACGTGCTGTCGGTCACCGGCGCGTGCGTGCTCCTGTCGCGCACCGGCGGTCTGGCGATGGCGGGCGTGGCGAGCGTGCTCTACACCGGGGTCGTCCTCGCCCGCACCGTGTTCCCGACCAATGTGTTCTTCGACGCGACGGAGGAGACCACCGCCCTGGAGCTCCTGTCCATGTTCCTCAACGCCGGGACCTTCCTGACCGTTGCGATCGTCGCCGGCAGCCTGGCGGAGCAGTTCCGGGCGACGAGCCAGGAGCTCGAGACCCAGCGGAAGGATCTGGCCGACCTGCAGGCGTTCAAGGACCTCGTCTTCCAGTCCGTGGGCACGGGCCTGATCGCCCTTGACCGCAACCACCGGATCACCGCGTTCAACGGGGCCGCCGAGGAGATCACGGGACGCCCGGCCGGCGAGACGATCGGTCGACCGTGGGCGGCGACCTTCGGCGACGCCGTGCCGCTGCTCGAGATCGAAGCGACGATTGAGGGCAACCCGCGCGCGTCCACCCGGCACGAGGCGCTGCTCCGCCGACCGGACGGGACCACGGTCCCCGTGCGGCTTACTTTCTCCGCGCTCCGCTCCGGCGAGGGCGCCCGGCTCGGGCTGATCGGCGCGTGCGACGACCTGTCGGCGATCCGCGCGATGGAGGCCCGGATGCGCCAGGCGGACCGTCTCGCGACGCTGGGCCGAATGGCCGCCAACATCGCCCACGAGATCCGCAACCCGCTCGCGTCGCTGACGGGCGCGATCGAGGTCCTCACGAGCTCCGCGGCCGCCAGCGACGCGCAAGAGCGCCTATCGCAGATCGTCCTGCGGGAGTCCGAACGGCTCAATCAGATCATCACGAACTTCCTCGAGTACGCCCGCCCCGCGCCGCTCGCCCTCGAGATGGTCGACGTCGCCGACGTGCTCGAGGGCGTTCTCTTCCTGCTCGAGCACCGCGCCGCCTCGGGCGGCCTCAAGATCGTCCGGGCGTTCTCCGCCCCCCTCGTCTGGCGGGTGGACCCGCAGCGGTTCCGGCAGGTGCTGTGGAACCTCTGCCTCAACGCGGTCGAAGCCATGCCCGAGGGGGGCGAGCTGCGCGTCGGGGCGACCGCGGTCCCCGGCCACAAGCTGGAAGTGTCGGTGGCGGACAGCGGGCACGGCATCGCGCCCGACGACCTCGCCCACATCTTCGAGCCGTTCTTCTCCACCAAGCCCGGGGGCACCGGGCTCGGCCTCTCGCTCGTCCACCGGTTCGTCCAGGAGCACGGCGGCGACGTGGACGTCCGCAGCACGCCCGGCCTCGGGACCATGTTCACGGTGACGTTGCCGAATCGCCATGCCTGACACGCGCGTTCTGGTCGTCGACGACGAGCGCAGCATGCGCGAGTTGCTCGCGATCATGCTGAAGCAGGCCGGCCACGAGGTGACGGTCGCCGACGGCGGCGAGGCTGCGATCCAGGCGCTCAAGAGCGACACCTTCGACCTCGTCATCACCGACCTTCGAATGCGGCGGGTGGACGGCCTCGCGGTGCTGCGCGCCGCCAAGGAGCATTCGCCGCCGACGGTGGTCCTCGTGGTCACCGCGTTCGCGTCCACGGAGACGGCGGTCGAGGCGATGAAGCTCGGCGCCTACGACTACCTGACGAAGCCCTTCAAGCTCGACGAGATCAAGCTCACGATCGCCAACGCGCTCGAGCGGAAGCGGCTCCAGGACGAGAACCAGGCGCTCAAGCGCCAGCTCAGGCGCCAGCGCGGCTTCGAGAACTTCATCGGCAAGAGTCGGCAGATGCTCGACATCTTCGATACGATCCGCAAGGCCGCCGAAGGTGTCTCGACCGTGCTGGTCACCGGCGAGAGCGGAACGGGCAAGGAACTGGTGGCACGCGCGATCCACGACGAAAGCCCGCGTCGCAACGGCCCGTTCGTGTCGGTCAACTGCGGCGCGATCCCCGAGACGCTCATGGAGTCCGAGCTCTTTGGCCACGCGAAAGGCGCCTTCACGGGAGCGGTGGCCGACACGGTCGGGCTCTTCTCGGCGGCGGCCGGCGGGACGCTCTTCCTCGACGAGATCACCGAGGTCCCGCCGTCGGTCCAGGTCAAGCTCTTGCGCGCGATCCAGGAGCGCGAGATCCGTCGCGTCGGCGACACGCGCGACCTCAAGGTCGACGTTCGGCTGATCGCCGCGTCGAACCGTGACGTCGCGAAGGCCGTCGCCGACGGAGCGCTCCGCGAGGATCTCTTTTACCGGCTGAACGTCATCCCCGTCCACCTTCCGCCGCTCCGCGAGCGGCGCGAGGACATCCCGCCCCTCGTCGGACACTTTCTGACGAGCCTCTCGGCAAAGCTCGGCCGGCCCGTGCGCGGTGTGACGCCGGAGGCGCTCACGGTGCTCGAGCACCATCACTGGCCGGGGAACGTCCGCGAGCTGGAGAACGTCATCGAGCGGGCGCTCGTTCTCGGCAGCGGCGACACGCTCGAGGCGAGCGCCCTGCCATCCGATCTCGGGCTGCCCCGAAACGTGCAGGAGAAGCCCGTGGAGATCCCCGAGGAGGGGCTCGATCTCGAGGCGACGCTGAGCCAGATCGAGCAGCGGTACATCCAGATTGCGCTTGCGCGCACGGGCGGCGTACAGACGCGGGCTGCAGAGCTGCTCCGGGTCAGCTTCCGCCAATTCAGGTACAAGCTCCAGAAGTACGCCCGACTCGCTGGACGAAGCTAACGCTCCTCGAAGGCACGGGTGAGGCTCCTTTCCTTGGGCGTCCGGTGACGTTTCTCGTCACTCCGATTGCCACACAGGGCGGTCTCAGAGAATCGAGCGAATGTTAAGTACTCGATAAGACGCCGATTCTTCTTCCAGCCAACGCTGGCATGTTATACGCACCACGTCGCTAGCCGTTGTTGAAACGCGTGGCTCATTAACCCCTATAAGGAGGACTCAAATGATTCGGTTCTGGAACAAGCGGCTCAAGATGGGGGGCCAGCGGGGCTTCACCCTCATCGAGCTGATGATCGTCGTGGCGATCATCGGCATCCTGGCGGCCATCGCCATCCCGCTCTACGCCAACGTCCAGAGACGGGCCCGCATCGCCAAGGCCCAGGCTGACGCGCGCTCTATCGCGTCGGCGATCTCCATCTACTCGGCGCACATGGGCACGATCCCCGGCGCCCAGTCTCAGCTCACGATCCAGATCGCCAACGCTCAGAACGAGACGGCGGGGCCGTTCCTGGCCCGTATGCCGCTGCCTCCGGGTACCGCCGCGGGCTGGCCCGCGAACTACGTGATCGCCCTCGACAGCGTAGTCGGAACGTTCCAGATCTCGGCCGTCGGCGACAACGCCACCGTCGTCGTTCCGTAGCGGCAGAACCCAGGCCTCGCGCGCCTGCGGGGGGGTCGCCCCTCTCGCAGGCGCGTCGGACCACGCCCTCAGGACTCAACCCCCGCAACCTCCAGGCGCGGGCCCACCTCAATCTTATGACCGCCCGAACGCCGAGCCCCTGCTAACTGGCCCCGGTGACCTTTCTCGTCACTCCGATTGCCGCCCAGAGTTATTACCGGACGGTCTCCGACAATCTGGAGCATGTTAAGTAAGCGATAAGACGTCAATTCCTCCGCCAGCCAGCTGCTGGCATGTAACGCGCATAAGGTCGCTAGTCGTTATTGAAACGCGTGGCTCATTAACCCCTATAAGGAGGACTCAAATGATTCGGTTCTGGAACAAGCGGCTCAAGATGGGGGGCCAGCGGGGCTTCACCCTCATCGAGCTGATGATCGTCGTGGCGATCATCGGCATCCTGGCGGCCATCGCCATCCCGCTCTACGCCAACGTCCAGAGACGGGCCCGCATCGCCAAGGCCCAGGCTGACGCGCGCTCTATCGCGTCGGCGATCTCCATCTACTCGGCGCACATGGGCACGATCCCCGGCGCCCAGTCTCAGCTCACGATCCAGATCGCCAACGCTCAGAACGAGACGGCGGGGCCGTTCCTGGCCCGTATGCCGCTGCCTCCGGGTACCGCAGCGGGCTGGCCCGCGAACTACGTGATCGCCCTCGACAGCGTAGTCGGAACGTTCCAGATCTCGGCCGTCGGCGACAGCGCCACCGTCGTCGTTCCGTAGCGGCAGAACCCAGGCCTCGCGCGCCTGCGGGGGGGTCGCCCCTCTCGCAGGCGCGTCGGACCACGCCCTCAGGACTCAACCCCCGCAACGTCCAGGCGCGGGCCCGCCTCAACCTACAGCGCACACATAGGGGTCGCCCCGAGCGCACCAGGCGACTTCCTCTCTACCGTGACGAACTCCCAGGGGGGATGGCTGATCCCGGTGACGTTTCTCGTCACTCCGATTGCCGCGCAGAGTTATTCCCGGACGCTCTTAGAGAATCGATCGCATGTTAAGTAAGTGATAAGACGTCGATTCTCCCCCCCGACCAACCCTGGCATGTAAAGCGCATAAAGCTGCTGGTCGTTATCGAAACGCGTGGCACATTAACCTAAAGGAGGACTCAAATGATTCGGTTCTGGAACAAGCGGCTCAAGATGGGGGGCCAGCGGGGCTTCACCCTCATCGAGCTGATGATCGTCGTGGCGATCATCGGCATCCTGGCGGCCATCGCCATCCCGCTCTACGCCAACGTCCAGGCGCGGGCCCGCATCGCCAAGGCCCAGGCTGACGCGCGCTCTATCGCGTCGGCGATCTCCATCTACTCGGCGCACATGGGCACGATCCCCGGCGCCCAGTCTCAGCTCACGATCCAGATCGCCAACGCTCAGGGTGAGACGGCGGGGCCGTTCCTGGCCCGTATGCCGCTGCCTCCGGGTACCGCCGCGGGCTGGCCCGCGAACTACGTGATCGCCCTCGACAGCGTAGTCGGAACGTTCCAGATCTCGGCCGTCGGCGACAACGCCACCGTCATCGTGCCGTAGCGGCAGAGAACCCAGCCCCCACGTCTGCGGGAGGTCGCACCTCTCGCAGGCGCGTAGGGCACACGCCCTCAAGGCTCAATCGCGCCCATGATACCCATGCCGGAGGCCCCCAACGCGGTGGCTGGCGTGCGTGACCAGGAGCTGACTGTGCGCGATCTCGCGCGGCGCGTCGGCGCGCGTGCGCTCGGCCAGTGGCTGATTCCATTCGCGGTCGCGCTCCTCACCTTCGTGGTCCTCTCGCCGGCGCTCCGGAACGGCTTCGTCGAGTGGGACGACCAGATCAACCTCACCAACAATGAGGACTACCGCGGGCTCGGCTCGGCGCAGCTCAAGTACTTCTTCACCACGACGCTGATGGGTCACTACATCCCGCTGACATGGCTCACGTTCGGCCTGGATTACGTCCTGTGGGGCATGACCCCCATGGGTTACCACCTCACGAGCCTGATCATCTTCGCGGCGAATGCCGCGGTCCTGTACTTGGTGGCGCTTCATCTGCTCGCGAAAGCCGCGGCGCTCGCGGGCGTCCCGCTACGTGTGGCCGCGGTCGCCGCGACGCTCTTCTTTGCGCTCCATCCGCTCCGCGCCGAGTCCGTCGCATGGGCGACCGAACGTCGCGACGTCCTCTCGGGGCTCTTCTTCCTGCTGACCATCCTGACGTATCTGAGGATGTGCGAGGCGAGCGGGCGGCGCCGCGGCTGGCTCCTCGCCGGTGGCGCGGTGACATACCTCCTCGCGCTCGCGTCGAAGGGGAGCGTCATGGTGCTGCCGGCCGTGCTGATTCTCCTCGATGTCTACCCGTTACGGCACCGCAGCCGGCGCGTCCTCCTGGAAAAGATCCCGTTCGTCGTCCTCGGACTCGCGGGAGCTGCCGTGGCGTATTACGCCCAGAACGCCAACGCGTTCCTCACGCCGCTTCAGCACTACCCCCTGACCGCGCGAATCGGTATGGCGTTCTATAGTCTCTGGTTCTACGCCTCGAAGACCGTCGCGCCGCAGGCCCTCGGACCCCTCTACGAGCTCCCCGCGCGGGTGAATCCGCTGGACTGGCCCTTTCTCGGTCCGGCGCTCGCGGTGACCGTGCTCACCGCCGCGCTGGTCGCGCTGAGACGGCGGTGGCCCGCCGGGCTGGCGGTCTGGATGTACTATGCGATCGCTCTCGGCCCGGTCATCGGAATCGTTCACTCGGGGTACCAGCTGGCGAACGACCGGTACAGCTACCTTCCCGCGCTCGGGCTCGCGCTGATGTTCGGCGGGCTCGCGGGAGTCGCGGCACGCGAGGCGGCTGCCGCTCGGCTCCGGCCCATCATCGCGGGCGCAATCGGCGTGGCCGGCGTCGCGTGGCTCGGCGGGCTCGCGGTTTTGACCTTCAACCAGGTTCAGATCTGGCATGACTCGGACACGCTCTGGCGATTCGCTATCGACGGCGAACCCCGCTGTGTCGCATGTCATACTAATCTCGGGATCCAGCTCGTCGGCCGGGGGCTGAATGATCTCGCCCGAGAGCATTTCGAGCGGGCGAGGACCCTCAGGCCGGACCTGGCGAAGACCCACTACCACATGGGGTTCATCAACGCGGTGTCCGGGAATTTTCCCGCTGCCGTCGAGGCGTACAAGAGCTATCTGGCGCGCTACCCGAACGACGTCGACGCGCTCAACAATCTCTCGGCGGCGCTCTTGAGTATGCACAGACCCGCGGAAGCCCTCGTGCAGATCGAGCGCGCCCTCAAGCTCAAGCCCAAGCATATCTTCCCGAACACCAATCTCGGGTACGTGCTCGCCGATCTCGACCGGCGAGACGAGGCCCTCAAGCAGTTCCGACACGCGATCGAGCTGAAGTTCGACAATCCCCACGCCTGGTATGGGTTGATCCGAGTTTTTCTCGAGACGGGCCGGCCCGACGCCGCGCGCACCGCGCACGGGATCCTCGGCATGTTCAGCCCCCAGATGGCGAAGCAAATCGGGCCCGTGCTGCTCACGACGTGGTGAGTGGTGAGGTGATGCTTCGGGCCCTCGCGGAGGGGGCGCCCGCCGTCGCGCTCGCCGCCGTCTGCCTTTTCGGCCTCATGATCGGCAGCTTCCTGAATGTCGTGATCGTCCGCCTGCCCGAGCGCCGGAGCCTCTGGCGTCCCGCTTCGGCATGTCTCGGCTGCGGCGCGCCGATCGCGTGGTACGACAACCTGCCGCTCCTGTCCTTCGCGCTCCTCCGCGGCCGCTGCCGCGCCTGCGGGATGGCGATCTCCTGGCGGTATCCCCTCGTCGAGGCCGTGACGGGCGCGGCGTTCCTGTCCGCCTACGCCGCGTTCGGCCCGACGGCGCGCTTCGTCGTCGCGGCGGCCCTCCTCGCGGCGCTCATCGCGATCACCGCCATCGACCTCCAGCTCCAGATCATTCCAAACGCGATCACGCTGCCCGGAATCGTGGCAGGGGTGCTCGCTAACCTGGGCACCGGCGCCGTGGCGTGGCGCGATGCCGTGATCGGCGCGGCCGGCGGCGGCGGGATATTCGTCGCCATCATGCTCGCCTACGCGCTCGTCTTCCGGGAAGAGGGCATGGGCCTCGGCGACGCGAAACTCGGTGCGATGCTAGGCGCTTTCCTCGGCTGGAAGGCGCTCCTCTTCTCGCTGTTCGTCGCCATCATCGTCGGCGGCGTTCTCGCGATCATGCTGCTCGCGACAGGGTTGCGCGGCCGCAAGGACCCGATCCCCTTTGGTCCCTTCCTTGCACTTGGTGGAGCCACCGGCCTTTTCTGGGGAGAGAAGGTGGTGGCATGGTATCTGAGCGGATTCGGGGCCTGAGCGCGGCCGGCTTCGGCACGGCCGAGCTCACGGTCACGCTCGCGATCGGCGCGGTCCTCACCGCGGTCTCGGCGCCCTCGCTTCTCGCCTCCTGGCGCGCGGCGACGCTTCGCGCCGCAGCCGAGGAAGTGGCCGCCGCGGTCAACGTCGGCAGACAGCTCGCGATCGCGCGCAACGTGCTCGTCTGCGTCGCCGTCGCCGGTGCCGACATGCGGTTCGAGGGCGCTCACGCCGGCGCGTGCAGCGGGGTGGGGCTCCCCGGCGCCGCGCCGGTCCGTCTCGCGAGCGGTCTCGACGTACGCGCCGTGGGCGCCGGGGTCGTCTTCACCGGCCTGGGCGCGGCGACGCCCGCAGGCCGCTACGTCGTCGTCAACCCCGCCGACGGCCGGACGCGGAGCGTGGTCGTCGCGGCCTCCGGCCGCGTGAGCATCCACTGAGCAGCGGGCGCGGCTTCACCCTGGTCGAGATCCTGGTCGCCACCCTGATCCTGTCGGTCGGGATCGTCGCCGTCGCAGCGGGCCTGCACTACGCCCTCGGCGGCGTCGAGGTCGGTCGCGGAGAGACGGCGGCCGTCTTTCTCGCCGAGCAGCGCCTCGAGCTCCTGAAGAGCGCGGCCCTCGAGGACTGGTCGAGCGCGCTCCTCGCGGCCGGCACCGTCGTGGAAACCTACGGCACGATCGCTAACGCGTCGCGCTACCGCCGCGAGACCGTCGTCACGGACCACGCCGGACGCGAGTGCGCGACCGGCGCGCCCTCGACGGTCGCGTGCAAGCAGGTCCGGGTGGCCGTGTCCTACAGACCGGTGTCGGGTGGCGGTCGAGGTCACGAGCGGCGGGTGGACCTGGTCACCGTCCTCGTCCGCCGGACGTGAGGCCGGCGTCGTGACACGTCCCGTCGCGCGCCTCGGTGACGAGCGCGGCGTCGCGCTGATCCTCGGGCTCGTGGTCCTCATGATTCTCAGCGCGCTCATGCTCGCATTCTTCGCGGTGAGCGCGCTCGAGCCGCGGATCTCGCGCAATCTCCATGACGCGTCGCGAGCGCGCTGGCTGGCCGAGGCCGGGATCGAGCTCGGCTACGGCCTGCTGGCGGCGACCGTCGCCGCCGATGGCACCTGGAGCGCCCTCCTGGCGACGGCGACTGCTGACGCGCCGTGGGTCGCCCTGCCCTCGCTGGATCGAGCCGTCCTCTCCGGGCTCACGTCGGCCGAGGGAACCTGCACCGTGAGCATTCGGAACGACTCTCGGATCGCGGACGGCGTGATCGTGAGGTCGGTCGGCACCGTCAACGCCGCGACGCGGACGATCGAGGCTGCCGTCAGGCAAGTGACGGTGCGGTCGGAGTCGGGTCCGTCCGTCCGTGTCATTCAAGTTACCGGTGACTGGCGTGAGTTTTAGTGGCATCTGAGTTTTGGTGCCATCTACGATACACTCGCGCCGGCGCCCGGCATCGACGGGTGGGGGCCTGGGCAGGCCACGACGCCAAGTCTAGTACGTGTGAAATTATTGGCCCCCCGGGGCACGACGCCTATACTGTTTAGTCACCAGGGGAAAGGCGTTTAATATGGCGTTCTTCCGCAAGGGGGCGGACATTTTTGGGCTCGACATCGGGTCGAGCTCGGTGAAGGCCCTCCAGCTGCGCGAGGCCGGAGGGTCGTACCGGCTCTCCGCGCTCGGCACGGCCTCCTTGCCCCCCGACGCGATCGCCGACGGCTCGATCAAGGATGCGCCGACCGTCGTCGAGGCGATCAGGAGCTCGGTCTCCAAGTCGGGCATCAAATGCACGGAGACCGCGATCGCGATCTCCGGCCGCGAGCTCATCATCAAGAAGGTACAGATTCCGGAAGTTCCCGCCAAGGAAGTGGGCGACGTCGTGCAGCTCGAAGCCGAGCATCACATCCCGTTCGCGATCGACGAGGTCTTCCTCGACTACCACACCGTCGGCCAGCACGGCGGCGTGATGGATCTCATCCTGGTAGCCGTCAAGAAGTCCAAGGTGCTCGAGTACGCCTCCGTCGTCTCTGAGGCGGGGTTCACGCCGTCCATCGTGGATGTGGACGGCTTCGCGCTCGCCAACCAGTTCGAGCTCAATTTCCCGGAAGAGCGTGGTGAGGCCGTCGCCCTGATCGACATCGGGGCCTCGACCATGAAGACGAACGTCGTCCGGGGCGGCGCCACGATCTTCGCCCGCGACATCCCCTTCGGGGGCAACAACTACACGCAAGCGATTGCCCAGCAGCTCAAGATCCCCTTCGAGCAGGCGGAGGCGGCCAAGCTCGGCCGCGACGTCGGCGTCCGGTGGGAGGCGGTCGTCCCGGCGCTCGAGGCGGTGTCGCGCGAGCTCTCGCTCGAGGTCCAGCGGACGTTCGACTATTTCGCCTCGACCGCGGAGTCCGAGCGCATCGGGAGGATCGTGCTCGCGGGCGGCTGCTCCCTGCTCCCCGGGCTGAACGACTACCTGGCGTCGAACTGGGGGATCCCTGTCGAGCTGGCACGGCCGTTCGCGCGGGTCGAGATCGACCCTGCCTACGGCGACGAAGTCAACACCGCCGGGCCGGCGCTCGCCGTCGCGGTGGGACTCGGGCTCAGGCGCGTCGGAGACAAGGGCAAGTGATCCGGATCAACCTCGCGCCCGAGGCGAAGCGGCGACGGGGGATCAGCCTCCCCAGCCTCTCGCTCTCGCTCTCGCTCCCGAGCCTCAACCTGGGCACGCTCTTCGGCGTCGTCTACGTCCTCACGATCGTCGGCATCGCCGGCTACTGGGTGATGCTCTCCACCGAGCGGACGAAGCTCACCACCGAGATCGCCGCCGGCCAGGCGGAGCTCGCGCAACTCAAGGTGACGATCGGCCAGGTCAACCAGGTGAGGGCCCAGGCCCAAGATCTTCGGCGACGGCTGGCGGTCCTCGAGGAGCTGATGAAGGGCCAGGCGCGGCCGATCGCCCTGGTGGACGTCTTCGCCAACGTGATCCCGAAGGACCTGTGGATCACCGGGTTCGAGACGCGTGAGGATTTCAGGCTGAAGGTGAGCGGGTCCGCGTTCTCGACGACGGCGGTGTCGGACTTCATGCAGAATCTTCGGAGCTCGGGAAAGTTCCAAGACGTCGATATCGTGATTTCCCGGCGTGACCTCAGCAAGCCGGCCGGCCTGGTGACCTTCGAGGTCACCTGCCGCTTCGAGGGCTGAGATGCCGCTCCCTCCGATCTTCGACCCGATCGTCAACGCCCCCAAGCCCCAGAAGATCGCGCTCGGAGTCGTCGGGCTCGCCATCATCGGCGCCGCGGCAAACTTCCTCGTCCTCTCCCCGCTGGGTGCCGAGGTCGCTCAGCTCAGGGCGCAAAACGAAGCGCTGCAGCGCGAGCTCATCCAGAGCCGGGCGATCGCCGCCGATCTTCCGCGCATCCGCCTCGAGGTCGCCCAGCTCGAGGTGAAGATCAACGTCCTGAAGGACAAGCTGCCGACCGAGCGCGAGATGCCGGCGTTCTACCGGTCGATGTCCGACGCTGGCACCCAGGCAGGGCTCGGCGTGTCGCTCTTCCAGCCCCGCGACGGGGTGGCCAAGGACTACGTCGTGGAGATCCCCATCGCGGTGAGCGCGGAGGGCTCCTATCACCAGCTCGGGGAGTTCCTCGAGCGCGTCGCGCGGCTCCCGCGGGTGGCCTCGGTGAAGGACATGAAGCTCAGCGCCCAGAAGAAGTCCGGGAGCGCGGTGCGCGCCGAGATCACGCTGCTGACGTACATGTACCGGCCCGTTGGCTCGCCGCCGCCGCCGAGGGCGGCGCGATGACCCGGGTGATGCGCGCGGCCGGAAGAATCGTCGTTGCGGCGAGCCTCGCGACGATGTTCCCCGCGTGCGGCAGCACTCCGCCTCCGGCTCCCCCGCCTCAGGCGCAGCTGCCGCCCCCGGGCGGGGCTTCGCCGCTGCCTGCCCTGCCGCTGCCCGAGTCGCAGGTGCCAAAGTACGAGCCCAAGGGGCGGCGCGATCCGTTCGAAGCTCTGGAAGGGGCTCAAGGCGCCGGCGGCGGAGGAAGTCTGGTGGCCACGGCCAAGCTGACCGGCATCGTGCGAAGCACTCGGGCGACGCTCGCCTTGGTCGAGACACCAGAGGGCATCGGATACATCCTCAAACCCGGAGACACCCTCGGGGATGGCCGCCTGTTGGAGATTGGCTCCGACAGCGTGGTATTCCAGGTGACGAAGCCCGGCGAGTCCACGAATCGCGTGGTCCTCAGAATGGCGATGGACTAAATGACAGCTGAACGACAGACCCACACGGCGCTCGTCGCGGTAAGCCTGGCGGTCGTCCTGCTCGTCCCGGCGGTCCCGGTCGCGGCCCAGACCGCACCGGCGGTGCTCAGCGACGTCACGGTGACCTCACAGCCCGACGCGATCAACATCTTCGTCTGGACCTCGCGGGAGACGAAGTACCGCGCCGAGCTGATCGAAGCACCGCGGCGGTTGGTCATCGACCTCGAGGACACGGTGTACGCGTGGCGCAAGACCCCGTTCACGGTCGGCGCCGAGCCGGTCACGCAGATCCGCGGCGGCCAGCACCGGCGGGGCGTCGCGCGCGTCGTCTTCGACCTGACCCGCGACGTCGGTTACGCGATCCGCGAAGACGACAACGGACTCGCGATCATCATCCCGACCGCGCCCATTGCCAGCCGCGCGATGGCCGTGAAGGACAGCACCCCCGCCGAGGCGGCGCCGGCGCCCGCGCAGGCCGACACGCCCCCGCCTCCGGCGCCGGTCCGCATCGCCCAGGCGCCGCCCGCCCCGGCGCGGCCCGCGCCCAAGCCGGCGTCGAACGGCTCGCGGCTCATCTCGTTCGACTTCAAGGACGCCGACGTCGTCAACCTCCTCCGCATCCTGGCGGCCGAGAGCACCAAGAACATCGTGATCGGCGACGACGTCAAGGGCAGGATGTCGATCTCGCTGCACAACGTGCCGTGGGAGCTCGCCTTCCAGACGATTCTCGACGTGCGCGGCCTCGAGAAGATCGAGAAAGACAACGTCATCCGCATCGTCTCCCGGGAGACGAAGCTGAAGACTGATACCGAGATCGCGAAGGCCGCCGAGGCGAAGATCAAGGAGCAGGAGGCGATCGGCAAGCAGCGCGCGGCGGAGCTGGCGCTCGCGGAGCAGTTGGCGCGCGGGCCGCTGAGAGAGGAGACGATCCGTCTCGCTTACGCCGACCCAGAGGAAATCGTGAAGACCCTTCAGGGAGTCTTGGGCCTCGCCGGGGGCGCGGCTCCAGCGCCGGGCGCCCCGGGAGGGCCGCCGCTGATCCCTGCGCCGCCGTTCTCGGCGCTGTACGGGACCGGGCCCCCTCCCGCGCCGGGCGCGCCCGCGCCCATGCCGACGCCGGAAGTGCTGGCCAAGGGCATCACGATCCAGGCCCACAAGCCGACGAACTCGATCTTCATCCGACACTACGAGGCGGATCTCGAGCGAATCAAGAAGCTCATCCGCGAGAAGCTCGACGTCCCGCTCCCGCAAGTGAAAATCGAGGCGCGGCTGAACGAGCTGAACCGGACTGACTTCTTCTCCCTCGGGATCACCTGGGGCGCCGCGGCCTTCGGCCGTGCGCGCGGCGACGCCCTCGTCGGTCAGGGGTTTGCCGGGCGGCTTCAGCCGACGGGAACTGGCATCGCCCCGAACCCCCTGCCGACCGGCTTCGACAACTCGAACCTGACGCTCGGCAACTTCCTCCCCGTGAGCGCGACGACGGGGCTCCCCCTCGGCGGAAACATCGTCAACTTCCCGTCCCCGCCCGGTCTCTTGGGCGGCACTCCGGCAGGCATCGCCTTCGGGATCGTGGGAGGGAAGTTCAACGTCAACCTCGTCCTGGACGCGCTCGAGGAGCTGCAAAAGACAACGTCGCTCGCGAAGCCCGAGGTCGTGACGGTTGAGAACGCCAAGGCGACGATCTCGCTGGGCAGCGAGATCCCGTACGCCACGGTCAGCTCGGCAGGCACCCAGGTTCAGTTCAAGGAGGCCCTGCTCAAGCTCGAGGTGACACCGACAGTCATCCGGGAAGCGGGGGACGTCACCAGGGTCAAGATGGTCGTCAACGTCGAGAACAACTCCCAGGGCACGCAGACGTTCACGATCGGTGGTGGGTCCGTCCCAACGATCAACAAGCGGACGGCGGCGACTCAGGTCGTCGTCAAGGCGGGCGAGACCCTGGCGATCGGCGGCATCCGCCAGCGGGAGACGAGCGACACGCTGACGAAGGTGCCGTTCTTCGGCGACATCCCGGTGCTCGGGTACCTCTTCCGGTCGAAGACGTCGACGTCCGACCCGAATCGGGAGATGGTCGTCTTCATCACGCCCTACGTGCTGAAGCTCGACCTGGCCCAGGCGCCGGCCCAGCAGCCGACGAAGTAATGGCTGGAGCCTTCCGGTTCCTCACCGCTGGCGAATCCCACGGTGAGGCCCTGGTCGCCGTCGTCGACGGCGTCCCGGCCGGCCTGCGCCTCGCCGAGAGCCAGATCAACGAGGATCTTGCGCGCCGCCAGCGTGGCTACGGCCGCGGTGGGCGCATGAAGATCGAGCGCGACCAGGTCCGCATCCTCTCCGGGGTTCGCTGGGGCTCGACGCTCGGCAGCCCGATCACGCTCCAGATCGCCAACCGCGACTGGGAGAACTGGAAGTCCACCATGGCGGTCGGCCCGCCCGAGCCGGGCACCGCGCCAAAGCAGGTCACGCGGCCACGGCCGGGCCACGCCGACCTCGCCGGGGCCATGAAGTACGGCCACCACGACATCAGGAACGTCCTCGAGCGCTCGAGCGCGCGCGAGACGACCGCGCGTGTGGCGGTGGCGGGCGTGGCGAAGCGATTGCTCGACGAGTTCCGCGTCACGATCCTGAGCCACGTCACCGAGATCGGGGGGGTCCGCATCGGCCCCGACCTCGACATCACCTGGGAGGAGCTCACCCGGCGGGCCGAGGCGTCCGAGGTCCGCTGCGCCGATCCGGCCGCCGAGACGGCGATGATCAAGGCGATCGACGCCGCCCGAGAGAAGGGCGACACCCTCGGGGGCGTCTTCGAGGTCGTCGCCCTCGGCTGCCCCGTCGGACTCGGCTCCTACGTGCAGTGGGACCGCCGGCTCGACGGGCGGCTCGCGCAGGCGTTCTGCTCGATCCAGGCGATCAAGGGCTGCGAGCTCGGCCTCGGGTTCGAGACCGCGCGGCGCCCCGGCTCGGCCGTCCACGACGAGATCCTGTTCGACGCCGAGAGCGGGTTCAAGCGCAAGACGAACAACGCGGGGGGCCTGGAGGGCGGCGTGACGAACGGGCAGCCGGTCGTCGTCCGGGCCGCGATGAAGCCGCTCTCGACCCTGCGCACGCCGCTCAAGTCGGTGGACCTCGCCACGAAGGAGGCGGTGGACGCGGTCGTGGAGCGGAGCGACGTCTGCGCCGTGCCCGCGGCCGGCGTCGTCGGCGAGGCCATGATGGCCATCGTGCTCGCCGACGCGTTCCTCGAGAAGTTCGGTGGCGACGGCATCCCCGAGATCCGCCGCAACTACGACGCCTATCTGGACAGCCTGAAAAGCTGGTAGCCCGCAGGGCCCTCGCCGGTCGAGGCGAGCAGTAGAATGACCCGATGATCATCGACGTCAACTTGGGCCTCCGGTCGTATCACATCGTCGTCGAGTCTGGCGCGCTCGACACCGTGGGCGCGCGCCTCGCGGAGCTCCGCGTCGGCTCCCGGGCGGCGCTCGTCAGCGACGCCGCGATCCTGCGCCTCTACGGCAAGACCGTCGAGCGCAGTCTGGAGAGCGCGGGATTCAGGGTGGCGACGGTCGAGGTGCCGGAGGGCGAGGCGGCGAAGACGCTCGCGGTGGCCACCCTTTGCTGGGACGCGCTGCTCGCCGCGGGGCTCGACCGCACATCCACGGTGCTCGCCCTCGGCGGGGGGGCCGTGGGCGACGTCGCCGGGTTCGTCGCGGCGACCTACATGCGTGGAGTCAACTTCGTCCAGCTTCCCACGACGGTGCTCGCCCAGGTGGACGCCTCGATCGGCGGCAAGACCGCGATCGATCATCCAGCGGCGAAGAACCTGATCGGCGCCTTCCACCAGCCGCGCCTGGTCCTCGTAGACCCAGCCGTCGTGCGCTCGCTGCCGGAGCGCGAGTTCACCTCGGGCCTCGCCGAGATCGTCAAGCACGGCATCGTGCTCGACGCCGACTACTTCGCCGAGGTGGAGCGCGACGCGACGGCGCTCTGCGCCCGAGACCTCCCCGTCGTCGAGCGTATCATCGGCGGCTCCTGCCGCCTCAAAGCCGGGGTCGTGGAGCGTGACGAGCGGGAGAGCGCGCTGCGGCACGTCCTCAACTACGGTCACACGATCGGCCACGCCCTCGAGGCGGCGACGGGGTACGCGCGCTTCGCCCACGGCGAAGCGGTCGCCCTCGGCATCGTCGCGGAAGCCCGCCTGGCCCTCAGGCTCGGTGTCGCATCGCCGGAGACGGTCCTACGCCAAGAGCGGCTCCTCGCCGCCGTCGGCCTGCCCGTCCGTGCGTCGGCGATCGACGCCGACCGTGTCCTGGCCACGATCACGCGGGACAAGAAGGCGCGCGACGGTCGGGTGCCCTTCGTGCTGGCGCCCAGGATCGGTGCGTTCCAGCTCCAGTACGATGTGCCGTGGGACCTCGTCCGCGCCGTCCTCGGGGAGCTCGGATCGTAGGCGATGTTGACAACTCAAACCCACGCTCCGTATAACCGTTTGGAGATGTCCGTCGACGATCTCGCGCTCGACGCCACCATCCGCCGTCACGAAGAGCGCCTGGCCCGCGACCCGACGTCCCTCGCCTTCGCGCAGCTCGCCGACCTCTATCGAAAGGCCGGGCGGACGCGCGAGGCGGTGGCGGTCTGCCGGAACGGGCTCGCCCGGTACCCCCAGTACACGACGGCGCGCTTGATCCTCGCGAAGGCGCTCGCGGCGGAGGGACAGCTCGAGCCGGCGCTCGCCGAGATCGGGGCGATCCTCGCGGCGAGCCCGAAGGACGCCCAGTGCCACCGCCTCGCGGCAGAGATCCAGCGCCGCCTGGGGCACATCGACCGGGCGGTGACGCATCTGGAAGCGGCCGTGAGGCTCGACCCGGGCGACCGCGAATCGCGCTCGCTGCTCGGGCTGCTGCGTGCAACGACGCCGGCGGCGAGCGAGGCGAGCGGGCTCCAGCGCGTGCTGGCGGACGACACGTTCGCGACGATCGCCTTTGGCACCCTCGCTCTCGAGCAGGGCTGCGTCGAAGAGGCCGCCCAGGCCTTCACCCGCATCCTCCGGAAGGATCCCGACAATCACGCCGCGCGCGAGCGGCTGGAGACGACGCTCCACGCGCGGGCGCGGCGGAAAGGGTAGAGCGAGATGCAAGTGTCCACCGCGGAGTTCAGGAAAGGGTTGCGCATCGTCTTCGATGGCCACCCCTACACGATCGTGGAGTTCCAGCACGTCAAGCCCGGGAAGGGTGGCGCGTTCGTCCGCACCAAGCTCAAGCACATGAGGCTCGGGAAGGTGATCGACAACACGTTCCGCTCGGGCGAGAAGGTGGAGCTGGTCGACTCCGAGGAGAAGCACATGCAGTTCCTCTACAAGGACGACGGCTACCACTTCATGGATACGGAAACCTACGAGCAGGTCTCGCTCTCGCCGGACGAGGTCGGCGACGCGCGCGACTGGCTCAAGGAGAACACCGAGGTGGACGTGCTCTACATCGAGGGCCGTCCGGTCGCGGTCGAGCTGCCGAACTTCGTCGAGCTCGCCGTCGCCAAGACGGAGCCCGGCGTCCGCGGCGACACGGCGCAGGGCGGGACGAAGCCCGCGACGCTCGAGACGGGCGCCGTCGTGCTGGTCCCGCTGTTCCTCAACGAAGGCGACATCGTCAAGGTCGACACGCGCACCGGCGAGTACCTGGGCCGCGTCGCCGCGGCGGGTGCCTGATGGCCCGCGGGCGCCCGCGCGGCGACCTGAGCCGAGAGACCGTGGTCGCCCTGGTCCGCCAGCTGGGCGCCGCGCTCCAGGACCTCGGGCTGGCCGAGATCGAGGTGGCGTGGGGTGAGGTCCGGGTCCGCGTCCAGCGGCCCACGGCGGCACCGACGCAGAAGACCTCGGCGTCCGCGACCTCCGAGGAGAGCGTGGCGACGCCCCTCGCCACCGAGGCCGTCCCGTCGGGATTGGTGTCTGTGGAGGCGCCGATGGTCGGCACCTTCTACCGCGCGCCTTCCCCCAGCGCCGAGCCGTACGTCAGTGAGGGCACCGTCGTCAAGGAAGGCCAGATCCTCTGTATCATCGAAGCGATGAAGCTGATGAACGAGATCGAGTCCAAGGTGGGCGGCCGGATCGTGAAGATCTTCGTCGAGAGCGGCCACGCGGTCGAGTACGGCCAGCCGCTGTTCCTGATCGACCCGGCGCGCTGAGCGCTCATGCGTCCCATCCGTCCGCTCGTCCTCGTCGCCGTCCTGGCGCTCCCGCTCGGCGCGCTCGCCCTCGGCTGGCGTGAGGGGCGGCGACCCGAGCGCGCGGACGACGGGCGGCCTCCGGTGCCCGTCGCCGCGCACGACTCGCGGGCGCTCACCGAGGAGGCGATCCGGCTCTACGCCGCCGGGCAGTTCCCGCGCGCCTGCGAGCGCTTCAGCCGGGCGGCGGACGACAACCCCGCGAGCGCGGCGCTGCGCGCGGACGTCGGCAACTGCTTCGAAGGCTGGGGCTGGCAGGCGCTCCGCGAGGGCCGGCCCGACGAGGCGCTCCTGCTGTTCCGGCAGGGTCTGGCGGAGGCGCCCGAGTCGACGGCGCTCTGGAAGGGGCTCGGGCTCGCGGCCGTCCACGCGGGACGACCCGACGACGCGTTCGGCCCGCTCGAGCGCGTCGTCGGTTCCGAGTTCGACCCCGAGGTCCGGATGCTCCTCGCCTACCTCTACGATTACCGTGACGACCCCGCGCGCGCGATCGCCCACCTCAACGCCGTCCTCGAGCGCGAACCCGGGAACGCGGGCGCGCTGCGCCTCCTCGAGAAGGTGGAACGCGAGCGGCGTGCCGAGTCGGGCTTCCACCGCGACGTCACGCCGCGCTTCGTGCTCAAGTACCGCTCCACCCCCGGCGCCGAGGCGCGGCGGACGATCCTGCGCCTGCTCGAGGTCGCCGCCGAGCGCGTCGGCCGGACGCTCCGCTGGGAGCCGCGAGAGCGGCTGACCGTGGTCCTGTACGAGCGCGGCCAATTCCAGGACGTGACCCGCGTCCACGGCTGGGCCACGGGGCTCTTCGACGGGAAGATCCGGCTGCCGCTGGGCCCGGCGCTCCCGCCCGCAGCCCAGGTCGAGCGGTTGATCGTCCACGAGTACGCGCACGCCGCCATCCACCACCTGTCGCGGGGCCGCGCACCCCGCTGGCTCCAGGAGGGGCTGGCGCAGGCGCTGGAGGGCGCCGCGGTCGACGCGATGCTGCGCGTCCCGGGCAGCGTCACCCTGGCCGGAATCGAGGCGCTCGTCGCCGACTCCGATCCCGTGCGCGCGCGGACGGGCTACGACCTGGCACTCTGGATCGTGCGGGACCTGCTCGACCGGGGTGGCACGGAGACGGTGCGCGAGCTGCTGGTCCGGCTGGCCGCGGGCGACACCCTCGACGACGCGACGCTCCGCGTGTATGGGCTGCGGCTCGTCGAGATCGAATCGCAGTGGCGCCGCCTGCTGGGCGGGTAGGCCTCGCGTGTTCCACAAGATCCTGATCGCCAATCGCGGCGAGATCGCGCTGCGGATCATCCGCACCTGCCGAGAGCTCGGCATCCGCACGGTCATCGCCCACTCGAAGGCCGACGGCGACTCGCTGCCACGGCGGCTCGCCGACGAGTCGATTTGCGTCGGGCCCGACGCGGCGCGCCTCTCCTACCTCAACATCCCCGCGATCATCTCGGCGGCGGCGGTCACCGACAGCGAGGCGATCCACCCCGGCTATGGATTCCTCGCGGAGAACGCCGCATTCGCGGACGTGTGCCGCGCCTGCTCGATCACGTTCATCGGCCCCTCGCCCGAGGCGATCCGGCTCATGGGTGACAAGGCGCAGGCGCGCCAGCTCGCGAAGCAGGCCGGCGTCGCCGTGGTCCCCGGCAGCGAGGCGCCGCTGAAGGACGCCGCGGAGGCGGTCGACGTCACGGACCGGATCGGCTACCCGATCATCTTCAAGGCCGCGGCCGGCGGCGGCGGGCGGGGCATGCGTATCGTGCGGCGGCGGGAGGACGTCGCTCAGGCGTTCGACGCCTGCCAGTCGGAGGCGGGGTCGGCGTTCGGCTCCGCGGAGATCTACTGCGAGAAGTACGTCGAGCGGGCGCGGCACGTCGAGGTCCAGGTGCTCGGCGACAACAACGGGATGCGCCTCCACCTCGGCGAGCGCGAGTGCTCCGTGCAACGCCGCCACCAGAAGCTCCTCGAGGAGTCGCCGGCGCCCAACCTCGACGCCGAGACGCGAAGCGGCCTCCACCGCGCGGCGCTGACCGTGGCGGCGGCGGTCAACTACGTGAGCGCGGGGACCGTCGAGTTCATCGTGGACGCCGAGGGGCGTTACTACTTCATCGAGATGAACACGCGCATCCAGGTCGAGCACCCCGTCACCGAGATGGTCACGGGCATCGACCTGGTGCGGGAGCAGATCCGCATCGCCGCGGGCGAACCGCTCGGCTACCGCCAGGACGCCGTTCGCCTCGAGGGTCACGCGATCGAGTGTCGGATCAACGCCGAGGACCCCGAGACCTTCGCGCCGAGCGCGGGCCGCGTCACGGCGTGGGTGCCGCCCGGCGGCTTCCACGTGCGCGTGGACAGCCATCTCATGGCGCCCTACGTGGTGCCGCCGTTCTATGACTCGCTGCTCGCGAAGGTCATCGTGCACGGGCGGGACCGCGCCGAGGCGGTCGGCCGGATGCGCCGGGCGCTCGCCGAGACCATCGTGGAGGGCGTGAAGACGTCGATTCCGTTCCACCTCAAGGTCCTGAACGACCCCGCGTTCCTGGAGGGCCACTTCACCAGCGTCGACACCGAGCGGCTGCGCGGCTGATGGACCCGTCGCTCTACGTCATCCTCGACCGCGCGGCGGCGCGGGGGCAGGACCTCGAGGCGATCCTGGACGGCGCGCTCGCCGGCGGGTGCCGCATGATCCAGCTTCGGGAGAAAGAGTGGCCATCCGGCCGTCTCCTGGCGCTGGCCGAGCGGCTGTGCGAGGGCTGCCACCGAGCCGGCGCGACCTTCATCGTGAACGATCGCGTCGACCTCGCGCTGGCGGTCGCGGCCGACGGCGTCCACCTCGGCCAGGACGACCTGCCGCCACGGGCGGCACGCCCCCTGCTGAAGTCAGGCATGATCCTCGGCCGCTCGACCCACAGCCTCGCCCAGGCGCGCGCGGCGCATGACGACGGCGCCGACTACATCGCGGTCGGCGCCATGTTCCCCACGACGACGAAACACGAGTTCCAGCTCGTCGGCCCCGACCTGCTCAGGCAGGTGCGCCCCGAGACCTCCCGACCGCTGATCGGGATCGGCGGTATCACGCCCGAGAACGCCGCCGAGGTGATCCGCGCCGGCGCCGACGGGGTCGCCGTCATCTCGGCCGTGTGCGGCGCGCCCGATCCGGCCGCGACCGCGCGCCGTTTTCTCGAGGCGATTCGCGCGGCGCGCGACTTGACCGGTCGGCGGCGGCCGCTATAATGCTGGCGCACCGACCACGCCGACTCGACGACTAAGGAGGAAGCCCTGATGAGCCGCTACCCTGTCCGCCTCACCGCCGCGCTCCTGGCCGGGCTCGCCCTGGTGGCGCTACCGGCCGCGCCGAACCCGGAAGCCCAGGGCAGCAAGGGCACGATCAAGATCGCCACCCAGAGCCCGCTCAGCGGCGGCCAGGCGGCCCTCGGTGAGGGCATCAAGCTCGGCGCGCAGCTCGCCATCGAGAAATTCAGGGGCAACCTCGTGAAGATGGGCTACAAGGTCGAGCTGGTGCCGTTCGACGACCAGGCGAAGCCAGACGTCGGCGTGGCGAACGCGAAGAACATCATCGCCGACAAGGAGATTCTCGCCGTCATCGGTCATCTCAACTCGGGCGTCGCCATCCCCGCGTCCGAGGTCTACAAGGAAGTCAGCCTCGTGATGATCTCGCCCGCCAACACCAACCCGGTGGTCACCGACCGCGGCTATCTGAACGTCAACCGGGTGTGTGGCCGAGACGACGTCCAGGGCGTGGTGGGCTCCGAATTCGCGCGCGGGACGATGAAGACCAAGTCGGTGTACATCATCCATGACAAGACGCAGTACGGCCAGGGCGTGGCCGAGTTCTTCAAGGCCGATGCGGAGAAAAAGGGCATCAAGGTCCTCGGATTCGAGGGCACCGAGGAGAAGTCGAACTTCGATCCCATCGTCACCCCGATCAAGGCGAAGAATCCGGACGTGATCTACTTCGGCGGCATCTACGATCAGGCGGCGCCGTTCTTCAAGCAGACCCGGGAGAAGGGCGTCAAGTCCAAGTTCCTCGGCCCCGATGGCATGGACTCCTCCGACCTGACGAAGATCGCCGGCAAAGCCGTGGTGGGGATGTACTACACCTCGGCCGCCGGCCCGGCCTCGGCCCTGCCCAAGGCCAAGACGTTCGTCGAGGACTTCAAGAAGAAATTCGGCAAGAACCCCGAGCCGTACGCCGCCGAGGCCTACGATGCGACCGCCATCGCGCTCAAGGCCATCGAAGCCGCGGCCAAGAGCGGCAAGATGAGTCGCGAGGACGTCGCGACGGCGGTGCGGAAGACGAAGCACAACGGGATCACCGGCGACATCGAGTTCGACGCAAAAGGCGACCGGAAGAAGGCGCTCTACTTCGTGCTGCAGGTGGCCAGCGACGACCCGGCGAAGTGGGGCGACAACAAGATCGTCAAGCAGCTGGCCATCGCCGCGCCCGAAAAGAAGTAGCGTCTGGGACGAGACGGTAGACGTCGAGGGGCGGGCGGGGAGCTCCCCACCCGCCCCTCGTCTCTAGCGTATGGACTTCCAGCTCCTCGTCGACATCTTCCCGCAAGTCTTCCTCGACGGCATCATCCTCGGGTTCATGTACGCGCTGATCGCGCTGGGCTACACGATGGTCTATGGGGTGCTCGAGTTCATCAACTTCGCGCACTCCGAGATCTTCATCGTGGGCGCCTTCGTCGGTGTCGAGCTCCTCCTCGGCCTCAAGAGCGTCGGGCTGCTCGACGGCCTGCCCTGGCCGCTCGTCCTGGTCCTCGCCCTGGTCGCCGGCATGGCCGCCAGCGGGTTGCTCGCCGTCACCGTCGAGCGGGTCGCGTACCGTCCGCTACGCCACGCGCCCCGGCTGATCCCGCTCATCTCGGCGATCGGCATCTCGTTCTTCCTCCAGGACTTGATCCGGCTCTTCGAGTCGCTCTGGCGGAACGCCTTCAACCTCGTCTATCCGACGATCGACGTGCTGAACGTCCGCTTCGAGCTGACCCAGACGCTCGACGTCTCGGTCAAGTCACTCGTCGTCATCGCGGCCGCGTTGCTGATGCTGTGGGCACTCCACGTGATCGTCAACCGCACGAAGATCGGGACCGCGATCCGCGCGGTGGCCGAGGATCAGGCGGCGGCGAGCCTGATGGGCATCAACGTCAACCGGATCATCTCGCTCACGTTCTTGATCGGCGGGGCGATGGGGGGTGCCGCGGGCGTCTTGTTCGGCGTCCAGTACGGGCTGATCAATCCCTACACCGGGTTCATTCCCGGGCTGAAGGCGTTCACCGCCGCCGTGCTCGGCGGCATCGGCAATATTCCGGGCGCGATGGTCGGCGGCCTCGTGCTCGGCCTGCTCGAGGCCTTCGCGGCCTCCTATCTGTCGCTGCTGACGGGCGGCGCGTTCGGCGCCGAGTACAAGGACATCTTCGCCTTCTCGATGCTCATCGTGATCCTCATCTTCCGACCCAAGGGCCTGCTGGGCGAGATCGTCCGAGAGCGCGCGTGAGCCCGTACTCCGTCCTCGCCCTCGCCGCCGTCGCCCTCTCCAGCCTCGCCGTCGCGACGGCTCCACGCTCGGTCCTCGCCTTCTTGGCGTTCCAGGGCGCGCTGCTCTTCGTGTACCTGGCGCGGATTCCGACGTGGCTCCGGGTCGGCCTCCTCGGGGTGGCCCTGCTCCTGCTGATGCCGCTGATCGGCGCCTTCAACGGCTACTACCTCGAGGTGGCGACGCAGGTCGGGATCTTCGCCGCGCTGGCGCTCGGCCTCAACATCGTGGTCGGCCTGGCCGGACTGCTCGACCTCGGCTATGTCGCGTTCTTCGCCGTCGGCGCCTACACCTGGGCCATCTTCGGCTCGCCCCACGCCAACGTCATCTTCGGGGGCGGGTTCCCCCTGGCCGGCGCATGGTTCTTCGCCTTCCTGTTCGTCGGGCTCTTCGTGGCGGCGGTCGCCGGCATCCTGCTCGGGCTGCCCGTCCTGCGCCTGCACGGCGATTACCTCGCCATCGTCACGCTCGGCTTCGGTGAGGTGATCCGCGTTCTGGCCAACAACCTCGACAAGCCGATCAACCTCACGAATGGCCCGAAGGGCATCACGCCGATCTCCCGTCCGCCCGCGCCGCTCGGGCTGCCCTACGGCGAGTACTTCTACTTCCTCGTCCTGCTCATCGTGGTCCTGGTCGTCCTCGTGAACCGCCGGCTCGAAAACTCCCACATCGGCCGGGCCTGGGAGGCGATCCGCGAGGACGAGCTGGCGGCGCGGGCGATGGGCGTGCCGCTCGTACGGATGAAGCTCCTGGCCTTCGCCTGCGGCGCGTCCTTCGCCGGCGTCATGGGCGTGCTGTTCTCGGCCAAGCAGGTGTTCATCAATCCGGAGTCCTTCACGTTTCTCGAGTCCATCGGGGTCCTGGCCATGGTGATCCTCGGCGGGATGGGCTCCATCCCCGGCGCCGTGCTCGGCGCCACCGTCGTCACCGTCCTCAACCTCCAGGTGCTGAAGGGGCTGTCGCTCTGGCTCAACGAGCTGAAAAACGCCGGCGTCACCGTCCTCGGCTACAGCCTCGCCGATCTCCCGACGCAGTTCGAGCCGGCCAAGTACGAGCGGATGATCTTCGGCATCATCCTCGTCCTCATGATGATCTTCCGCCCTCAGGGCATCCTGCCGGCACGGCGGCGGCAGCGGGAGCTCGCCCACCTCGAGCGATAGATGACGGCCCTCTTCGCAGCCCAGGGCGTGACCAAGCGGTTCGGCGGCCTCACCGCGCTGCAGGCGGTGGACTTCGAGCTCGAGTCGGGCATCGCGTCGATCATCGGGCCGAACGGCGCGGGGAAGACGACGCTCTTCAACATTTTCACGGGGCTCTACCCCGCGGACGCGGGCAGCATCGTCTTCCGCGGGCGGCCGCTCCTCGGCCTGCGCCCTGACCAGATCACGACGCTGGGGATCTGCCGGACGTTCCAGAACATCCGGCTCTTCGCGAACATGACGGTGATCGAGAACGTCCTCGTGGGCATGAACGCGCGCATCGCGCTCGGCCTGTGGGACGTCCTCTCACACGGCCCGCGCTTCTGCCGGACCGAGTCGGAGCTCTCGACGCGCGCGGTCGCGCTGCTCGACCGGGTCGGGCTCCAGGCGAACGCCAACGACGTGGCCCGCAACCTCCCGTACGGCGACCAGCGTCGGCTCGAGCTCGCCCGTGCGCTCGCATCCGAGCCCGCGCTCCTGCTGCTCGACGAGCCGACCGCCGGGATGACCCAGGCGGAGGCCGGTGCGCTCATGCGCCTGCTGCGCGAGCTCGTCGTCGATCTCGGGCTCGCGATCGTCCTCATCGAGCACAACATGCGCGTCGTCATGGAGGTGTCCGACAGGGTGACCGTGCTCGACCACGGGGAAAAAATCGCGGAAGGGCGGCCGCGCGAGGTCCAGTCCAACGCGCGGGTCATCGAGGCGTACCTCGGCACGCGCGGCTCGGGTCCCCGGAGGGCACGCCGTGCTTAGGGTCGACTCGCTCGACGTGGCCTACGGCAAGATCCGGGCGCTCAAGGGGGTGGGACTCGAGGTGGGCCGCGGTGAGATCGTCGCGATCCTCGGGAACAACGGCGCCGGAAAGACGACGACGCTCAAGACCATCTCGGGGCTCCTCCACCCCCTGCGCGGCACGATTACGCTGGAGGCCGAATCGCTCGTCGGCGTGCCGCCCCACGAGATCGTGGGGAGGGGTGTCGCCCACGTCCCGGAGGGACGGCGGATCTTCAATCGCCTCACGGTCCGCGAGAACCTCATGATGGGCGCCTATCCGAGGAGCGACGCGGGGATCGCGGCCGACCTCGAGCGCGTCCTCACACTCTTCCCGCGGCTCAAGGAGCGGATCACGCAGGTCGCAGGCACCCTGTCGGGGGGCGAGCAGCAGATGCTCGCGATCGGCCGCGCCCTGATGGCGAACCCGAGGCTCCTCCTGCTGGACGAGCCGAGCATGGGGCTCGCCCCGGTCCTCGTCGAGCAGATCTTCGACACGATCGCCGACATCAACGGGCAAGGGACGACGATCCTGCTCGTGGAGCAGAACGCGGCGATGGCGCTGTCGATCGCGCACCGGGGCTACGTCCTCGAGACCGGCACGATCGCGCTCACGGGAACCGCGACCGAGCTGGCCGACAACCCGGAGGTCCGCCGGGCCTACCTGGGTGAGTAGGGAAGCGCGGGAGTCTTCGAGTCCCCGTTCTGGAGTTCGGGCCGCCGCCAGCCTTCGACCACTAGCAATCCCATGTTCTCGAGGCCGTTCACGGGACGATCGACGGGAATTTTGACGACGGCCAGACGCTCGGCATGGGTCTGCACGAAGTGGCCGGTCTGCAGCGCCCACCCGATCGTGTAGGGTCCGTCGCTCCATCCCGTCGGGAGGCCGGGTGCGGGAGGGAGGACGGGCGGGACGTAACCGGCGGGCGGGAAGAGAAGGCCGCCCACCAGCCAGACCCGGTGCCGGGACTCCAGCGCGCCTTGGATCGCACCGTACAGGGGCGCCAGGGGCTCGGCCGACGTCATTCGGAGCTTGAGCAGGTCGTATCGGTGGACGGTGAGGTCCTCCATCGGTGGGAGGGTCATCCACCGCACCGGGCCGCGATAGTACCGGTTGAACGTGATGCCCACGTACCACGGGTTGACGAGGATCAGGTCCCCAGGCTGGGCGGCGGTGTGAACGTACTGGGCGATCAAGTCGACGTTGGTCTGGCGAGCGCCGACGCGGTCCAGCGAGGCGGGGAATGCCAGCGCGGTCGCCAGGACGGCGGTGCCGACCCGCGCCCAGCGGAGGGAGCGTGTCCCCCCCAGCACGACGTCGATCGCGAGCGCCACCACCGCGATGAGGGGCACGAATTGCCAGGCCTGCGGGACGCGACCCGCGAGCTTCAGAAAGCCAAGATGAAGACTCGTGGCGGCCACGATCACCAGCGCCGCATAGAGCACGTGGGTGCGAGACGCCGGGTCGTCGCTCGAGGACCGCCGGAGCGCACGGACGACACCGTACACGACGAGCACCGCGGCGGCCGCCCACAGCGCCGCGAGCGGCCAGCTCCCCTCGGTCACCATCTCACTTGATCGCACGAGCAGCGCGCGTGTGCCGAGCTCCGACTGGTTCAACGGCCTCCAGCTCCGGGAGGCCAGCAAGACGCCGACGTACGGCAGCAGGGACACCGCCGCCACGACGCCGGTCGCGAGCACGGCGAGCGCCGCCGAGCGCTCCCGGGCCACCGCGGCGACCGCGAACCCCGCGACGCACACGGCCAGGATGAGGGGGGCGTTGTGGTAGAGGGTTTGCACGGCGAGGATGGCCACCGTGAGGGCGTAGAGGAGCGCGCGGCGACGCGGAGCGGCCGTGAGGCGTCCGATGGCGCCGAACGCCAGGACGATGAAGAGGCCCCCGAGACCGTACGGCTTCACCGATCCCGCCGTCTGCAGCATCCCTGCGTGCGCGGCGAACACGGCGAGGGCCAGCAGCGGCGGGCCGGCGGCGAGCGTTCGGCCGGTGACCCAGATCGCGCCCAGCATCGCCGTGGCCACGCCAAAGCCGAAGGTGCGGAGGGGGCCGTCCTGCTCGCCGGTCCACGGTGACGACCAGAGTCGCAGGAGCGTCGGATACAAGGCCGGCGCGGAGTCCAGCGACAACGACCTCAGGACGTCGGCGTAAGTCGGCCGGGTCGCGAGCTCGACCGTGGACACCTCGTCTCGCCAGAGCGCTCCGGCCTCAGTGCTGAAGCGCAGGTTGAGGGCGACGATGAGCGCGGTGATCAGCAGGGCTGCGGCCAGCTCGGCCCACGCCAACGCGCCGTGGGGGCGCTTCATGCGGTCGTCGTGCGCGCGGACACCAGCCCCACCGCCGCCGTCGGGCGCTGCTCCGCCCTCTCAGCGACGATGACGCACTGGACAAACAAGTCCCTGAGGCCGAAGGAGTATTCGCGCAGGACGAAGCCGGTGTCGCGTAGAAGCGTCGCGGCCTCGGCGCGGGAGCCGAGCAGCGAGATCTCGTCGGGATGAAACTTCGGCTCGGCGCCTGACACGAGCCGGATGAGGCGCCGGAGCGCGTGCAGGAACAGCACGCTGGAGCCCCGACGGTGGGGCCAGAAGACCACGAGCCTCCCGCGCGGCCTCAGCACGCGATGGAACTCGCCGAGGATCTCTCGGATCTCGTGCAGATGAAAGTGCTCGAGGACACCGAGGTTGTACACACCGTCGAACGCGCCCGCCTCGAACGGCAGGTCGAAGATGCTCGCCTGCTCGATCCGACTCGCGCGCGGGTTGTTACGGGCATAGAGCCTCAGCGCCCGCTCGGAGACGTCGACGGCGGTCACGCGAAACCGCTCGTGGAGGCCCGCGTCCACCTGGCCGCTGCCGCATCCCGCATGGAGGAGCCGCGCGCCCGCGGCGAACGACCGCTCCGCGTACCGCCGCAGGTTGTGCCGCACCACCCGCCGATACACGGTGGCGACGAGGTCGTAGACCGCCCCGAGCGCCGTTCGCTTCTCGCTCCAGTACTCGTCCCAGCCCTGCGACTCGGCGAGCTCCGGACGCAGCGTATCGATCGGGCGGGCTCGTCGGAAACGGCCCGGGTTCGTCAGTTGCGCGAAGAACAGCTTCACCAGGAAGTGCCCGCTCCGGACGCCCTCTCGGGCCGTGAGCTTGGAGCTCCCGTACACCCGGGCCGGCAGCACGATCGGAACCTCGCGGATGCGAGCGCCGTTCCGACACAGGACGAAGAGGCTTTCAAAGAAGAACGCGTAGGCGTGGGCCGTGACCAGCTCGAAGAGCTCACGCGGAACGCGCCGCAGATCGTAGAGCCGGAGGGCGCCGCTCGCATCGTACGGCATCCGCAACAGCACCCGCGTCAGGAGGTGCCCGAGCCGGGTCAGGAACAGGCGGTGCGGACTCCAGCCGGGAAGGCTGTCCGGCGCGAGGTAGCGCGAGGCCACGACCACGTCCACGCCATCGTCATGCGCGGCCAGCAGGCGGGGGAGGTCGGCCGGGCTGTGCGAAAAGTCGGCGTCTAGCGTGATGAGGAGGTCGTACCCCTTGTCGTAGGCGTAGGCGATGCCGGCACGATGCGCGCTGCCGATGCCGAGCTTGCCCTCTCGATGGATCACCGAGACCCGACGGTATTGGCGCGCGAGTCGATCGAGCGTGGCGCCGGTGCCGTCGGGGGACCCATCGTCGATGAAGAGGATGTCCGCATCCAGCGGGAGCGCGCGGAGCTCCGCGCAGAGCCGCTCGACGTTGCGGTTCTCGTTGTAGGTCGGCACGAAGATGAGGAGGCGGTACGGTATCATCGACGCGACGTCGAGACCACCTCGATCGAGGGGAGCGGAAACATCAGCTTCCCGCCCGACGCCAGATAGGCCGCCTCCCGTTCGATGAGGCCCGCACGGAAGTGCCACGGGAAGACCAGGAAGTAGTCGGGCTTGCGCGCGCGCGCCTCCGCCTCCGAGATGATCGGGATCCACGTCCCCGGCGTGACGCACCCGAACTTGTCCTCGTTCACTTCGGCGATCGCGGGGAGCAGGTTGCGGTCGATGCCAGTGAACTGGAGGATCACGTTGCCCTTCGTGGAGGCGCCGTAGCCCAGCACGCTGTTTCCCCGGGCACGGATCGCCTCCAGGCGCTCACGCAGCTCGCGCTTGTGGGTCATGACGCGATCGCGGAACTCCTTGAAGGGCCGAAGCGAGTCGAACCCGAGGCGCCGCTCCTCGTCCAGGAGTCGTGCCACCCGTGCGTCGCGCCCCCCGGGCCGACGCTTCGCCCGCCCGAGCGTCACCGCGAAGCTCCCGCCGTTGACGTCATTCTCCTCCACGTCCAGGATCGTGAGGCCCACCTTGTCCGCCAGCCACTTGATCTGGGCCAAGGCGTAATACTCGACGTGCTCGTGGCAGATCGTGTCGTAGGCGTTCGCCCGCAACATCGCCGGCAGGTAGCTCTGCTCCAGATGCCAGATGCCGTCGTCGGCCAGGATGTCGGCGACCTCGCGGACAAACTCGAGCGGCCGCTCCAGATCGTAGAACATCGCGATCGACGTGACGATCCGCGCCTTCCGGCCGCCCAGCGCGGAGCGGACCAGGTCCGCCGAGAAGAAATCCTCGATCAGACGGCTGTCGCCGGGATAGCGGCCGCGCCAGCGCGCGGCCGACGGATCGACGCCGAGGAGGCAGAGGTCCTTGCCCGAGAAGAACGAGAGCAGCGTGCCGTCGTTGCTCCCGATGTCCAGGATCACGTCGTCCGGCCGGAGGTCGACGGCCCCCAGGAGCATCCGGGCTTTGTCCTCGAGGTGGCTGACCATCTTCCGGTTCAACGACGAGCGATAGCCGTAGTGCGCGCCGTAGAGCTCCGTTCGCTCGTAGGAGTAGAGGAGCTGGACCAGCCCACACTCGTCGCACCGCACGAGCGTCAGGGGGCCCTTCGTGAGTGACTCGTCGGCGCTGCGCGGAAACACGCCCGTCAGGAACTGCGTGCCGAGCTCGAGCAGAACGTCGAGCCACTCGCTCCCGCATATCCGGCATCCGGTTATCTGTCGGTGCATTGGCGGTTTAATTTAGCAAGTGTCGTGCCAGACGTTACGGGGCCCATGGGCCGAGCTCAGTAACACGAATCGGGAATGTCGTCGGTATACTGGTACTCGCTAATGGCGATCCCGCCGAGAGGGGTGCCCCCGCGTCCGTCGACGAGAGATATGACCGGTGGCGCGCCCAGGCGTGCCGGCTTGACATCCCCCGAGACACGACAACGCTGACACCTCCCACGCCTCGCCCGATCAGAACGGAAGGGCTCGTGAGCCTCCGCCGCTCCTGGGCGCTCGGGCTTCTAGCGCTCCTCATTCTGGCCACTGCGGGAATCCGGCTCAGACTGCTCGGCATCCCCCTGGATCGCGACGAGGGCGAGTACGCCTACTTCGGACAGCTGTTGCTCCAGGGCGTTCTGCCGTACACCCAGGCGTACAACTTCAAGATGCCAGGCGTCTACGCGATCTACGCCTTGATCCTCGCCCTCTTCGGCCAGACGCCCACGGGCATTCACCTCGGGCTCCTCGTCGTCAGCGCCGTGACGATCGTTCTCGTATTCCTGGTCGCCCGCCGGCTGTTCCATGCGCGGGTGGCCGCGGTCGCCGCCGCGGCGTTCGCCGCGCTCTCGCTCAGCCCGAAGCTCTTGTTCACCGCGGCCTACGCCGAGCACTTCGTCCTGGCGCCCGTCCTCGCAGGCACGCTCGTCCTCCTGCGCGCGACCGAAGGTGGCCGTCTCCTGGCCTTTCTGGGTAGCGGGGCGCTCCTCGGCGCGGCCTTTGTCGTCAAACAGAGCGGCGGCGCCTTTTTGCTGTTCGCCCTGTTCTACGTCCTCCTCGGCGCGCACGGCGACGCGCGGCGCCGGCTCGCCGCCAGCGTAGCGCTCCTGGCCGGCGCCCTGGCGCCGTTCGCGACAGTCTGTCTGATCATGCTCCTGGCAGGGACCTTCGCCAACTTCTGGTTCTGGACGTTCACGTACGCCTCCGCGTACGCCACGTTGACGCCGCTCGGCGACGCCCTTCAGAACCTCGAGGCGGCGCTCGGCCAGATCCTGCCCACGTCGTATCTCATCGTGGTGCTCGCGTGCCTCGGGCTCGCGGCGCTCTTCTGGGACCGTGAGACACGCTCGAGGAGTCTCTTCCTCGCTCTCT
This sequence comes from Candidatus Rokuibacteriota bacterium, assembly GCA_003221695.1. Taxonomy (GTDB): domain Bacteria; phylum Methylomirabilota; class Methylomirabilia; order Rokubacteriales; family CSP1-6; genus 20CM-2-70-11. Next base: position 84,666 of record QHSX01000060.1, read on the forward strand.
TTCTCGGCGCCTCCCTCCTCGGGACTTCGGCGGGGCTCTACTTTCGGAGGCAGTATTTCATCCTCCTCCTCCCCGTCCTCGCGATCCTCGCAGGCATCGCGGTCGACACCGTCACGCGACGCCTCTCGTCGGTGCGCTTCCGAGCACTGCGATACGGAATCCCGATCGCGTTGACTGCGCTTCCGCTCCTCCACCCCGTCTACCTCGAGCGTGCGATTCTCTTCACCGACACCCCGTACCAGGTTCTGCGGACTATCTACGGCTTGAATCCTTTCCCCGAGTCCGTGGAGATCGGGCGGTACATCAGGGAGCGCACCTCACCGGAGGACAGGATTGCCGTGGTCGGCTCGGAACCCGAGATCTACTTCTACGCGCGGCGGCGGGCGGCCACGGGGTATGTCTACACCTATGCCTTGATGGAGCCCCAGCCGTACGCGACAGCGATGCAGCGCCAGATGATCCATGAGATCGAGGCGCTTCAGCCCCGGTTCGTCGTCTTCGTTGGGATCTGGATCTCCTGGCTGCGGCGGCCGGAATCGGACGTGACAGTCTTCCGCTGGTTCGACGAGTATCGAAAGAAGCTCGAGAAGGTCGGTGTCGTCGAGATCATCTCGCCAGAGCGAACCACGTACGTGTGGGGTCAGGAGGCTGCGGCGTACACGCCGCAGTCGCCGCTCTGGTTGATGGTCTTCGAACGGAAGGACGGAGCCCGATGAGGACGCAAGGCCTGAACTTCGAGCAGCACGAAGTCGGGGCGACGTTCCGCACGCTCGGCCGCACGGTGTCGGAGACCGACATCGTCACGTTCGTCAATCTCTGCGGCTTCACCGAGCCGCTCTTCATGGACATGGAGTACGTCACGCGGGAGTCCGTCTTCCAGCGGCGCGCGGCGCCGGGCGCCCTGACGCTCGCCCTCTCGGAGGGGCTGATCATGCAGACCGGTCTCATCCACGGCACCGGCATGGCCTTCCTCGGCGCCGAGGTCCGCGTGGTCGCACCGGTGCTTGAGGGAGACACACTGACGGCCGAGATCGAGATCGTCGACAAGCGAGAGACGACGAAGCCCGACCGCGGCATCGTCACCTACCGCCACCGTGTCCTGAACCAGCGGGGCGAGCTCGTGCTGGAGGCGAAGGTGCTGCGCATGATCCGACGCGGCGGGCGCTGAGCCCGCGATGCGGTGCTGATCCTCGGGCGCGCCGACCTCGAGACGCTTCTCACTCCGCGCGACGTCATCGACGCGCTCGCCCAGGCATTCGGACGTCACGCCGGCGGCCGGACCTCCGTCCCGCCGCGCGGCGTGACCTCCGTGGGTGCCGCCGGCATGCTCCTCGTCATGCCGGCGGCATCGCTCCCAGTGGCCGGCGAGTACCAAGGCGGGGGGCTCGGGGTCAAGCTGGTCACGTACTACCCGCGGAACCGGGAGCGTGGCCACGCGACCCATCTCGCCAGCTATATCCTCATGGACCACGCCACGGGGGAGCCGCAGGCGCTCCTCGAGGCGAGCTTCCTGACGGCCCTCCGCACCGGCGCGACCTCGGCCCTCGCGGCCAGGCACCTGGCGCGACCCGACAGCCGGCGGGTCGCGTGCTTCGGCACCAGCGTGCAGGCGCGCCAGCAGCTCCGGTGCCTCGCCGCCGCCTTCGCGCTCGAGCGCGTCGTCGCTCTCGGACGCGATGCACAGCGCGCTCGGAGGTTCGCCCAGGCGATGGCCGTGGAGCTCGGCATCGCCGTGGAGCCGAGCCACGATCCGCGCGCGGCGGTGAGCGGCGCCGACATCGTCACGTGCGCGACGACGTCGCCGACACCCCTCTTCGCGGGCGCCGACCTCCGCCCCGGGACCCATGTGGATGCCGTCGGCTCGTTCCGTCCGGAGACTCGCGAGGTCGACACCGAGACTGTCCGCCGGGCCCGCGTCGTCGTCGACGCCTACCCGGCGGCGCTCGCCGAGGCGGGCGATCTCCTGATCCCGCTGGGCGAGGGCGCGATCACGCTCCAGCACGTCGTGGCCGAGCTCGCTGAGCTGGTGGCGGGCTCACGACAGGGCCGCGAGCGCCCTGACCAAGTCACGCTCTTCAAGTCGGTCGGGTTCGCGCTCGAGGACCTCGCGGCCGCGACGCTCGCGTACGATCGGGCAAGGGCGCGATCCATCGGCTTGGAGGTCACGCTGTGACGCCCGGCTCGGTCCGTCAGGGCGACCGCATCCACCTCGTCGGCGCCGGCGAGGCTGCGGCGGTGGTCGCCGCTGGGCGAACGTGACGTCCACCGCCGACGTCGTCATCATCGGCGGGGGCGTCACCGGCGCCTCGCTCGCCTTCCACCTGACCGGGCTCGGCGTGGGGAGAGTGCTCGTGCTGGAGCGCCGCTTCCTCGCCGCCGGGGGCACCGGGCACTCGGTCGGCATCATCCGCCAGCTCTACCCGACGCCCGAGACGAGCGCGATGGTCCTGCGCTCGCTCCGCGTCTTTCAGCGTTTCCGCGACGTGGTCGGCAGCGAGGCGGGCTACGTGGGCTGCGGCGCGCTGATCGGCGTCTCGCCAGCCATGCGCCCGAAGCTCGAGACGACGCTCGCCGTCCAGCGGGCGCTCGGCATCCGGGCCGAGCTCCTCGAGCCCGACGACGTGGCGCGCGTGGAGCCGCGGGTCGACCCGGCGGGGCTCGGTGCCGTGCTCTACGAGCCCGAGTCGGGCTACGGCGATCCGACCGCGGTCACGCTCGGCTACGCGGGCGCAGCTCGACGTCGGGGCGCGGTCATCGAACAGAGCGCCGAGGTGGTTGCGATCCACCAGGCGGGCGGCCGCGTCACCGGCGTCACGACCGCGGGCGGCGAGCGCGTCGACGCGCCCGTCGTCGTGAACGCCGCGGGGCTCTGGTCGCCCGGCGTCGCGCGGCTCGCGGGTGTAGAGCTCCCGATCGTGATCGGCCGCCATCCCGTCTTCGTCGTGGAGCGCGATCCGTCGTTCGGCGGGCCCCACCTCGTCTATCTGGACCTCGCCGGGGGAAGCTATGTGCGCCCCGAGACCGGGAACCTCACGCTCACGGGCTCGCTCACCGACGACGAGGCCGAGCATCCGATGGACCCCGACCTTCTCGGCGGCGAAGCGGGCTTCGAAGAGGCGAGCACGATCCTCGAGCGCACGGGGCGCGCCGTGCCGCGGCTCGCCGACGCCCGCTACCGCCGGGGATACGCCGGCGCCTTCGACATCACACCCGACTGGATGCCGATCCTCGACGAGTCGCCCGTTCGCGGCTTCTTCATCGCCGCCGGCCTGAGCGGCCACGGGTTCAAGCTGGCCCCGGCGGTCGGCGAGCTGATGGCAGCGCTCATCGCGCAGACCACGCCGCCCGTGAGCCCCGCGCCCTTCGCCTTCGGGCGCTTCACGCGCTCGACCGTGGCCGGAACGTTCGTCGCGTCCTACCTCCGTTGACACGCTCAGGTGACAAAAACGCGACCCCGGTGGGACGCTGCCGAAGAGCGCCCAGCGGGCCCGGCCTGTCGGTCTGGAGTTGTCGCTGGTTAAGGGACGGCCCTGCCGGCAGTCTGTCTGGCGTACCGCTTGCATGGCGGAGTGGTCCCGAATTCACGGGGACTCCCTGACCGCACCTAGAATGAATCGCGACAGCGTCACGAGTCTGGGTTCCGGGCGTGCCAACTATAATGGCGTCGTGCCGCTGATCGAGCGAATCGAGCGGGCGCACGCGGCCATCGTCTACGGATTGCTCGCTGTCCTCTTGGCGGCGGTCTTCGTCCCAATGTCGCTTCTGAGGCTCGTCGACGGGGACGAGGGCACCTACCTGCTCGTCTCGCGGCTGGTGGTCGAGGGGCAGGTCCCGTACCACGACTTCTTCTACCCGCAGATGTTCCTGCTTCCCTACGTCTACGGCGCATGGATGAAGCTGGTGAGCTATTCCTGGTATGGGGCGCGCGTGCTCTCCGCGGTCTTCTCGATCGCCTTGGGTCTGCTCGTCTGCCGCCAGGCGGCTCGGCTCGCAGGCGCACGGCGCTGGGGCGTCCTCGCCGTTGTCCTCTTCACTTTTTCCAGCCTCGCCTTCGGTTGGTATCCGCTCGTCAAGACGTTCGTGTTGCCCACCCTGTTCCTCTTCGCGGCGTACGCGGTCCTCTCGTCAGCGTCACGCTGGAGGTGGGTCGCGAGCGGCGTGCTGATCGGCCTCGCCACGGACTGCCGCGTCTACCTCATCGCGGTCGTCCCGGCATTCGTCCTCGAGCTCTATCTGACGGAGGCGGACACCAGACGCCGGCTGATGCACTTCGCGCGGTTTGCGATCGGCCTCGCGCTCGCGCTCCTTCCGAACGAGCTCTTCTTCCTGATCGAGCCGCGAACATTCCTGTTCAACATCGTCGGCAACCAGGTGATCCGGTCGGACTTCGGGTTGCTCGGCTGGGTGGAGCAGCGGGTCGGGGTTGTCGAGCAACTCCTCGCGATCAACCGCGCCGATGGCGTGACGAGCTTCCAGTTCCTCCTCCTCTTCCTGCTGAATCTCACATCCTGGGTGTCGAGCGCGCTCTTGAGAGAGCAACCGTCCCTCGTGTCAACCATTGTCCTCTCTCTGCTCCTCATCAGCCTGGCGCCGACCCCGGTGTACACGCAATACTTCTGCATCCCGATTCCATTCCTCGTCGTGAACGCCGTGGTCTTCCTCGCCCGGCTGGACCGAGACGCTCTCGGCCCTAGGCTCCGGCACCTCTTTGCGTCCATCGCTGCCGTCTACGTCCTCGTCTCGCCCTTCGATCTTTACCGCTACAGTTACGGTGGAGCGCTCGTCCCTGGAATCACCGGCGCCGCCAACGTCGTCGACTGGCGGATCCCGACGATCAGGGCGGTGGCGCGGGCAATCGATCACAACCTTCGTCGTGATCGGCAGCTCGCGATCAGTTTCTGGCCGGGGTACTTCGTGGAGACCAGGGCTTCGCTCCTTCCCGGCCTGGAGAATCACTTCGCCCTCATCTTCTCTCGCAAGGTGAGCCCTCACGAGGTCACGCAATTCAAGCTCATGTCGTACCCGGAGCTCGCCAGGCACCTGCGCCAGCGCACGGTCGACGTCATCGTTCTCGGGAACTGGACGGACTGGACCCACAACAGAGAATCGATTCGAAGCCAGATCGTCCAGAACGGGTACGTGATGAAAGAGAGGATCGCGAACACCGAGATCTACACACCCGCGCTCGATGGGCACCAATGAGCGGACACGACGCGACACCGCTCTCCGTCGTCCTCCCCGTCCTCAACGAGCTCGACAACCTCGAGCCACTCCACGCGCGTCTCACTGAAGCGCTCGAACCGATGGGGCGCGAGTACGAGGTGATCTATGTCGACGACGGCTCGACGGACGGCTCGTGGGAGGGGCTCAAGAAGATCGCGGCGCGCGACCGTCGCGTCCGCCTTGTGCGTTTCAGGCGGAACTTCGGCCAGACCTCTGCCCTGGCCGCCGGGCTCGCCTATTCGCGGCACCCGATCCTGGTGACGCTCGACGCCGATCTCCAGAACGACCCGGCCGATATCCCCCGCCTGGTCGAGCGGCTCGGCGACTCCTACGATGTTGTCGCGGGCTGGCGCCGGCATCGAGAGGACCCGTGGCTCACGCGGCTCCTGCCCTCCCACGTGGCGAACTTCCTCGTCCGCCTCGTGAGCGGCGTCCCCCTGCACGACTTCGGCTGCACGCTCAGGGTCTACCGGCGCGAGATCGTCCAGGATCTCAGCCTCTACGGCGAGATGCACCGCTTCCTGCCGGTGCTGGCGCAGGAAGTCGGCGGACGCGTGACGGAGCTCGAGGTGGTCCACCACCCGCGCACGCACGGCGTCTCGAAGTACAGTGTCCTCCGGACCTACAAGGTGCTCGTCGACATCATCACGCTCAAGTTCATCGGGGACTTCCAGTCGCGGCCGACCTACGTGTTCGGGGGCTTCGGGCTCTTCGCCTTGATGCTCGGCTTCCTCGCGCTCGACGTCGTGGCCTACCGCGTGTTCGTGCTCGGACGGCTCGAGGCGACGCCGATGGTCTTCCTGATGGTGATCTTCTTCCTGACGGGCGTCTTCTCACTCTTCATCGGCTTCCTCGCCGAGATCGTGATCCGGGGCTTCCACCACACCCAGCGCAAGCCCACCTACCACGTCCGCGAGACGGTGGGCGTGGACCGGACGGGCTGACCGCCGTGTGCGGCATCGTCGGCAATATCCTGGCACGCGCCGACCGGAGGCCCGACCCCGCCGTGCTCCAGCGGATGAACGAGCGGCTTGCCCACCGCGGGCCCGACGACGAAGGCATCCTCGTCCAGGGTCCCGCGGGACTCGCCATGCGACGGCTCAAGATCATCGATCTCGCGACCGGCCACCAGCCGATGGCGGGCGAAGGGCGGCGCGTCTGGGTCGTCTTCAACGGCGAGATCTACAACTACCGCGAGCTCGGGGCAAACCTCGCCGCGCGCGGCCATACGTTCACGACACACTCGGATACCGAAGTGATCGTACACGGGTACGAGGACCGTGGCCTCGCTTCGCTCGATGACCTGGAGGGCATGTTCGCCTTCGCGATCTGGGACGCGCCGGCCCGCACGCTGGTGCTCGCCCGCGACCGTCTCGGGATCAAACCCCTCTACTACGCGGTCCTGCCAGATCAGATCGTCTTTGCCTCCGAGCTCAGAGCGCTGGTCGAACACCCGGCGGTCGAGCGAACGCTCGACCTCACGGCGCTCTCACGCTACCTCGCCCACGAGTACGTCCCGGCACCGCACTCGATCTTCCGTGGGGTCCGCAAGCTCGCGGCCGGCCACTGGCTCACGTATTCGGACGGCCGCGTGAAGGTCGAGCCTTACTGGGACGTCCGCTTCCAGGGCGACCGCGCGATGGGCGAGGCCGACGCGGTGGAGGCGTTGCGTGCCGTGCTCGATCTCTCGGTGCGGCAGCACCTCGTGAGCGACGTGCCGCTGGGCGTCTTCCTCTCGGGGGGGATCGACTCGAGCGCGGTCGCGGCGCTCGCCGCGCGTCACCTTCCCGGTCGTCTCAAGACCTTCTCGATCGGTTTCGAAGACCCGTCCTTCGACGAGACCGCGCATGCGCGCTCCGTCGCGCGCGGGCTCGATGCCGACCATCACGAAGAGATCTTAGGCCCGCGCGCAGCGCTCGACCTCGTGGCGCGGCTTCCCGAGCTCCTCGACGAACCGCTCGGCGACGCGTCGCTCCTCCCCACCTTCCTGCTCTCGCGCTTCACGCGGCGCTCTGTGACCGTCGCGCTTTCGGGGGACGGTGGCGACGAGCTGTTCGCCGGCTACCCGACCTACCAGGCGCACCGCCTGGCCCGTGCGCTTGAGCTCGTCCCGCGTTGGGTTCGGCAGCGCCTCGTACGTCCCGTCGTCGAGCGTCTCCCCGTCTCGCTCGATGATCTGAGCTTCGACTTCAGGCTGAAGCGATTCCTGGAAGGGATGGACTTCGCCCCCGTGGAGCGCCACGCCGCGTGGCTCGGCGCCTTCACACCGGCGGAGCAGCGGGCGCTGTTCACGTCGGACGCCCTCGCGCGCATGGAGATGGAGCCGTCGTACGCCGCGTTCCACGAGATGCTGACGCACGCGCCGTCGGCGTCAGGGCTCGAGCGCATGCTCTACCTCGACCTGAAGGGGTATCTCGGCGAGGGGGTGCTCACGAAGGTGGACCGCGCGAGCATGGCGTGCTCTCTGGAGGTGAGGTTGCCACTCCTCGACCGCCGGGTTGTCGAGCTGGCGGCGAGCCTGCCCATGCGTCTGAAGCTCCGGGGCCTCACGACCAAGTACGTGCTCAAGCGCGCGCTCTCGGGCGTGCTGCCGCGCGCGATCCTCGAGCGCCGGAAGAAGGGGTTCGGCGTCCCGCTGGCCCGCTGGTTCCGCGCCGACCTGGCGCCGCTTCTCAGGGACGCGTGCGCGCGCGACGTGGTCTGCCGGGCCGGTCTCTTCCGGCCGGAGGCGGTCGAGCGCCTCATCGGCGAGCATGCGGCCGGGCGTCGCGACCACCGGAAGAAGCTCTATACACTCCTGGCGTTCCAGCTCTGGGCCTCGCGGTACCACCCGGCGTGAAACGGCGGTTGCTCGACTGGCTCGCCTGCCCGGCGTGCCGGGGCGCGATCGCTCTGACGCGCGCGGTGCCGGACGCTGGCGACATCCGCGAGGGCGAGCTCGCGTGCGGTCATTGTGGTGTGCGCTACCCGATCACGCGAGGGATCCCACGCCTTGTGCCCCCGGCCCTCGCCGCAGCAGTGAGGGCCACCGTGGAGCGCTTCGGCTACGAATGGACGCGCTTCGCGGAGCTCCGCCCGGAGTACGAGGCTCAGCTGCTCGGCTGGATGGCGCCCGTCGGCCGCGACGCCTTCGTCGGCCAGCGCGTTCTCGACGCAGGCTGCGGCAAGGGCCGTCATCTTCGCCTCGCCTCGGCGTTCGGCGCCAAGGAGGTCATCGGTGTGGACCTCGGTCTGGCCGTGGACGTCGCCGCGCAGAACACCGCCGACCTCGACAACGTCCACGTGGTTCAAGGGGACCTCACACGTCCGCCCCTCCGTCGGGAGAGCCTGGACCTCATCTACTCGATCGGCGTGCTCCACCACCTCCCCGAACCCGAGGCGGGGTTCCGCGCCCTGTCACCTCTCCTCGTTCCGGGTGGGCGGTTCGTCGCGTGGCTCTACGCCCGCGAGGGTAACGGCTGGGTGCTGGCGCTGGTCGACCCGGCACGTCGGCTCACGAGCCGGCTGCCGCTGCCATTCGTGAGCGGGCTCGCCTGGGTCGTCGCGGTCCCGCTCTGGATCGCGCTTCGCGTGTTCTATGCGCCGGCACGAACGCGCCCCCGGCTCGCGCGGGCGCTTCCGTACGTGAGTTACCTGACGGACCTCGTCCCGTTCCCCTTCCGGGAGGTACACTCGATCGCGTTCGACCATCTTCTCGCGCCTGTCGCGCACTACATGGCGCGCGCCAGGGTGGAGCGCGCGTTCGTCGAGGGAGGGCTCACGCTCGAGTCGCTCCGCTGGCACCACGCCAACAGCTGGGCCGCGAGCGGGAGGCGAGTGGGGTAAACTTTCGTCATGCCCGCGCGGCTCGGCGTCGACATCGGCGGCACCTTCACCGACCTCGTCGTCATCGACGAGACGACGGCGACCGCGCACGTCGGCAAGGTCCTGACGAATCCAAAAGACGTGGCGCACGGCGTCGAAGAGGGGATCCATGCGCTCCTCGACGAGGCGGGCGTGAGCTCCGGTGAGGTCCGGGCCGTCGTCCACGGGACGACGCTCGCGACCAACGCGCTGATCGAGAAGAAGGGCGCCAGGACCGCGCTCCTGACGACCGAAGGGTTCCGTGATGCCCTCGAGATCGGGCGCGAGGGCCGCTACGACATGTACGATCTCTTCATCGACCCGCCCCCGCCCCTCGTCCCGCGCCACCTGCGCCGCGAAGTCCCGGAGCGGCTCCTCGCGGACGGCTCGATCGCCAGAGCGCTGGACGAGGTGGCCGCGCGGCGCGCGCTCGCCGAGCTCGCCAAGGACGGCGTCGCGGCGCTCGCCATCTGCCTGCTACACGCTTACGTGAACCCGGCGCACGAGTCGCGGCTCGCGGCGCTGGCGCGCGAGGCGATCCCGGAGGTCTTCGTCGCCTGCTCGTCGGAGGTGGTGCCCGAGATCCGCGAGTACGACCGTACCTCGACGACCTGCGCCAACGCCTACGTCGCGCCGCTCATGGCGCGGTACCTCGAGGACCTCGAGCGCAGGCTCACCGGGCTCGGGATCCCGGGCCAGCTCTACATCATGCAGTCCTCTGGCGGGATCGCGCTCCCACCGTTCGCGCGACGTCTCCCGGTCCGCCTCGTGGAGTCGGGTCCCGCCGCCGGCGCGCTGGCGGCGGCGCAGGCGGCGCGCGAGCGCCGCGAGCCCAGGCTCCTCTCATTCGACATGGGTGGTACCACCGCGAAGGCATGCGTGATCGACGACGGCGTTCCGCTCGTCGGCCGCGAGTTCGAGGTGGCGCGCGCCGACCGATTCAAGAAGGGCTCCGGGCTCCCGATCCGCGTCCCAGTGATCGAGCTGATCGAGATCGGCGCGGGCGGCGGGTCGATCGCGCGCGTGGACCGGATGGGCCTCCTGAAGGTCGGTCCCGACAGCGCGGGCGCCGACCCCGGTCCCGCCTGCTACAGCCTCGGGGGTCGCCTCCCGACGGTCACCGACGCGGACCTCCTGCTCGGCTATCTCGACGCCGAGTTCTTCCTGGGCGGGCGCATGCGCCTGGATCGGGAGGCCGCGCGTCGCGGCGTCGAGGAGCACGTCGCCAGCCCGCTCGGCCTCGACGTGACGGGGGCAGCGTGGGGGATCCATCGCGTGGTCAACGAGACCATGGCCGCCGCCGCCCGCATCCACGGGATCGAGCGCGGCCGCGACCTGCGCCAATACCCGCTCTTCGCCTTCGGTGGCGCCGGGCCCGTCCATTGCTGGCAGGTGGCGAAGGTCCTCAAGGTCCCACGCATCCTGATCCCGTTCGGCGCCGGCGCGATGTCGGCGTTCGGGCTCCTCGCGGCGCCGCTCGCATTCGACTTCGTGCGGACGGGACGCCAGCGGCTCGACCGCGCCGACTGGCCTGGGATCAACCGGCTCTTCGCCGAGATGGAGGAGGAGGGGCGCGCGCTCCTCTCGCGCGCGGGCGTGCCGCCCGCGGACGTGCGCCTCGCGCGCATCGCCGAGATGCGCTACGCCGGCCAGGGCCACGAGGTGGAGTGCGCGGTGCCCCTCGGGGCGTTGTCACTCCAGAGCCTCCCCGCGATCACGGCGAGCTTCGAGAGCGCCTACCGCGCCCTCTATCACCGGCTGCCGCAGGGCGTGCCGATCGAGGCACTCAACTGGCGCCTCACCGTCTCCGGCCCGAATCCAAGAATCGGGCTGTCCGGGCGATCGGAGCCACGTCGTGATGTGGTCGCGGGGGCCGTGAGGCGGCCTGCGGAGCCGGGTGGCCCTGTTGGAGCGGGGTCCGTGAGGCCGGCTCGCGCCGAAGGTGGCCTGACACAGTCACGAAGTGGCGCCGCACGTGCAGCCAACCCGCTGAAAGCGACTCGCATGGCCTACTTCGCCGAGGCGGGGGGCTTCGTCGAGACGGCTGTCTATGACCGCTACGCCCTCGACCCGGGCGCCGAGTTCACCGGCCCCGCGATCGTCGAGGAGCGAGAGTCAACGGCCGTCGTGGGTCCCGGCGCACGCTGCCGCGTGGACGATGGACTGGCGCTGATCGTGGAGATCCCGACGTGATGGACCCGGTCACGCTCGAGATCTGCTGGAGCCGCCTGATCGGCGTCGTCAACGAACAGGCGGCGGCGCTCCAGCGCACATCGTTCACGTCCATCGTGCGCGAGGCGGGCGACCTCTCCGCGGGCGTCTTCGACCGCCGCGGCTACATGGTCGCGCAGGCGGTGACGGGCACGCCGGGCCACATCAACTCCATGGCGCTCGCCATGAAGCACTTCCTCGCGGCGTACCCCCTCGAGACGCTCCGGGCGGGCGACGTGCTGATCACCAACGACCCCTGGCTCACCTCCGGGCACCTCAACGACGTCACGATCGCCTCGCCGATCTTCCGCGGGGAGGAGTGCATCGCCTTCTTCGCCTCCACGTGCCACACCGCCGACATCGGCGGCCACGTGCTCTCCGCCGAGGCGCGGGAGGTGTACGAGGAGGGGCTCCAGATCCCGATCATGAAGCTCTACGAAGCGGGGCGACCCAACGACGCGCTGCTCGCGATCATCCGCGCGAACGTGCGCGTGCCCGAGATGGTCCTGGGCGACTTCCACGCCCAGATCGCGGGCGGTGCCGTGGGCGGCGAGCGGCTCCTGGAGTTCATGGACGAGTTCGGGCTGGTACGACTCGAGCCGCTGGCGGACGAGATCATCGGGCGGACCGAGCGCGTGATGCGCCAGGCGATCCGGGCGCTCGCGCCCGGCGCGTACGAGTACGCGATCATCTCCGATGGTTTCGACGAGCCGATCACGATCCGCACGCGCTGCGAGGTGCGGGGCGACGAGCTCTGGATCGACTACGCGGGCTCCTCGCCCGCGAGCCGGCGCGGGGTGAACGTGGTGATGAACTACACCGAGGCCTACACGACCTACGGCGTGAAGGTCATCGTCAGTCCGGACGTCCCGAACAACGAGGGGGCGTTTCGGCCGCTCCGCATCACCGCGCCCGAGGGGTCGATCCTCAACGTGCGCCGTCCGGCGGCGGTCGCGGCTCGGCATATCATCGGCCACTTCCTGCCCCACGCCATCGCGGGCGCGCTCGGCCAGGCCCTGCCCGCGCGCGTCATGGCGGAGGGCTCGGCCAACATCTGGGGCATCCAGGTCGCCGGGAAGGACGAGCACGGCGCGCCCTTCACGTATGTCTTCTTCTCCTCGGGCGGTACCGGCGCGCGGGCCACGAAGGACGGTCTCTCGGCGACCGCGTTCCCGTCGGGTGTCCTCGGAACGCCCGTCGAGGTCATCGAGAGCCTCGTTCCGCTGGTCGTCGAGCGAAAGTGCCTGCGACCCGACTCGGGCGGCGCGGGCACGTATCGCGGCGGGCTCGGCCAGACGATCGCGTTCCGCGCGCGGACGCGCGAGCCCTACACGTGCTCAGTCCTCTGCGACCGGACGATGCATGCGGCTGCGGGTTTCCTCGGCGGTGACCCCGGCGGGTACGGCATGGTCTCGATCGACGGCGTGGCGCCGGCCAACCCGAAAGCGGAGCAACTGATCTCCCCGGGTGCCTTGGTGGAGGTGCACCTCCCGGGGGGCGGAGGCTACGGCCCGCCGTCGGCGCGCGACCCGGAGCTCATCGCCCGGGATCGACTGGAGGGCTACGTCACCCGCTCCTAGCCGGTCGTGTCGAGCGCGGGCGAATTCGGACTTGCGTTCACTGGAAACTCTTCTCGACGATCTGTCTGAGACCGTCGAGAACCGCAGTCAAGTTCTGCACCAGCGCCGTCTTCTGCGCCTCGGGTAGGCTTTTCAGGGTGATGAGTGCCTCGGCCCTGGGAGGGCTCAACTTCTCGAGGAGCGGGACCGCCTCGTTGGTCCAGGTGGTGTAGTTGCGGCACGGACCGGAGATGAACGGCTGTTTGAGGCAGTCGTCGTTCAAGGCATCCACCAGCACCAGGATCGTGCGGGCCTGCGCCCTTACCTGTTCGTCGCTCGCAATGGCCGGAATGATGGGCTGCAGAAAGAGCGCGCCGAGCCGCTTATGCAGCGTCACTGCCTTATCGAGGGCGAGATTGGCGCCCTCCCGGCTTCGCTGGGCCCGTTCGCGGGCGCGCTCGTAGGGTTTGTGGTACCAGACGTCGATGCCGAAGTTGATCGCGGTTGAGAGGAGTGTTGCCACGACAGAGCTGGCGATGACTGCCGGCCAGAAGCGCACGTGGGCTGCGGCCATCGACTCAGTCCCGGCAGGCGACGTTTCCATTCGCACACTTGACGCACTTGTCAGAGATCTTCTCATGGGGAGGCGTGCACACATCGCGCCCCGCGGCCAGGAACCCGGCCTTCTGGAACTCGCTCGGTGACACGTCCACCTTGAGGGTTCGCCCCTCGGGTGTTTGAATCGTGAGCGTCAACCGCTCGTGAGGCTCTAGGCGCTCCTCGATCTGCTTCTCGCCGTCCCTGGTCTCATCGCGCTTGAGGTCGGACTGGACTGTCCCACAGGATGCGGCGAGGACGAACAGGAGGACGCGTGATACAGCGAGCCCGTGGCCACGCATAAGTGGCAGATCACCCGCCTCGCGTCCACCTGATGATCGAACGTGTGCTCGGCACCCGATCCGTCGTTCCGCCGGGAGGTGGATGAACGGCCTGCCCGTCATAACTGTGCGGGTCGGAAAGGAGAGGTTTTAAGGGACCCTCCGGCTGCGGGTTGGACGACGCGAGGAGGACGAAGACCTGGTAAGGGACGGTCGCAGCGGTGCGCAAGTCCAGCGTCGCGGCAGGTGAGTTCAAAGTCGCGTCGGTGGGGCCAGATCGTCCTGCCGAGCAGGCGCGAAGCCCCCCTCCGAGGTTTTAGCGGCGCGGGGCGTCGCCGAGGGCGACGACGACGAGCGAGCCGTGGGCATCGGCGGGGCGCACACCGCGGCCGTAGGCGGCGACTGCCTGGCAGAGCCAGCCCACGCAGGGAACACGCGCGTCCACCTCGTTCTTGATGGCCGTCCACTCGTCGCCCGCCGCGGAGCCCAGGGCGCGATGGCGCGCATCCGACTCGACGACGAGGACGAGCCGCGCGGTGTCACCGTCGAGCCGCTTGACCGCCGCGCGTGTGGCGTCCACCGTGCCCTGGATGAGCGCCGAGCGGTCGGGCATCGAGCCCGCCTCGAACCCCTCGGCGTAACCGAGCCCCGTGGAGTAGGGTGCCTCGAGGCACGCCGCGCTCACGATCGGCTCGGCTTGCGACGCGCCGTAGACCGCGGGGGTCGAGAGCACGCTGCACACGGTCCGCATCTTCGGCCCCATCAAGAGGCGCCAGGACGCGAGGAACGACTCGGCCGGGGCGCCGGCCCCCGGACGGCAGAACGCGAGCCCGAGGCCGCGCGGATAGCGCATCCTGAAGGGCCAGCCCGCGAGGATCAGCCGCGCCGCGCCCTGGGCCGCGTCCGCGAGGTCGCGCCCCGCCGATGCCGCCACGCCGCTGACCGCGCCATCGCCGTTCGCGAGGCACACGACGAGCGCGCCGCTCCCGACTGCGCCGTTGTGCGTGAGGATCGCTGCGGTCGCCCCGCCCGCGACCCCTACTGGCCCGAGCACGGAGCGGATCATCGGCAGCGTGTCTTGGCTCGGAACCCCGGCGGTCACGAGCAGCACCATCTCCGCCGCCGCCCCCTGGAGCCCTGCGCGCGCCATCGCCGTGGCCCGGACGGCGGCCCAGATCGAATCCTGGTGCGTGGCGAAACCGACACCCACCTGGAGTGTCTTCGTTCCGGTCTCGACAGACGCTGTCTCCAGCACGCTGTCCGGAAAATGCAGGGCGGATGCCAACCGTAAGTCCGCGGAAGATAAGGAAACTTGCAAAGAGAGGTTGCCGGGCGAGTGTCACTTCGTCAAGACAGTGACTCAATCCTTGACTCTAAATGACTCTGTATCTACAGCATCCCGTACTCTTTCAGGCGCCGATAGATCGTCCGGCGCGAGATGCCGAGCGCCGTCGCCGCGGCCTCCTTGTCGTCCTTGTAAAACGCCAGGGCCCTCAGGATCAGCTCCTTTTCGACCTCGGCGAGTTGTGGGATGGCGCCGCTCGTCTGGGCGACCGGCGACGCCTGGCCGGCGGTGAGGCTGGGCAGGTCGGTGAGGGTGATCTGCTCGCGCGCGCCCATCGCGAAGGCGCGCTCGATGAGATTCTCGAGCTCGCGCACGTTGCCGGGGAAGTCGTACGCCTGGAGCGCGGCGAGGGCGTCGGGCGTGGTGCCGCGGATCTCCCGGCGGAAGCGGCGACTGAAGCGTCGGATGAAGTGGTTCGCGAGCGCCGGGACGTCCTCGCGCCGCGCGCGGAGCGGGGCCAGGCTCACGCGCACCACGTTGAGGCGGTAGTACAGGTCCTGGCGCAGCTGGCCCTCCGCGATCGTCCGCTCGAGGTCCCGGTTCGTCGCGGCGATCACCCGCACGTCGACCGCGTACGCCTTGGTCGAGCCGACGGGACGCACCTGCATCTCCTGGAGTACGCGCAGGAGCTTGACTTGCAGCCCCGGCGAGAGCTCGGCGACCTCATCGAGGAAGATCGTCCCCTCGTTGGCGCCACGGAAGAGTCCGAGCGTGTCCGAGACGGCGCCCGAGAAGGCGCCGCGGACGTGACCGAAGAACTCGGACTCCAGGAGGTCCTCTGGGATCGCGCTGCAGTTCACGGGGATGAACGGCCCCTTGGCGCGCGGCGAGAGGCGGTGGATCGCCGCCGCGACGAGCTCCTTGCCGGTGCCACTCTCGCCCTCGATGAGCACAGGGGAGTCGGTCGGAGCGACCTTCGCGATGATCTCCTTCACGCGCTGCATGGGCGCCGAGTTGCCGACCAACTCGTTGACCGTCAGCTCCTCGCCCAGACGCGCGCGGAGAGAGTGGACCTCGCCGCGCAGGAATCGTCGCTCGGTCATCCGCACCATCAGGTGGCGCAGCTCGTCGAGGAGGAGGGGCTTGGAGAGGTAGTCGAACGCGCCTTCCTTGAGGGCCTCCACGGCCGACGCGATCGTCGGGTAGCCTGTCATGACGACGACCTCGACCGACTCGTCGTGACGCTTGATCTCCTTGAGGAGCTCGAGGCCGTTCATGTCGGGCATGCGGATGTCAGTGATGACGGCGTCGAACATGTCGCCGCGGAGCGCCTGGAGCGCCTCGGCCCCGCTCGACGCGCCCGTCACCTGGTAGCCCCACTGGCTCAGGGCTTCCTTCAGGAGCCGTAGGATCGCGGCCTCATCGTCGACGACCAGGATCTTTGCAGGTTCCATCTTTGCCAGCTTCAGACTCTAGCACGACGGGGTGTCAGACTGACAAGGTTCTCGTACGGCCCCTGTCTTGCGCCGTCCGAATGGGCATGTTAGCGTTGACGTTGACTTTTTATTGAGGAGACCGCTCATGGCTGACACCGCGACCGTCCACCTGACAGAGCAGAACTTCGACGAAGCGCTAAGCCAGCACGACGAACTCGTGATGGTAGACTTCTGGGCTGAGTGGTGTGGGCCGTGCCGAGCGATCTCGCCGGTCTTGGAAGAACTGACGCGCGAGTCGGCCGGGCGCGTGACGCTCGCCAAGGTCAACGTGGACGAGAACCCGGGCCTGGCGGCCCGCTATGGAGTCCGCTCGATCCCGACGATCCTGTTCGTCAAGCAGGGGAAGGTCGTCGACCAGGTCATCGGGGCGGTTCCCAAGACCAAGTTCAGAGAGAAGCTGGACGCGCTCGCCTGACAAGGGCCGGGCGGGAACCGCATCAGTACTTCCGGAATAGAGATCCCGGCACTCTCCCCTACCCGTGACGAGTTTCGAGCTCTCGCGGCACGGGGGAACCTTGTGCCGGTGTTCGCCGAGCTACCGGCGGATCTCGACACCCCGCTCTCCGCCTACCTGAGGCTCCGCCCCGGCCCCTACGCGTTCCTGCTCGAGTCGGTCGAGGGCGCCGAGGTCTGGGCGCGCTACTCGTTCCTCGGCGCCGACCCGCTCATGGTCCTCACGGCGAAGAGCGGGCGTCTCACGCTCAAGCGCGGCGCCCGAACGGAGCGGCTGCCCGACGGTGACCCACTCCCGGCGGTACGCGAACTGCTCGGGCAGTTCGAGCCGGTGCCGGTCCCCGGGCTCCCGAGGTTTCAGGGCGGCGCGGTCGGCTATCTCGCGTACGACATGGTCCACCACATGGAGCGGCTGCCGCGGACGACCGAGGACGATCTCAACCTCCCGGACGCGGTGTTCCTCTTCACCGACACGCTTCTGGTCTTCGACAACTTGCGTCACCGCCTGCTCGTCATCGCGAACGCGGTGGTGGACAAGCGTGATCCCGCGTCCCTCGACCGCGCATACGATGGCGCGGCCGTGCGCATCGGCATGACGCTGGCCAAGCTCGCGCGCCCCGCGCGCGCCCCCGCGCCCCTGGCCCTGACGGCGCCGGGCCCGCTGCTGGCGCTCGGCGAGGAGGGCTTCACCTCGACGATGAACGAAACGCAGTTCAGCGACGCGGTTCGCCGCGCCAAGGAGTACATCGCGGCGGGCGACGCCTACCAGATCGTCCTCGCACGGCGGCTCGACTGCCGGCTCAGCGCGGACCCCTTCACCGTGTACCGTGCGCTCAGGACGATCAATCCCTCGCCGTATCTCTTCTTCCTGCGCCTCGGCACGCTGACGATCGTCGGCTCCTCGCCCGAGGTCCTCGTGCGTGTCGAGGGCGAGGAGGTCGCGCTGCGGCCGATCGCCGGCACGCGCCCTCGCGGGGCGACCGAGGCGCAGGATCGCCAGATCGCGGAGGAGCTCCTGGCGGACCCGAAGGAGCGCGCCGAGCACGTGATGCTGGTGGACCTCGGGCGCAACGACGTCGGACGGGTTTCGGAGCTAGGCTCGGTGAAGGTCACCGAGTTCATGGCGATCGAGCGCTACTCCCACGTGATGCACCTGGTGAGCCACGTGACGGGACGACGCCGGCGCGCGACCGACGCGCTCGACGTGCTCCGGGCGTGCTTCCCGGCGGGCACGCTCACCGGCGCGCCGAAGATCCGCGCCATGGAGATCATCGATGAGCTCGAGCCGACCCAGCGCGGCCCGTACGGCGGCGCCGTGGGGTACGTGTCCTACTCGGGCAACCTCGACTCGTGCATCACGATCCGGACGATCGTCTGCCACGGTCAGCGCGCGTCGGTCCAGGTCGGCGCCGGCATCGTCGCCGACTCCGATCCGAAGACCGAGTGGCTCGAGACGTGCTCGAAGGCCCAGGGGATGCTGCTCGCGCTCCGCATGGCGGCGGGCGTGGCGCGGCGATGATCCTCGTCATCGACAACTACGACTCGTTCACCTACAACCTCGTCCAGTACCTGGGTGAGCTCGGCGTCGACCTCGAGGTCGTCCGCAACGACGCGGTGGACGTCGAGCGGATCGTGGCGATGGCACCCCAGGCCATCGTGATCTCGCCCGGACCCGGCACGCCCGACCAGGCGGGGGTCTCGCTCGGGCTGATCCGCCGCCTCGGATCGACGACGCCCGTGCTCGGCGTTTGCCTTGGCCACCAGGCGATCGGACAGGCCTACGGCGCGACCGTGGCACGCGCGAAGGCGCAGATGCATGGCAAGACCTCGATGATCCGCCACGACGGGCGGGGCGTCTTCGCGGGACTCTCCAACCCGTTCGTCGCGACCCGCTATCACTCGCTCGTGGTGGTACGCGACACCGTCCCCGAGACGCTCGAGGTCACGGCCGTGGCGGAGGACGGCGAGATCATGGGACTCCGCCACCGCCGCCACCCGGTCGAGGGCGTGCAGTTCCATCCCGAGTCGATTCTCACGGTCGAGGGCAAGCAGCTCCTGAAGAATTTCCTGACGACCCTGCAGCCGTGACCACGCGCGCCACCGAACGCCGGGTGATCGAGATCATCCGCCACGCCTCCCCAGGAGGGGCGGGCGTCCGCGTCGGGATCGGCGACGATTGCGCCGTCCTGGAGCCGAGCGCAGGGCGTCTCGTGCTCGCAACGACGGATCTCCTCGTCGAGGACGTCCACTTTCGCCGCCGCTATGCGACGGCCGCCGACGTGGGTTGGAAGTCGCTCGCGGTGAACCTCTCGGACATCGCGTCGATGGGCGGCCGCCCGCGCTGGGCGCTGGTCGCACTCGCCTGTCCCGAGGGCGTGACGGTCGAGGAAGCGGAGGCGTTCTTCACCGGGTTGCTCGAGCTCGCCCGGGCCCACGACGTCGCGGTGGTCGGCGGCGACACCTCCGCCTCGCCCCGGGGCTGGATCGTGAACGTCACGCTCCTCGGCGAGGCGGCGCCGGCCTCCGTGCTGCGATCCACGGCGAAGTCGGGCGACGTCATCGCCGTGACCGGCGCCCTCGGCCGCGCCGCCGCCGGGCTCGCCGTGCTGGAACGCGAGACCACGCCTGCCGGCGTGGCGCCGGCGGCGCTCGACCAGGTGAAGGCCGCGCACCTGCGCCCGAGGCCGCGCGTGCGCGAGGGCCAGTGGCTCGGGGCGGCGGGCGGCGTGACGGCCATGATCGACCTCTCCGACGGTCTCGCCACCGACCTGGGCAGGATCTGCGAGGAGAGCCGGGTCGGCGCACGCGTGGAGCTCGCGCGGCTACCCCAGGACGCCGCCGCACGGGCCGTGGCCGCCGCGGTCGGCGGCGACGCGCTCGCCTGGGCGACGGGTGGCGGTGAGGATTACGAGCTCCTCGTGACCTGTCATCCGCGCGCATTCACCCGTCTCGCCGACGGCTGCGCCGACGCGACCGGCACACCGCTCACGGCGATCGGCGAGATCACCCCCGAGCAGGGCGCCGTCCGCTACACGGACGCGGCGGGTCACGAGGTCGCGGTCGCTCGGGGGTTCGAGCACTTCGTCACGGGGCGCCTATGAGCGACGGCCTGCTCGTCAAGGTCGTGAGTCTCGTCGTGTTCATCGCCTGCTCCGCCCTCTTCACGGGCGCCGAGGCCGCCTACTTCTCCCTCGGCCGCGCACGGCTCAAGCGCGTGGCCGCCCAGGGGGCCGAGGCGGGCGCGGCGAAGCCGCTGATCGAGCGACCGCACGAGCTCCTCGTGACGCTGCTCGTCGGGATCACGGTGATCAACATCGCCGCCTCGGCGGTCGCAGCCCTGATCGCCGACGAGCTCTTCGGCCAGCGGTACGCCCTCGTCATCCAGGTCCTCGTCACGATCATCGTCCTCACGACCTTCGGCGAGGTCCTGCCGATGACCCTGGCGGTGAAGTACCCGGAGCGGTTCCTGGCCCTGGTCCAGCGTCCCGTCGGCTGGCTCGGGATCCTCCTCACGCCGGTACGCGCCCTCCTGGGGGGGCTCTCCGCGCTCAGCGTGCGGCTCATCGGCAGCGAGCGGTCGGCCGACCCGGAGCTTTCCGAGGAGGAGCTGCGCACGCTCGTCGATGTCGGAGCGAGCGAGGGCGTCGTCGAGCGCGAGGAGCGCGAGATGATCCACAAGGTCTTCGAGCTGGAGGACACGATCGTGCGGTCGATCATGGTGCCCCGGCCCGACATGTTCTGCCTCGACGTCGCGACGCCGGTCGACCGGATCCTGCCGGCGCTGCGCGAGCACCTGCACTCCCGCGTGCCCGTCTTCGAGGGTTCGATCGATGTCATCGTGGGCATCCTCTACACCAAGGACCTGCTGCCCTACGTCCGCGAGGGCCTCCCGCCAGACTTCGACCTGCGCGCGCGGCTGCATCCCCCGTACTTCGTGCCCGAGTCCAAGCGGGCCGATACGCTCCTGCAGGAGTTCCAGGCGAAGAAGCTCCACATGGCGATCGTCGTGGACGAGTACGGCGGGACAGCGGGGCTCGTCTCGCTCGAGGACCTCCTGGAGGAACTGGTCGGTGAGATCGCCGACGAGTTCGACGAGCCCGAGCGCCTCATCCAGCGCGTGAACGCCACGACCTTCCGGGTCGCGGGCAAGCTCTCGATCGACGACCTCAACACGGCCACCGGGCTCCACGTCTCGAGCGAGGCGTACGACACGGTCGGCGGGTGGGTGCTCGACCTCTTCGGGCGCGTCCCGCGGCGCGCCGAGCGCGCCGAGACGTCGGAGCTCAGCGTGACGGTCGAGAAGGTCGAGCGCACACGCATCGTCGAGGTGCTCGTCTCGCTCAAGAAGCCCGCGTCGCGCGAGGTGGCGGCGTGAGCGTGACCATGATCTGGCTCGCGGCGCTGTGCCTGGGGGCGACGATGTTCTTTTCGGCAGCCGAGATGGCCTTCATCGCCGCGAACCGCCCGCGACTCCGGCACCTCGCCGAGCAGGGGAGCGCCACGGCGACGGCCTACCTCGAGGCCTTCCGCCAGCCCGAGCGTGTGCTCTCGACCGCGATGATGGGCGTCACGGTCGCGCACATCGTCGCCGCGTCCGCCCTGACGTGGAGCCTCCTGCCGGCGCTCGGCGGCCTGGCGCCCGTTGCCGTCACGCTGATCCTCACCCCGGCCATGCTCGTGTTCGGCGAGATCATCCCCAAGGCCGTCGCGCGCGCGTGGGCGACGAGCCTGATCCTCCGGCTCTACCGCCCCCTCACGTGGACCTCGGTCGCGCTCATTCCCTTCGTGGCCTTCGCGAACCTCGTCGTCGCGGTCACGCTCCGCCTGGTCGGCGCCCAGCAGGCGGACCACCGCGCCTTCGTCTCGCGCGAGGAGCTGAAGGCGCTGCTCCAGCTCGAGCCCGGCGAGGCCGAGGTGACGACACAGGAGGCCGAGCTGATCGACAACATCTTCGACCTCGGTGACACCGTCGTCCGCGAGGTGATGGTGCCGCTCGTCGAGGTCACGACGCTGCCCGACACCGCCTCTCCGCAAGACGCGATCAGGCTCATCCAGGAGCGTGGCTTCTCGCGCATTCCGGTCTACCGGCAGCGCGAGACCAGCATCGTCGGCGTCGTCGCCGCGATGGACCTCCTGAGCCGAGGCGCCGAGGTGGCGACCCTGGACGAGCTGAAGCGGCCACCGTACTATGTGCCGGAGACGAAGCGGATCGATGACCTGCTCCGCGAGATGCAGCGCTCCCGTACGCACATGGCGGTGGTCGTCGACGAGTACGGCGGCTCCACCGGAGTGGTCACGCTCGAGGACATTCTCGAGCAGATCGTCGGCGAGATCCGGGACGAGCACGACCGCACGCCCGCGTCGGTGGAGCGACTGCCCGACGGCAGCTATCGCGTAGCCGCACGAACGAACATCGACGAGCTGAACGAAGCCTTCGACTGGGCGCTGCCCAAGCACGACTACGAGACCGTCGCGGGGCTCGTCCTGGCGACGCTCGGTCGCATCCCGCGCCCGGGCGAGGTATTCCAGATCCCGGGCTATACGGTCACGGTGCTGGAGGCCGACACCCGGCGCGTCGCGGCCGTGAAGATCACCCCGACCCCCGAGTCCAAAGGAGGTTCCTGAGCATGCCTGGCAAGATGGTGGAGTTTCCGTCGAACGGCGCCAAGACGTCCGCGTACCTCGCAACGCCCGACGCCGGCAAGGGGCCCGGTGTCCTCGTGATCCAGGAGTGGTGGGGCCTCGTCCGCCACATCAAGACCGTCTGCGACCGGTTCGCGGCCGAGGGGTTCACGGCGCTCGCGCCCGATATGTACCACGGCAAGACCGCGAGCGAGCCCGACGCGGCGGGCAAGCTCTTCATGGCGCTCAACATCGCCCAGGCCGAGAAGGACCTGCGCGGTGCGGCGCAGTACCTCGCGGGCCAATCCTCGACGAAGAAGCTCGGCGCCGTCGGCTTCTGCATGGGCGGCCAGCTCGCCCTCTACGCGGCGACGCTGAACCCGACGATCGGGGCGTGCGTGAACTTCTACGGGATCCACCCTCACGTGAAGCCCGACTACTCGAAGCTCTCGGGCCCGGTCCTCGGCCTCTTCGCCGAGAAGGATGGCTTCGTGACGCCGCAGGTCGCGAAGGAGACAGACGCCGCCATCAAGAAGGGGGGCAAACAGTCGGAGATCCACGTCTACCCGGGCGTCGACCACGCGTTCTTCAACGACGAACGCGAGGCCTATAACAAGGCCGCCGCAGCCGACGCCTGGAAGCGTACGCTCGCTTTCTTCCGCGCGCACCTCAAGTAGCGGGCCAGGCGCGGGAGGACGCGCGCCCTCCCACCCGATCAGAACGCTACGCCGACGCGGCGGCGGCCTTCTCTTTCTTCTTGCGCTTGCCCGTGGCACCGGCCTCACCGCGCGGCGCCTTTTCCTTCCGCTCGCCCTTCTTCTCCTTGTCAGGGGGCGCCTCGACGCGGTCCACCAGCTCGAGCAGGACCAGCGGCGCGTTGTCGCCGGCGCGGCGGCCAGCCTTGATGAGGCGTGTGTAGCCGCCATGGCGGTCGCCGACGCGGGGGGCGATCGTGCCGAACAGCTGGCCCACGACCTCAGTGTCCGGCACCATCGCCAGGACCTGCCGCCGCGCGTGGAGGGTGTCGCGCTTGGCGAGCGTGATCATCTGCTCGGCGAGCCCACGCACGGCCTTCGCCTTGGCCTCGGTCGTCTGGATGCGCTCGTGCCGGAAGAGCGCCACCAGCAGATTCCGGAAGAGCGCCCAGCGGTGGGCGGTGACGCGGCCGAGCTTGAACCCGTCCTTGCGGTGCCTCATCGCGGAACCCCGCCGCGCCCGAGCGCCCCGAGGACGTTCGGGTCGATGCGCATGCCGAGCGACAGCCCGAGGGCGGCCAGCGCGGTCTTGATCTCGTCGATGGACTTCTCACCCAGGTTCTTCACGTGCTCGAGGTCACCCTCACTTTTCTGGACGAGGTCGACGACCAGATTGATGTCGGCGTTCTTGAGCGCGTTGATCGCCCGCGCGGGCAGCGCCAGCTCCTCGAGCGTCTTGGCGAGCGCGTCGCGCAGGAAGGCCTCGCCGCTCGTCCCCTCGATGTCCGCGGCCTCCTCCGGCGCACCGGCGGCGAGCGGAGTGAAGTGCTCCTTCAGGTACGTCGCCGCACGTGTCAGCGCGTCGTCGGGGCTCACACCACCATTCGTCCACACCTCGACCACGAGCTTCTCGTAGTCGGTGATCTTCCCGAGCCGTGACATCTCGACGTTGTACGCCACCTTTGTGATCGGCGAGTACGCCGCGTCGAGCGGCAGGGCCCCCGCCGGTGGCGGCGACGTCTTCCGGTCCGCGGCCTCGTAGCCGCGCCCCACTCCGACGCCGAGCTCCATCACGACCGTCGTGGCGCTCTCGAGCGTGAAGAGCGGGATCTCCGGGTTCACGATCTCGACCTCGGTTTCGGGCACGTCGGCGCCCGTGACCGTCTTGGGACCCCTGACCTCGAGCCGAAGCACCTTCGGCTCACCCGACGGCACCTGGACCGTGAGCTTCCGGATGTTCAGGAGGACGTCGACCGTGCTTTCCGTGACGCCGGGGATCCTGGCGTCGGCGCTCCGCACGCCGTCGATCTTCACCCAGGAGACCGCCGCGCCCGGGACGATCGAGAGCAGGGTGCGCCGGAGGGAATTCCCCACCGTGAGCGCGTAGCCCTTCTCGAACGGCTCGGCGACGAGCCGGCCGTACTGATCGCTCAGGATCTCCCACTCGACCTTCTTCGGCTTCTGGAACGGAATGCGTGACATGGCGTCGCCTGGCTCTCTTTCCTACTTGCTGTACAGCTCGACGATGAGCTGCTCGGCCACGGGGATCTGAATGTCGTCGCGGAGCGGCAGGCTGCGCACGGTCGCCTTCTTCTCGTTGGGGTCGAGCTCCAGCCACTGAGGCACCTGGCCGCGGCCCGCGTTCACGTTGTCGTCCAAACGCGGCCCGAGCTTCGACGTCGAGCGGAGCTGAACCACATCACCCACCTTCACCAGGTACGACGGCACCGAGACCTTCCGGCCGTTCACCTGGAAGTGGCCGTGCGCGACCATCTGCCGCCCCTCGCGGCGCGAGGCCGCGAACCCGAGCCGGTGCACCACATTGTCGAGCCGAAGCTCGAGCAGCCGGAGCAGATTCTCGCCCGTCACGCCCTTCTGCGCCTCGGCCCACTGGAAGTACTTCCGGAACTGACTCTCGAGCACGCCGTAGATCCGCTTGGCCTTCTGCTTCTCGCGGAGCTGAACGCCGAACGGCGTGAGCTTGCCGCGGTTGAGGCCGTGCTGGCCCGGTGGATAGTTGCGTCGCTCGATAGCGCACTTGTCCGTGAAGCAGCGCGCACCCTTGAGAAAGAGCTTCATCCCTTCACGACGGCAGAGCCGGCACTTCGCGTCGCGGTATCGCGCCATGGCCGCCTCCTACACCCGCCGCCGCTTCGGCGGGCGGCACCCGTCGTGCGGGATCGGCGTCACGTCGCGGATCGCGGTGATCTCGAGCCCGACGGCCTGGAGCGAGCGGATGGCGGCCTCACGGCCGGCTCCGGGCCCACGCACGAAGACCTCGACCTGCTTGAGCCCGTACTCCATGGCCTTGCGCGCGGCGACCTCCGCGGCCGTCTGCGCGGCGAAGGGCGTGCTCTTGCGCGAGCCCCGGAAGCCGGCGCTCCCGGCGCTCGACCAGGAGACGACGTTGCCCATCCGGTCGGTGAGGGTGACGATCGTGTTGTTAAAGGTCGCCTGGATATGCGCGATGCCCGTCCGGACCTCGCGCCGCTCGCGCTTCTTGCCGCCCTTCTTCCGCGGTGTCGGCTTCTGCTCGTCGGCCATGCCCTAGGCTCCTGCCTTTTTCGGCGCGGGAGCGGCGGGCGCCGCGGGCGCCGTCGCCGGCGCCGGTGCCGCCGCGACCTTCTTTTTGACCATCACGCCGCGGGTCTTGCCCTTCCGCGTTCGCGCGTTCGTGTGCGTGCGCTGCCCGCGGACCGGCAGGCCGCGCCGGTGACGGATCCCCCGGTAGCACCCGATGTCCATGAGTCGTTTCACGTTCATCGACACCTCGCGGCGCAGGTCACCCTCGACCTTGAGCTCGCGCTCGATGATGTCGCGGATGCGGCCCACCTCGTCCTCGGTCCACGCCTTGACCTTCTTGCTGGGATCCATGTTGGCTCGCAGCAGCACCCTGCGCGCCGTCGAGCGTCCGATCCCGTAGATGTACGTGATCGCGACCTCGCCCCGCTTCTCCCTCGGCAAGTCAACTCCGGCCACTCTCGCCATCGCTGGTCTCCTCCGGGCTATCCCTGGCGCGCCTTGTGCCGGGGATTCTTGCAGATCACGCGCGTCACGCCCCGGCGCTTGATGATCTTGCAGTGCTCGCAGCGCACCTTGATCGACGGTTTGACTTTCATCGTTCGTTCCCGCGGCTATTTGAACCGGTACGTGATCCGGCCCCGCGTGAGGTCGTACGGCGAGAGCTCGACCTTGACTCGATCGCCCGGGAGGATCCGGATGAAGTTCATCCGCATCTTGCCGCTCACGTGCGCGAGCACTCGATGGCCGTTGTCCAGCTCCACCCGGAACATCGCGTTCGGCAGCGGCTCCACCACCGTCCCCTCGACCTCGATCGCGTCTTCCTTCGTCATTTCCGCGTCAGCACCTCGGGCTCGCCCTCGGTCAGCGCGACCGTGTGCTCGAAGTGGGCCGCGAGGCTCCCATCCTTGGTGACCGCCGTCCACCCGTCGTCGAGGATCGTGACCTCCCAGCTCCCCATCGTGACCATCGGCTCGATCGCGAGCACCATCCCGGGTCTGAGCTGCGGGCCCCGCCCGGGATCCCCGAAGTTCGGGACCTGGGGCTCCTCGTGCAGGGCCCGGCCGATGCCGTGCCCGACGAACGCGCGCACGACCGACAGACCGTGCGTCTCGACGTGCGACTGGACGGCGTGAGACACGTCGGAGAGCCGCCGGCCGGGCCAGCACTCCTTGATCGCCAGCTCGAGACTCTCGCGCGTGACGTCGAGCAACTTCTGGACGTTCGGGGCCACGGAGCCGACGGGCAGCGTGAACGCACAGTCGGCGTAGTACCCTTCCACGATACACCCGAGGTCCAGGCCGACGATGTCCCCCGCCGAGATCTGCCGATGCGCCGAGGGGATGCCGTGGACAACCTCCTCGTTGATCGAGACGCACACGGTTGCCGGGAACCCACGATAGCCCTTGAACGCGGGCAGGGCGCCGCGGCCGCGGATGAACGCCTCGACCTCGGCGTCGATCTCGAGGGTGGAGACGCCGGGCCGGACCGCGGCACGGAGCCGCTCCATCACGTCGGCCAGGATGTGCCCCGCCTGGCGCATCAGCGCGATCTCGCGCTCGGACTTCAGCACGATCATCGTTCCGCCCCGACCGCGGCGCGGATCGCAGCGCGGACCGCCTCGACCGACCCCTCGCCGGACACGGTCGCGAGCAGACCACGCTGATGGTAGTAGGCCAGCAGGGGCGCCGTCTGCCGCGCAAAGACCTCGAGCCGGTTCCGCACGGTCGCCTCGCCATCGTCGTCGCGCTGGTAGAGCTCCGCGCCGCACCGGTCGCACACGCCCGGCGTCCTCGGGGGCGCCGAGACGAGATGGTAGACGGTCTGGCAGCGGCGGCAGATACGCCGACCAGTCAGACGTCGCAGCAGCTCCCGCTCGGAAACCTCGAAGTAGATCACGCGGTCGAGCGCCTGCCCCGCGTCCTTCAGGAGGCCGGCCAGCGCCTCGGCCTGCGCGATCGTGCGCGGGAACCCGTCGACGATGAAGCCTTGCGCGGCGTCGGGCGCGGCGAGGCGCTCGCGCATCAGGTCGATGATCACGTCGTCGGGCACCAGCGCCCCGCGGTCCATATACCGCTTGGCCTCGAGACCGAGGCTCGTGCCAGCCGCCAGCGCTTCGCGGAGGATGTCCCCCGTGGCGACGTGCGCCACTCCCCCCGCGTGCGCGAGCTCGCGCGCCTGGGTGCCCTTGCCGGCGCCGGGGGGTCCGAGAAAGACGAGACGCATGCTAGCCGCGCGCGAACGCCCCGCTCGAGCGCGACTTGGACCGCTTGAGGAAGCCCTCGTAGTTGCGCATCAAGAGGTGCGACTCCATCTGGCGCACGGTGTCGAGTGCCACGCCGACGACGATCAAGAGACTCGTGCCGCCGAAGTAAAAGGGCACGTTGAACCAGCGGATCAGGTAGTCCGGGAGCACGGAGATCAGCGCCAGGAACATGGCGCCCGGCAGCGTGATCCGCGTGAGCGTCCGGTCGATGTACTCGGCCGTCTTCTTCCCCGGCCGAACGCCCGGAATGAAGCCACCGTACTTCTTCATGTTGTCCGCCAGGTCGATCGGGTTGAACACGATCGCCGTGTAGAAGTACGCGAAGAAGACGATCAGGCCCATGTAGAGCAGCGTGTATGTGAACCGCCCTGGCGAGAGCGCGTCGGCGATCGCCTGCATCCACGGATGCGGCACGAACCTCGTGAGCGTCGCCGGGAACAGGATGAGCGAGGACGCGAAGATGACCGGGATGACGCCAGCGGTGTTGATCCGGAGCGGGATGTGCGTAGACTGCCCGCCGTAGACGCGCCGCCCGACGACGCGCTTGGCGTACTGCACCGGGATCTTGCGCTGCCCCTCCTGCATGAGCACGACCGACGCGGTCCCGGCGACCATGAGCAGCACGATCACGAGAAAGACGAAGAGCTTCAGCTCGCCCGTCGACATGAGCGTGTAGGAGGCCGTGACGGCCGACGGCAGGCGGACGACGATGCCGGCGAAAATGATCAGCGAGATCCCGTTGCCGATGCCCTTCTCCGAGATTTGCTCGCCCATCCACATGATGAGCGCGGTCCCGGCGGTGAGCGTCACGACCGTCAGCAGCCGGAAGGCCCAGCCGGGGGTCGGGACGATCGAGACACCCGACGGGCTCCGCATGCTCTCCAGGCCGTACGCGATGCCCATCGCCTGGACCGCCGAGAGCACGATCGTGCCGTACCGCGTGTACTGCGTGATCTTCTTGCGTCCCGCCTCGCCCTCCTTGGCGAGCCGCTCGAGCGCCGGGATGACGACGGTGAGGAGCTGCAGGATGATCGAGGCAGAGATGTACGGCATGATCCCGAGCGCGAAGATGGACAGCCTCCGGAGGTTGCCGCCCGAGAAGAGGTCGACCATGCCGAGCAGCGTGCCCTGCACCTGGTCGAAGAACTGGGCGAGCGCGTGACCGTCGATGCCGGGCGTCGGGACGTGGGCGCCGACCCGGTAGGCGACCAGCATCAGCGCCGAGAACAAGACGCGGCGTTTCAGCTCGGGGATCTTGAAGACGTTCTGGAAGCTCTGGAGGCCTTCGATCACGAGGCCGTCACCCGCGCGCCGAGCACTTCGACGCGGCCGCCCTTCGCCTCGATCTTCGCGCGCGCGGACGCGCTGACGGCGTGCGCCTTCACGGTCAGGGCGTGCGCGACCTCGCCCGTGCCGAGGATCTTCACGCGCGCCTGGTCGCGACCCTTGATGAGCCCGGCCTGGGCCAACGCCGCGGGATCGACCACCGCGTTCGCGACGAAGCCGCCGAGAGCCCCGAGATTCACGACGGCGTACGGGTTCTTGCCGCCGTAGGGAAGGAACCCGCGCTTGGGGAGTCGCCGGTAGAGCGGCATCTGGCCGCCCTCGAAGCCGCCGGCTTTGCCCCCGCCGGAGCGCGCGTTGTGGCCCTTGTTGCCTTTGCCAGCGGTCTTGCCGTGGCCCGAGCCCGGGCCACGCCCGACGATCTTCCGGCGATGCTTGGCGCCCGGGGCCGGGCGCAGCTCGTCAAGCCTCACGGCTCACCTCGAGGACGTGTGGCACCTTCGCGATCATGCCACGCACCGTCGGCGTGTCCTCGTGTGTCACTCGCTGCCGGACACGGCGGAGCCCCAGCGCCGCGACCGTCGCCTCCTGCTTCGGGGACAGGCCGATGATCGAACGCGTGAGCGTGATCCTAAGCTTCTTGTTTGCCACCAGCCGCCTCCTCCGCCGGGGTCCCGTCGCCGCCCCGTCGCCGCACCGCGTGCAGATCTTGCAAACGCTTGATCTGGCGGAGCGCGTCGAGGGTCGCCTTCAGGACGTTGTGCGGGTTGTTCGAGCCGAGGGTCTTCGTGAGGATGTCCTGGACGCCCGCCGCCTCGAGGATCGGCCGCACCGCGCCGCCCGCGATGACTCCCGTGCCCTGGACGGCCGGCTTCAGGAAGACGCGCCCCGCGCCGAAGTGCCCCGTGATCTCGCACGGGATCGTCGTGTCCTTGAGCGGCACGAAAATGAGGTCCTTCTTCGCGTGCTCGACTGCCTTTCGTATCGCTTCGGGCACTTCGTGGGCCTTTCCCAGGCCCATGCCCACGTGACCCCGACCGTCGCCGACGACGACCAGCGCCGTGAACGAGAACCGGCGACCACCCTTGACCACCTTGGCCACTCGGTTGATAGACACCACCCGGTCGGTCAGCTCGAGCACGCTCGGATCAATCTTCGCTTCCGCCACTCAATTCTCCTAGTCTCAGGCTCGCCTCGGGCGGGCCTGCCTACTCCATGGCCGACGCCCTGCGGCTCGCACTCCCACTGCTAAAAAACGAGCCCGCCGGCGCGGGCCGCGTCGGCGAGCGCCTTCACCCGTCCGTGGTATTTGTAGCCGCCGCGATCGAACACCACCCGCTCGATCCCGCGGCCCTTGGCCTGCTGCGCGAGGAGCGCGCCGACCACCTTCGCCGCGGCGATGTTGCCGCCGGTTCGGTGCTCGGCCCGGAACGCCTTGCTCCGGCTGTCGACCGCGAGGACCGTCCGACCCGCGTCGTCGTCGATGAGCTGCGCGTAGATGTGGTTGAGGCTCCGGAACACCGCGAGGCGGGGTCGCGCCGCGGACCCGCGCACGTAGCGCCGGACCCGGCGGTGTCGGAGGTCGCGCGCCACCCGCCGCTCCTTAATGATCATTTCGCCCCTGCCCCCGCCTTCTTGCCGACCTTGCGACGGACCACCTCATCCGCATACTTGATGCCCTTGCCCTTGTACGGGTCGGGTTTGCGCAACATGCGGAGCTTCGCGGCGGTCTGCCCCAGCAGCGCCTTGTCCGCGCCGCGCAGCGTGATCAGCGTCTGCTTGTCGATCTCCGCCGTGATGCCCTCCGGGAGCGGGAAGATCACCGGATGCGAGTAACCGAGCGCGAGCTGGATCACGCGCCCCTGGACCTGGCCACGGTAGCCGATGCCGACGATCTCGAGCTTCCTCTCGAAGGGCGTCTTCACGCCCGCCACCATGTTCTGGACCAGCGACCGCGCGAGGCCGTGGAGGGCGCGGACCTTACGGTCCTCGTCCGCGCGAGAGATGACGACCTGGTTGCCATCGACCTTCGCGCTGAGCCCCGGCGGCAGGGGCTGCACCAGCCTGCCCTTGGGGCCCTCGGCGCTCACCCCTCCGTCGACGACCTGAACCTTCACGCCCTGCGGGATCGTGACGGGCTTCTTGCCGATACGTGACATCGTGCGCCCCTCACCACACGTAGGCGAGGACTTCCCCGCCCACACCCTGCTTCCGCGCATCGCGGTCGGTGACGACGCCCCTCGACGTCGACAGGAAGGCGACGCCCATACCACCGAGGACCGACGGGATCCGCTCGCGGGTGACGTACACGCGACGCCCCGGCGTGGACACGCGGACGAGTCCGGAGATCATCTTCTCGTTCCCCGTGCCGTACTTGAGGTAGACGCGGAGGGTCCCCTGCTTCGGGTCCTCCAGCAGCCGAAAGTTCTTGATGAAGCCCTCGTCTTTCAGGAGCTCGGCGACCCGCAGCTTGAGCTTCGAGGCCGGAATGTCGACCTTCTCGTGTTCGGCGCGGCTCGCGTTGCGGATACGCGTCAGCATGTCGGCGATCGGATCGCTCCGCATGGGCCTACCAGCTCGCCTTCACGATGCCGGGCACTTCGCCCTTGAGCGCGAGCTCGCGGAAGCACAGACGGCACATCTCGAACTTCCGGAGGTAGCCGCGCGGCCGCCCACAGAGCTTGCAGCGGTGGTACGCGCGCGACGAGAACTTCGGTTTCCGCTGGGACTTCATGATGAGCGCGGTCTTCGCCATAGCCTGCTACTCCCTGAACGGCATGCCGAGATGCACGAGGAGCGCCCTCGCGTCCTCGTCGGTCCGTGCCGTCGTGACGATGCTGACGTCCATGCCGCGGATCTTGTCGACCTTGTCGTAGACGATCTCGGGGAAGATCACCTGCTCCCGAAGCCCGAGCGCGTAGTTCCCACGCCCGTCGAACCCCTTCGACGGTACGCCCTTGAAGTCGCGGACACGCGGCAACGCGACGTTGATGAGCCGGTCGAGGAACTCGTACATCCGCGCGCCGCGTAGCGTCACCTTGGCTCCGATGGGCACCCCCTCGCGGAGCTTGAAGTTTGCGATCGACTTCTTCGCGCGCGTGACGATCGGCTTCTGTCCCGTGATCGACTGGAGATCGGCCGTCGCGAAGTCGAGCACCTTGGCGTTCTCCCGCCCCTCGCCCACGCCCATGTTGATCACGACCTTCTCGACGCGCGGCACCTGCCACGGGTTCGTGTACCCGCGCTCCTTCATGAGCGTCGGGACTACCGTCTGCTGGAACGCCACCCTGAGCCGCGGCGGCACCTCGCCCGCGCCCTTCGGACGCCCCTTGGCGACCGCCGCGCCCTGCGGGGCGCCCTCGCCCTTCCGCGGCCGAGCCTTCGCCGCGGCGGCGGGCTTGCCGGACTGCGGCTTCGGTGGTGCCTTCGGCGCTTCCTTGGCCATGGCTCCTAACCCTTGTCCAGCGGCTCGCCGCACCGCTTGCACACGCGCACCTTGCGCCCGTCGGCGAGCTCCTTGATCCCGATGCGGACCGGCCGATCACAGCGGCCGCACACGAGGAGCACGTTCGAGAGGTCGAGCGCGCTCTCGCGCTCGATGATGCCGCCCTGACGCAGCTTCTGCGTCGGCCGCTGGTGCTTCTTGACCACGTTCACCTTCTCGACGACCACCCGCCCGTCGCCCGTGAGCACGCGCAGTACCTTGCCCCGCTTGCCGCGCTCCTTGCCCGCGATGACGGCGACCGTGTCGCCTCGGCGGACGTGACTCGTGGAACCCATCAGATGACCTCCGGTGCGAGCGAAATGATCTTCGTGAACTGCCGCTCGCGGAGCTCGCGCGCGACCGGGCCGAAGATACGCGTCCCGACGGGATTCTCGTCCGGTTTGATGAGCACGACCGCGTTGCGGTCGAAGCGGATGTACGAGCCATCCTTGCGCCGGACCTCCTTCACCGTGCGCACCACCACCGCGCGGGCCACCTCGCCCTTCTTCACGGTCCCGTCGGGTGCTGCTTCCTTCACGGCCACGATCACGGTGTCGCCGAGGGAGGCGTAGCGCTTGTTGGAGCCGCCCATCACGCGGATGCACTGCACCCGTTTGGCTCCCGAATTATCCGCCACGTCGAGCATCGATCGTGGTTGGATCATAGCCTCACGATGCGCGGCCCAGGATCTCGCGGATCCGCCAGCGCTTCTCCCGCGACAGGGGGCGAGTCTCCTCGATCAGCACGCGGTCCCCGACCCGGCTCGCGTTGGCCTCGTCGTGCGCCTTCAGCTTCCTCGACGTCCGGACGACGCGCTCGTAGCGCGGATGACGGTACACGCGCTCGATCCGGACCACGCGCGTCTTCTGCATCGCGTCGCTCACCACAACCCCTTCGCGGGTCTTGCGCTCACCCACGCGGCTACCCCTTCCTCTCGCGGAGCACCGTGTAGGCTCGCGCGAGGTCCCTCCGCGCCTGGGAGAGGCGTGACGGGTTCTTGGCCACTCCCATCGAGAGCTGGAACCGTAGATTGAAGATCTCCTCGCCGAGCTCGCGCGCCTTCTGCTCGAGCTCCTCGTCCGAGAGATCGCGCCACTTGCTCGCCTTCATCTCGCTCGCCTCGCTCGCCCGGCCATCAGAGCACCCGGGTCCGCATCACGAACTTGGTCGCGATGGCCATCTTCTGCGCGGCGGTCCGAAACGCTTCCCGCGCCACGTCCTCGGGCACCCCCTGCATCTCATAGATGATCCGTCCGGGCTTCACGACGGCCACCCACTCCTCCGGGTTGCCCTTGCCCTTGCCCATTCGGGTCTCGGCCGGCTTCTTCGTGACGGGCTTGTCGGGGAAGATCCGGATCCATATCTTGCCGCCGCGCTTGAGGCTCCGGGTCAGCGCGACACGCGCCGCCTCGATCTGCCGGCTCGTCACCCAGCCCGGCTCGAGCGCCTTCAGCCCGTACTCGCCGAACGCGAGCGTCGCGCCCCGCTGCGCGGTCCCCCGCATCCGCCCGCGCTGGGCCTTCCGGTACTTGACGCGCTTGGGCATCAGCACGCGCGGAGTCCTCTCACGCTTCCGCCGGCGCGGCGCGCAGCACTTCGCCCTTGAAGACCCAGACCTTCACGCCGATCGTTCCGTATGTCGTGTGGGCGGTCGCGAGTCCGTAGTCGATGTCTGCGCGAATCGTGTGCAGCGGCACGCGGCCGTCGCGGTACCACTCCTTGCGTGCGATCTCGCCGCCACCCAGCCGCCCCGCACACGCGATCCGGATGCCGTCGGCGCCCAGGCGCAGTGCGGAGGTGACCGCCTTCTTCATGGCGCGGCGAAACGCCACGCGCTTCTGGAGCTGGAGCGCCACGTTCTCGGCCACAAGCTGGGCGTCGAGCTCGGGGTGGATGACCTCCTCGATGTTGAGGTAGACCTCCTTGCCCGTCCGCGCCTGCAGCTCGTTCTTCAGCTTCTCCACCTCGGACCCCTTCCGGCCGATGATGATGCCCGGCCGGGCCGTGGCGATCGTGATCCGCGCCCGGTTCGCCGAGCGCTCGATGTCGATCTTGGAGATGCCCGCGTGATAGAGCTGATCCTTGATGTAGCGCCGGATCTTCACATCCTCGTGCAGCAGATCTGCGTAGCCCTTCGTCGCGAACCAGCGGGAGCTCCACGTCCGCGTCGCACCGAGGCGGAAGCCGATCGGATGCGTCTTCTGGCCCATCTCTATGTCTTCTCCTTGGACTTGGAACCTTTGGACGTGGATCCCTTCGACTTGGCACCCTTCGGCTTCGCGGCGCTTTTCGGGGCCGCCTTGGGCGTCGGCCGCGCCGCGGCGCGCCCCTTCCTCGCAGCCGGCGGGCGCGGCGCCTGTACCTCGGCCGGCGCCGGCGCCGGCGGAGCGCTCTCGCGAGGCGTCGGGACGGGCCGCACGGCGCCGTTGGTCTCGTCGCTCACGCCGATCGTGAGGTGGCTGGACCGGTGCCGGATGGAGAAGGCGCGCCCCATCGCGCGCGGCTGCACGCGCTTCATCGAGGGGCCGCCATCGGCCACCGCATAGACCACGCGGAGATCGTCGAGGTTGCGTACCTGGTGGTTGTGCTCGGCGTTGGCGATCGCCGAACGGAGGACCTTCTCGACGATCCGGGCCGCGGCACGCGGCGTGTACTGGAGCGTCGCCAGCGCTTCGCCGACCGACTTCCCGCGAATCTGATCCAGCACGAGCCGCGCCTTCCGGGCGGACACGCGGACGAAACGGGCTCGCGCGAGCGTTCGCACGGCGCTACGCCTTCCCCGTCGGCGAGGTCGCGGCCTTCTCGGCCGCGCCGTGCGCCCTGAACGTTCGGGTCATCGCGAACTCGCCCAGCCGGTGGCCGACCATGTTCTCGGTGACGTAGACCGGGATGAACTTCTTGCCATTGTGGACCGCGAGCGTGTGGCCGACGAACTCCGGCACGATCGTCGAGCGGCGCGACCACGTCTTCAGCACCTTCTTCTGCCGGCTCCGGTTCAGCTCCTCCACCCGCGTGAGCAGCGTCTCGTCGATGTACGGCCCCTTCTTGAGCGAACGCCCCATCGCCGGCTCCTATTTCTTCCGTCGCGTCACGATGTCGCGGTCCGAGGGCCTCGCCCCGCGACGGGTCTTGTAGCCCTTGGTGGGCTTGCCCCACGGGGTCATCGGGTGATTGCCCTTGCCCTTGCCCTCGCCGCCGCCCATCGGGTGGTCGACGGGGTTCATCACCGTCCCGCGCACCGTCGGGCGGAACCCGAGCCAGCGCACCCGGCCGGCCTTACCGACCGACACGTTCTCGTGGTCGAGATTGCCCACCTGCCCGATCGCCGCCATGCAGTCGACCGACACCATCCGCACCTCGCCGGACGGCAGCTTGAGCGTCGCGCGCTCGCCCTCCTTCGCCAGGAGCTGCGCCTGCGCGCCGGCGCTCCGGCACATCTGCGCGCCGCGACCCGGCTGGAGCTCCACGTTGTGAACGAGCGTGCCGACCGGGATGTTACGAAGCGGCAGCGCGTTGCCCGGCAGGATGTCGGCCTGCGGCCCCGACATGACCGCGTCGCCCACCTTGAGACCGTGCGGCGCGATGATGTAGCGCTTCTCGCCGTCACGGTAGTGGAGCAGCGCGAGCCGTGCGGAGCGGTTGGGATCATACTCGATCGCCACCACGCGCGCCGGGACTCCGACCTTCTCGCGCCGGAAGTCCACCGTGCGGAGCATGCGCTTTGCCCCACCGCCGCGGTGGCGCACGGTGATGCGTCCGTACGTGTTGCGCCCGCTCGTCCGCCGCTTGGGCTCGAGCAGGCTCTTCTCCGGTGCCTTGCGAGTGATCTCCTCGGGCGTGACGTACGTGAGGTACCGCCGGGCCGGCGAGGTTGGCTTGACGGTGCGGATTCCCATGGCCGCTCAGGCTCCCTCGATCAGTTCGATCTTGTGGCCGGGCTGAAGCGTCACGATCGCCTTCTTCCAGTCCCGGCGCCGGCCCTGGAAGCGTCCCATCCGTTTGAGCTTCCCCTCAAACGACGCGGTCCGGACCGACGCGACCTTGACGTTGAACACCGCCTCGACGGCGGCGCGGATCTCGACCTTGTTGGCGTCCGGCCGCACGCGGAACGCGACGGTGTTCTGCTCTTCCTTCTGGCGCATGCTCTTCTCGGTCATGAGCGGACGGATCAGGATCGCGCGGGCCGCGCGGGTCATTGTAACGGCCACCGCGAGGCCGGAAGACTCCGCGGGTGGCCTGCCCCAGGTGCGACCCGGCTCCGTTCCACTCTCACCATCACGTCCAGCCTCCGCGAGGCGCTCATTCCGCCAGCGCCTGCTCGAGCGCCTGGAGTCCGGCGCGCTCGCACACCACCCGCCGCGCCATCAGGAGTTGATAGACGGAGACGTGCGCCGGCGTCTCGATGGTCAACCACGACACGTTGCGGGACGCGCGCGCCACGTGCCCGTCGAGCGCCCGCACGACGAGTAGTGTCGGCTCGCCCTTGAGCCCGAACGACCCGAGCTTCGCGACGAGGGACTTCGTCTTGCCGTCGGCGACGTCGAGTGTCTCGATCACGGAGAGGCCGCCGTCGGCGATCCGCGCCGCGACCGCGGCGCGCAGCGCCTCGCGGCGCATCGCCCGCGGCAGGTCTTGCACGTAGCTACGCGGCTTCGGCCCGAACGGCTTGCCGCCGCCTTTCCACTGGGTCGCGCGGATCGACCCCTGACGCGCGCGACCGGTCCCCTTCTGTCGCCAGGGCTTCCTGCCGCCCCCCGATACGTCGCTGCGGCCGCGGGAGGCGTGGGTGCCTGCGCGCCGGTCTGCCAGCTCCCGTGCGACCGCCTGATGGAGCAGCGGCACGCGGATCTCGACGCCGAAGACGTCGCCCTTGAGCTCCATCATCCCCGCCTGCTTGCCCTTCGCGTCGAGCACCGGGACCGTCGGCATGACTATTTCTTTTCCGCAGCCTTCTGCTGCGCCTTCTTCAGCTTTACACTCTTGCGGATCATCACCAGGGAGCCACTCGCGCCCGGGACTGCGCCGCGGACGAGGACGAGGTTCTGCTCGGCCATCACACGCACGACGCTGAGGTTCAGCACGGTGCGGCGCTCACCACCCATGCGCCCCGGCAGGTGGTGGCCCGGCCACACACGCGACGGGTCCGACGAGGCGCCGATCGAGCCAGGCGCCCGGTGGAACATCGAGCCGTGGGTCGCGTCGCCGCCATACCAGCCGTAGCGCTTGACGCCACCCTGGAAGCCCTTGCCCTTCGAGACGCTCACGACGTCCACGAGCTCGCCCGGCTGGAACATCGCCACCGTGAGCGACTGCCCCACCTGGTAGCCCTGGAGCTTCTCGGTCTTCTCGAGGCGAATCTCGCGGATGACCCGCATCGGGGCGACGTTCACCTTCTTGAACAGGCCGGCCG
Source organism: Candidatus Rokuibacteriota bacterium (assembly GCA_003221695.1). Taxonomy (GTDB): domain Bacteria; phylum Methylomirabilota; class Methylomirabilia; order Rokubacteriales; family CSP1-6; genus 20CM-2-70-11. Next base: position 122,895 of record QHSX01000060.1, read on the forward strand.
CGGGCTTCGACACGTTTTTCTTCTTCGCGCCGAAGCCGAGCTGGAGCGCGTCGTAGCCGTGGGTGTCGTTGGTCCGGATCCCCACGATCGTGCAGGGCCCCGCCTCGATGACGGTCACGGGCACGTGGTTGCCGTCGTCGCCGAAGACCTGGGTCATGCCCACCTTACGTCCGATGAGCCCCTCCTTGCGGGCCATCAGCGGACCTTGCCCGGCGACGGCGAGTGACGAGCCGCACGAGGCTCGAGGGAGGAGCGGCCCGGAGCGTACGGGGTTGTACGTGAAGAGCCGCGTGGGAGTGCGAAGCCGCAGGGCGTCAGCCCGAGGCGAGCCTGAGTGAGTCCGAGTACGAAGTGGGGCGAAGTCAATCGGCGTCGCATCAGAGCTTGATTTCGACGTCGACGCCGGCTGGCAAGTCGAGCTTCATCAACGAGTCTACGGTCTGCGGGGTGGGATCGACGATGTCGAGGAGCCGCTTGTGGGTGCGCATCTCGAATTGCTCGCGCGACGTCTTGTCGACGTGCGGGGAGCGGAGCACCGTCCAGCGGTTGATGATCGTCGGCAGTAACACCGGCCCGGAGACACGGGCACCGGTGCGGCGCACGGTCTCCACGATCTCCTTGACCGACCGATCGAGCAGCTGATGGTCGTAGGCCTTCAGACGGATGCGGATCTTCTGATCGGCGGCCAAGGTCGCCATCCGCTACTCCGTGATCTCCGTGGCGACGCCGGCGCCCACCGTCCGCCCCCCCTCCCGGATCGCAAACCGCAGCTCCTTCTCCATCGCCACCGGCGTGATCAGCTCAATCGCCATCGTCACGTTGTCCCCCGGCATCACCATCTCCACCCCCGCCGGCAACGTCACCACCCCCGTCACGTCCGTCGTCCGTAAATAAAATTGCGGCCGATACCCGTTGAAAAACGGCGTGTGCCGCCCCCCCTCCTCCTTCGTGAGAACATAGACTTCGGCTTTGCATTTCTTGTGGGGCGTGATGGACCCCGGCTTGGCGAGAACTTGCCCCCGCTCCACTTCCTCTTTATCGACGCCCCGCAGCAGACACCCCACGTTGTCCCCCGCCTGCCCCTCGTCCAATAGCTTCCGAAACATCTCCACCCCCGTCACCACCGTCTTGCGCGTCTCCCGAAACCCCACGATCTCCACTTCCTCCCCCACCTTCACCACCCCCCGCTCCACCCGCCCCGTCACCACCGTCCCCCGCCCCGTAATCGTAAAAATGTCCTCGATCGGCATCAGAAACGGCTTGTCCATCGCCCGCACCGGCGTCGGGATGTAGCTGTCCACCGCCTCCATCAATTTCCAGATGCATTCACTGGCCTTGCTGTCCTCCGGCTTCTCCATCGCCCCCAGCGCCGACCCCCGAATCACCGGAATCGCGTCCCCCGGAAACTGATACTTCTTCAACAGCTCCCGTACCTCCAACTCCACCAAGTCCAAAATCTCCGGGTCGTCCACCATGTCCACCTTGTTCATGAACACCACCAGAAACGGCACGTTCACCTGCCGCGCCAGCAGCACATGCTCCCGCGTCTGGGGCATCGGCCCATCGTTGGCCGCCACCACCAAAATCGCCCCGTCCATCTGCGCCGCCCCCGTGATCATGTTCTTGATGTAGTCCGCGTGCCCCGGACAGTCGATGTGCGCGTAGTGCCGCT
>QHSX01000043.1 GCA_003221695.1 Candidatus Rokuibacteriota bacterium
CACGAGAAACGCGATGAAGGCGAGCGTGGTGACGAAGAACCAGAAGCCGACGGCGCGTCGCGACGCCTCGAGCACTGCGAGGACCATGATGGTCCCCATGATCACGTGAAACGGCGTGACAGGATGCACGCCCTCCCAGCGCTCGGTGAGGGCGTGGACGTTCAGGAGGACATAGACGCACGGCACGATCGAGAGCGCCACCCCGGCCCAGTCCCATCGGGTGACGCGGTCGGTCGGCGAGCGCCCGGTGGCCGGGAAGAGGAGGAAGGCGAGCGGAAGGAGGAACAGGAGGTGGGTGGCCCGCATCTCGCGCGGCTCCCACACGCCGGCGTACGCGGTCCAGATGTGGAACAGGGCGGCGGCGGCGGCCCAACCGCCGACCGCCCAGCCTACGGGTCCGGCGAGTCTCCTCAGTTGAGGAGCCCCGCTTCCTTGTACGCCTTGGCCGCGCCCGGATGCAGCGGCACGTTGGCGAGCCGCACGGCGTCCTTCGGGTCGAAGTCCTTGAACGCCGGGTGGACTTTACGGACGGCGCCGACGTTCTTGAGCAGGATCTTGGTGAACTCATAGACGGCCGGCTCGGACACCTTGGCGTTCGCGACGATGGCGTTGGCCATCGCGATCGTCGGAATGTCCACATCGTTGTTGACCACGTCCTTGTAGGAGCCCCTGGGGATCACGCCGCGGGACAAGCCGTGCGCTTCCATAAACTTGATGAGGTCGTCGTCCATCGGCAGGATCCGCATCTTACGCCCGAGCGAGGCCTCCTGGATCGCCGCGCCCGGCACCGCGAGGTTGGCGAAGAGGATGTCCATGTTCCGGTCACGGTACTGGGTGGTGAGGTCGGTGTAGGAGACCAGGATCACCTTGCCGCCGCGGCTGCGCACGTCGTTGTAGGTCGTCTTGTAGAACTCGAACACCTTCCGCATCACCCACTCGTCCGACCCGCCCGGCGGCGTGGTGCCGATCGTGGTCCGCCCCTTCTTCTCGAAGATCTCGCGGATCGACTTGTCGGGGTAGTCCGCCGGCACGCACCACTGGATGTGCACGAAGCCGAGCCCGTTCATGACCAGGCGCATGTCCGAGTGCTTGTCCGTATACGGGTCCTGGCCGTTATACGAGGCGGCGATGAAGGGCGGGAGCCCCCAGGCGATCTCCGTCTCGCCCGCCTGGAGCTTACTCATGTTCTGGATGCCGGCCCCCGGCACGACCTTGATGTTGAAGCTCGCGTCCTGGCTTCGGACGAGCTCGACGAACCCGCCCGCCTGCGCGTACCACCCGCCGCCGATCTGGCCGGCCGTCCAGGTGAGATTCTTCTGCTGCGCCCACGCGGCCGTCCCGCCGAGCCCCAGGGCGAGCGCCAGGACGATCGCAGAGAGTCGTCTCATGATTGTCCTCCGTCGGTCATCGGGTTCGTGTCCTTCCGGTCGCGGCCCCGCACCGTCCTGCGCCGAAGCGGCCGGGATCGAAGAGGGAGAGGTCGAGGGAGGGCGTGCCGTCGACGAGCCACTCGGCGACATACCGGCCGGTGGCGGGCGAGTGCTGGAAGCCGTGGCCGCCGAAGCCGACGGCGAGGAAGAAGCCCTCGACGCCCGGCGCCCAGCCGATGATGGCGTGGTCGTCGGGCGTGAGCGGGCGGAGTCCCGCCCAGCCGCCGGCGATCCGCGCGTCCGCGATGATCGGCAAGCGGTGGATCGCCTTCCGCACCAACTCTTCTACTTTCCCCCAATCCATCGGGACGTCGAAGTCCTCGCCAATATCCTCGACGTCACCCGGGCTCAGGAGGACCTGCTCCATGTCTTTCCTGAAGTAGAAGCCACTCGTCACGTCGCTCGTGAGCGGCACCGGGCCCGGGATCTCGGGGAAGGGCTCCGTGAAGAAGATGTGGCGGCGCCGGGGGTGCACCGGCAGGTCGAGACCCGCGAGCCTGCCGACGCGCGCCGCCGCGGGGCCGGCCGCGTTGACGACGATGGGCGCCGCGATCGCGCCCTGGGACGTCCTCACGCCCGTCACGCGTCGGTTCGACATCGCGAGCGCCGTCACCGCCATCCCCTCCGCGATCGTCACGCCGAGCTCGCGCGCGCGGCGCGCGAAGCCGGTCGTCACCTCGGCGGGGCCGGCCATGCCGTCCTGGGGCCCCCAGACCGCCGCGATCAGGTCGTCGACGCGGAGGGCGGGGACGAGCTTCTGCGCGTCGGCGGGGGAGATGACGCGCACGTCAGCGCCGAGCTTCCGCTGGAGCGCAATCCGGGGCTCGAACCCACGAAGCTGCTGCTCCTCGGCGAGGAGATAGAGATAACCGATCTTCGTGTAGCCCGGATCGACGCCGAACTCGTCCGCGAAGCGCGCGAAGACGTCGATGCTCTCGAGGGAGAAGCGGATTTCGGTCTCGGCCGGGAACTGAACGCGGATGCCGCCCGCCGCCTTGCTGGTCGTGCCCGAGCCGACGGTTTCGCGCTCGAGGAGGACGACGTCGCGGAGCCCGCGGCGGGCCAGATGGTAGGCGATCGAGCAGCCCACCACGCCGCCGCCGATGATCACCGTGCTGGCCGTCTTCGGCAGGGTCATGAGGCCGGGATATGATGAAGGGCCAACGGCCGCGACGCAAGCCCACCTGTCATCAGGGATTCTGCTCGTCTTCATGACCAGGATCTTGCTCGGATCATCTCCGGTATCCACCCCATTTTCCCGCAAGGGTTTCGGGCGATCCTCCGGCAGGGGGAATCACCGAGCCGCAGTAGGGAATATCTAGGCAAGGGAGGTCAGTATGCGTCCTACAGGTTCTTACGGTTCAGGTGTACTTGCACTCGCCGCAATGCTGTCGGCGCTCCTGGCATGGCCGATAGCTAGCGACGCTCAGACGGTCACCGGGCGGGCGAGAGCGGTGCAGGCGACCGTTCTCGGCCTACTCGGAGGGACGACGACCGTGCTCGCCGACACGGGGGCGCTGGGAGGGAGCAGTGACGCGCTGCAGGCCTCCGCGCTCGCGGGTAGCGTTCCCGCGCTGCTCACCGGGGAAACCCTTCACGCGACCACGATCGGTTGGCCCGATCAGGTGGTCTCCCGAGCGTCGCTCGCGGCTCTGGCCTTGACCGTGGCCGGGACGAGGATCGGCGCCGATTTGGTCGTGGCACGGGCTCGGGCGGTCCTTGGCGCGGCGGGCTCTGGCGTCTCGAACATCGAAAATCTCGCGATCAACGGCGTGCCCATCCCCGTCAGTGGGGGTCCGAACCAGACGGTCCCCATTCCCGGAGGCCTGGTGGTGATCAACGAGCAGCGAACGTCACCGACCAGCACCGTCGTGAATGCTCTCCATGTCATCGTCTACGGCGTCGCGGATGTGGTCATCGGGTCGGCGACCGCCGGAATCTACTAACTCGTTGCCGGATGCGCGCGGGAGGAAGAGCGATGCGTAGGGTCATCGGTAGACTTGCAGTCGCAGCATTGGTGCTCGCCGCCGCCGGCCCCGCTGGAGCCTGGGATCAGCCGTCGTCGTGTGACTACCTGGACGGTGAGGGCTTCATCGTCACCACGGCGAGCGGCATGCACAACCCCGCTAAGGCGGAGTTCTGCGTCACGGCTGGATGCAAGTATGGGTCGCCCTGGGGCCATCTCGAATACATCGACAAAGGCACACGCCTGAACGTTCACGCGACCAGCATCACGGCATACGTATTTGTCGACCAGGGACCGCCTACCCGTGAGGGCGACCCGACGGGGACCCGTCAGATCTGTGGTACGGCCAAGACGAACTACTTCGGGTACGTCGATTTTTGGGCGCAGGTTAAAGATACGGGTGAGCCAGATACCAATGACGAGTTCATCATTCGGCTGCAGAAAGATGGACAACTCGTCTACACGACCGAGGGCGACGCGGACCATACGTTGGGCGGCCCCGGCACGCGCCCCGGTGGGGAACTCGAACTCGAGAAGCCGAACCGCTGGAAGCCCACGGGGGCCTTCAGTGACCTCAACCCATCGAATTGTCCCGCGGCTCCTCCTTCCTGTCCTCCCGGGGAGATACTCGACGAGTACGGGAGGTGCGTGCCGCAGTGCCCCGACGGTCAGACATTCGACGAGGCGAGCCAGATGTGCGTGTGCCCTGGGGGGCAGCCACCCGACCCCTCCGGGATGTGCGCTCCGGAGTGCCCTGTCGACCAGCATTTCGACTCCTCGACCGGCACTTGCGTGTGCGATTCAGGGGGGGATTTCAACCCCGTCACGCAGCAATGCTGCGTTCCGCCGGCGGGGACTTTCGACAGTACGAGCGGGACGTGCATTGGGGACTAGGCAAAGGGGCTAGTGTGTCCGCGCCGATGACGCCAACGTGCAGAGGCCTGCAGGCGGCGCTACTATCCCGGCGGGAGAGTTGGACCGGGTCGGGGCTGCATCGACGTCCGAGGCGCGGGGGGTTGGAGGATGGCAGGTCCGCGTATCGCGAGTCCGGGGCGGCGCGCCCACCCCTGGTACCGCTGGGCCGTCATGCTCTACGACCGGGCCTACCGCGCGGTGCACGGACTGGACCGGCCGCCGGCGCAGGTCGGGCCGGCGCTCTGCGTCGAGGTCCGGCGGAGCCGCCGCGCGCGCCGCCTCCCCGACGGCACGCGGGTCGCCGGCGGCGACCGGATCGGCGTCCTCCACGTCAACAACGCGCGCATCGCCGCCGTCCACGTGAACGGCCAGCCACCGCTCGCGATTGGCCTCGAGTTCCGGCGCTGGTTAGTGACCTCGCTCCATGAGCTGGCGCGCCTCGCCGCCGACGGTGGCCCGCTCGCCGACGTGCGCGCCTTCTGCGCGGACACGATCTTTCACCGCGGCCTCGCCCGCCTCGGCTTCCGCGCCGAGCGCGACGGCATCGTCTGGCCTGGCCTCACGGCTGCCTACCAGCACGCGCTCATGGCCTCGCTCCACCCCATGGGTCCGCTCCGTTTCCGGCGCGCGACGCACACCCGGGCGCGGCGGCTCTGGCTCACCCGTGAGGAGCTGCTTTCGCGTTACACTTGACGGGCCATGCTCGACCCCGTCACGGTATCTGTCCTCACCCATCGCTTCGAGGCGATCGTGCAGGAGATGGGCGAGGCGATGCTGCGCACGGCGTACTCGCAGATCCTCAACTCGAGCCGCGACTTCTCGACGGCCATCTGCGACGCGGGGGCACGGCTTTGCGCCCAGGCCGAGCACGTGCCGATCCACGTGGGGGCGATCCCGTGGGCGGTGGAGTCGGTGCGCGACGCCTTCCAGGGGCGCGTGCGCCCGGGCGACGTCTACCTTCTGAACGACCCCTACCACGGCAACAACCACCTGCCGGACCTCACCGCGTTCGTCCCGGTCTTTGCCGACGGCGAGGTGGTGTTCTGGTCCGTCAATCGTGCCCACCAGTCGGACATCGGCGGCTCCACCCATGGCGCCTACAACCCGGCGGCGACGGAGATCTGGCAGGAGGGGTTGCGCGTCACGCCCCTCAAGCTCTACGACGCGGGCGAGCTGCGTGACGACGTCCTCAAGATGATCGCGACCAACGTGCGCCATCCGCACGACTTCATGGGCGACCTGCGCGCGATGATCGGGTCGGCCCGGGTCGGCGAGCGACGGCTCCTGGCCCTCGCCGACGAGTACGGGCCGAAGACCGTCGTGGGCGCGGTGGACGAGATCCTCGATGGCGCCGAGACGCAGGCGCGGGCGTGCGTCAGGACCTGGAAGGATGGCGTCTATCGAGGCGAGTCGATCCTGGACGACGATGGCCACGGCACGACCGACATCTGGATCCGCGCGACGGTCACGAAGAAGGGCGACGCGCTCACCGTGGACCTCTCGGACTCGCATCGGCAGGTAGACGGCTTCATCAACTCGTCCTTTCCCAACACAATGTCGGCCGTGCACATGGCGTTCGCCTATCTCATCGATCCGCGGACGCCGAAGAACTCGGGGACCTTCCGCCCCGTGAAGGTGGTGGCCCGGCAGGGCACGATCGTCTGGCCCTATCCGCCGGCGCCCGTGACCCTCGCGACCAACCACTGCGCCCAGGACATCGCCGAGGCGATCATCAGAGCGCTCGCGCCCGCGTGCCCGGCGCGCGCCATCGCGGGCTGGGGCAGGCGGTTCCGCGTCGCGATCAAGGGCGTGAACCCACGCACGGGACGCCCGTTCATCTGGCACATGTTCCACGCGCGCCCCGGCGGCGGCGCGACCGCCGTCGGCGACGGCTGGGAGACCGCGGGCGAAGGGCAGGCGGCGGGCGGGATCAAGTTCGGGAGCGTGGAAGTCGCGGAGGCGCGGTTCCCGCTCACGTTCGAGCACCACGAGTTCCGCGCCGACTCCGGCGGGGACGGCATGCACCGCGGCGGCGTGGGCGCGGTGCTCAGACTTCGGGTGGACGTCGCGGAGCCCGCGGTCGCGAACACGGCGGGCGACGGCGTGCGTCACGCGCCCTACGGCCTCCTCGGCGGCGCCCAGGGGCTCCCGCATCGCTACCGACTCCTCTCGCGCGGCCGTCCGCTCCGCGTCCTCAAGACCAAAGAGGTCGGGATCCGCGTGAGGCCCGGCGACGTGTTCCTGGTGGAGTCGTCGGGCGGCGGCGGGTACGGGCCGCCGTCGAAACGGTCGCGCGCGGCGCGCGCTGCGGACCGCGAGAACGGCTTCGTCACGCGACGCGGATGAGACTGGAGGGCGCATGTTCAGGCACATGGTGACGACGGAGAGCGAGCTGCGGGAGCTGCTGGGCTCGCCGAGCCAGCGGGCGATCAAGAAGGATGTCGCCGTCCTGGACGAGCACTGCCGCGCCTTCATCGCGCGGTCGCCGTTCCTTCTGCTGGCGACGGCGAGCGCCAAGGGGCGGTGCGACGTCTCGCCCAAGGGCGACGCGCCGGGCTTCGTCCGCGTCCTCGACGACCGCCACCTCGTGATCCCGGACCGCCCGGGCAACAGGCGGCTGGACGGCATGAAGAACCTCCTCCAGAACGCGCACGTCGGGACGATCTTCCTGATCCCGGGCCGCGAAGAAACGCTTCGTGTGAACGGGCGCGCCTCGATCGTTCGCGACGCCGAGATCCTCGAGTCGCTGACGGCTCACGACAAGCGTCCCCTGGTCGCCATCGGTGTCGAGGTCGAGGAGTGCTTCTTCCACTGCCCGAAGGCCTTCCGGCGCTCCGGGCTCTGGGAGCCGGAGCGCTGGCCCGACCGCGCCGCGCTCCCGTCGATGGCGCGCGTCCTGTTCGACCAGGTCCATCCGGCGGGCAAGACCGTCGAGGAGTACGAGCGCGAGAGCGAGGAAAGCCTCAAGCGGACCCTCTACTGATGGCGCGCGTGCCGCTGATCTCGCGGAAGGAGGAGTTGGCGCCGGAGCATCAGGCGGCCTTCGACGCGATTGCCGAGAGCCGGGGCCGGGTCGCCGGCCCGTTCGCCGTCCTGCTCCACAGCCCCGAGGTCGCGAAGCGCGCGGCGCACCTCGGCGCGTACATCCGTTTCGAGTCGGCGCTTGCCGGCGCCGAGCGCGAGCTCGCGATCCTCGCGACGGCGCGCGCCATGGACTGCCGCTACGAGTGGGCCGCGCACGTGCCCCTCGCGGGGAAAGCGGGCGTGCGGGCCGAGGCGATCGCCGCCATCCGTGCCCGACAGCTTCCCGGCGACCTCACGGCGGCGGAGGCCGAGATCGTCGCGTACGCCACCGGGCTCCTCGGCGTCCATCGCGTCGAAGGCGGACTCTTCGAGGGGCTGCGGAAGCGCCTCCGCCCCCGTGGCATGGTCGAGCTGACGGCGACCGTGGGCTACTATGCCATGATCGCCTGCACGCTCAACGCCTTCGACGTTGAGCCCGAACCCGGCGCCGATCTCCTGCCGGTCTGACTCGCGTGTACCGGATCGGCGTCGACGTGGGCGGGACCTTCACCGACCTTGCCTTGGTGGACCGCGAGGGGCGGGTCGTCATCGCCAAGTGCGCTTCCACGCCGCCGGATCCCTCCGCGGGGCTCTTCGAGGGGCTCGGTCTCCTCGCGTCCGATCTCGGGCTCGACCCGCCGGGCCTCCTGGCGCGGACGGAGGCGATCGTCCACGGCACGACCGTCGCTACGAACGCGCTCCTCGAGCGGAAGGGCGCTCGCGTCGGGCTCCTGACGACCGAGGGCCACCGCGACGTCATCGAGATGCGTGAAGGCCTGAAGGACGACCGTTACAACCTCCGCATGGAGCCGCCCGTGCCCCTCGTGCCGCGCGCGCGCCGGCTCGGCGTGCGCGAGCGCCTGCGGTTCGACGGCACGGTGGCGACGCCGCTCCAGCGCCGCTCGCTCGCCGCCTGCCTGACGAAGCTCGCGCGCGACCGCGTGGACTCGGTCGCGGTCTGCTACCTGCACTCCTATCGCAACCCAACGCACGAGATCGAGACCGGGCGCGCCGTCGCGCGGCGGCTGCCGCAGGCCTACGTCTCGCTCTCGTCGGAGGTGCTGCCACAGATCAAGGAGTACGAGCGCGTGTGGACGACGGTGGTGAACGCCTACGTCGGGCCGGCGCTCGCGCGCTACCTCGAGCGCCTCGCGGCGGGACTTCGCGCCCGGGGCTATCGCGGCGACGTCCTGATCATGCAGTCCCACGGCGGGGTGGCGCCCGTCCGCGAGTCGGCGCGGCTCGCAGCCGGCGCCGTGCTGTCCGGCCCGGCGGGTGGCGTCGCGGCGGGACGGTACGCGGCGCGCCTCCTCACCGAGGGGGACGTGATCACCTTCGATATGGGCGGCACGAGCACGGACATCGCGTTGCTCCAGGGCGGGGAGCCCCAGCTCACCGGCGAGAAGCGAGTCGGCATCGCCAGGGTGGCGCTCCCGGCGCTCGACATCCACACGCTCGGCGCGGGCGGTGGCTCTGTCGCGTGGGTGGATCCGGGGCGGATCCTCCACGTGGGTCCGGAGAGCGCGGGGGCCGATCCCGGGCCCGCGTGCTACGCCCACGGCGGCGCGCGGGCGACGGTGACCGACGCCGACCTGGTACTCGGCTATCTCGACCCGGGGAACTTCCTCGGGGGCCGGATCCCTCTCGACGCCACTGCGGCGCAGCGCGCGCTGGCCGAGGTCGCGCGGCGGCTCGGCACGAGCGTCCTCACCGCCGCCGAGGGCATCTCGCGCGTCGTCAACACGAACATGGCGGAGGGGATCAGGATCGTCTCGGTGCGCCGCGGCGTGGACCCACGCCGCTTCGCGCTCGTGGCGTTCGGCGGCGCTGCGGGGCTGCACGTCACCGAAGTCGCGCGGGCCCTTGAGATCCGCCGGGTCGTCGTGCCGTCCGTCGCGGCGGTGCTGTCGGCCTGGGGCATGCTCGCGACGGATCTGCGATACGAGCTCGTGCGCTCCCACGTCGGTGAGGTCGGCCGCATGACCGCCGCGGGCCTGCGACGGCTCTTCGGCCGGCTCGAGCGGGACGGCCGACGGCGGCTCGGCCGGTTCGACGGACCGATCCGCGTGCACCGGTCGCTCGACATGCGCTACGGCGAGCAGATCTTCGAGATTCAGGTGCCGCTCGACGGCGTGGAGCTCGGGTCGTCTGGCCTCATGACGGAGATCGTGGAGCGGTTCCACAAGCGGCACGAGGAGCTCTACGCCTACAGCGCCCCCGGCCAGGAAGTCGTCATCGTCAACGCGCGCGTCGCCGTGGTGGGCGGGCTGCCGGTGCTGCCGGCTGAGACCATCGCCGCCTCGCGACGCGCGGCCGCGGGCCCTGCGCGCCGCCGCGTCTGGCTCGGCGGCTGGCTCGAGGTACCCGTCTACCAGATGGACGCGCTTCCGGCGGGCCACGAGGCCAAGGGGCCGGCGGTCTTCGAGTCGGCGACGACCACGGTGCTCGTGCGCGAGGGCGAGCGCGTGACGGTCACGCCCCACGGCTGGCTCGACATCCGCATCGGCTGAGCCGCGCCCTGCGCCGTAACGTCCTCGCCCTCGGGGCTGACTATGGGCTCTTCATGGTCGGCCTCTCGTTCGCCTCGCAGGCGACGATCCTGCCTGCCTTCGCGGCCTCCCTCGGCGCCCCGAACGTCGTCCTCGGTGCGATCCCTGCGGTGATGACCCTCGGGTGGTTCCTCCCGTCGCTCTTCGCCGCGGGCCACACGGAGGCCCTCACCCAGAAGCTTCCGTTCGTGCTCCGCCACACGGTCTGGGAGCGCGCGCCGTTTCTCGTCCTGGCCGTCGCCGCGTTCGTCGCGGCGGACCTGGCGCCTCAACTCGTGCTCGGCGTCCTGCTCGCCATGCTCCTCGTCGTGACCGGCGTGGGGGGCGTGCTGATGCCGGCGTGGATGGACATCGTGGGGCGGGCGATCCCGGTGACCTTGCGGGGCCGGTTCTTCGCGCTCTCGAATCTCGCCGCGGCCGGCGTCGGCTTCGCGGGGAGCTTCCTCACCGCCCACGTGCTAGCGGTGGTGCGGGCCCCGGCGAGCTTCGGCGTCTGCTTCCTCTGCGCCTCGGCCTGCATGGCGCTCTCGTACCTGGCGCTCGCCCTGGTCCGAGAGCCGGCGGCGACGACGTCGTCGCCGGCCGTGGCCCTCGGGACCTATCTCAGGCGCATTCCCCCTCTGCTTCGGCGTGACGCGAACCTCCGGTGGTTCCTGGTCGCCCGCGCCTTCGTCGTCGTCTCCACCATGGGCGGCGGGTTCTACACCGTCTATGCGCTCCGCGCCTGGGACGCGCCCGCCGCCGAGGCCGGCGTGTTCACCGGCCTCCTTCTCGCGGGTCAGATCATTGGCAACGTGACGCTCGGCTGGGTCGCCGACCGCCTGGGACATCGGCTCGTCATCGTCGCGGGCGTCGCGGCGATCGTGGGCGCGAATGTGCTCGCGCTCGGCGCGCCCTCGCTCGGCGCGTTCGGCGCCGTGTTCCTCCTGACGGGTGTCCAGGGGGCGGCGATCAGCATCTCCAACCTGAGCGTGCTTCTCGAGTTCGCGCCGGTGCCCGAGGAGCAGCCGACCTACGTGGGCCTGGGCACAACGCTGATGGCCCCCGTGGCGCTCGGCGCGCCGCTCACCGCAGGCCTCCTGGCCGACGCGCTCGGCTTCGCCGCCGTGTTCGCGCTCTCGGCCGCCGCGGGGGCGGTCGCTCTCACCCTGCTCCTCGCCCTGGTACAGGACCCGCGGGCAGTGACCGCACGGGGTGACACAAAGTGGAGACAGAAGTGACCGAACGGCAAGTGGGAGATAGGTCGTGCGGTCGATAAATTCTGGAAATCATGGAGCCAAAGCCTGCGGCACACGGCTTGCTCAAAGAAGACGGCCGGATAGGGTGCACGGTGCGGGTGTCCCTGCGGCGCCATTCTGACCCCTGGTACGAATGGTGACACGCCCCGACACCAATGGGGGAGGACGTGTTCGAGATGCGTCGGTTCGTCGCCCGATTGGAGCCCGGCTACACGATGCCGGAGCTTCTCGTGGTCGTGGCCATCCTGGGGATCACTGCCCTCATCGCCATCCCCTTGGTTCTGTCGTACATGCCCGGCGCCACGGTCAGGTACGCGGCGCGCGAGCTCCAGAGCGGCCTCAATCGCGCGAAGCTCATGGCGGTGACGACCCGCCAGCCCGTCTGTGTCCAGGCGACCGCTGGGGGCTACCGGTTCTTCCAGAACACGACGTGCACCGGCACGCCCTGGTCCGGCGCGGGCACCAGAGCGAACGGTCTCTTCACCCTCACCAACAACATCGCGGTGGCTCTCGTCGCGGGCGCGAACCCGGTCTTCAATCAGTTCGGAATCGCCGTCCAGACGGGAACCCTGAGGGTGACGGGCCAGACCGGGCGCTCGACGACCGTCTCGGTCCAGGCGTCGGGGCGGGTGACGATCCCATGAACGCGCCGAACGCCCTGCGACGCGACGAGCGTGGCTTCACGCTCACCGAGTTGCTGATCACGATGGCCATCCTCGGGCTCGTCATGTCGGCCGTTCTCGGCGTCCAGCTGACGAGCAACACCATGTTCCTCCGCGGCGAGAACCAGGCCGAGGCGCAGCAGGCTGCCCGCGCGGCGATGCTGATGGAGGAAGATCTGAGAATGGCGGGGTACGGGTGCCCCGACCTCGGCTGCCCCACGCCGCCGCCCGCCGGCGCCCAGCAGAAGGTCACCGCGGCGAGCGCGAACTCGGTCACCTTCTGGGCCGACACCCTGAACGTCTCGACCCGGCTCTCCGCTGACGTCGCGGCCGGGGCGACGACGCTTCCAGTCGTCAACGCCTCGGGGATCATCGTCAACGACCGGATCTACCTCAACAACGGCAGCACGTGGGAAACGAGAGTCGTCACGGCGAAGGTCGGGAACAACCTGAGTGTCGCTGCGCTGACGAACGCCTACGGCCAGGGGGTACAGGTGGGCCGGCCGCGGCTCATCGCCTACACGTATACCGCGGCGACGAGAACACTGACGAAGGACGCGGGCGACGGCAACGGCGTGCAGACGCTGGCCACCGGAATCGTGGGCCTCACGTTCGGTTACTTCAACAACTTCACTGACGCGTCCATCACCACGCCGGTCGCGGCGGGCAACCTCCCGCTCATCGGCAGGATCCAGATCCAGACGACGACTCAGTCGGCGCAGAGCGCGAGCGGCCCCAGCACGTATCGAATCAACACGAACGTCCGCCCGCGAAATCTCTAGGGGGGTGAGGGAGCCATGAACGCACGACACACGGTCCGAACGATCGCAACCGCCGAGCGCGGCGCCGCGCTGGTGATGACGCTCCTCGTCCTCATCATCCTCACGGCGTTCGGCCTGACGCTCGTTGCCGTGGGCATGACCGAGATGGCGATTTCCTCCAACTGGCGTGACTACAGCAAGGACTTCTATGCGGCGGAGGCAGCGCTCGAGTCGGGCGTCGTCGCGCTCAGGAACCTTCTCGCGACAACCCCGACCCCGACGCAGCCGCAGCTCAACACCATCGCCACGGCGCCGACGCTCAGCGATACGCGCATGACGTTCGGGGCGTACACGATCACGCCCGCCTCGCCGGCTCCGAGCCGGCAGACCTTCGCCACCGGCCCCTATAACGGGCTGTTCGGGTGGGGCCAGGGCTATGCGATCCAGGCACAGGTGAACGGCCAGGGCGGGACACGCGCCAACCTCACCCAGATGTTGCAGTACACGCGGGTGCCGCTCTTCCAGTTCGGAATCTTCTACGGCAAGGGCGTGGACCTGGAAATCCGCCCCGGCCCGGCCATGACCTTCAACGGGAAAATTTTCGCGAATAGCAACATCTACATCGCCGCCGGCACCACGCTGCAGATTACCGACAGCGTGAAGACCGCCGGGAATATCTACCGCTCGATCAAGTCCGAGCCGGCCTATCCTAACTACAACAACCCCCAGATCGAGGATGCAACCAATACGCTGCGAACCCTGGACTTCGATCACACGTACAAGCCAGGGTTCGGTGCGACGTGGTCGCCGGGCGAGTGGGCGACTCAGGCGATGCAGACCTTCGGGGGGACGGTGCAGGACAGCGCGATGGGGGTCGGGCAGATCATTCCCCCGCTCCCAGACCTGTTCGGAAACCCGAGCAACCCCGACGTCGTGGCCCATCAGCTGATCGAGATGCCGCAGCCCGGCGACTCCCCGGCGCTCACGTCGGCCAAGATGTACTCCCAGGCCGACGTCCGGATCATCGATGGTGTCGCGACCGGCCTCACGTGTGGGTCGCCGCCGCCAGGCGCGATCACGACGAAGACGTTCTACGACGCGCGTGAAACCAAGACGATGTCGACCTACGACATCGACGTCAATCTCCTTCGCATCAACAACTGCCTTCCCAAGCAGAACGCCACCGACAGCGGGACCGTCGTCTACGTGGCCGGCACGAACACGGCGACCAACCCGGTGGTCCGGCTCGTGAATGGCTCGCGGCTCCCGGATCGGGGGCTGACCGTGGTGTCCCAGAACCCGGTCTATATCACGGGGGATTACAACACGGTGCCGGTCGGGGCGAACCACCCGCCGGCGGCCGTCCTGGGTGATGCTGTCACCGTCCTGTCCAACGCATGGCAGCAGAACAACTACGATACCAAGGGGAACCAGGCCTTCCAGAACCGCGTGGCTTTGGCCACCACGGTGAACGCCGCCATCGCGACCGGACCTAGCTCGGAATCCTCGATGGGCCGTGACAACGGCAAGGCGAACAACCTCGTCCGCTTCCTCGAGGATTGGACGAACAAGACGTTCAGCTACAGCGGCTCCATGCTCTCCCTCTGGCACAGCCAGCAGGCCACGGGGGACTGGCGGTGCTGCGGCGCCGGGGGTCTCTACTACTACGCGCCGCCGAACCGGGTCTGGGGCTACGACACCCTGTTCGATACCACCCAGCCGCCCGGCACGCCGATGGGCATCATCATGACGAAGGGGTCCTGGTCACAGTCGTGAGGAGCCCGGCGACGACGAACGACCGGGGCATGACCCTCGCCGAGGTGCTGGTCGCCGTCGCGATCCTCACGATCGGCCTCCTCTCCGTCGTGGGCATGCTCTCCGCGGGCTTCTCGAACGTCGTCGTCAGCGGCGGCCAGTCGAAGGCGACCTCCTACGCGCGGCAGAAGCTCGAAGAGCTCAAGAACAGGTGCTACAACAACGGCACCACCTGCGTTGATCCGACCTTCCCCGCGAGCGCGGGCGCCGACACGCCGGAGGCCGGGATCACCCGGTCGTGGACGGTGACCCAGGCGGGCGCCACGCTGGCGCCCAACCGCTTGTCGCAGATCACCGTGACGGTCAGGTGGACGAGCGCCGTGGGGGCTGCGGGCGGTCAGCAGGTGAACGTGCAGACGATGCGCGCCGAGTGACCTGATCATCGCGCGCGTTCCCGGCGCGGGAACGCGCGCGATGCGCCCGATCCTTCCCGTCCGCGCCTTCCTCCGCTTCGACTCCTTCACTGAGCCCCTGCTCACCGCGTGGTGTGATCACGAGGCGAGAAGTAGTCGCCCGGAGTTGCCGGAAATCGTGGCGTTTTCGGAATCGCTGGTCCATCGCTTGTCACCCGATGCCTAGCAACTTGTCACTGATCGGGGAAGAAAGCGATGTAACTTCCGTCGTTTCAAGGCCCAGGAGGTCTGGCATAGCCATTGCTCAAAAGTGGCTCGCTGTGAAGATCATGAATCGCTCGCAGAGTGACCGAACAATTTCCGGCGGCTTCACGGTCGTCGAACTCCTCGTGCTCGTCGCCGTGATCGCTATCGTCACCGCGATCGGTACGCCGTTCTACCTGAGCTTCCAGCGGGCCCAGGAAACCACCGGCGCGGCGCGAGAGCTCGTGGCCGCGCTCGGCCAGGCGCGCCAGCTTGCGATCACGCGCAACACGTCGTTCAGCGTGGAGCTCCAGACGTCCCCGCAGAACCGGCTGCGGTTCTGCTCGGGTACGGCGACCCCGTGCCCCGGGGGCCTGGTCTGGGTGGGGGCAGGGACCGATGGCTCGGGCTGGATGAGAATCGACAACGCGGTCCGCATCGTCCTGGGGCCGAGGATCACGTTCAGCTCGCTCGGCGCGGCGACGGCCTCCGGCACGCTCCGGGTGCAGAACTCGTCGCAAACATCTTGCCTCGACGTGGCCGTGAGCCCATCCGGTGGGGCTCGGACCACGGCCGCTGCGGCGTGCCCATGATGCCGCGGAAGAGCGACAGCCGCGGGTTCACGATCGTCGAGGTCCTGATCGCCTCGATGATCCTGCTGGTCGCCCTGCTGGTCCTGGCCGGCATGTTCCCGATGGGGTACCGACAGGTCGCCGATGCGGGAAGGATGACGCTCGCCGTGACCGGGGCCAGACAGATTCTCGAGGACACGGGTGGCCTCCCCTTCGCGAGCCTCACAAACCTGAACGGCTTCGACACGACGAATCCGGCGACTCTTCCCGCGAACGAGCCCGAGCTGGCGACCGCCCGCCGCTGGGTGTACATGTTCGCGGGCCCGGGCAATGGCTTCACCTTCACGTCGGCGGAGCTGGCCCAATGGGGCACCGTGACCCCCTTCGGGGGACGGGCGACGATCCAGGTGACCTCCCCCAGCGCGACGCTGCGTCAGGCCTCGGTCACGGTCACGGTCCCTGGCCTGCCCCCGCAGGTCCAGCTCACGACCGTCATCGCGAGCATGTTCTGATGCGTCCCAGCCGGCTCCGCAGCCAGGACGGCTTCACGCTGGTCGAGGTCCTGATCGCGATGAGCGTTTTCCTGCTCATTCTCCTCGGGGTCTTCCAGGTCTTCGAGCCGAGCAACACCGCGTACCAGTCGAGCCAGCGCAAGCTCTCCGTCCAGCAGAACGGCCGGATCGCGATGGACATGATCGTCAGGCAGATCCGGATGGCCGGTGCCTTCCCGGAGAACTTCGACGCCAACCCGGCGAACGACCTGGCCAACGGCGTTCAGATCGCCACCGACACGGCGCTGGCCATCGCCGGGGACCTCGACGGGTCCGGCGCGAGCAACGCCTTCCTCTTCTGTCGCGACGCCTCCGGACTGCGGCGCGTCAGGGGCGCGATCGGTAACGCGGCTTCCTATACGTGCGGCAACGGCGACATCCTGGCCGAGAGCGTCACGAGCCTCAGCTTCGCCTACTACGACGCCAACAACAATCCGGTCCCGAATCCGCCGACCGCCCCCTATCAGCTCGACGGGCAGGCGCCCGGGGCCGCCCCGACCTTCGTGACCACGACGGAGCGGGCGGCCGTGCGGAGGGTCGTCATCAAGCTGACCGCCCGAGAGACCGTTCCCAACCAACCGGCTCAGACCTACACGTTGAACTCCGACGTGAGGCTCCGGAATCCCTGAGGGAGGCCCGCGCATGTGCCGACTGTGGCGACAGTGCTCCGACGAGCGTGGAATGGCGCTGGTGATGGCGCTTTTTACCATGGCCATTCTTCTTGCGGCCGGCACGTTCTTACTGCGAATGTCCGCCACCGAGGGCGACATTGCGTACAACTCGATGTGGGCGGAGGGCAGCTTCTTCGCCGCCGACGCGGCCATCAATCTCGGTCTCGACCTGGTGTCGCCGACCGTCACGACGACGCCGATCGCTTCGACGACGATCGGAAGCTTCACCTACCAGGGGAACGTCAACTTCTCCGGTACGCAACCGCAGCCGGGCTACTCCCTCGGCAGCGGGACGGGGTACAACCCGGGCGGGTACGTCTTCTATAACTTCGCGGTCACGGGCTCGGGGGCGGGCCCGAGAAGCTCCCAGCGCACCATCAACGTCGTGGCTGCGTACGGCCCGGTCGCCCAGTGAGGTCCAGCGTGAAGAGACTGACAGCGAGTGTCCTGATCGCCGCGTTCCTGACACTGCAGGTCCACCCGTCGGCGTTTGCCGACGACAGCGACATCTTCGGCGCGAACATCCAGCCGAACGTGATGATCCTGATCGACAACTCGGGCAGCATGGCCCAGACGGTCCCGGGGGGCGCCTATGACCCGGCGACGACCTACCCCGTCCTGCAGCAGTGCGACCCGGTGACGACCAAGAAACCCAAGACGACGACGTACTCGGACTGCGTCTCGACCAAGGTGTACCAGAGCAGCAAGAAGGGTGAGTACACCTTCTACGCCACCACTGTCTCCGACGTGAGTGACTCGAGCGCGCAGACTGCTCTGAACACGGTGGGGTACTGGTCGGGAAAGATCGCCAAATCCACCGTGAACCTCTACACGGGCAACTACCTCAACTACCTGATCGGGGTTTGCGGGGGAGACCCGGCCTGCCAAGAGTCGAAAATGAAAGTCGCCCAGGATGTCGTCAACTTCCTGCTCGACAACGTGCACGGCGTCCGCTTCGGTGTGATGACCTTCTACTACGGCTCCAATGGCGTGCGCGGCGGCAAGATGGTCGCGGAGATCGGGAAACCCGTTGGGGCGATGAAGGCCGCGGTCAACCAACTCACCCCGACCGGTGACACCCCGCTGGGCGAATTTGCGTACGACGCGGGCCAGTACTACAAGGGCGCGACGCTCACGGACGGGACGACGTTCACGAGCCCGATCCAGCTCTCGTGCCAGCCGAACTTCGTCATCCTGATCACGGACGGGATGCAGACCTCTGGCATTCGGACCCTGGTGCCACCCGGCAGCAGCGCGCCGAACTCCACCAACAACGTGGCGTCGGACCTCTTCACCCAAGATTACTCGTCTGCGTTCTCGGGGGTGCAGAACGTCATCGTCCACACCGTCGGGTTCGGTATCGGCGCCAGTGAGTCGGCGCAGGCCATCGCCGACCTCAAGCAGGCGGCCAAGAACGGCGGCGGGCAGTTCTACGAGGCGAACAACAAGACCGATCTCGAGAAGTCGCTTCAGGATGCGATCCGGCGAATCGTCCAGGCAACCTTCACCTTCGCCACCCCGGTCCTGCCCTCGACCAGCACGACGGGAAGCTCGAAGGCCTATCTCGCGGCCTTCAAGTCCGACCCGTCTCGCCCGTTCTGGCAGGGCTACCTCAAGGCCTATCAGCGGGACAGTCAGGGCCTGGTCCCGGTGGACGGCTCGGGGGTTCCGCTCACCTCGGCAATGGTCTGGGAGGCCGGTCAGGCGTTGAGTGCGATCCCGGCCGCGAACAGGACGATCTATACGGAGGTCAGCGGAAGCATCACGCCATTCACCAAGACCAACAGCGCCATCACGCCGGCCCTCCTCGGCGTCTCGACTAGCCTCCAGCACGACCAGATCATCGACTTCATCCGGGGCATCGACGTCAACGACGAGAATGAGAATGGCAACACGACGGAAGATCGGGCCTGGAAGCTCGGCGACATCTTCCATGCGACGCCGGTCCTGGTCACGCCACCGATCCTGGCTCTGAACGACTCGAGCTATCAGGCGTTCAAGACGGCGAATTCGTCCCGGACCAAAGTGCTGATCGCGGGGGCCAACGACGGGATGCTCCACGCCTTCAAGGAGAGCGACGGCGCCGAGCTCTGGGGCTTCATCCCGTCGGACCTGCTCGAGGACTTGCAGGGCCTCACGGCGACCTCGGGAGAGCACCAGTTCTTCGTGGACGGCAGCCCGATCGCCGCCGACGTCAAGATCTCGGGCACCTGGAAGACGATCGTCGTCTTCGGCCTGAGACGGGGCGGAAAGACCTACCACGCTCTCGATATCACGGACACCACCAACCCCAGGTACCTGTGGAGCTTCACCGACACGAAGCTGGGGGAGACCTGGTCCGAGCCCGCCATCGGCAAGGTGAAGATCGGCGGCGCCGACAAGTTCGTCGCGTTCGTCGGGGGCGGGTACGACACGCCGCAGAACAACGCCCTCGGCAAGGCGTTCTTCGTGATCGACCTCGCCACCGGCGCGAAGCTCTGGGAATATTACAACGACGGCACGAGCGACGACCGGCAGTACATGTACTTCAGCATCCCCGCCAACCCGACCGCCGTGGACCTGAACAGTGACGGCTACATCGATCGGGTCTACATCGGCGACGTGGGCGGGCAGATCTGGAAATTCGACGTCTCCGCGGGGGCGACGAGCAGCTGGGCGGGGAAGCGCCTCTTCGCCGCGCCTCCGACCCCGACCACGCCCCCGCCGGGCGGGGAATACTATCCACCTCAGGCTGTCTACGGCACGCCGGCGCTCGCCCTGGCCCCTGACCTGAAGCTCTGGGTCTACTTCGGTACGGGCGACCGGAACCACCCCAACAACACGACGGCCCCGAACCGGTTCTATGGGATCAGGGACACGACCGACATGACGAACGGCTCCGCGCTGACGGAGTCCTCCCTCGCAGACGTGACGAGCTCCAACGGGAGCTCAGCGTCGGGGTGGTTCTTCCGCCTCGGTAGCAACGAGAAGGTGCTCGCCACGGCCAACGTCTTCAACATGAACGTCCTGTTCTCCAGCTTCACCCCGACGACCACTACCACGTGCGAGAGCGGCGGCGGGACGGCCAAGCTCTACTCCGTCCAGGTCCTCACGGGCTACGCAGCCATCGATTTCGTCACGGGTCTTGCCCTCGGCACGACCGACAGCTCGGCGACCCGGTCCGCGACCATCGGTGGAGGGATCGCCTCGATGCCGATCATCGTGATCACCCCACCAACGAGCCCAGGGCAAAAAGCATCGTCGTCGGCCATCACGGGCACCACGAACCAGCAGCTCCTGAACAACACGGTGCCTGCGCCGCCCTTCTTGAAGCAG
The DNA here is from genome assembly GCA_003221695.1 of Candidatus Rokuibacteriota bacterium. Lineage (GTDB taxonomy): Bacteria > Methylomirabilota > Methylomirabilia > Rokubacteriales > CSP1-6 > 20CM-2-70-11. The sequence goes on from QHSX01000043.1 coordinate 20,105, forward strand.
GTCCGCTCCTGGATGGAGCAGGTGCAGTGAAGAGACTAACAGCGCTCGTCCTGATCGCCGCGCTCGTGCTGGCGCAGTTTCCTCCGTCGGCGTTTGCCGACGACAGCGACATCTTCGGCGCGAACATCCAGCCGAACGTGATGATCCTGCTGGACAACTCGCTCAGCATGACCGACAACGTCAATTCGCAGGCCTATGTCCCCGCGACCAACTACACCGTCGTCAACACCTGCGGAAGCAGCTGGAATACCGCGTGCGACCGCGTCAAGGTCTACCAGAGCAACTTCTGGCACACGTACCTGCAATACGCCAACAACATCGCAGCCGTGAACAGCGCGGCCGCTCGCAGCGCACTGTCCACGAACGGGTACTGGTCGGGACGAATCGGCGGCTCCACGGTGAACCTTTACGTCGGCAACTACATCAACTATCAATACGCGGGCTGCGTGGGCCTCACCTGCCCCAACGCCAAGATGGGCATCGCCAAGCGCGTCATCGAAAACCTGTTCGACAACGTGACGGGTGTTCGGTTCGGGGTCATGCAGTTCACGAACAACGGCACGCAAGGCCAGGGCGGGGGCGCGATGGTCGCGCAGATCGGGACCGACGTCGCCACGATGAAGACGGCGGTCGACGGCATCACTCCTTATGGGTACACCCCGCTGGGCGAGTTCCTCTACGACGGCGGCCAGTACTTCAAGGGCCAGGCCCTCAGGAACGGGCAAACCTACGCGAGCCCGATCCAGGCCTCGGTCGGCGAGTGTCAGCCGAACTTCATCATCCTGATCACGGACGGGCTCCAGAACGGCAGCATGGACGTGCGGACGGAGGCGACTAATCGTTACACGCAGGATCATGCGTCCTCATTCACGGGAACGCAGAACGTGATCGTCCACACCATCGGGTTTGGGATCGGCGTGAGCGAGCCAGGGAACGTCATCGCCGCCAATGATGTCCTGAGGACGGCGGCCCAGAATGGCGGCGGCCAGTTCTACGACACCAACAACGAGGCCGACCTGGAGGCGGCGCTTCAGGACGCGATCCGCCGGGTCATCCAGGCGACCTTCACCTTCGCCACCCCGGTGCTTCCCTCGACCAGCACCACGGGGAGCACCAAGGCCTATCTCGCAGCCTTCAAGTCCGACCCGTCTCGCCCGTTCTGGCAGGGCTACCTCAAGGCCTACCAGCGAAACTCCGACGGGCAGGTCCCGGTCGACGCCAACGGGGTGCCCCTGACGTCGGCTCTGGTCTGGGAGGCCGGTCAGGTGCTGACCACCATCCCGGCCGCGAGCCGGACGATCTATACGGTGGTCGCCGGGAATCGCGAATCGTTCGTGAAGACCAACGCCGCCGTCACGGTCGCCCTCCTCGGCGCCTCCGGCACCACCCAGCGGGACCAGATCATCGACTACCTGCGGGGCGTCGACGTCTTTGACGAGAACAAGAACAGCAACACCACGGAGGATCGGAGCTGGAAGCTCGGCGACATCTTCCACTCGACGCCGGTCCTCGTCACGCCGCCGCTCCTGGCGCTGAACGACTCCAGTTATCAGTCGTTCAAGACGGCTCAGGCGTCCCGCACCAAGGTGTTGATCGCGGGGGCCAACGACGGGATGCTCCATGCCTTCCGGGAGACGGACGGTAGGGAGCTCTGGGCGTTCATCCCGCCGGACCTACTCGCCAGCGTCAAAAACTTGACTTCCACGTCGGGGGATCACCTCTTCTACGTGGACGGCAGCCCGATCGCGGCGGACATCAAGGTCTCGGGTAGCTGGAAAACGATCGTCCTCTTCGGCGTGCGACGCGGGGGGAACCACTACTACGCCCTGGACATTACGGACACCACCAACCCCACGTACCTGTGGAGCTTCACCGACTCCAAGCTGGGGGAGACGTGGTCCGAGCCCGCCATCGGTAAAGTGAAGATCGGCGGGGCCGACAAATTCGTGGCGTTCGTCGGCGGAGGGTACGACTCGGGGTCGAACAACGCCCTCGGTAAGGCGTTCTTCGCCATCGATCTCTCGGACGGCACGAAGCTCTGGGAGTACTACAACGACACCACGCTGGACGACCGTCAGTACATGAACTTCAGCATCCCCGCGAACCCGACCGCCGTGGACCTGAACAGCGACGGATACGTCGACCGGGTCTACATCGGCGACGTGGGCGGGCAGGTCTGGAAGTTCGACGTGTCCGCCAATGCGACATCGAGCTGGGCGGGGAAGCGCCTCTTCGCCGCGGTGGCGACCGACACCACGCCGGCGCCCGGGGAATACTATCCAGCGCAGGCCATCTACGGCACGCCGGCGCTCGCTCTCGGCCCTGACCTGAAGGTCTGGGTCTTCTTCGGTACGGGCGATCGGAACCACCCCAACAACACGACGTCCCCGAACCGATTCTATGGGGTCAAAGACACCACCGACATGACGAACGGCTCCGTGCTGAGGGAGACCAGCCTCGCGGACGTGTCGACCTCCAACGCGACCGACCCGGATGGGTGGTTCTTCACGCTGGGCAGCAACGAGAAGGTGCTTGCGACGGCCAACGTCTTCAACACGCAGGTCTTGTTCTCGACCTTCACGCCGGTCAGCACCGTGACGTGCACGAGCGGCGGCGGGACAGCCAAGCTGTACTCCGTCCAGATGCTCACGGGTTACGCGGGCATCGATTTCAGCACGGGCACGGCCCTCACCACGACCGACAGCTCGCACACGCGGTCGACGACCCTCGGCGAGGGGATCGCCTCGATGCCGGTCATCTTGATCATCCCACCGGCAAGCCCAGGGCAAAAAGCATCGTCGTCGGCCATCACGGGCACGACGAACCAGCAGCTCCTGAACAACGCGGTGCCTCCGCCTCCCTTCCTGAAGCAGGTTCGCTCCTGGATGGAGCAGGTGCAGTGAGAACGCCGCTGCTCGCGCTGGCGCTCTGCGCGCTCCTGATCGGCGTCGCCCGCGGGCAGGAGCGGCCCTCCGACGCGGCGCTCGACCGGAACAACCGGGGCGCCGCCCTGCTGCAGCAGGGGAAGCTCGAGGAGGCCATCGCGGAACTGCGACAGGTCGTCGACATGGCTCCGGCGTATGTCGTCGCCCACTCGAATCTGGCCTACGCCTATGAGCGGCAAGGGCGGTCCGACGAGGCGATCGCCGAGTATCGGAAGGTCCTCGAGCTCGAACCCGACAATTCGGTCGTCCGCAACAACCTCGGCGCCCTCTACAGCAGGGACGGCCGCTACGAGGAGGCCGTCCGCGAATTCGAGGAGCTTCTGCGGCGTGATCCCACCAACGCCACGGCAAAGGGTAACCTCGAGAACGCGAAGCGGAACAAGGCGGTCGCGCGCGAGCGTCAGGACCAGGTCGGCCGGACCCTGATGATCGTCGACGCCCGCCCCAACGATCCCTGGGCGGCATACGACGCCGCCCGCATCTTCGCGCAACAGGGCAACAACGACCAGGCTCTCGCGTGGCTCACCAAGGCGCTCGACCTCGGCTTCAACAAGCTGGACTTCGTGAGCGTCGATCCAGCCCTCAAGGGCCTCAGGGCGGACCCGCGGTTCTCGACGCTCCTCGAGGAGCGCGGGGCTCAGACAGGAAAACCGCGGTAGCCGTTTCGCGTTGATCCTTCCCTCCGCAGCCGGCCCGGGCGACGAGGCCCGCGCGATGGTACCATCGCGACACATCCGCCGACGGAGGATCCCATGAGCCAGGACCTGCTCGAAGGGCGTAAGGATAAGGTCGCGGTGCTCACGCTGAACCGGCCCGACCGCCTCAACGCCATGTCGCCAGCAATGCTCGACGCGCTGCTCGAAGCGCTGCCACGGCTCGCCGCCGACCCTGAGGTCGGGGTCGTCGTGCTCACGGGCGCCGGCCGCGGCTTCTGCGCGGGCGGGGACGTGAAGGCGATGGCCGAGGGGCGCGAGTTCGGCGGGACCACGCTCGAGGAGAAGGCGCAGGCGCTCCGCTCGCGCATGGAGGTGTCGCGCTGGCTCCACGAGATGCCGAAGCCGACGATCGCGATGGTGCGGGGCGCGGCGGCCGGCGCGGGCCTGTCGCTGGCGCTCGCGTGCGACCTGCGCGTCGCCGGCGACTCGGCGCGCTTCGCGACGGCGTTTGCGCGCGTCGGCTACTCCGGCGACTTCGGCGGTAGCTGGTTCCTCACCCAGCTCGTCGGCACGGCGAAGGCGCGCGAGCTCTATTACACCGCGGACATCGTGGACGCCAGCCAAGCGCGGGAGCTCGGGATCGTCAACCGGGTCGTCCCCGACGGGCACCTCGAGGAGGAGACGATGGCGCTCGCCGCGCGGCTCGCGCAGGGCCCACGGATCGCCTACCGCTACATGAAGCGGAACTTCAACGCGGCGGAGAGTGGGACGCTCAAAGACCTGCTCGACCTCGAGGCGTGGCACCACACGCGCTGCGGGCTGACCGAGGACCACCGCGAGGCGACGAAGGCCTTCGTCGAGAAGCGGGACCCCGTCTTCCGAGGCTTGTAGCCTCCGGCCGGAGGTCGGCATGGCGTTCGCGCAGGAGCTCTGGCGGTCGATCGGGCCGATCTACGCGGCCATCCTGCGCCACCCCTTCGTGCGTGGGCTCACCGACGGCTCGCTTCCACGGGAAAGCTTCCGCTTCTACGCGGTGCAGGACGCGCTCTACCTCCGCGAGTTCGCGCGGGCGCTCTCGCTCGCGGCGGCCCGCGCGCCCGAGGACGGCTGGATCATCATGTTCAACGAGCACGCGGCCGGCGCCCTCAAGGTCGAGCGGGCGCTCCACGAGAGCTTCTTCAAGGAGTTCGGCCTGACGCCCGCCGCCGTCGCCGCGACGCCGATGGCGCCGACCTGTCTGGCGTACACGAGTTACCTCCTCGCCGTCGCGTACGGCGCGCCGTACCACGAGGCGCTGGGCGCGGTGCTGCCGTGCTACTGGATCTACTGGGAGGTCGGCCGCGAGCTCGAGCGCGCGGGCTCGCCCGACCCGCTCTACGCGCGCTGGATCGCCACCTACGCCTCGAAGGAGTTCGGCGACGTGGTGGGCGCCGTGATCGACGCCACCGAGCGGACCGCCGCACGCCTCGGCCTTCGAGAGCGTGAAGCGATGGCTCGGCACTTCGTGACGACGAGCCGCTACGAGTGGATGTTCTGGGAGATGGGTCATCGCCGCGAGGCGTGGCCGCTCTGAGGGCGCGGCGCGCCGATGCGTGATCCCGAGCTCATGCGACGCGCGACCGAGCTGTGGCAGGAGGCGTACCGCCACCAGCTGCAGGGCGACCTCGAGCGCGCGATCGAGTTCTACCAGCGGTCCATCGGCGTGTGCCCAACGGCGGAGGCGCACACGTTCCTCGGCTGGACCCTGAGCTTCCAGGGGCGCCTCGAGGAAGCGACACGCGAGTGTCTCAAGGCGATCGAGGTCGACCCGGACTTCGGCAACCCCTACAACGACATCGGGTGTTACCTGATGCAACAGGACAAGCTCGAGGAGGCGATTCCGTGGCTCGAGAAGGCCAAGCGCGCCCCGCGCTACGAGCCGCGCCAGTTTCCCTACATGAACCTCGGGCGGATCTACCTGCGGCAGGGGCGCTGGTCGGAGGCGCTCCGCGAGTTCCAGGCTGCGGTGCGCCTGGCGCCCGACGACGTCGAGCTGCGCAAGACCCTCCACTCGCTGCGCGCCCGCCTGAACTGACCGAGCGTCAGCCGGCTGACTCGTCGCGTCCGGTAGCGTGACACCGTCGGCCGCTCAGCACACCGCCGGGTTGCAGTTTCCCCGACAATCTGCGCTGCTCCGAGTTGGCGAAGCCGTTGCATAACGACGCCGCCCAATGAGGAGGAGGTGGCTATGCGACAGCACTGGACGTGCGCGATCCTTCTGCCCGCGGTCGTGCTCCTGACCGGTGGGTGCGCGACCAGGAGTTGGGTCCGGGAGCTGGTCAGCAAGCAGGAGGTGGAGATCGGCCAGCGCTTCGACGGCGTGGAGAAGCGGTTGGCCGATGACGCCCAGCAGATCGAGGGGATGGGCACCCGGCTCCAGACGGTCGAGTCCTCGCTGACGCAGACTGGGCAGCTCGCCCGCTCGGCCCAGGCCCAGGCTGAGGAGGCGGCGGGCCGGCTCACCCGGCTCTGGGGGAGCCGTAACAAGCGCGACCTGGTCGACACCCTCGAAGTGCGCTTCGGCTTCGACCGCTGGGACCTGGACGACGCCGGGCAGACCGCGCTGGCGTCGCTGGCCAAGGAGCTCCAGGCGAACCCGCGGCTCTCGGTCGACCTCGAAGGGTATGCGGATCCGACGGGCACCTACGAGTACAACGTGGGGCTGAGCCAGCGGCGAGTCGAGACCGTCCGGCGCTACCTCGTCGAGAAGGGCATCGAGCTGCCGCGGATCAACTCGGTCGGGCTCGGGCCCATCACGACCGCCGGCCTGCCCGACGAAAAGAAGCGCCGGGTGACGGTCAGGCTGATGGTCCAGCCCGAGTAGAGCCGCCCGAGGGCTCCTCCTCCGGTGGGCTTGGGCTCGAGGCCTGGAGGTCGAGCATCTCTGGGAGAGTTGGCCACCGGTCCGAGACCCTCAGTTCGGTGATGTTGCCCAGCCGGGCGACAACCGTCCGGATACGCTCCACGCCGTCCAGCGCTGGCCGGAGGCGAGTCCGCGCCAGCTCCTCGCCGACTTGCCCGCCGAGCAGGTCAAGGTTCCCCCGGATCGTCGCCAGCGGGTTGTTGATCTCGTGGGCCGCGGCCAGGGCCAGGCGTGCGACGGAGCGAAGCGCCTCCGCCGCCCGTTCCGCTTCCTCTGCGCGCCGCCGTTCGGTGACGTCCTCGTGGGCCACGACGACCCTGACCTCGCCCCCCCGCTCGAAGCGCGTGGCGCGCACGGTGAACCAGCCTTTCCCCTCGGGGAGCTCCGCCGAGAAGGCGTCGCGCCGCCGCTCGAGCACCTCGCGGATGCCGGCGGCCGCCGCGCGCGTCGCCTCCGCGGCGCCGCCGGAGGCGCGTCCGTAGGCGGCGAGGTAGTCGCTGCCGACGACGCGTGGCTCGCCCCGGGTCTCGTCACAGCGCCGCCACGCCTCGTTGACCGCGACGATCACGCCGCGCCCGTCGATGATCGCGATCCGCGCGGTGAGCGAGTCGAGCGTGGACTGGAGGAAGCGCCTGGACTCCTCGAGGACGGCCTCGGTCCGCCGGCGCGCCGCGTTGAGCAAGCTGATGAGGACGGCGACGAGCACGAAGACGCCGAGCCGCAGCACGTCCGCGGGTCGCGTGAACGAGAACAGCGCGTAGACGGGCTCGAGGAAGAAGTAGTCCATCACCAGTGAGGCCAGGGCCGTCGCGAGGAGGCCGCCGCGGAGGCCGCCGACCCAGGCTGCCACCATGACGGCCGCGAGGAACACCGGCGAGACGGTGGGCCGCGTCAACGGCCAGAGTGCCTGCGCCACCGGCAGCGCGAGGCCGACGACGACCACCGCGACGCCATAGGGCTTGAGCGCGTCGAGGAGCGGTCTGGGCGTCGGGACGCTCACGCGCGGTAGCGCTCGAGGACGGCGCGGTCGATCTCGAGGCCCAGGCCGGGCCCCGTCGGCACGTCGACCATGTCGCCTGCGCGCTTGGGCGGGTTGAGGGCGAGCTGGTCGCGCAGCGGGTTCGGCGTACGGTCGAGCTCGAACAACGGCTCGGCCGCGAGCAGGGCGGGTGGGTTCGGCGGGAGCGCCGCCGTGAGGTGCAGGCTCGCGAACAGGCCGACGGCAGTCCCCCACACGTGCGGGTACACCGTCATGGACGACGCCGAAGCGAGCGCCGCGATTCGCCACGCCTCGGTGAAGCCGCCGCAACCACAGATGTCGGGCTGCACGATGTCCACCGCGCGGCGCGCGCAGAGCTCGCGGAAGCCCCAGCGCGCGTACTCGGTCTCGCCGCCCGCGATCGGGATCCTGAGCGCCGCCTTGACCTGGCAGTACCCGTCGACGTCCTCGGGGACGACGGGCTCCTCGAACCAGGCGAGGTCACACGCTTCGAGCTTACGGCCGAGGCGGATCGCCTGGCCGGCGTCGTAGGCGTGGTTGGCGTCCATCGCGAGGAGCCGGTCGCTGCCGATCGCGGCGCGCACGGCCCGCACGTTCCGCACGTCCTCGTCGAGGCCGAAGCCGACCTTCATCTTCATCGCACGAAAGCCCTCGGCCACGTACGCCTCGGCCTCGCGCGCCAGCGCCCCCGCGTTGTCGGCGACGCGGTGGCGGTAGAGGCCGGTGGCGTAGGCGCGGACCTGCGTCCGGAAGGGGCCACCGAGGAGCCGGAAGACCGGCTGGCGGAGCGCCTTGCCTTTGAGGTCCCACAGCGCGATGTCGATCGCCGAGATCGCCGCCACCGGCCAGCCCTTGCGCCCGTAGTCGCGGAAGGCACTGTAGAGGTCCTCCCAGAGCACGGCGTGCTCGAGCGCGTTCTTCCCGACGAGGCGCGGGGCATACACCTCGTCGACGAGCGTTCGGTTGACAGCCGGCGGGCCGTACGCCTCACCGAATCCGGAGAGGCCCTCCTCCGTGAGGATCTCGACGACGAGCGCCTGACGAACGGTGTGCCAGCCTTTCGACGAGCCGAATACCTCGGCCTCGGGCAGCTCGTGGCGGAGCACCCAGGTGCGGATTTCGCGGATCTTCATGGCCGCCTCCGACGATTACCATACCGCATGGGCGCCCTCCCGGGTTCATGTGAGCTTCGCGACGAAGTCGGCCACGGCCCGGCCGACCTCGTCGGGCGAATCCTCCTGGATGAAGTGCGTGCCGCGGACCGTGATCTCCTGCTGATTCGGTAAGGCCCGGCAAAAGGTGCGCAGCGCCCCGGTCAGAAGGAATCCCGGGTCGCCGTTGACGAAGAGCTTTGGCACGGGGCTCCGCGTGAGCCAGTCGGCGTAGGCACGGGCGATCGCAACGACGTCGGCGGGCTCGCCGTCCAGCGGGATCTCGCGCGGCCAGGTGAGCGTTGGCCGGCGCGACTCGCCGGGCTCGCGGTACGGAGCCCGGTAGCGTTCCAGCTCCTCGGGGCCGAGGCCTCGCATCACGCTCGCAGGCAGGAGGCGCTCGACGAAGACGTTTTTCACCAGGACGATCTCCTCGCCCGCGGGCGAGCGCATCGCCTGGAAGATCCGGCGAGCCGCCTCGGGCCACTCCTGCCAGGTCATCGGGCGGACGAGCGCCTCCATGTACGCGATCCCGCGCACGCGCTCAGGATGACGGCGTGCCCAGTGGAAGCCGAGGGCCGAGCCCCAATCGTGGACGACGAGGGTCACGTTCCCCTCCAGCCGGAGAGCATCGAACCAGGCGTCGAGGTAGCGGGCGTGGTCCGCGAAGTGGTACGAACCCCCCGGCGCCTTGCCCGAGTCACCCATGCCCACGAGGTCCGGCGCGAGACAGCGCCCGCGCGCCACGACGTGGGGGATGACGTTGCGCCACAGGTACGAGGACGTGGGGTTGCCGTGGAGGAAGACGATCGGGTCGCCACTCCCGGTGTCCACGTAGGCCAGCTCGGTGTCGAGGACACGGACCCTCCGGCGCGGGTGGGAATCGGCGGGCAAAACGGGCATGCGGTTAATCGAGGACGACGCCGCCGTCGACGACGACCACCTGGCCCGTGACGAAGTTCGACATCGCGGAGGCCAGGTAGACCACCGCCTGGGCGACGTCGTCGGGGTGCCCCATGCGGGAGATCGGCTGGGCGACGACGTTGTAATCGAAGCCTCGCGTCATCTCCGACTGGACCGGACCCGGCGCGACCGCGTTCACACGCACCCCGTGGCGTCCCGCGTCCTTCGCGAGCCAGCGGGTGAAGGCGATGACGCCACCTTTGGCCGCGGCGTACGCCGATCCGGTCCGGCCGCGGGTCTCGCCCTCGTCGGCCGGCTGCGACATGGCGCCGCCGGCCAGGCCCGAGACCGAGGCAATGTTGACGATCGCGCCGCCTCGCGCCTTGAGGTGCGGATAGGCTGCCTGGCTCACGAGGATGGTGCCCTTGAGGACGACGTCGAGCACGCGCTGCAGCGTGGCGTCGTCGAGGTCCTCGAGCGCGAGGCGCTCGCCGATCCCGGCGTTGTTCACGACGACGTCGAGCCGCCCGAGCTCCGTGAGCGTGCGTGCCAGCGCCGTCTCCACGGCGGCCCGGTCGGCGACGTCGGCTGGGATCGCGAGGCACCGCCGTGTCAGCGCCTCGACGCGGGCCCGCGTCTCGAGAGGCGGCTCAAGGTCGACCGCCACGATGTCGGCGCCCACCGTCGCGAGCGCCAGCGCGATCGCTTGCCCGATGCCGCGGCCGGCGCCCGTCACGAGGGCGACCTGTCCGGAGAGGTCGGCTGGTCCGCTCGGATGCGTCGTCACGCCGCCGAGGATACGACATAATGGGTAGGATGAGACCTCCCCCGTTCAGTCCGGAGATCCGGCGCGCGCTCCGCATCGACGTCTCGGCGGCGTTGCTCTTCGCCGTCTTCGCGAGCCTGACGACGCCGTTCATCGGGCTGATCCTCCGACGCGATCTCGGGGCGACGCCGCTCCAGCTCTCGGTCATGTCGGCCGCCGGAGGCGCCTGCCTGCTCCTCTCGCTCGCGTGGGCGCGCGCGCTCGGCAGCCGCCCGCCGCTGCCGTACTTCGTGTGGCCGTCGTTCGTTGCGCGCGGCCTGTTCCTCCTGGCGCCCCTCGCGTCCTCGGCGTGGTCGTTTGTGAGCCTCGTCGTGGCGGCGAACGTCTTCGCCGCCGCCGCGGGGCCCGCGCAGGCGGCCGTGGTCGAGCGCCTCTACCCGCGCGCCACGCGCGGGCGCGCCCTGGGCCTCGTGAGGATGGCGGGCGCCGCGCTGGGCATCGGGCTCGCGCTCGGCGCGGGCCAGCTCTTCGAGCGCGTGGACTACCGCGTGATCTTCCCCGTCGCGGCGGTGCTCGGGATGGCCGCGAGCCTGCGTCAGCGGCGCCTGCCCGTCCCGGCGGCCGCGGAGACGGGGGAGGGGCCCGTCGGCGGCCTTCGCCAGAGCTGGACGGTGGTCAGGCACGACGACGTGTTCCGGCGGCTCCTGGTCGCGTCGTTCCTCTTCGGCGCCGGCTGCTGGATCCAGACGCCTGCCCATCCGCTGCTCCTCGTCGACGTCCTGCACGTGAGCGCGACGCAGGTGGGTGTCTTCGCGGCGGCGGCGGCCGCGGCGACGCTGGTCGGTGGCGCGTGGTGGGGCGGGCTCGTGGACCGGCGCTCGAGCCTCGACGCGCTCTGGATGATGTACCTCGTCGGCGCGGCGACGCCAGCGATCTGCGCGCTCGCCTGGGATCCCTGGCTGCTCGTCGCCAGCTCTGTGACCGACGCGCTGGTCGGGATCGGCCTCGACGTCGTGTGGCTGATGGTCGTGATCGACATCGCGGGTCCCACCCGCGCGGCCCAGTACGTGGCGATCGGCGCGACGCTCGCCGGCGTCCGGGGCGTCCTCGGGCCGCTCCTGGGCGGTCTCCTGATCGGGGCATTCGGCGTCCGGGCGGTTTACGTCGTGGCCCTGGCCCTGATGACGGGCGCGGCCTGGCTGGTAGTCCGCGAGCCTGCGCGCCGTGCCGTTGTATACTCCAGATCATGACGAAAGCGGCGGCCCTCCTCCTCGTGTGCGCGCTCGTGATCGGGGTGTCGGCGCCGGCCGGGGCCGGGTCGCCGACCGACCAGCTCCGCGAGTACAGCGAGCAGGTCATCAAGGTGCTCGAGGACCAGACGCTCAAGCCCCAGGACCGACGGGCGGCGGTCCGGAAGATGGCGCAGGAGATCTTCGACGTCGCCGAGACCGCCAAGCGCGCGCTGGCGCGCCACTGGGCGTCGCGCACGGCGGCAGAGCGCGAGGAGTTCACCCAGCTCTTCGCCGATCTGCTCGAGAGCACGTACATCGCGCGAATCGACCAGTACGGGGGCGAGCGGATCAAGTACACGCAGGAGACGATCGATGGCGACCGCGCGATCGTCCGCGCCAAGGTGGTCACGAAGAAAGGCACGGAGGTGCCGGTCGAGTCGCGGCTGCTCCGCCGCGGCGACCGGTGGCTGATCTACGACGTCCTCATCGAGAACGTGAGCCTGATCGCCAACTACCGCTCCCAGTTCGACAGGATCGTGCGTACGAGCTCCTACGAGGAGCTCGTGCGACGGCTCAAGAGCAAGCGGGACGAGTTCCTGAACGAGCAGCCCGACACCGCGCGCCGCACGTCGGGCTAGGAAACTCGGAAGGGGGGCGAAGCCCCCTTCCGAGCCGCGGGGCTTGACGGGGCGCCAATAGTTCCATAAATTTAAAAACGTGAAGACGCTCCCGCTCGCCCGGCTCCGGGCGCGGCTCGACCACGTCGAGGCGTTCAAGGCTCTCGCGCACCTCACACGGCTCGAGATCTTCTTCTTCCTGGTGCGCGAGGGGCGTGAGGTGCCGGCGGGCGAGATCCAGCACGAGCTCGAGGTCCCCGGACCGACGCTGTCGCACCATCTCGACGTCCTGCGTCGCGCGGGGCTTGTCCAGAGCCGTCGCGAGGAGCGCTTCGTCTACTACTCGCCACGGTCCGACACCGCATCCGAGCTGGTCCGGCTGCTCACCGCCTGCTGCTAGCCGCCGGCTACCATGACCCGCGTGGACGCGACGACGACGATTCCCGTGGAGGTCGCCTCCTGGGTCACGAAGTTCGTCGGCGGCGACGGCTCGGGCCGGCGCGTCCTCGCGGAGCCGCTCACGCCTGGTGCGACGGTGCGGAGCGTCCTCGCCGGCCTGTCGGCGCGGTACCCGGAGCTTGCCGCGGCGCTCTGGGACGGGACCGAGCTCGGCGAGCACATCGAGGTGCTGGTCAACGACGCCGTGCTCGGCATCGCCCACTCGCTCGATTCCCCCCTCAAGCCCGGCGACCGGATCACGCTCCTCGCCCAGTTCATGGGCGGCGCGTAAGCGCGCGCCGCCCGCCGCCGCGTGGCCACGTATCAGATCGTCGCATGGAAGGGGATCCCGGCGGTCGTCGAGGCGCGCGACGGCACGGAGACCGTGACCCGGGAGCTCAGCGACCGGTTCCAGGCTCTCATCGACTCCGTCGCGATGCAGCTCGGGCTTCAGGAGTCGGAGGCGTACCTCGAGCAGTGGACCCGCGGCGCCGTCGAGGAGCGACCCGGTACGGCCCGTGAGGTCGCCGACACGCTCGTGGCGGAGCTCGAGGGCCGCTTCCTCGAGTTCATCGGTCGGGCGTTCGGTCGTCCGTGAGCGTCGACGGCTGGCTTCTGGCCGTTTGTGCGGCACGGATGCTGATGACGTCGGTGTTCATGACCTACGCCGCGACGCTGCCGGTCCTCCGCGGCGCGTGGGGAATGTCGGCGACGGCCGCGGGGTCGATCGCGACCGGGTTCCAGCTCGGCTATGCCGTGTCGCTCGTGTTCTTCTCCTCGCTCGCCGACCGCGTCGGCGCGCGCCGGGTCTTCCTCGGCTCGGCCTGGCTCAGCGCGGTCTCGGCGCTCGCCTGGGCGCTCTGGGCCCGCTCCTACCTCACGGGTCTCGTCCTCTACACGCTCGTGGCGCTCTCGCAGGGCGGGACCTATACGACGGCGATCATGCTCCTCGCCGACCGGTACCCGTCCGAGCGCCGCGGCGCGGCCGTCGGGTGGCTCATCGCGAGCTCGTCGGCGGGCTACGCCCTCTCGCTGCTCGTGTCGGGCTGGGCCCTCGCCTGGGGCGGCTACCCGCTCTCGTTCGTCGCGAGTGCCGTCGGCCCGGTCGGGGGCGTCGTCGTCCTGTGGTGGGCGCTCCGCGCGACGCCCAACGTCCTCCACTCGCGACGCGAGGGAGCGCGGTTCGGGACCGCCGTGCTACGGAACCGGCCCGCGATGCGCCTCATCCTCGGCTACACCTTCCACTCCTGGGAGCTCCTCGGGATGTGGGCTTGGACGCCTGCGTTCGTCGCCGCGGTCTTCGCCGTCTCGGGCGCGGGCTCGGTTCGTGCCGTCGAGCTCGCGTCGTACGTCACCGCGGCCTTCCACGTGATGGGGCTCGTGGCCTCGAGCTCGATGGGCCGGCTCTCCGACGGGCTCGGCCGCCGGATCGTGCTCGTCGGTCTGGCGGCGACGAGCGCCGTGTGCTCGCTCGCCTTCGGCTGGCTCATCGGCCTGCCCGTCGCCGTGATCTTTGCGGTGGGCGCCGTGTATGGTTTCACGGCTCTCGGCGACTCACCGGTGCTCTCGACGGCGCTCACCGAGGCTGTCAGCCCGGCGCATCTGGGGGCCGCCCTCGCGCTGCGCTCCTTCCTCGGCTTTGGCGCGGGCGCGGTCGCGCCGATCGTTTTCGGACGGATCCTCGACCTGACGAACGCACCCGGCCCGTCCCCCACGACGTGGGGCTGGGCGTTCGTGGCCCTCGGCCTGGGCGGCCTCGTCGCCGCGGGCTGCGCGTGGGGGCTCGTCCCCGACCGCGGGAATGCGCTCCGCGCCAAGATGACCGCGATGTAATAAGCTGGGTCTACCGCGGGCTGCCACCGTGCGGTGGGATACACGAAGATTTCACACCGTTTTGACGATACGCTCCGTCCCTCCGGCGACAATGACGGCAACGTCGCGAGAGGTTCCTCTCAGCCAAGGAGGCGGGAATGCGGCGCTGGCGCTCTCGGCTCGTACTGCTTGCGGCATTCGTCGGATTCGGCGCCACGGCCGCTGCCGGCCAGGCGCTTCGGATCGGCGACCAGGCTCCGGACATCGCCGGGCAGCCGTGGATCAACACGGATCCCCTGACGATGCAGGGCCTGCGTGGCCGCGTGGTCCTCGTCGAGTTCTGGACGTACGGCTGAATCAACTGCCGCAATGTGATCCCGCAGTTGCGGGGGTGGCACGAACGGTACGCGTCGGCGGGGCTCGCCGTGGTCGGCGTCCACAGCCCCGAGTTCTTCTGGGAGAAGCCGTACGATAAGGTCGTCGACGCGACGAAGCGGCTCGGCGTGCGCTACCCGGTCGTGCAGGACAACGACTTCGCGATCTGGACCCGGTTCGGCGTGCGAGCGTGGCCCACACTGGTCCTCGTGGACCGCAAAGGGGTCGTCCGGTACCGGCACATCGGCGAGGGCGACTATGCCGAGACCGAAGCCGTGATCCGGCGGCTCCTCGTCGAGGGAGGCTCGTAATCGGCGCCCGCTCGCCGTCGACGTGGTTCTCGATTCTCGCGCTCGCCGCCATTGTGGCCCCGGCAACGGTCGTCGCGGTTCTGGGCTACGTGTCCCTCCGCCAGTGGGAGACGGCGACGGATCTGCTCTTCCGCGAACAGGCGCGCGACCTCGCCGCGATGGCCGCCGAGAAGGTCGAGATGATGCTGCGTCACGCCGAGGACGCGTTTCTCGACCGGCTCCAGGCGGTGCTCGCGCGCGGAAGCGCGGACGCGCGCACGCTCGACGGACTCGTCGCGCAGTTCCCGCTGATCCGCCGGCTGTACGTCTTCGACCGACGTGACCGTCTCGTCTACCCGGGGGCGTGGTTGCACGAGGACGCCGCCGTCTTCCGCCCGCTGCTCGCGGGGACCCCGCCGGGCTTCTGGGAGCGCGGCGGCAAGCGCGCGCTCGTCTCCGGCGATCACGTGCTCCTCGCGACCCTCCTCAAGTCGCGCGGCGCGCCGGTGCTGGTGGCCGTCTCGCGCGATCTCGATGCGCTCCGGCGTGAGATCTTCGAGACGACGCTCGGCGGACTCGAGTCGCCCACCATCGTCGCGGTGGTCGACCACCGCGGCCGACCGGTCTACAGCCGTACCTCGCTCGCGGGGGCCGAGCGTGTCCTCTCGGTGAGCTTCCGCGAGGGCCTGCCGAGCTGGAGCGTGGCTGTCTACGTGCCGCCGGGCGCGTCCCCACGACAGGCGGTGCAGCGGCAGGTCGCCGTCTTCACCGCCGCCTTCGGCGTGCTCCTGGCCGTGATCGTCGCCGGCATCGTCCTCGCCTGGCGGCTCATGCGGCAGGAGGCGGAGATGGCCCAGCTCAAGTCCGATTTCGTCGCCAACGTCTCACACGACCTGAAGACGCCGCTGTCGGTCATCCGCATGTTCGGCGAGACGCTCGAGATGGGACGGGTGGCCGACGAGGGACGACGCCAGGAGTACTACCGAGTGATCACGCGCGAGAGCGAGCGGCTGTCCCGGCTCATCGACAACGTGCTCGACTTCTCGCGGATCGAGGGCGGTCGGCAGACCTACGACATGGTGCCGACGGCCGTCGAGCCCCTGATCCGGGAGACGCTCGAGGCGTTCGCGTCCCCCCTCGCTCAGCAGGGGTTCAAGGTCGAGACGCGGGTGGCGCCCGACCTTCCCGAGATCCCGATAGACGCCAATGCAGTCGGCCAGGCGTTGGCGAACCTGATCGACAACGCGATCAAGTACTCGCGCGACCGCCGCGCGATCGCCGTCGACGCGGCGCTCGCCGAGGGCGAGCTGGCGATCTCGGTCGTGGATGAGGGCGTGGGGATCCCTCCCGAAGAGCAGGGAAAGATCTTCGAGAAATTCTATCGCGTGGGGCGGAGCGAGACGCAGGGGCAGCGGGGCAGCGGCGTGGGATTAGCGCTCGTCAAACACGTGGCAGAGGCCCATCACGGCCGCGTCACGGTCGAGAGCCGACCGGGGACGGGGAGCCGCTTTACCCTGTGGCTCCCGGTGGTGGGCCGTGGCTAGGATCCTGATCGCGGACGACGAGCCGGAGATCGTGCGCGGCCTCGAGGACAATCTGCGCTTCGAGGGGTACCAGACCGTCTCGGCGACGAATGGCCAAGACGCTATCGCGCTCGCCCTGAGCGACGCGCCCGACCTCGTGCTGCTCGACATCATGATGCCCAGGATGAGCGGCTGGGACGTCTGCCGGGAGCTCCGCCGCCGCGGCGTGGACGTGCCCGTGATCATGCTCACCGCGCGCGGCGCCGAAGTCGACCGCGTGCTCGGCCTCGAGCTGGGCGCTGACGACTATGTCACCAAGCCCTTCTCGCTGCGCGAGCTCCTCGCCCGCGTGCGGGCGGTGCTGCGCCGCCCGGGGCCCCGGCAGAAGTTCGAGGAGTTCGCGTTCGGCGACGTACGGGTCCGCCCTCGTGGCCGACAGGTGTTCAAGGCCGGGTGCGAGGTGCGGATGACGCGGAAGGAGTTCGACCTCCTGGTGTTCCTGGTCGAGCACCGTGGCGAGGTGATCACGCGCGAGCGGCTGCTCGACGAGGTCTGGGGTTACGAACGGTTCCCCACGACGCGCACCGTAGACACCCATGTTCTGAAACTCAGACGGAAGTTCGAGGCGGATCCCGACCGGCCCCGGTGGATTTTGACCGTCCACGGACAGGGTTACAGGTTCGCCACCCTGTGAAATATTATGATGAGGGAGGAGGCGTTCCTCGCATGCTGATCAGGCGCGCTCCACGGTTCACATCCAATGAGATCACCGACAGGAAGGTCTATCTCTCCCGTCGGGAGTGGATGATCGGCGCCGCCGCGCTGACCCTCCTGCCCGGCGAGTGCGGGGCGGCGACCCCGCAGGGCGAGCCGCTCGGGGCGACCCGCAACGACGGGCTGAGCCTCAAGGAGCCGCCCACGAAGTTCGAGGCGGCGACGACCTACAACAACTTCTACGAGTTCGGCGTCAACAAGGACGACCCCGCGCGGCTCGCGCACACGCTCAAGCCGCGGCCGTGGACGGTCCAGGTGGACGGGCTCGTCCACAAGCCGAAGACATTCGACGTCGACGAGCTCAGCCGGCTGTTCCCGCTCGAGGAGCGGGTCTACGCGCTCCGCTGCGTCGAGGGATGGTCGATGGTCATTCCGTGGATCGGCTTCCCGCTCGCCTCGCTGCTCAAGCGGGTCGAGCCGACCGGGCAGGCGAAGTATGTCGAGTTCACGACGCTGCTCGACCCGAAGCAGTTTCCCGGCCAGCGGGCGAGCCTGTTCGGATTTGCGCTCGACTGGCCCTATACGGAGGGGTTGCGCCTCGACGAGGCACTTCACCCGCTCACGCTCCTGACCGTCGGCATGTACGGCCAGGTTCTGTCGAACCAGAACGGCGCTCCCATCCGCGTGGTCGTGCCGTGGAAGTACGGGTTCAAGAGCGCGAAGTCGATCGTACGGATCCGGCTCACGAGTAACGAACCGCCGACCGCGTGGAACAAGGCCGCGCCGCGGGAGTACGGCTTCTACTCGAACGTCAACCCCGCGGTCGATCACCCGCGCTGGAGCCAGGCCACCGAGCGGCGGATCGGCGAGTTCCGGCGCCGTTCCACGCTGCCCTTCAACGGCTACGGCGACCAGGTGAGGCACCTCTACGCCGGCATGGATCTCAAGAAGTACTACTAGAGCGTCCGTGTCGCGTCGCGCCCGGATCGCCCTGAAGGCAATGATCTGGGGGGGGTGTCTCGTTCCTCTCGCGACGCTCGTGTACTGGTTCGTGCGCGACGACCTGACCGCGAATCCGATCAGTTTCGTCACGACCACGCTCGGCGACTGGACGCTCCGGATTCTGCTGGCCTCGCTCGCGATGACGCCACTCCGGCTCGTCCTCGGCGTCGCGTGGCCGATCACCCTCCGGCGGCTCCTGGGGCTCTTCGCCTTCTTCTACGTGTGCGTGCACTTCAGCGTGTGGATCGTGCTCGACTTCTTCTTCGACTGGCCTCGGATGTGGGCGGACATCCTGAAGCGGCCCTACATCACGATGGGCATGCTCGGGCTCCTCTCGCTGGTCCCGCTCGCCGCCACGTCGACGGCGGGGATGATCAAGCGGCTTGGCGCCCGAAGGTGGCGGCGTCTGCACCGGCTCGCGTATGTCGCCGGGGTTGCCGGTTGCGTCCACTTCCTGTGGCTGGCGAAGGTCGGGCGCACGGACCAGTACTGGTACGTGGCGACGCTCGTCCTTCTGCTCGGGATCCGCCTCGGCGACGCCGCCCTTCGGGCCGTGCGGCGGCGGCGCGCGCGGCGGGCGGCAGCGGTCGCGACGGCGGGAATCCGCGTGCCTTGACGGGACCGGACGAACCGTGGAGACTCGGACGGCATGGTCGTGCGAGCCGCAGCCGCAGGCGAGGCGAGTCGGTGAATCCAGTCGTGCGAGCCGCAGCCGCAGGCGAGGCGAGTCGGTGAATCCAGTCGTGCGAGCCGCAGCCGCAGGCGAGGCGAGTCGGTGAATCCAGTCGTGCGGACCTTTGGAGTACGCGGGGCCCTCCTCGGCGCGGTCCTGCTGCTGGCATCGGGATGTGCGGCGGTCGGCGCTTATTCGGCGACGTCCGCGGGGCCGCCGATGCCGGTTCGCGAGGTCCTGCCGAACGGGGTGGTGCTGATCGCGCAGGAGCACCGGGCGAGCGACGTCGTGGCCGTGCAGCTGTGGATGCGGATGGGCGGGCGCGACGAGGCTCCCGACGAGCTCGGGCTCGCACACTACATCGAGCACATGATCTTCAAGGGCACGCCGACCTATCCGCCCGGGTCAATCGATCGCCTGATCGAGGGGTTCGGCGGGACGAGCAACGCCTTCACCTCGTACGACACGACCCACTACGATTTCGTGGTCCCGGCCGAGCACCTACGCGCGACCGTCGCGCTGCTCGCGGACCTCGCGATGAACGCGAGCTTCCCGCCCGACGAGATCGAGCGCGAGAAGAAAGTGGTATTCGAGGAGATGAACCTGGTCGAGGACGACCCGGACAAGTTCCTCGTGCGCCGCCTCTACGAGGTGGCGTACGCGCCGCATCCCTACGGCCGGCCGCTCCTCGGCACGCGCGAGTTCATCGAGCGCCTGCGGCGCGACCAACTGCTGGCGTTCTATCGCAAGCACTTCGTGCCGAAGAGTATGGCGGTGGTCGTGGTCGGCGCCGTCACGCCCGGGGAGGTTCGGTCCGCCGCGGTGGCGACCTTCGGGCGGATTCCGCCGGGGTCGGCCGGCCGGCCGGAGCTGTCGCCGCCGCCCACGATCGACCGGAGCCGGCGTGTGGACGTCCAGCGTCCCGAGCAGCAGGCGTACCTCGGCCTTGCGTGGAAGACGGCCCCGACCGGCGACGAGGACATCTACCCCGTGGACCTGCTGACCTACATCCTGGGCGACTCGCCGAGCTCCCGCCTGAACCAGGCGGTCCGCGAGCGGCAGCGCCTCGTCTCGTCGATCGAAGCGGGCTACGGCGCCTGGCAGAAGGCGGGCCTCGTCACGGTCAATGCGCGGCTCGACCCGGAGAACGCGGAGAAGGCGGAGGCCGCGATCCTCGACGTGATCCGGAAGGTGCGCGAGACGGGAGTGACGGAGGCGGAGCGGCAGCGGGCGATCATCACCGCGGAGTCCTCGTACGCGTTCGACATCGAGACGGCCGAGGGGCTCGCGAAAGCGTACGGCCAGGCCGAAACCACCTGGACGCTCGCGGACGAGGTCGCCTACCTCGGACGGCTCCGCCAGATCGGCGCCGCGGAGATCCAGGCCGTCGCGCGCAAGTACTTCGGCGACGACACCTACGCGCGCGTGCGGTTCATTCCGACGGGACCCCCGAGGTGACGGCCGGAACCCGCCGCGCGGCGGCCCTCGGCCTCGTCGGTCTGCTGGCCGTCGGCGTCCTCGTGGTACCCTCCGCGGCGCTCGCCGAGAGCCGCCGGGAACGGCTCGACAACGGCCTGACGGTCATCGTCCGCGAGAATCCCGTTGCGCCGGTCGTCGCCGTGTCGCTGCTCGTGAAGATGGGGACGCGCTGGGAGGCGCCGGCGACGGCCGGCATCGCGAACTTCGTCCATGCGGTGATGGTGAAGGGGACCGCGAAGCGGACGGGCGCCGAGCTCGCCGAGGCCGTCGCGGCGCTCGGCGGCAAGATCAGCGCGACGGGCGACGTCGACTACTCGGAGATTCGCGCGTCTTCGCTCGCGCGCTTCTGGCGCGACCTGCTCGGTTTTGTGGCGGAGCTCGCCCTCGAACCGACGTTGCTGCCGGACGACGTGGATCGGGAGCGCGACTGGCTGCTGAGCCGGGTGCAGAAGCGACGTGACAACGCGTCGTCACGCGCCTTCGACGCGTTCTACGCGGCGCTCTACGGCCCGCACCCGTACGCCTTGCCCGTCCTGGGGACCCCCGAGTCGCTCGCGCGTATCGATCACGCCGCGATTGTCGCCGCCTATCGCGCGGGCTACCGACCCGACCGGATGGTGCTGGCGGTCAGCGGCCAGGTCGCGGCCTCCGAGGTGCTCGCCGAGGCCCAGCGCCGCTTCGGCGGTGTGGCGCGAGACGGCGCCGGCGTGGACCCGCCCGTCCCCGCGCCGATCGCGTCCGCCAGGCGGGTCGAGCTCGAGATGCCGGCTCAGCAGTCCCAAATCCTGGCGGGCTCCCTCGCGCCTCCCCTCGACCATCCTGACCACGCCGCCGTGAAGGTGCTCTCGACGATCCTCGGCGGCGGCATGGCCGGACGGCTCTTCGCCGAGCTGCGTGACAAGCAGGGCCTCGCCTATACCGCGACCTCCTACTACGACCCCGTGCGTGAGCCCGGAGCGCTCGTGCTCTATCTCGGCACGGCGCCCGAGAACGCGCCGAAGGCTGAAGCGGCGCTCCTCGCGGAAGTCGAGCGGATTCGTCGCGACCCCGTCTCGACCGAGGAGCTCACGCGGGCGAAGGGGTATCTTCTCGGCCGCTACGCCATGGATCGACGCACGAACGAGCGCCTGGCGTGGTACCTCGCGTTCTACGCTGTCGAGGGGCAACCGCCCGATTTTCCGGAGCGCTACAGGCAGGCCGTGGAAGCGGTGTCGACCGCGGATATTCTTCGCGTGGCCCGCCGCTACCTCGCCACACTCACGACGCTGGTCGTCCGGGCCCGCTGAGGCTGTTCGACGTCGTGAGGCGCCTAGCCGATGCGGTCCCGGCGCGCCTCTTCGGCGGCTCTGATCTCGTCGGCGAACATCTCGACGTGGAGCGGGCAGGGCGGCTTGTTCTCGTCGACGTACTGGCAATCGAGCTGATTGCACTGGACGAAGTATCCGTTGGGCCGTCCGAACCCACCCGACCGGCGCAGCCGGATCTGGACGGTTTCTTGGACCACCGGGCACCGGAATTCTCGCGCTCGACTTCGACTCACGGTTCCATCACCTTACGCTACTCGGCGCGGCCGCACAAGACAAGAAGAGGGTAACCCTCGCTCACGAGTTCCTACGGACGCGCGAATCCCGCCCGGGACGAGGGCACAAATTCGGAGAACGACACTCGGTGTTCCGAGATATAGTGTGGCGGGTTTTCCGAACTCCATTCGCGGTGCCACGGGAGGGTTCGTTTGTCTCGGGTCGTGGTTTTCGACTCTCTCGGCAGGACAGCCCTCCTGACGCTCGCCATTGCCGGAGTGCTCCTCGGAGGATGCGGGACCCTGGCCCGTGCCACCCGCGTCGACGAGCCCACCACCCCCGCGGAGGGGAGCCGGCTCGACACGGGCCTGCGAGAGGGCGGGGCCACTGACGGCGACGCGGGCGCGGCGCCGGCCGTGGCGCAAGCGCAGCGTGCGCCCCAGGACGCGTCCGGGAACAACGAGGAGGTCGACGAGGAGTACGATCCCTGGGAGCCGTTCAACGAGAGGATGTTCGAGTTCAACCGGCGACTCGACCGGTACATCCTGAAGCCGGCGGCGCAGGTCTACAACAAGATCATGCCGGAGCCCTTTCAGGTGTTGATCTCGAACGGCTTCGACAATATCCGGTTCGTCAAGCGTGCGGCCAACAGTATGCTCCAGGGCAAGTGGAATGGCGCCGGGCGCGAGGTCGCGCGGTTCCTGATCAACAGCACCCTCGGCATTGGCGGGCTGTTCGACGCCGCGAAATACTGGGACATCCAGAAGAGCCGCGAGGACTTCGGCCAGACGCTGGCCGTCTGGGGCTCGGGGCCGGGCCCCTATCTGGTCATGCCGTTCCTCGAGCCGCTGACGGTCCGCGACGGAATTGGCAAAGCCGTCGACGGCGCGATGGATCCGTTATCGTACGTTCTGCCGTTCCTTTGGACGGGGGTCGGCATGTCGGCCGGCGATTTGCTGAACGATCGCTCGCTGAACCTCGACCTGTTCCAGGGTTTCGAGGAGAGCGTGATCGATATGTACAGCGCCGTGCGAAACGGCTACCTCCGACGTCGGGAGGAACTGATCAAGGAGTAGCGTGAAGACCGGTTCGACCCGGGGAGAGCGCTCGCACCTCCTCGGCTTCGGCGTCACTGTGCTCCTCATCGCCGTCCGCGGGTGGCTGGCGTCGTCCTCCGCGGCCGCGGCGTCTCCCGCCCCGGACGTCGCGGCGGGCCGCGCGCTCTACGCCACCCACTGCGCGCTGTGTCATGGCCCGTCAGGGCGAGGCGACGGCCCCTCGGCCGTCGGCTTCGCCACCAAACCCTCGGACCTCACCGACGGCCGCTTGATCAACCAGATGCCCGACGACTTTCTCGTCAACGTCATCACGCATGGCGGGTCGGTCGAGGGGCTCTCTTCGGGCATGCCAGCGTTCGGTGCCTACCTGAGCGACGCGCAGGTCGGCCAACTGATCCTCTACGTGCGCTCCCTCGCCTCGCCGCCGTTCCAGACGGCGGCTGTGGTCCCGCTCGTGACGGCGCCGCGGGCGCCGAAACAGCCGATCTTTTTCAGCCACGTCGTCCACGCTGGCAAGTACCGGCTCGACTGCCAGTACTGTCACGCCGACGCCCGACGCTCCGAGTACGCGGGGATCCCGTCCGTCGAGCGCTGCCTGGGTTGCCACAGGATCATCGGCGCGCAGGACAACCCCGAGATCGGCAAGATCCAGGAGTACCGGCGTCGTGGGCAGCCGATCCCGTGGATCCGGGTCTTCAAGCTCCCCGAGTTCG
This sequence comes from Candidatus Rokuibacteriota bacterium, assembly GCA_003221695.1. Lineage (GTDB taxonomy): Bacteria > Methylomirabilota > Methylomirabilia > Rokubacteriales > CSP1-6 > 20CM-2-70-11. The sequence continues at coordinate 43,874 of QHSX01000043.1, forward strand.
CCTACTTCACCCACAAGGCGCACATTCGGTTCGGACTCGCGTGTCAGACGTGCCACGGCCCGATCGAGCGCATGCGCGTGGTCGGCGCCGATACCGGGCCGTCGCTCGCCCACGACCTCATGAACCTGGTCGGTCTCAAGCCGCCGCCGCGCCCGCTCACGATGGGGTGGTGCGTGGACTGCCACCGCCGCGAGAACGCGGAGGGCGGGGCTCGTGCGCCGCTCGACTGCGCCGTGTGCCATCACTGAGATTCCGGAGCGACGCCGCGCGTCTCGGACCGGTCCGCGGGTGGGGTCCTGACGACCGTGAAGCACGACCCGTTGGGGCGCATTGTGGTGGTAAGAAAGTGGGCGAATCGTCCTTCTGGATCAGCTATTTTAGGTCTTAATGGACAACGTCCTCGTGGTAGACGACGAGCGCAACATTCGGGCCCTCGTGGCCAGGGTCCTCGGCCAGGACCAGGTCGAGGTCCATGGCGCCGGCACAGGGAAGGAAGGTCTCCAGATGGCCGACGAGGTGAGCCCGGACCTCGTCCTCCTCGACCTCCGCCTCCCGGACATGGACGGCATGGACGTCCTCCGCGCGCTGCGGACCCGATACCCTGAGATTGCCGTGATCATCATCACGGGCTTCGGGCAGATCCAGAGTGCAGTGGAGGCCATTAAGGTCGGCGCGACCGACTATCTGGAGAAGCCCTTCGAGCACGTCGAGAAGCTCAAGCTCGCCGTCGCGCGCGCCCTGGACGAGGTCAGGGCGAAAAGCGAGATTCGGCGCTTGCACGGGCTTCAGGAGAAGCAGTACGGGGTCGACCAGATCATCGGCGACTCTGAACCCACCCGCACTCTCCGCGACCTCATTCGCAAGGTCGCCCGAAGCGAGGCGCAGACGATCCTGATCCAGGGTGACAGCGGGACCGGAAAGGAGCTCGTGGCGCGCGGCCTACACTACGAGAGCCCACGGCGCGACTTTCCCTTCATGGAGGTCAACTGCGCGGCCATCACGGAGACGCTCTTCGAGAGCGAGCTGTTCGGTCACGAGAAGGGGGCCTTCACGGACGCGAAATCTGCCAAGAAGGGGCTCATGGAGCTGGCGGACCGGGGGACGCTCTTCCTGGACGAAGTGAGCGAGATGTCGCTCAACAGCCAGGCGAAGTTCCTGCGGGTCCTCCAGGAGCGCGTCTTCCGGCGCGTCGGGGGCACGCGTGACATCAGGGTGGACTTGCGCGTCATCACAGCCTCGAATCGGCCGCTCGAGGCCCGAGTGAAGGAAGGGCAGTTCCGTGAGGACCTCTTCTACCGTCTGAACGTCATTCCGATCCACATCCCGCCCCTCCGCGAGCGCCGGGAGGACATCATGCCGCTTGCTCGGCACTTCCTCACGGAATCGAACGTGCGCTCGCACAAGACGATCAAGGGATTCACGTCGGAGGCCGAGCGCCTCATGGTTGGCTATCCTTGGCCGGGCAACGTGCGTGAGCTCCGTAACCTGATCGAGCGCGTCGTCATCCTCGGCGCGTCCGAGCACATCGAGCCGCAACACCTGCCCATCCAATTCGCGGCCCAGGCCATCGAGGTACCCCGCCCTGAGTCACCGCAGGAGTTTCGGACGCTCGCAGAAGTGGAGCGCGCCTACATCAATCAGGTCATGCAGCGGGTCGAGGCCAACAAGAGCAAGGCTGCGAAAATTTTAGGGATCTCCCGCCAGACGCTCCGCAAGAAGCTCATGGAGGAGTGACGCCGTCGGGCTACCTTCTGGCCACTGGTCGATTACGTACCGTTTGAGACCTTTAGGCCGGGAATTCCGTAAGTTGCCTGGAATTCAGGACTTCCGGAAACCGACAGCCGGTCAGATCTGGGAGTTGGCTAGGAATGAGCCAATCGGATCCAGATGACACTCGACAGCACATCGGTGGAATTCCCCAATATTATGGTCAGTTGCGGAGCAAAGCCGCCTTTGGTCTACGGTTTGCTTTCCATAGGTCCTGCGGAGAGCTGGATGAGACCTACGTTTAAGCGGCTGGAAGTCAAGGATCTCGGCAACTTGGAGAAGCTCGTGGCCGATAATATCGAAGGTATCGAGCCCGGCCTCCGGGTCGTTGACTCGCGCCTCGTCCTGGGGCAAGCGGCGATCGACTTGGTCGCGCTCGACGCCAGTGAATCGCTGGTTCTCATTGCGCTCGACTTCATGGCGGACGAGGGCCTGCTCCTGCGAGCCATGGACGCGTATTCGTGGTGCCTCGAGTACCCCGACACGCTCCGGAGGCTCTATCCAATGGCGAACGTGTCGTTCGCCCGCCCGCCCCGGATCCTGTTCATCGTCGAACGCCTGACCGATGCGTTCGTGCGGCGGATCAAGCACCTGAGCTTCCTTGAGATCGACTGTCTGGAGTTTCGGCATCTCGAGGTGAACGGCGCGTCGGCCGTCTATTTCGATCTGGTCGAGCGGCTGAGGCGCGCAGCGCCCATCGAGCCCGCCCCTGACGAGCGTGTGATCACGACGACCCCCGTGCGAACCCCAAAGCGGATCGATCCCGAGCCGCCCGTCTTCAGACCGGCGTCGCCCGTCGTCGCCGAGCCGACGGTGGAGCAGCCCTCGCCCCCGTCGCCCGTCTTCGAGCCCACGCCCTTCGTGCCGGCCGAGCCCACGCCTGAGAGCATCACTGCCGCGTCGGCGGTCCACGAGCGGATTGTCTCGCTCGAGACGCGCCTGGCCGAGCTCCTCGCCGAGGCGTCCGCCGCCCCAACGGCATCGCCCGCTGAGACGACCTCCGCTGCGACGATGTCATTCGCCGTGGAGATGCCGTCCCTGGAGAGCCTGTTCACCGCGGAGCTGCCGCCGGCTGGGGAAACGCCGTCCGCCGAGGAGATGCCGACGGCGTTCGAGATGCCGGCTGAAGAACACGCAACCGAGGAGGAGCCGGCGGCCGCCAGCGCGGACGTCGATCCAGAAGTGGGCGCCGAAGAGCCCGCGCTCGAGTTCGAGCCTGTCGGCGACACCGATCAGGAGGAGGTGCGGGAGGCGCCGTCCGTGGCGGCTCGCGTGGCCGCGAATCCTGATTGGCAGGCGCTGTTGAGTCAGCTCGGAGTCGAGATTCCGGCTCCGCCCAGAGGGACGAAGGCCGAGTCGACCGAGCGCGCGTATGAGACGCCGCCGCCGGTCAACATGGGCATGGCGGCCGTCGCCGAGGTCGCGTCGGCCGTCGAAGAGACCGTCCCGGCCGTCGAAGAGGCCGGGCCACCCCCGGTCGAACCGACGGCGCCCGAGAGAACGCTGCCAGCGTGGGCGAAGCCCTCGGCCAACCGAGTCGGGCAGCCGGTCGGCGGGCGGACGTACTTCTTCTCGCAGGCGGCGAAGGGCCCGACGCCCGCCGACGCACCCGCGGCGACGCCCGTAGCGGCACCGGCGCAGCCGGCGACCGCGCCGTCCTATCTGCGGCCCGCAGCGACGGCACAGCGGTCGGTGTGGCCGCCCGCCCCGCCCGCGGCACAGATCGCGGTTCCAGGGTCGCAGCCCGCGCCGGCGTCCGCGCCGAAGCCCCTGGAGCCCGCCACGGACCGTCCGGAGCTCGAGGCGCTGCACTTCCCGAAAGACGGTCTCTCGCGTCAGTGGCTCGAGTTCCTCAACCAGCTCGGCGGGACGCAGTGACGGCACGGGTGTACGACCCGGGCCCAGGAGGGGATCGGTGACAACCAAGGCTGCGGTGCAGATCGACGGGGCCGGCGAGATCCAGGCGGAGACGCTGCGCGTCCTGCTCGTGGACGACAACGCGTCGGTGCTCCGCTTCCTGGTGTCTGCGGTCGCCTCGAACAACTGCGAGGTGACGACGGCGTCGACGGCCGAGCAGGCGATGGAGGTGTTGGGCGACGCGCCGTTCGACCTCGTGGTGTCGGACATCAAGATGCCCGGGCTCTCCGGGCTCGACCTGCTGCGCGCGATCAAGAGCAAGCAGCCGGCGACGCCGGTCGTGCTGATCACCGGGGTTCCGTCGGTGAACTCGGCCGTCTTCGGTCTCCGCCACGGCGCGTACGACTACCTGCCGAAACCGTTCTCGGTCACGGAGGTCCGCGATCTGCTCCAGCGCCTCCGCAGGGACCGTGCCGAGGGTAACGGCAACGTCACCTATCCCGCAGGACTCAACGATGAGCTCCAGCGCCGCCAGGGCGGCGTGGCCGTGCTCTCGTCGATCGGCGAGCTCGCCCTCCAGGGGCTCGAGCAGGGCGCGTTCGTGGAGAAGGTGCTCGAGAAGACGCTCCAGAGCCTGCGCTGCGACGGCGCGGTCATGCTGCTGGGCGACCAGGAGGGAAAGTTCAACGCCAGTCGCATGGGTCAGCCGTCGATGGTCAGCGAGCTTCTGCCCCTTCTCCAGGCGCGCTTCGCCGACGTCGTCAAGACCGGCGGCCGCGAGACGTTGACGCTCACGACCAAGGAGCATCGCTTCGAGGCGCTCGCGGCGCTCATCCCGGGCGTGGGCGACGCCGTGGGGGTCCTGTGCATGGGCCGCGACGCGCGGGTCGGTGCGTTCCTGCCCGACGAGAAGGGACTGCTCCTCGGGTACGCGCAGACCACGGCGGTCGCGCTCCAGAAGCTCGTGCTCCGCGAGAACCTCGAGACGAACCTCGTCAACACGATCTCCTCGTTTGTGATCGCGCTCGAGTCGAAGGACCCCTACCTCAAGGGCCACTCCGCACGTGTGTCGCTCTACTCGGGAGAGATCGCGAAGGTGATGGCCATGACCACGACGGACGTGGTGCTGTACAGCCGGGCGGGCCTGCTGCACGACCTGGGCAAGCTCGTCATGCTGGACAACATCCTCCGCAAGCCGCGGCAGCTCACGGAGGAAGAGTTCGAGCTGGTCCGTAGTCATCCGGTGGTCGGCGACAAGATCCTCAAGCCGCTCCGATTCCTCTCGTGCGAAGCCAAGGCGGTCCGGCACCACCACGAGCGGTACGACGGCAAGGGGTATCCCGACGGCCTCGCGGGCGAGGACATCCCGCTCATCGCCCGCGTTGTCACCGTGGCGGACGCCTTCGACGCGATGACCTCCGATCGCCCGTACCGTGACAAGCGTCCCATCGAGGCGGCGCTCGAGGAGATCTCCCGCGGGGCGCGGACGCAGTTCGATCCTGTCGCGGCGGACGCGTTCGTCAAGATTCCGGTGGCTCGACTCGAGCTGATCAGCCGTCAGTTCGATCTGCGGCCGGTGGAGACACCCGCCGCCAGCCGACCGCCCGCGGACGGCAAGTGATGAACTCGAAGCCAAAGATCCTCGTGGTCGATGACGCCGGGCCCGTTGTGATCCTCTGCGTCAACGTCCTGCAGGCCCTCGGATACTCCATCCGGGCCGCGAACCGAGGCGAGACGGCGATCGACCTTGTCCGCCGGGAGCCGTTCGATCTGCTCGTGGTGGACTACAAGATGCCGGGGATGAACGGGTTCGAGGTGCTCGAGCAAGCGCGGCAGATCCGCCCCGAGATGGCGTGCATGCTCATGACGGCGCACGGGACGCCTGACATCATCAACGAGGCGACCCGGCTCGGGTTCAACTACATCCTGCTCAAGCCGTTCACGCCGTCGGAGCTGCGCGGGGCGGTCGACAAGGTCCTCGCGGGAAAATCCTAGGCGAAGGGATGCAGGCCGGTGCCCCGGCGGGCGGGACCCTGGGAGTGGCGGGGGGTGTCATGAACTCCCTGTTTGGTGGCCTCCACTGGAGCCTCGATCGGATGCTCTCGATCGCGTACGGCGTCGTGTACGACTATATCTTCGAGCGCTTCGCCCCATACCAGCGGCTCCAGGAGGAGGTCCGAGCCCTGGTCGAGGCGTCGGTACCCGCCGCCGTCGACCGGCGCGAGGTGCGCGTGCTCGACATCGCGTGCGGCCCCGGCAACTTCACGTGCCTGCTGGCCGAGTGCGGATTCACGGTCGCCGGGCTCGACTCCTACGGCGCGCTGGTCGAGGTGGCCAAGGAGAAGCGGCGGGCGAAGCACCTCTCGAACGTCGCCTTCCGCCACGCTGACCTCGCCCGTGGAAACACGTTCAGGGAGGGCGCGTTCGACCAGGTCGTGAACATCCATTCCCTGTACGTGCACCCGGCACCGGACGCGCTCCTCCGCGAGGCCTGCCGGGTGCTCAAGCCGGGCGGGCGCGCCGTGTTCGTGAATCACACGCGGCAGGTCGGGCAGTGGTCGACGCTCCGGGAGATCCGACAGCGGGAAGGGTTCGCCGTGGCCCTCAGGTGTCTGCTCTGGGTGCTCCCGAACTCGATCTTCGAGGCGGCGCGGATGCCGATCGGGCCGCACTACTGGGACGAGGAAACGTTTGCCGCTCATCTGCGCACCGCGGGCTTCACGGTCCTCGAGATGCGCCGGACATTCCTGAACGGCGCCAGCCTCCTGGTCTGGGCGCGGAAGGGCACGGAGGGCTAAGCCGGTGAGTCGCAAGGAGCTCGCGTCGCATCGTCTTCGGCCGCTCGCCGAGCGCGTGCTCTCGCTGGCCGGCGGAGCCGCCGACCGCATGCCCGTGCGCGCCGCGGTGGAGCACATGATCGCCGTGACGTACGGCATGACCTACGACGTCGTCGTCACGCGCTTCGGACCGTACGAGGCGATGATCGACGAGATCGTCTCCCTCGTGACCCGCTCCGTCCCGGTCACCCAGAGCCCCCGGTCCATCAAGGTCCTGGACATCGCCTGCGGGATCGGGAACGTGGGGCTCCGGCTGGCGCGGCGGGGCTACACCGTCGTGGCCGTCGACGCGGTCCGCCACCTCATCGCGATCGCGCGCGAGAAGCACCACTCGACCGGGAGCGCGCCGAACCTGAGCTTCCACCATCTGGACATCGCGCGCGACGAGCTGCCTGGCGCGGGCAGCTTCGACGTGCTCGTGAGCATGCATACGCTCTACTGGCACCCGGATCCGGCGGCGCTCCTGGCGGCGTCGCGTCGCGCGCTCAAGCCGGGCGGGCACGCGATCTTCCTCACCTACAACCGCCCGGCGCGCGTCCTCCAGACGTTTCGGGAGGTGCGTCGCGCGGAGGGGCTCGGTGCAGCCGTCGGGGCCCTCCGCTGGCTCGTACCGACCGCAGTCTTCGAGTGGTTCCGCGACTGCGACCATCGATACATGAGCGAGGCCGAGTTCCACGAGGCTCTCGACCGGGCCGGCTTCGACGTGCTCGAGGGGCACCCAACGTTCCTGGTGGGGCTCAGCCATCTGGCCTGGGCCCGGGCCCGCGAATGACGCGGGTGGCGTGGGGTCGTCGGATCAGACGCGCGCAGGTGGAGGGGTGACCGCGGAGTCCACATCGCTCGCCGGCGAGAGCCGGCGCGAACCGGACCGGCAGGGGGTCGTCTCGCGCGGCCCGCGAGTGTACCTCCGCCCGCTCAGGCGCGAGGACCTCGAGTACTTATCCGGATGGGCCGAGGACGGGTTCGTCGAGCGCATGGTGGGCAGCGAGTTCCTGAACGCCTACAAGCACGTCTATGACAAGGACCCGTCGTTCTTCGACGCCGTGCTGACGGACACGACGCAGGTGGTCCTCATGGTCGAGGCAAACCGGGGGTGGACGAAGCCGCTCGGCATCGCGCGCCTCTTCAACATCCACCTCCTGGAGGGCTACGCCTTCCTCGAGGTCGTGCTGACGGACCAGAAGGCTCTGCGCCGCGGATTTGGCGTGGAGGCGGGCAAGCTCATCTCGTACTATGGAGTCGACGTGCTGGGGCTGCGGCGCATCGAGGCCAAGGTCTACGAGTACAACGCGCTGAGCGCGAACTCGCTCCGCCGGAACGGCTTCCACCAGGAGGGCGTGCTTCGCAAGGCCGGCTACCAGGACGGCCGGTACTGGGACGTCTTCGTGTTCGGTATCCTGAAGGACGAGATCGACGAGCAGCGGAAGAAGGACAATCCCTACCTGCCGCTCGCCGAATCCGAGGGGGAACGCGCTTGACGCTCCATAGCCTCCTCCCCCTCATCGCGCTCCTCCTGAACGTCCTGCTCGCCGTGATCACGCTCGTGCGGAACCCGGGCAGCCGGCTGAACCGCGTCTTCACGTATTTCGTCACGGGCATGGCGGTGTGGAACGTGGGAACGTTCATGCTGCGCCGCGCGCCGGACCAGGCCGTGGCGACGTTCTGGGAGGTCGTGATCCACGCGGGTGTCGTGCTCCTCCCCGCGTTCTACTACCACTTCGTCCTGATCTTCCTCGAGAGCACGACACAGCACCGCTCCTCCCTGGTTGTCGTCTACCTGCTGGCGGCCTTCTTCAGCGTCGTCAACCTGAGCGGCTCCCCCCTCTTCATGCGCGGCGTGACGCAGACGTACTGGGGATGGGCGCCGGTGACGGGGCTCCTCTACCCGCTGTTCGTCGTCTACTTGAACTTCTTCCTGATCTACGGCGTCTCGCATCTCGTGAAGGCGTACAAGGGCGTCGATTCGAGCTTCCGTCGCAACCGCGGGACCCTGATCCTCCTCGGGACGCTCGTGAGCCTCGCCGGCGGGGTCATCGACTTCGCCCGCTTCATCCTCGTCCGCTTCGTGCCCGCCGCGGATCTCGTCTACCCCATGGGGATCCCGGCGAACATGGTGTTCGCGCTGATGCTCGGCACGTCGATCGTGCGTTACCGCCTGTTCGACGTGAACGTGGCGGTGAAGAAGGGCGCGATCTACCTGCTGCTCTGGGGCGTGCTCACGTCGGTCCTCGTCATGGCCGAGCAGTACGCCGACTGGGAGCAGCTGAACCCGCTGTGGGTGATCCTCCCGCTCGGCTTCCTCATGACGTTGCTCGTGAGCCCGCTGGGTCAGCGCCTGGAGGGCGCGATCGAACGTCTCATGTTCAGCCGGCGCCGCGGGTGTTACGAGACCCTGCTCGACCTCAGCAAACGTATGAGCACGATCCTCGACTTCGGCCGGCTCATGGAGACCCTCGTGCACGGCCTGGTGCGAGGTGTCCCGCTGACCCACTGCGCGCTCATGATCTACGACGCGACGCGGAGCGCGTTCGTCGTCTATCGCGAAGAGACGAACCTCGGCGAGGGCGTGAGCGTCAGCGTGGTCCCGGTCGACAGCCCCATCGTCCAGTGGCTCAACCAGACGGGCCGCGTGCTGGTCAAGGAGGAGGTCAAGCTCAACCCCCAGATCGCCGAGTACTTCGAGACCGCGGAGGGCGAGCTCGAGGAGATCCACGCGGCCCTCATCGTGCCGCTCAAGATCGAGAACAAGCTCACCGGCATCCTCCTCGTCGGCGAGAAGCTCTCGGGTGAGATCTTCGACGAGCAAGAGCTCGAGGTGCTCGCCGTGCTCGCGAACCAGGTGGCGATCTCGCTCGAGAACGCGCGGCTGTACGAGGAGCTGTCGGCCTCGAACGCCCAGCTCATGCAGGCGAGTCGGCTGAAGTCGCAGTTCCTCGCGAGCATGTCGCACGAGCTCCGGACGCCGCTGAACTCGATCATCGGGTTCTCGAAGGTGATGCTGAACCGCCTCGACGGCGACCTGACCGAGCGCCAGGAGACCTACATCCGCTCCGTGCACAACAGCGGCACCCATCTGCTCCAGCTCATCAACGGGATCCTTGACTTCTCGCGCATCGAGGCGGGGAAGCTGGAGATGATGTCCGAGGAGCTCGACATCCACGAGCTGATCGACGAGTGCATCGAGTCCTCGATGCCGCTCGCGCGCGGGAAGCAGCTCAAGCTCGAGAAGAACGTGCCGCTCGAGCTGCCGCGGCTCGTCGCGGACCGCACCAAGGTGAAGCAGATCCTGCTCAATCTGCTGTCGAACGCGATCAAGTTCACCGCCCAGGGTCGGGTGGCCGTCAGCGTGCAGGCCGAGCCGGGGGCCGTGCGCGTGAAGGTGTCGGACACCGGGATCGGCATCCGCGCGGAGGATCTCGCGCGCTTGTTCGAGCCGTTCCAGCAGCTGGACAATCCGGTCACGCGGGGCGCGGGGGGCACCGGGCTCGGCCTCGCGATCAGCAAGAAGTTCGTCGAGCTCCACGGTGGTCGCATCTGGGCGGAGAGCCGTGAGAGCCAGGGATCCACGTTTCACTTCACGCTGCCGTTGAACTGAGGAGGACGGGAGAGCGTATGCCGGGACGCGCGCTCGACAAGAAGCCGAAGGTTCTCTACATCGAGGACAACCGCGAGAACCGGATGCTGGTTCGCGCCGTCCTCGAGGCGGCCGGGTACACCATCGTCGAGGCGGAGGACGGCCTCGCGGGCATCGAGGCGGCGATCCGTGAGGAGCCGGCGCTCATCCTCCTCGATATCAACCTGCCGGGCGTCGACGGCTACGAGATCGTCGCCATCCTGAAGTCGTTCCCCAACCTCGCGTCGACCCCGGTGATCGCCGTGACCGCCTACGCGATGCAGGGCGACCGGCAGCGAACCCTCGTCGCCGGCTGCGACGGCTACATCCAGAAACCGATCAACGTGGACGTGTTCCCGCGGCAGGTCGCCGAGTTCCTCGGGGGCAAGCGCGAGCGCGTCGAAGGCCGCGAGGAAGGCGTCTATCTCCGCGAGCTCAACCAGCGGTTGGTCTACCGGCTCCTCAACCAGGTCGAGGAGCTCAAGCGGCTCAACCAGCACTTCGTCCGGCGCGCGAGCCAGCTCGCCGACCTGCACCACGCCGTGCAGGGGATCACCTCGGAGTTGGGCGTGGCCGAGATGCTCGAGCGGCTCCTCCGGGCGGTCGCCGAGGCGATCGGTACGACCAGCCTCCGTGTCGAGCTCACCGGGCCGCCGGCCTTGCAGGTCGTGGTGCGCGGCGAGACCGGCGACCAGCCACGGAGCGTGCTTGCGGGCGCCGGCGTCGAGGCGCCGGACGAGTGGACCGAGGTCGAGTGGACGCTCCCCCTCACGGTCCGCGGCCGCGAGCTCGGCGTGATGGTGGCGCGACACGTCATGCCACCGGGGGCCAAGGCCGACGAGGAACAGCTGCTCAAGATCGTCGCCGACCAGGTCGCGATCGCGGTCGAGAACGCACGCCTCTACGAGGGCGTCACGCGTCGCGCGGCCGAGCAGGAGAGTCTCGTCGAGGCCGGGCGTCTGCTGACCGGGACGCTGCAGGTCTCGGAGGTCCTTCACCGGCTCAGCGAGCTCGTGCGGGCCCGCCTCGGCGCCGACGTCGTCCGGATCCTGATCGCGGAGGACACGCCTGGTCACTTCCGCCTCGAGGCGCAGGCGGGCACCACGCGCACGCCCAAGCAGTCCGCCGAGCACTCGGCCGACGACGACGACGACGGGCTGGTCGGCTGGGTCGTGAAGCATCGGGCGACCCTCGCCCTGAGCGACGTGCTCTCCCGTCCCGGCGTCAAGGGCCGTGACTGGCTCCAGAGCGAAGGGTTCGTGTCGTTCCTCGGCCTCCCGCTCTTCCTTGAGAACCAGCTCGTCGGGATCCTCACGGTCTGGTATCGGGAGCCCCACAGCTTCGCCCCCGACGAGGTCGCGCTCGGCGAGGCGCTGGCGACGTCGGCGACGGCGGCGATCCGGAACGCGCGCCTCTATGAGGAAACGCAGGAGCGGCTGCGCCACACCGAGACGCTCCTGGCGGTGAGCTACGACACGAGCTCGACCCTCGAGTTGACGGAGGTCCTGCGCCGGACCACGCGGGCGCTGGTGCGCGCGCTGGGCGCCGACACCGGCGGTGCGTGGCTCGTGAGCACGGGCAAGGACCGCTTCCTGCCGATCGTGGGATACCACGTGCCGAAAGAGGCGTTGCAGATCTTCGCGAGCACCGAGATCGTGATGACGGATCTGATGGTGAAGGCGTGGGGGAAGTACGATCGGGCGGTCTACTCGAGCGACAGCACGGCGGACCCGCGCTTCGCGCATCCGATCACCCGACTCCTGCCCCACCGGTCCCTCCTCATCCAGCCGATGCGCTGGAAGGGGGAGACCATCGGCGGGTTCGCGATCGCCTGGCTCAAGGACCGCCACCGATTCAGCACCGACGAGCTGCGGCTGGCCGAGGGCATCGCGCTCCAAGCGGCGGTGGCGGCCGAGAACTCGCGCCTGTACGAGGGCGTCAAGCAGCAGATGGCCGAGCTCAAGCGGACCCAGGCACAGCTGATCCAGTCCACGAAGCTCGCGGCGATCGGCGAGCTGGCCGCCAACATCGCCCACGAAATCAACAACCCGCTGACGAGCGTGCTGGGCTTCGCGTCGTATCTGGCCGAGCGCATCCCCCCGGGCGAACCGATGCGGGAGGAGCTCGACCTGATCCAGGAGGAAGCGGGACGCGCCCGCGACATCGTGCGCGACCTCCTCCACTTCAGCCGGCAGCGCGAGTTCGTACCGCAGCTGACGGACCTCAACGTGGTGCTCGAGCAGACGCTCACCATGGTGCGTCGCCAGGGCGCGCTCGACGCGATCACACTCGTCGAGGAGTACGCGCCCGGGCTCCCGCCCGTCGAGGTGGACGTGCCACGCGTCAAGCAGGTATTCCTGAACCTCATCAACAACGCCGTCTACGTCATGAAGGACGGCGGGTCCCTCACGATCCGATCGTCCCTCGTCGGCGAAACGGTTCAGGTCGAAGTCATCGACACCGGCACCGGGATCCCGGCGGACCACCTCGATCGGATCTTCGAGCCATTCTTCACGACGAAACCCGACGTGAGCGGTACGGGCCTGGGCCTGCCGGTCAGCCTCGGGATCGTCCAGAGTCACGGCGGCACGATCGAGGTCACGAGCGAGGTCGGCCGCGGCTCGAACTTCGTCGTGAAGCTTCCGGCAAAGCCGAGCGCCGCGGTCACCGACGGCGACGAGTAGTCCCTTCCCGCGCTGGCCCGGACCGGGATCGTTTCCGGATTCTTGATCGCGCGTCCCGGTCGGTGACTCACCTGGAAATTTTTCGTCCACGTGCCGTTGCAAGTCGATGTGGTAAGAAGCGGACCGCAAAGACCGTCGACAATCCGGAAATTTAGCCCAAAACGCTCATAAAATCCACGTGTTGCCTTACGTCGACGATTGGCCTCGGCGTTGCAATTCCTCCAGTCCAGGATGCGACAGATGATCAACAGACATCGTGGACGAGGAGATAAGGCAATGAAAGCGTTCAACTGGCGCAGCACAACGATGTGGACCACAGCGTCGCTGCTGTTTCTTCTGCTGGCCTTGATGGTTGGCCCGGCGCCGGCGCTGGCGGGCGGGGTCGCGCAGGGTGTCGGCCTCGTCCTGTACGAGGTCACCGAGGATATGTACCTCCTGGACCAGTACGGCGTCCCGACGGTCTCGCTCGCGAACGCCGCCCGCCGCAGCGCGGTGGCCCAGCTTTCCGGAACCGCGCAGATCGGCACCCCGCTCTGCCCCTGGGAAGTGCTGGTCATCGCGCCCGGCGCCAAGAACTGCACGGTGAACGCGACAGGCGCTGACGATCTCTGGCTCGGCGGGCCCAAGGCCGGCACGGGGACGGTGAGCGGCAAATTCGCGGTTGTGGTGCAGGGCGACAACAAGCACGATGCCCCGGAGTTTGTCGTGATGACCGGCTGGTTCGGCGGTGACGCGGACCTCTCGCTGCCGTTCGCGGGCAAGGCGCCGATCGGCTACCTCACGAACGGCGTCGTGTTCATCGATGCGGACCACGACGGCCAGCAGGGCTCGAGTGACCCTGCGTTCAAATTCAGTGGGAAGTTCCGGCTGCCGTACGGCCTCGACAAGCGTGGGAACCAACTGAAGCCGCGGCGGTATCAGGACTCGTACTATATGACTGACGACTGGAGCTCGGTCGGGATCGAGGGCAGCGAGCGGTCGCTCGGTTGGCCGACGGTGCGGCTCGAGATCAAGTTCTAGTCATCGCCTACTCCTCGCATCCACGGCGGGCCCGGACCAGATCATCGGTCCGGGCCCGTTGATTTTTGGTTGCCCGCATCCGGCTGGGGGCCTCCCGGCCCCCAGCCTCACTCGGCCTTGAAGTATTTCGCGGCGGGATGGTGGAAGACGAGCGCCGACACCGACGCCTCCGGGTCCATCATGAAGCCCTCCGTGAGGCGCAGGCCGATCGCGTCGGGCTCGAGCAGGCGGAAGAGGATCTGCTGGTCCGCGAGGTTCGGGCATGCCGGGTAGCCGAAGGAGACGCGGATCCCGCGGTACCGGCCCTTGAGTTTCTCACTGATCGGGAGGTCGGGCGGGTCCGGAAACCCCCAGAGCGTCCGAAGACGCGCGTGCAGCATCTCGGCGAACGCCTCCGCGCACTCGATCGCGAGCGCCGCAAGGGCGTGAGACCGGACGTACTCGCCCCGATCCTTCCACCGGGCCGTGAGCTCCCGCACGCCCTGACCACAGTTCACGGCGAAGAGAGCGACGAAGTCGTCCACGTCGTCCCGGAGGTAATCGGCGAGGCAGAGGCGCTCACCGTCCGCCTGACGGGGGAACTCGAAGCGCGCGAGCTCCCGTCCCGCGGGGTCGAGGACGACCACCGCGTCGCCGGCCGCGCGCGCCCGGTACCAGCGATAGACGCCGTGGGCCTTCAGTAGCCGCTCGGCCACCGCGTCGCGCTTGAGCCGCTCCACGGTCTCGTGGAGCTCGAGCGCCTTCGGATCGCCGCCGGCGAGGAGCCGCTCGACGACCCCCCGCAGGCCGAGGTGCTTCCCGTAGAGCATCTGGAGGTTGAGGTACGGGTAGATGTGGGCGAGCGGCACGTCGCGGAGGAGGTGGGGCTCGAGGTCCGGCGGGGTCGGGACGGGGACCGGCTCGAGGCGCGCCCGCGGTCGCTCCGGCGTGGCGACGGGGCGCGCGACCTCGCCGCCCGCCGGGATCCCCGCGGTGAGGGCGGCCTGCTCCGCGCGCACGCGCTCGACGAGGCGGTCGCGCGTGACGGCCGAGAAGAGGTGGTTCGCCAGGTCGAGCCCCTCCATCGCGTCCTTCGCGTAGAGGGTGAGACCGCCGTACTCGGGGGCGATCCGCGTCGCGGTGAACTTCTTCGTCAGTGCGGCGCCACCCACGAAGAGCGGGAGGTCGATCCCCGCGGCCCGGAGGTCCTGAGCGGTCACCACCATCTGTTGCGCGGACTTCACGAGGAGCCCCGAGAGGCCCAGCGCGTCCGGCTTGTGGGTGTGGTACGCAGCGATCAGCTCCTCCGGCGGCACCTTGATCCCGAGGTTGATGATCCGGTACCCGTTGTTCGACAGGATGATCTCGACGAGGTTCTTGCCGATGTCGTGCACGTCGCCCTTCACGGTGGCGAGCACGATCGTGCCCCGGGTCGCCGACTCGGCCTTCTCCATGAACCGCTCGAGGTGCGAGACCGCGGTCTTCATCGCCTCCGCGGACTGGAGCACCTCGGCGACGATGAGCTGGTTGTCGTTGAAGAGGCGACCGACCTCCTCCATGCCGCGCATGAGCGGACCGTTGATGATGTCGAGCGGCGCCGCCTCGCTGAGCTTCGTGTTCAGGTCGTCGATGAGGCCGTCGCGGCTGCCCTCGACGATGTAGCCCGCGAGCCGCTCGTCGAGCGAGCGCGCGCGTGTCGCTGCCGCGGGCACCTTCTTCTTCTCTCGGAAGTATGCCGCGAACGCCGCCACCGGGTCGGCGCCACGCCCGAAGATGAGGTCCTCAGCGAGAAGCCGCTCCGCCTCGGGGATCGAGGGGTAGCGTTCGAGCCGTTCCGTGTTCACGATCGCGCAGTCGAGTCCGGCCTTCGTCGCGTGGTAGAGGAAGACGGAGTTCAGGACCTCGCGACCCGCCAGGGGGAGGCCGAAGGACACGTTCGAGATGCCCAGGATCGTCTTGCATTCCGGAAAGCGCGCCTTGATCGCGCGGATGCCCTCGATCGTCTCGACGGCCGAGCCGATATAGTTTGCGTCGCCCGTGCCGACCGGGAAGACCAGCGCGTCGAAGATCAGGTCGCGAGCGGGCACGCCGTACTTCCTCGTGAGCAGGTCGTGGCTGCGTTCGGCGATCGCGAGCTTGCGCGCACGCGTCACCGCCATGCCCTGACGCTTGTCCTCGTCGATCGTGCCGACCACCACGGCCCCGCCGTAGGTCCGGAGCAGCGGGACAACCTTCGCGAACCGCTCCTCGCCGTCCTCGAGGTTGACCGAGTTCACGATCGCCTTGCCCTGGCAGTGGCGGAGCGCCAGCTCGATGACCCGCGCGTCGGTGGAGTCGATCATGAGCGGGACCTTCACCTTGCGCGTGAGCTGCGCCATAAACCGATCCATGTCCGCCGCCTCGTCGCGGTCGGGGTTGGCGAGGCAGACGTCGAGGACCTGGGCGCTGTTCCGCACCTGGGCCCGACCGATCTCGGCGGCCTCCTCGAACTGCTCCGCGACGATCAGCTCCTTGAAGCGACGCGAGCCGATGACGTTCGTGCGCTCGCCCACGAAGAGCGGGCGATTGTCGTCGGTCGGATAGACGGCCTCGATGCCGCTCACCGCCTGGGGCTCCCGGGGCGCGGGGACCCGCGGCGGACGCCCCGTCACCAGCGCCCGGAGGGCTCGGGTGTGAGCCGGCGTGGTGCCACAGCAGCCGCCGACGATGTTGACCCACCCCTCGTCTACGAAGCGCCGCATCTTGAACGCGAGGCTCGTGGGCGTCTCGGCGTATTGGCCGCGCTCGTCCGGCAGCCCCGCGTTCGGGTAGACGCTGACAAAGCGGGTGGCCATCGCCGCGAGCGTTCGGAGGTGGTCGGTCATGAACTCGGGGCCGGTCGCGCAGTTCAGGCCGATCGCGAAGAGGTCGAGGTGCTCGAGCGCGACGTAGAGCGCTTCCACGCCCTGGCCCGCCAGCATCGTGCCCGTCGGCTCGATCGTGCCGCTGACCATGAGCGGCCGATCCACGCCGGCCTCGCGCATGGCATGGCGGACGCCGATGGCGGCGGCCTTCACGTTCAGCGTGTCCTGCTGGGTCTCGAGCAGGAGCGCGTCCACGCCGCCGTCGAGCAGGCCGCGCGCCTGGACCGCGTACGCCTCCCGCACCTCGTCGAAGGTGACGTTGCGCGTGACGGAGATCGAGCGCGTCCCCGGACCCATGGCGCCAACGACGAATCGCGTCCCGGCGACCTCGCGCGCGAGGCGGGCCGCGGCCCGCGCGATCTCGTAGGCCCGCTCGGCGAGGCCGTACTCGCCGAGGACGTACGGCGCACAGCCGAACGTGTTGGTCGAGATGAGATCGGCGCCGGCCTCCAGATACGCCGCATGGACCTCCCGAATGACGTCGGGTCGCGTCAGGGTCAGATACTCGTTACAGCCTTCGTACCGGGCGCCCCCGAAGTCTTCGGCGCGGAGCCCCGCCGCCTGAATCATGGTGCCCATGGCCCCGTCGAGGACGAGGATCTTCTGGCGGAGCGCGTCGCGAAGGGTCGACATAGAGGTATAGTAGCGCACATGACGAGCCCGACCCTCGCGCTCGACGGCATCCGTGTCATCGATTGCTCGCGCGTCCTGGCCGGCCCCTTCTGCGGCATGCTGCTCGCGGACCTGGGCGCCGACGTCATCAAAGTGGAGGACACGGGCCCGGGCGACGAGTCGCGCACCTGGCCGCCCCACAAGGAGGGCGAGTCGGCGGCGTACCTCGTCATCAACCGCAACAAGCGCGCGATCACGCTCGACCTCAAGTCGGCGGAGGGCGCCGAGGTGCTGACGACTCTCGTGCGCCGGAGCGACGTCCTGATCGAGAACTTCCGGACGGGGACGATGGAGTCGTTCGGTCTGGGCTACGAGACGCTCGCGGCCGTCAACCCGCGGCTCGTCTACTGCTCGATCTCGGCCTTCGGGCGCACGGGACCCCGCGCCGACGGCGCCGGCTACGAGGCGCTCATGCAGGCCTTCAGCGGCATCATGTCGATTACGGGCGAGCCCGACGGCCCGCCCGTCCGCTGCGGCGTCTCGTTCCTCGACCTGACGACGGGCATCCTCTGCGCATTCGGGGTCGTGAACGCGCTGCTCCACCGGGAGCGGACGGGTCTCGGGCAGCGGCTGGACGCCTCGCTCCTCGAGACCGCCGTGGCGCTCCTGAACTACCACGCCGAGGGCTATCTGCTCACCGGCGCCGTCCCCAGGGCGCTCGGCTCGTCCCACCCGTCGCTCTCGCCCTACCGGAACTTCCGCTGCCGCGACGGCCAGTGGGTGTTCATCGCGGGCGCCAACGACCGGTTCTGGCAGCGGCTGGTCCCGGCCCTCGGGCTCGCGTGGATGGCGACGGACCCACGCTTCGCCAGCAACATCGAGCGCGTGCGACACCGGAAGGAGCTGGAGGCGGAGCTCGAGCAGGCGATCGCGACGCACGAGCGGGAGCCGCTGCTCGGGATCCTCGAGGAGGCCGGCGTCCCCGCCACGCCCGTGAACACGGTGGACCAGGTGATGCAGGACCCGCAGACCGCGGCGCGCGAGCTGATCGAGCGGGTCGTGCATCCACGGCTCGGCGCGATCCCCGTCGTCGGCACCCCGGTGAAGTTCTCGGGCATGCGGCCGGGTGTTCGCACGCCGGCTCCGCTCCAGGGCGAGCACACCGACCAGGTGCTCGCCGAGCACGGCTACAGTGCCGGCCGGATCGCCGAGCTCCGCGCCCGGAAAGTCATCCTGTAGGAGGGCGGACCATGGCACGCCTCGAGATCCTGAACCCCGTGGCGAAGACGGTCGAGCACTCGGTGAAGCCGGCGCCCCGGCTCCCGACGCTCGAGGGCGCCACGATCGGCCTCTACTGGAACATGAAGGCGGGCGGCGACGCCGCGCTGGACCGGACGGAGGCGCTCCTGCGCGAGAAGTTCGGGGGGACGACGTTCCGGCGGTACACGGGCTCGGTCGGCTGGCTCATGCGCCACTGCACCGCGGAAGACGCCGATCGCATCGCGGCGGAAGTCGACGCGGTGGTCGGCACGACAGCGGACTGAGGGTCGTGCACGTCGTGGGGGGCCCACGACATGGTCGAGCTGGAGCGGCGGGGGATCCCGACCGTGCTCTTCACCGCGCAGACGTTCGTGCACGACGCGCACCGGAGTGCCGCGAGCTTCGGCCTGGCGGGCCTGCCGCTCGCGGTCGTGCCGCTGCCGTTCACCAACCAGACGCCGCGTGACATCCAGGGGATGGCCGAGCGGGCGTTCGACCAGGTCCAGGCGGGCCTCACGCGGCCCGTCGAAGCGCCGAAGGCCGTCGAGCGCCCCCCGCTCGACGAGCGACTCCGCTACGACGGCGATGACCTCCTCGATGCGTGGGGGCGAATGCAGACTGACTTCCTTGCGCGTGGCTGGTCCGACGGATTTCCGCTCGTGCCGCCGACCGAGCGCGCCGTGGCGGCGCTGCTCCGGTCGACCCGCCGTGGCCCCGCCGACCCCATCGCGACGCTCGAGCCGGGCTTCGGCATCGCCACCGTCGAGAAGCTCGCGATCAATGCAGTGATGGCGGGTTGCGGTCCCGAGCACCTGCCGCTCTTGATCGCGGCGGTCCGCTGCCTCGCGGAGCCGAAGATGTACATCCGCAACAAGGCGATGTCGACGGGCCCCCACGCGCCCCTCGTGCTCGTCAACGGGCCGAAGGGCCGGGCGGCCAACCTGAACTCGGGGATGTGCGCGCTCGGCCCGGGAGCGCCGTCGGCGAGCAACACCGTCCTGGGCCGCGCCGTGCGGCTCACCATGATGAACGTCGGCCACACCTACGTCGGCGTGTCGGACATGGACACGATCGGCTCGCCGCTCAAGTACAGTCTTTGCTGTGCGGAGAACGAGGCCGAGAGCCCGTGGGAACCGTATCACGTCTCGCGGGGCTTCGCGCGGGACGCGTCCACGGTCACGGTGCACTTCGTCTACGGCATCTGCGAGCTCCACGACTTTCGGTCCACGGCGCCCGACGACCTCGTCCAGGTCTTCGCGACGGCGGCCACCAACGTGGCGCAGGTCGGCACCGGCCTCTGGCTCATCGGCCGGCGGGCGGACCCCCGGTCGAAGACCGAGGAGAAGGAGCACAACACGCTCTTCATCTGCCCGGAGCACGCGCAGGTCTTCGCCAAGGCGGGCTGGGGGCGCCGCGAGATCCAGGCGGCGCTCTACCGCGCCGCGCGCCTGCCGTTCAGGACGATGATCCTGAACAAGGAGCCGAAGGCGATGGCGACGGCCCATCCCGAGCTCGCGTGGCTCGCGGACCACCCGGACCTGCCCGTGCCCGTGGTCGAGGAGCCGACGTGTTTCGACATCGCGGTCGTCGGTGCCGCGGCTGGCCGCGGCGCGTATTTCTACGGGGCCGGCGAGCCCGTGACGATGCCGGTGGAGGATTGACGCGTTGAGGGTCTGGGCCGCGGCGCTCGCCGTCTGCCTCACCGTCACGTCGGCGGCGGCCGCCCAGCTCTACCGGTGGACCGATGGCGAGGGGACGGTGCACTACACCGCCGACCTCGACGCGATCCCCTCGGCCTACCGCGACGCCGCCGAGCTCTTGAGCGCCCCGCAGCCACGCCCCGCGGCGGCGCGCGGGCTCGAGCCCACCGAGCTCCGGGTCGATCCCGGGGCCCCGATCACCGTGGCCGCGCGCCTCAATGGCGTGCCGCTCACGCTGGTCGTGGACACGGGCGCCGATCGCACGGTCCTCTCGCCATCGGTGATCGAGCGCGCGGGACTCGACGGCGGGAGCGGACGACCGACCCAGATCGTGGGGGCGACCGGTGTCACGACGGCGACCCTCGTGATCGTGCCGTTGCTCGACATCGCGGGCGCCCGGATCGGGCCGCTCACCGTCATCGTCCACGCGCTGCCGTCCGTGGGCCACGCCGAGCCCGTCGACGGTCTCCTCGGCCGGGACGCCCTCGACGCGTTCACCCTGACCGTGGACGCGGCCTCCGGCCGCGCGACCCTCACGCCGCGCTGACGCGCGTCACGCCTTGGCACTCGGCGCGAGCCCGCTCATCGCGGCGAGCACGTCGAAGACGACGGCGAAGTCGTAGCGCCCGAGCTCCATCCCGCGGGCCGCGGTGAGGAGCTCGTTGGCGACCGCCACGCTCGGCAGCGGCACTCCGGTCGTGCGGCCGAGGTCGAGCGCGAGCTTGAGGTCCTTCTGCATCATCCCCACGTCGAACCACGCCTCGGCGGGCATGCCGAGCACGAATGGGCCCCGGTACTTCACCATGGGCGAAGCCAGGACGCTCTTGAGCAGCGCCTCCACCGCGCGTTCGCGCGCGATCCCCGCCTTCTCGGCGAGCAGCACCGCCTCCGCGAAGGCGACCATCTGAACAGCGAGCCCCTGGTTGATTGCGACCTTCATCGCCTTCGCGAGCCCGACCGGACCGACGTGCGTGAGGCCCGGGCCGATCGCGGCCAGGTAGGGCCGCACCCGCTCGAGCGTCGCGGGGTCGCCGCCAACCATGAACGAGAGCTGGCCCGCCTCGAGCGTGGCGGGCGAGCCGGACACCGGCGCGTCGAGGAGGTGGGCGCCCCGCGTCGCGGCCTCGTCGGCCAGGGTCCGTACCGCCTCCGGGCTCACCGTGCTCATCTCGACGTGCACGGCGTCTCGCCGGAGCCCCGCGAGGATGCCGTCCGGACCGCGGCAGACCGCGTCGAGGGCCGGCGAGTCGGTCACCATCGTAAAGACGACGTCTGCCTGCGCGGCGACCTCGCGCGGTGAGTCCGCCAGGCGCAACCCGGCGTCGGCGAGCCAGCGGGCCTTTGCGCGCGTGCGGTTGTAGCCGATCACGCGGTGACCGGCGTCGAGAAGCCGCTTCGCCATGCGCCCTCCCATTACGCCGAGCCCGACGAAGCCGAGGGTCATCGGCGCGCCTCGGTGTCGGCGACCGCGATCGCGCTGATCTCGAGCTTGCACCGTGCGTGCGTCGCCAGCCGCGAGACCTCGACGGTCGTCGTGGCGGGCAGATGGCCGCGGAGGTAGCGCGCCCATACCCGGTTCAGGTCATCCTGCTCGCCGACGTTGGTGAGATACCGCGTGGCCGCGACGAGATCGCCGAGCGTGCAGCCCGCCGCCTCGAGCGTCTTCTTGAGGTTTTCCATCGCGCGCACTGCCTGCGCCTCCATCGTGGCCGGCAGGTCGAACTCCTCGTCGCGATGGGGGTGGCTGTGGTAGACGGCCGCGGCCGTGACGCCCGAGAGAAAGACCAGGCAGCCGCGGCGGACGACGATGCCGGGCGCGTACGGCATGACCACGTCGGTGCGCCGGTCCGCGTGGTGCACGATCGAAATCTCTTTCGCCATCGAGCGCCTCCCGGGAAGTTGCCGGGGCATCCTACCACGTCGCATCGAAGCCCCGCGCACCTGGGGCAGGCCACCCACGGGGCGTGTCGGGCTCGCGGCCCTCGGTCCAATCAAGCCCCGCGCACCTGGGGCAGGCCACCCACGGGGCGTGTCGGGCTCGTGGCCCTCGGTCCAATCAAGCCCCGCGCACCTGGGGCAGGCCACCCACGGGGCGTGTCGGGCTCGTGGCCCTCGGTCCAATGAAGCCCCGCGCACCTGGGGCAGGCCACCCACGGGGCGTGTCGGGCTCGCGGCCCTCGGTCCAATGAAGCCCCGCGCACCTGGGGCAGGCCGATTCGCACAGGCTCGCCTCGCGCCCTGCGGCTTCGCACCCCCACCGATCGCCCCGGGCTCGCGGCCCCCGCTACATTGACCCGGGCGACGCGCGCGGCTACGCTCAGCGTCTGAGCGCAGAGGAGGCGTGGCGGTGGACTCACTGAGAGGACGGGTCGGCGTGGTAACGGGCGGTGCCTCCGGCATCGGCCGCGCGCTGGCGGAGGCGTTCGCGCGCGAAGGCGCCCGCGTGGTGGTCGCCGACCTCGACGAGGCGGGGATGGCGGAGGTCGTGGGGCCGATCCGGTCGCGCGGCGGTGAGGCGCTCGCGGTGCGCACCGACGTCACCGACCTCGCCTCGGTCCAGGCCCTCGCCGGGCGCGCCTTCGACGCCTTCGGCCGGGTCCACGTGCTTTGCAACAATGCGGGGGTCGCGCTCTGGGGCGGGCTCGAGACGGCCACGCACCGGGACTGGCAGTGGGTGCTCGGGGTGAACCTCTGGGGAGTCATCCACGGGCTCGAGGCGTTCCTGCCGCGCATGATCGCGCAGAAGGAGCCGGGGCACATCGTCAACACGGCGTCGATGGCCGGGCTCGTCGCGACGCGCGGGCTCGGCATCTACAATGCCTCGAAGTACGCGGTCGTCGGTCTCTCCGAGACGCTCGCGAAGGACCTCAAGCCCTACGCGATCGGCGTCTCCGTGCTGTGTCCGATGGGCGTCTCCACTCGTATCCGCGCGAGCGAGCGGAACCGTCCCGCGCACCTCAGGAACGACCGCCCCTCCCAGGCCGAGCCCGTGGAGCTGATGGGCCGGTCGCTGGCGCCCGAGACGGTGGCCGAGATGGTTCTCCAGGCGATCTTCCGGAACGCGCTCTACGTGATCACCCACGACGAGGGGCTCGAGCCCCTCCGCCGGCGATTCGAGCGGATGGAGCAGGCGATCCGCCAGCGGAAGCCCTGACCACGATCCCCGCGCGCTGGATCCAGACCCCCGCCGACCTCCGCCGGGCCGCCGAGCGGTTGGCCGGGTCGGCGGAGCTGGCCCTGGACACGGAGGGCGACAGCCTCCACCACTATCCCGAGCGACTCGCGCTGGTCCAGCTCGCCAGCGCGTCGGGCGACGTCTGGCTCCTCGACCCGCTCGCGGTCGACGACCTCTCGCCACTGGCGAGGGTCTTCGCCGAGCCCGGGATCACGACCGTGCTCCACGCCGGCGACAACGACCTCACGCACCTCAAGCGCCGGTATGGCTTCCGGTTCGTCTCGCTCTTCGACACCGCCGTCGCGGCGCGCTTCCTGGGTGCCCCCGCGCTCGGTCTCGACGTCCTCCTCGACCGGTACCTCGGCGCGCGGCTCCCGCCCTCGCGGCAGAAGGACGACTGGTCGGTGCGTCCGCTCACGGCGGCACAGCTCGACTACGCCGCCGCTGACGTCGTCCACCTGCTTCCACTCAAGAGCCGGCTCGTAGACGAGCTCAAGCGCTCCGGACGGCTCGCCTGGGTGGACGAGGAATGCGCGACGCTGGCCGCCCAGCCGGTCGCCGAGCGCGTCGAAGACCCGCACGCGTTCGCGAGGCTCAAGGGGGCGCGCGAGCTCCCGCCACGCGGTCTCGCGGTGGCCAGGGAGCTCTACGCGCTCCGCGAGCGGTTGGCCCGCGCGCACGACCGTCCGCCGTTCAAGATCCTGTCCGAGGAGACGCTCGTGCGTCTGGCCGGCGCCGCGCCGGGAGACCGGGAGGCGCTCGCCCAGGTTTCGGGCTGCACTCCGAAGGTGATCGCGCGCTGGGGCGACGCCATCCTCGAGGCCGTCGCCCGTGCGCTCGTGCGGCCCGCCGACGAGCTGCCACGGATCGAGCCCCGCCCGCGGCCCAGGATCGCGGCCGCCGCGGAGCGGCGCATCGAGCGGCTCAAGCAGTGGCGCGGCCCGGCGGCTCCGCGCTTCGGCCTCGAGCCCGGACTCCTCCTGCCGAACCGGTTGATCACGGCGATCGCCCTCGCGGGCCCGCGCGACCTCAGCGAGCTCGCCCGCGTGGACAGCGTGCGGCGCTGGCGCGTCGAGACGTTCGGCGACGAGATCGTTGCAGCGCTCGGGCCGGCGTGAGAGGCTCGGAATCGATGATTGCCTGGCGAGCGAACCTGATCGACGACGACGCGGGTCTCGCCGCGATTCTCCGGGAGGCGAAGACCGTCGCGGTCCTGGGCGCCAAGGCGAGCCCCGCGGAGCCCGCGTATTTCGTGCCGGCCTACCTCCGCGCGCGCGGCTACCGCATCCGACCCGTGAACCCGAAGCTCGTCGGGCGCTCGGTGCACGACGCCACCGCGGTGGCCCGACTCGCCGATCTCGGCGAGCCCGCCGACGTGATCGAGATCTTTCGCCGGCCGGCGTACCTGCCGGACCACGCGCGCGAGATCCTGGTCCTTCCCTGGCGACCGACGGCGGTGTGGTTCCAGCTCGGCATCCGGCACGACGGTGCGGCCGCGATGCTGGCCCGCGCCGGCATCCGCGTGGTGCAGGATCGGTGCATGATGCCCGAGCACCGGAGGCTTCTCGGGGTCCAGTAGATGGCGGGCGAGTACGCGTTCGTCATGAAGGACCTGCGCAAGGTCGTCCCGCCCAAGCGGGAAATCCTGCGCGGCATCTGGCTGTCGTTCTTCCACGGAGCCAAGATCGGCGTCCTCGGCGCAAACGGCGCGGGGAAGTCGACGCTGCTGCGGATCATGGCCGGGGTCGACCGGGATTTCCTCGGGGAGGCGTTTCCCGCCGAGGGGCTCAGGATCGGCCACCTCCCGCAGGAGCCCCAGCTCGATCCGGCGAAGGACGTGCGGGGCAACATCGAGGAGGGCGTGGCCGGGACCCGCGCGCTCCTCACGCGCTTCGAAGCCGTGAGCGCGCGGCTCGGCGAACCGCTGGAGGCCGACGAGATGGAGAAGTTGCTCGCCGAGCAGGCGCGGTTACAGGACCAGATCGACGCGACGAACGCGTGGGACCTGGACCGCACGGTCGAGCTCGCCATGGACGCACTCCGCGTGCCGCCGGGCGACATGGCCGTGACGAAGATCTCGGGCGGCGAGCGTCGGCGGGTCGCGCTCTGCCGGCTCCTCCTCTCGCGCCCCGACATGCTGCTCCTCGACGAACCGACGAACCACCTCGACGCAGAATCCGTCGCGTGGCTCGAGCGGTTCCTCAAGGAGTATCCCGGGACGGTCGTGGCGATCACCCACGACCGGTACTTCCTCGACAACGTCGCTGGGTGGATCCTCGAGCTCGACCGGGGTCACGGGATCCCGTGGGAGGGCAACTACTCCTCCTGGCTCGAGCAGAAGCGCCGGCGCCTCGAGCAGGAGGAGAAGGCGGACCTGGCGCGCCGGCGTACCCTCGAGCGCGAGCTCGAGTGGGTCCGGATGGCGCCGCGCGCCCGCCAGGCCAAGAGCAAGGCGCGCCTCAGCAACTACGAAGCGCTCCTTGCGGAGTCCTCCGCCGAGCGCGCCGTGGCGCTCGAGATCGCGATCCCGCCGGGGCCCCGGCTCGGCGACCTGGTCGTCGAGGCCGACCACGTGACGAAGTCCTACGGCGACCGCGTTCTGATCGACGGCCTCTCGTTCAAGCTTCCCCGGGGCGGGCTCGTCGGCGTCATCGGTGCGAACGGCGCGGGCAAGACGACGCTCTTCCGCATGATCACCGGTCAGGAGAAGCCCGACGCGGGCGCGCTCCGGATCGGCGAGACGGTGCGGCTCGCCTACGTGGATCAGAGTCGCGACGCGCTCGATCCCGCGAAGACCGTGTGGGAGGCGATCGCGGGCGGCGCCGACACGCTGACGCTCGGCGGCCGGACGGTGCCGTCGCGTGCCTACGTCGCCTCGTTCAACTTCAAGGGAAGCGACCAGCAAAAGCGCGTGGCCGACCTCTCGGGGGGCGAGCGCAACCGGCTGCACCTGGCCACCGTGCTCCGGAGCGGCGCGAACCTCCTGCTGCTCGACGAGCCGACGAACGACCTCGACGTGGACACGCTGCGCGCGCTCGAGGAGGCCCTGCTCGACTTCGCCGGATGCGCCGTGGTGATCAGCCACGACCGCTGGTTCCTCGACCGGATCGCCACGCACATGCTGGCCTTCGAGGACGAGGGCCGGGTGGTCTGGGTCGAGGGCGGCTACGCTGACTACGAGGCCGATCGGAGGAAGCGCCTCGGCGCCGAGGCCGACCGCCCCCACCGCCTCCGGTACAAGCGCCTCAGGCCGGCCTGAGCGGGCGCCGAGCGCAGATCAGCACGTTCTCTCCTCCGCGCCGTACATGGCGGAGGCGGACTTCCCCGAAGCGCGCGCGGAGCACCCGAGCCAGGCCGCGCGCGCCGGCGCGGCGGTGGCGGTTGACCACGAGCGTCCCGCGCGGCGCCACGAGGGGCGCGAGCCCGAGCGCCAGCCGGGCGGCCCGCTCCGGCGTATCCCCGTACGCGACGTCCTCCATGACGAAGTCGAACCGCCGGCGCTCGCGCGCGAGCCCGCGTACCGCCACCATCGCGTCGGCGCAGAGGATCTCCAGCGGCCCCGCCGTGTCGAGGCCGAACCAGTCGCCCGCGACGCGCGCGATCACGTGGTCGCGCTCGATCACCGTGATCAGGCGCGGCCGGGTGAGGGAATGCAGCAAGTGGATCTGGGTGCCCCCACCGAGCCCGACCAGCAGCACCGACGGGCGCCGTGGCAGCGCCGTCACGGCGAGGGCGCGCCACCAGTATTCGCGGCGTACCCGTGACCAGTCGCCGTCCAGCGGGTAGACAGACAGGATCTCACCGTTGACGATGAGCCGGCGCTCGGCACGGTAGTCGACGACGCGAATCCTCCCCGAGGCGCGGGAGGCCGCCTCGAAGACCGTACGGCCTCGGCGCCGTCTTCGAGCCATTCGACGGGCGGCAGGTTTAGAGGGCGCGGACGGCGGCGCGGAGCTCGTTCAGATGGAAGGTCTTGATGACGGTCACTCCGGCCACCACGGTGGGATCGGTGTAGGTGGGGGGAACCCGGCCCGCCGCCTGATACGCCTCGTTCAGCGCCGTTCGCAGCTCCGTCAAATGCAGCGCTTTGGTCAGGGTGCTCCCGGGCGTGGGCGTGGGATCGGTCCAGCCGAAGGCCGGCAGCCCGCGCGCGACGCGGACGCTGTCAAGGGCCGCCCGCAGCTCCAGGATGTGCACCGCCCGAACGAGCGTGGTCTGAGTCGTGAGCGGGTCATCGGTGAACGTGAACGTCTCCGTCGGCGTCACCGTCACCGTCAAGCTGGCGGTTCTGGTGTTGCCGGCGGCGTCTCGCGCCCTGACCGTCAGGGCGTTCGTCCCGGGCTGGAGAACGACCCCGCTCGCCACCCAGCTCGTCGTTCCGCTGGCCGTCCCGCCGCCGCCTCGAACGTTCTCCCACGTCACCTGCGTCACCCCGACGTTATCCGATGCAGTCCCCGCGAGCGTCAGAGAGGTGGCGCTCGTAGTGTAGCTCGGATCGGACGTGGGCGACGTGATGGTCACGGTGGGCGGGGTCGAATCGAGATTGCTGACGGTCACGGTGACCAGGGCGGAGGTGGCGGCGTTGCCGGCTGCATCGTGGGCCATGGCAGCGAGCCGGTGGGTCCCGTTGGGGACCAGCGTTGTCGGCCAGACGACGGTGTACGGCGGCACGCTGACTTCGGCGCCGAGGTTGGCGCCGTCCAGCTTGAACTGAACTCCCGCCACGCCCACGTTGTCTGAGGCGCTGGCTGACACGGTGACGTTGCCCGCGACCGTCGCGCCCGCGGTGGGCGCCGTAATCGACACCGTGGGCGGCGTGACGTCAGGCGGCGGCGCGCAAGCCCCGCCCACGACACACACCGTGGCGAGGTTGAGGGCGTCGATATCCGCTCCCGGGTCTTTCCCGTCTGTGCCGGCGTTCTTGTAGGGGCTCGTCGCGCTGAGGCGATAGTCACCACCCGTGCGGTCGACGAACCCCACGGCATCGAGCCCGGCGGGGAAGAAATTATCCACCGGCCAGTTCGTCGAGCTTCCGCCGCCCGCGAAGACATTCCTTGCGAAGATCGCGCCGGGAAAGTAGGTGCGTAAGGTGAGGTTGGCGTTTCCGGTCGTACCCCTCCCGCCGATGCCATAGGTGTCGTCCATGACCCCGCTACAACACAGTCCGTAGTTGGCGGTACCGGTGTTGTACGGCGAGATATTGTTGCGGTAGACGAAGCCGGCATTGGCCGAAACATCCCCATAGACGGCAGGTCCGGTATTCAACAGGGTGTTGTGATCGACAGTGACGTTCGCGGCCCCGGTGTAAAAGTTGAACCCTGTCCCTGGATATGTGTCGCGTCCCCAGCGGGCCGCTCCGATATCGTCGAACACGTTGTCCTTGACGAGAATTCGCGCGGTCTGGCGCGTGATCGTGGAATCGGGATCGGTGCCGTGCGTCAGGATCGCTGCTGGGGCATGCCGCACGATGTTGCGGGTAAACGTCACATCCTGCACTACGGACCACGGCGCGGTGCCTTCCTGGTTACGGGGTGTAAAGAGGATCGCGAAACCATTCTGCGCAGCCACCCAGTTGTTCTCGAAGACGTTCCCATCGAGCAGAACCCGCTGGGCGTTTTTGAGTTCGAAGAGATTTTTCACGGCCCAGGGAATGCCGGCGTAGCTCGGATCATCGCTTTTCCAGGAGAGCGGCTTGAAGAAGTGGTTCCCCCTGATCTCGATGTCAGAGGGCACGAGATTCGTGATCGCCGGGTCCGCGCCGCCGAACATGATGTTCTCGCCGGCGCCTTCGAGGTAGTTGTTGACGATCTTGAAGGGGCCGGGCCCGTTCCAGCCCATGATCGCCTGGGTATCAAACGTCCGGTGGTGCGCGTCGGTGATATAGGAGTCGATGACAGCCACGGATGCGCCGTTCAAGGCGATGCACCGGCGAAGCGTGACGGCCGGCCTCCCGTGGACGTACACGCGGTCCAGGATGATGTCGTGCGGCACCTGGTCGAGCGTCGTCTGCGGTGCCCACTCGCCGATCCGGATGAGGCCCCCGACACCCTCGTTGCTGGTGACGCCGGCCCCAACGGTGACTTCGAGCCCGATCAAACGGTAGTGATGGGCGCCAGCCTGGGTCGCGATCGCCGGGGACGCGTTCGGGCTGATCACTTTGGGGAGCGCCGCGGCGTACGCCGGGGTGATGCGTGTGCCCGGGGGCGGCAGGCTCGCATCGGGCGCCGACGTGCGGATGATGATCCAGCCCGCCCCGCTCTTGTTCGGCAGCGTGTAGTTGCCTGCGAAGGTCGCGCCCGCCTCGAGCGTGACCACGTCGCCGGGCTGCGCCGCATTGAGGGCCGCCTGAACGTCCCCGCCGGCATTGACGGTGTGCACAGTGCCTCCGGTGGGCGGCGCGTACGTGGTATCCAGGAAGACCCGCGGAAGTTCCGGCGAGGCCGCCAACGCCACAGCGGGGAGAGCGGCCACGACTGCCAAGGCCAGGATGCCACAGCGGGACGACATGAGGATCCTCCTCGCGTTGGAAAAGTGCACGGGAGGTGCCAAGCTGTGGTCGTAGCAGGTCGAGGCGCTCGAAACTTTGGAAATTGCTCGGCCGCGAGTCGCTGCCCCGGGGCCCGATCAGCCGTCCGAGGGGATCGGGCGCGTTGGCACGTAGTGCCATGCTCGACGGTAGGGTCACCCACTCTGACATCCGTGGAGATTCCCTACCCCTGCTGATTGCGGCCTTGTGCGGCTAATCTAGCGCGGGGCCATGCGGATCGCGCCGTCTAGGCGGATCGTCTCGCCGTTCAGCATCGCGTTCTCGATGATGTGGCACGCGAGCGCGGCGAACTCGCTCGCCTGCCCGAGACGCTGGGGAAACGGGACCTGCTTGGCGAGTGACTGGCGCACGGGCTCGGGCAGGGTCCCGAGCAGCGGCGTGTCGAAGATGCCCGGGGCGATCGTCACGACGCGGATCCCGAGCTCGGCGAGGTCGCGCGCAACCGGCAGGGTCATGCCGACGATCCCACCCTTCGACGCCGAGTAGGCCGCCTGCCCGATCTGGCCGTCGAAGGCGGCGACAGACGCGGTGTTGACGACGACGCCGCGCTCGCCGTCGGGTCCTGGCGCGCCCTTCGCCATGATCGCGGCTGCGAGACGGATGCAGTTGAACGTCCCGATGAGGTTCACCTGGATGACGCGGGTGAACTCTGCAAGCTTCGCCGGGCCGGCCTTACCCACGGTCTTCATCGCCGTGCCGATGCCCGCGCAGTTGACGAGGACGTTGAGGGCGCCGAAGCGGCTCACCGCGGTGTTGAGGGCGGCGTCCACTTCCTCGGCGCTCGTCACGTCGGCCGGCGTGAAGAGGGCGGAGGGGCCGAGCGTCTTCGCGACGTCGGCGCCGGCGGACGCCGGGCGGTCCAGGAGCGCCACGCGGCCGCCCGCTTGGACGAGGCGCTCGGCGGTGGCGCGCCCGAGCCCGGAGGCGCCGCCGGTCACCACTGCGTTCACGGTGCGAAGTTCCATGGGTCCCTCCCTCGCCTGGCATTCTAGCAGCGGCGTCCGGCCCATGATCTTGGGGGCTCCTTGCCGACATACCCCTACATCTCCGTCTTGCCTGATACTCGTCACGTGATTAGTCTTTGCACACCATGGAAGATGTGGCGTGGGTTCGCCGCGGTGAGATCACGGAGATCGTCGGGCGTCGGTCGTCCGGTCGCACGAGCCTCTTTGCGGCCTGCCTGCGGGGCGTCACACGCCGGGGAGCGATCGCCGCCCTCGTCGACGCCGACCAGACGTTCGATCCCGTCTCCGCCGCGCGAGCCGGAGTGGATCTTCGGCGCCTCCTCTGGGTGCGGTGCGGTGGCCGTCCGGACCTGGCGCTCCGCGCCGCCGACCTGCTCGTTCGCTGTCCGGGATTCGCGCTGATCGGGCTCGATCTTGGCGAAGCGCCGCCGCGCCTGCCGTTGACTCTGGCGTTCCGTCTGAAGTTTGCCGTCGAGCGGACGGAGACGGCGCTGCTGATCGTCAGTCGCCGGCGCGTCACCGGATCGGGGGCGGCGCTCGTCGTCGAGACCGAGCGGGAGGCGATCGCCTGGGCCGGCCCGGGCCCGGTGCCCACGCGCCTGGCTGCCGCGCGCACGGCCGCGCGGGTGCTGCGCGCGCGACGGCCGCCCGCGGCGTTGCCGTCCGCATGGTGGAGCGCGTGAGCCGGTTCGCCTGCCTGTGGGTGGAGTGCTTCGCCGCCGCCGCCGCGGAGCGCTCGGAGCCCGCGCTCCGCGGTGCGCCACTGGCCGTCGTCGCCCCCGCGCCGTCGGTCACGCGGGTGGTCGACGCGAACGCGGCCGCGCGCGAGTACGGTGTGCGCGCGGGGGTGACCGAGACGGAAGCGCGCGCGCGCTGCCCGGCGCTGGTGACCCGATCGTTCAGCGAGGCACACGTGCGGTCGGCGCGCCACGCGCTGCTCGAGGCGGCGCTCGGCGTGTCGCCGCGTGTCGAGGACGCAGGCGCGGGGCTCGTCTACGTCGACGCGGTCGGGCTCACGTGGCTCCACGGCGATCCCGCCGCGATCGGCCGACGGCTGGTGAGCCAGGCGCGAGCCGTGGGGTTCCCCGGCTGCCGCGTCGCCCTCGCGGGGAGCCGCGCGGCCGCGCGCGTCGCGGCGGTGAGCGCAGCGGAGCCTCTGACGGTCGTCCCGCCGGGCGCGGAGCGCGCCGCGCTCGCGGGAGCCCGGCTCGCCGCGCTCGATCTCGCCCCGGATCTCGCGGCGACGCTCGAGGGCTGGGGTGTGCGGACCCTCGGCGAGCTCGCGGCGCTGCCGCGCGACGGCCTCGCCGTGCGGCTTGGACCCGCCGGCCTCCGCGCCCACGATCTGGCGCTCGGCCACGACCGCGACCCGTTCTGCGCCTGGACGCCGCCCCCGTTCTGGGAAGAGGCGCAGGGGCTCGAGTGGGAGATCGACTCGCTCGGCGCCCTCGGGGTCGTCCTCGATGCCGTGCTCGGGCGGCTCTGCGCGCGGCTCGTGGCCGCGTCCCTCGCGGCGGACGCACTCGACATCCGCCTCGAGCTGGCCTCGGGCGGCCATCACGCCCGCACCGTCGCCCTCGCCGTCCCGATGTGCGAGGTGAAGCCGATGCTCGCGCTGATTGTCCTCGATCTCGAGGCGCATCCGCCGAACGCCGCGGTCACACGTGTGACGGCGAGCGCCCACCCGGTCCGGGCGCGGGCGGGGCAGGGCGGGCTGTGGCAGCCGCCTGCGCCGCGCCTGCGCGATCTCGTCGCCGTGCTCGCGCGCCTCGCGGCGCTCGTCGGCCCCGACAACGTCGCCTCGCCGCGTCTGGACGACTCTCACCGCCCCGACGCCTACACGATGCTCCCGTTCTCACCGCCGGACGAGCCCGGTGGCGCGAACGGGACGGATCCTGGCGCCGGGTCCGTCCCCCGCGCCAGGGGTCGAAGGGACCCGTTCCCGCCAACTGACAGCGGGCCCCGCGCTCCGAGGTGGAGCCCAGCCGCAACGGAGCAGCGAACGCGTGCCGCGTGGTCCCGCGACCCCGGGGGCGGGGGGCGGACCCCGGGCCAGGACCAGCCCCTTTCCGACGAGAACCGGCTGATGCTGCGGCGCGTGCGGCCGGCTAGACGTGTGACCGTCGCAACGGACGACGAGCGTCCGTCGCGGGTGGACGGCCAGCGCGTCGTCGGGTGCGCCGGGCCGTGGCGCGCGTCGGGGGCGTGGTGGGATGTCGAGGCGTGGGCGCGGGACGAGTGGGACGTGGCGCTCGGCGATGGCACGCTCTGCCGGCTCGCCCGCGATCTCACGACCGGTGAGTGGTGCGTGGACGGCGTCTATGACTAGCGCGGTGCGGGACTCTGATCGGGCGAATGGCGAGTCGCCAAACTGAGATTGCGGCGGGGCACGGGCGTGGCGCAAGCCCGGGTGCCCGTGCCCTGTTCAAATAAATGTTCATCGAGCTTCACGCCCAGTCCGCGTTCTCGTTCCTCGAAGGCGCCGAGCCGCCCGAGGCCTACGCGGCCGCGGCGGCGCGCCTGGAGATGCCCGCCGTGGCGCTCTGCGACCGGGACGGGGTGTACGGAGCCCCCCGGTTCACCCGCGCGGCCCTCAACGCGGGCGTGAAGCCCATCGTCGGCAGCGAGCTGACGCTCGCCGACGGCTCGCGCCTGCCGCTGCTCGTGGAGGATCGGGAGGGCTATCAGAACCTCTGCCGCTTGATCACGCGGATGAAGCTCGGCGCGGCCAAGGGCGCGGCGGCGGCGACGCTCGACGATCTCACCCCCTACGCCGCCGGCCTCGTGTGTCTCACCGGCGGCGCGCGCGGGCCGCTCGCGCGGCGGGTCGGCGCCGGCGACGTGGAAGGCGCCCGGGGTGTCCTGGAGCGGCTCGTTACGATCTTCGGCAGGTCGAACTGCTACGTGGAGATCCAGCGCCATCTCGAGCGCGAGCAGGAGCGGGTGCTCCAGGGCCTCGTGGCCCTCGCGCGCGCGGCCGAGGTCCCGCTCGTCGCCACGAGCCAACCGCTCCATGCGCGGCCGGAAGGGAGGCTGCTCGCGGATGTCTTCACGTGCGTCCGTGAGAAGACCGACCTCGATCACGCCGGCCGGCTCCTCACCGTGAACGGCGAGCGCCGGTTTCGGAGCGGCCGGGAGATGACGCGGCTCTTCCACGATCTCCCCGACGCGCTCGCCAACACCGGCGAGCTCGCCCTGCGGCTCGGCTTCACGCTGAAGGACCTCGGGTACCGCTTCCCGGAGTTCCCGCTCCCGCCCGGCGAGACGCCGCTCGCGCATCTGCGTGAGCTGGTGACGCGCGGCGTGCGCGCGCGGTACGGCACGGGACCGCTCGCCGCCCGCGCGCGCAGCCAGGTGGCCCACGAGCTCGACGTCATCGGGCGCCTCGACCTGGCGGGTTACTTCCTGATCGTGTGGGACATCGTCGAGTACTGTCACGCGAACGACATCCTCGTGCAGGGGCGCGGCTCGGCGGCGAACAGCGCGGTCTGCTACGCGCTCGGCATCACGGCGGTCGATCCCGTCGGCATGGAGCTCCTCTTCGAGCGGTTCCTCAGCGAAGCGCGGGGAGAGTGGCCTGATATCGACATTGATCTTCCGAGTGGTGACCGCAGGGAGTCAGTCATTCAATACGTGTACCGTCGGTACGGCCGCCTCGGCGCCGGGATGACCGCCAACGTGATTACGTATCGAGGCCGGAGCGCGGCGCGCGAGGTCGGGAAGGCGCTGGGGCTGCCCCGCGACATGCAGGACCGGCTCGCCCGGCTCGTGTCCAACTGGGGCTACCAGGATGCCGCCGACCAACTGACGAAGCATCTCGCCGAGGCGGGCTGCGACACGCGCCACCCGCGCATCCGCCACTTCGCCGCGCTCTGGATGCGGATCCAGGACCTGCCGCGCCACCTGGGGCAGCACTCGGGGGGGATGGTGATCGCCGCGGGCCGTCTCGACGACGTCGTGCCTCTCGAGCCCGCGACGATGCCGGGGCGTGTCGTCGCCCAGTGGGACAAAGACGACTGCGCGGCGCTCGGCATCATCAAGATCGACCTGCTCGGGCTCGGGATGATGGCGGTGCTCCAGGACTCGCTCACGCTCGTCCGTGAGACCGGCCGCGAGGTGGACCTGGCCCACTTGCCGCCCGACGATCACGCCGTCTACCGGAGCCTCCAGCAGGCGGACACGATCGGCGTGTTCCAGGTGGAGAGCCGCGCCCAGATGGCGACGCTTCCGCGCATCCTCCCCGAGCGGTTCTACGACCTCGTCGTGCAGGTCGCGATCATCCGCCCGGGGCCGATCGTGGGCGAGATGGTCCACCCCTACGTCCGGCGCCGGCGCGGGCGTGAGCCCGTCACCTATCCCCACCCGAGCCTCGAGCCCATCCTCAAGCGCACGCTCGGGGTGCCGCTCTTCCAGGAGCAGCTCTTGCGGGTGGCGATGGTGGCGGCGGGCTTCACCGCCACCGAGGCCGAGGAGCTCCGGCGCGCGTTCGGCTTCAAGCGCAGCGAGCGCCTCATGGCCGACGTGGAGACGAAGCTTCGCGCAGGCATGGCGCGCCAGGGCATCCACGGCGCCGCCGCCGAGGAGATCGTGCACGCGATCACCGCGTTCGCGCTGTACGGATTTCCTGAAAGTCACGCGAGTAGCTTCGCGCTGCTCGCCTACGCGAGCGCCTATCTGAAGGTCCACCACCCGGCGGCGTTCTACGCGGCGCTCCTCAACAACCAGCCGATGGGGTTCTATCATCCCGCGACGATCGTCAAGGATGCGCAGCGCCACGGCCTGCGTATCGTTCCCGTCGACGTCACCAGATCCCAGTGGCTCTGCGCGATCGAGCCCGACGGGCGCGGTGGTCATGCGGTCAGGCTGGGACTCAGGTACGTCAGGGGGCTGCGCGAGTCGGCGGCGCGAGCGATTGTCGCGGCGAGGGAGGAACGGTCGTTCGCCGCGATCCACGACCTCGCGCGCCGGGCGGGGCTCGCGCGAGACGAGCTCACGACGCTCGCAGCCATCGGGGCGCTGGCGCCGCTCGGCAGGACGCGGCGCGCGAGCCTCTGGGAGGCCGCCCTTCAGGACCCTGGAGAGCTCTTCGCGCCGCCGCGCGGCTCGGGGAGCCCGCTCGCCGAGATGACCGAAGGCGAGCGGCTCGTCGCCGACTACGCGGGGACGGGCGTGACGCTCGGCCGCCACCCCATGGCGATGCGCCGCGCCGAGCTGCGGCGCCGCGGCGTGCTGAGCGCGCGCGAGCTCGCGGGAGCGGAGAACGAGACGCGCGTCCGCGTGGCGGGCAGCGTCATCGTCCGCCAGCGGCCGGGGACCGCCAAGGGGTTCGTCTTCCTCTCCCTGGAGGACGAGACGGGCATCGCCAACGTGATCGTGACGCCGCAGCGGTTCGCGCGCCATCGCCTGACGCTCGTGACCGCGCCGTTCCTCCTCGTAGAGGGAATCGTGCAGCAGCAGGACGGCGTCGTCTCGGTCCGTGCGCTCCGGGTGGAAGACCTCGCGCCCCTCGCCCACAACGTGCCGTCCCACGACTTCGGATGATCGTCTTGCGCCACGCACGCCCCCTCGCTTACGCTCCAGAGAACAGAGAACTGACGATGGTTGCCACCCGGCCTCTCGCCACCCTTCGGTATGCGGCCGTATCCTCCAGTGCACCGCGACGGTGGCTCGCCCGCGAAGCCGGCCCGCCGACGCCGCCGAAGCCCCGCCTTCTCGACCGCGTGCGCGCCGCCGTGCGCGCTCGCCACGGGAGCCGCCGCACCGAGGAGGCGTACGTCGCGTGCCCCGCGGAGATGGGCGCGCCTGAGATCACGCGCTTCCTCACCGCGCTTGCGGTCGAGGGAAGGGTGGCGGCGTCGACCCAGACCCAGGCGCTAAGCGCCCTCCTGTTTCTCTACCGCCACGTGCTCGAGTTGGACCTGCCCTGGCTCGAGGGCGTCGTGCGCGCGAAGCGTCCGCAGCGTCTGCCCATCGTCCTGACTCGCGAGGAGATCCGTGCCGTGCTCTTGCCGAGCGCTCTGGCGCGAAAGTATCCGCACGCCGGGCGGGAGTGGGCCTGGCAGTGGGTATTCCCCGCCACGCGGATGTATGTGGACCGGCTCACCGGCCAAGGCCGCCGGCATCACCTGCACGAGTCGGTCCTGCAGCGTGCCCTGAAGGACGCCGTCCGACAGGTCGGTGTGGCCAAGCGGGCCAGCCCACACACGCTCCGGCACTCATTTGCGACACACCTGCTGGAGGACCGCCACGACATCCGTACCGTCCAGGAGCTGCTCGGCCACCGGGACGTCAGCACGACGATGATCTACACCCACGCCCTGAACCGGGGACCGGCCGCCGTCCGGAGTCCGGCCGACCGGATGTTCGATCCATGACCGACCAGGTCAACCGCACACGGGATATGCTGCCGCGCCAGGCAGCCTATCTTGGAGACTGGGCACGTCACTCTCCCGCGGGCAAGTGGGCGAGGATAAAGGGCGGAGGATCAGCGTGACGATCCAGACCGAGAACCGCATACGCTGCGGAGGGCTGCAGGATTTGCTGTCATACGCAGGTCGGCCCATTTCACGTTGAACTAAACCGCTGACGCGGTAGGATCGATCCCACTCATCGTGATCGGCGCGCGCTCGCTTGAGCGCCGCACTGTCTCCCGCTCCCTCCAGTCGCGACGTCGCTCCTGAGCACGGCTCACAATCGCCTCCGTCCCAACTTTCCGGACGGAGGTGGCTCATGAGTGAACTGCGAGCCCGCATGCTGCGCGACATGACGGTGCGAGGATTCTCCCCACGGACCCACGAGGCGTACATCCGACAGGTGGTGGGCCTGGCCCGCCATTATCGGCGCGCGCCCGATCAGCTCTCGGCCGACGAGGTGCAGGCGTACATTGCGCTGTTGTTCCGGGAGCGGAAGCGCTCGTGGAGCACGTGCGCCCAGGCCGCGCACGCGTTCCGGTTTCTCTACCACGTGACGCTCGGGCGCGAGCAGACAGCGTTCCACGTCCCGGCGCCGAAACAACCTCAGAAGCTGCCTGACATCCTGAGCCGGGAGGAGGTGTGGCGTCTCCTGCGCGCCTGCCCCCATCCCTGGCACCGGCTCTTGCTGGCGACCACGTACGCCGGCGGCCTGCGTGTGAGCGAGGTCGTCGCCCTCAGGGTCGCGGATCTCGATGCCGACCGCATGACCATCCACATCAACCAGGGCAAGGGTGGTAAGGATCGCTACGTCCCGCTCTCTCCGCGGCTGCTCCAGGACTGGCGCGCGTACTGGCGCATCCGGCCCCCACACGTCTGGCTCTTCGCTAACCGCCAGGGCACACGCCCGATTGACATCACCGTCGCTCAGAAGCTCTACACGATGGCCAAGCTCCGCGCCGGCATCAGCAAGCAGGGCGGGATCCACGCGCTCCGCCACGCGTTCGCCACCCATTTGCTCGAGGCCGGCCGCAATCTGCCGACCGTCCAAGAGCTCCTCGGCCACCGCCACCTGTCCACCACCGCGCGGTATTTGCACGTCACGCCGGGCCGGGTGCTGGCCACCGGCTCGCCCCTGGACCTGCCCGAGCCCCCAGGCGCCTGAGGCATGGCCCCGCCGCCAGCCGCCCCCGCGGGCGTCGGCGCGGCGCGCATGGCCCGGGTCGAGCTCGCCGACATCGTCCGCGCTCACGGCGCGGCGTATCAGCGTGCTCACCCGCTGTGTCGCGCTCAATGCCGCGCCCTGCGGGCGATCGCGCGCTGCCGCACCGCCGCGCTTGGGGGCCATCGCGCGGTCTGCACCGCCTGTGGCGCCGAGCGGATCACGTACAACTCGTGTCGGAACCGTCACTGTCCGAAATGCCAGCGGGTGGCCACCGAGCGCTGGCTCGCCGCGCGCCGCCGCGAGGTCCTGCCGATTCCCTACTTCCACGTGGTCTTCACGCTCCCTCACACCCTCAACCCGCTCGCGCAGAGTCACCCGCGCCTGATCTACCAGTTGCTGTTTCAGGCCGCGGCCTCCACGCTTACGCGCTTCGGCCGCGATCGCCGTCAGCTCGGCGGTGACCTCGGGGGGACCGCCGTGCTCCACACCTGGGGCCAAACCCTCACGCAGCATGTGCACGTCCACTGCGTCGTCACCGGCGGCGCGCTCGCCCCAGCGGGGGCACGGTGGATTCCCGCCCGGCCGGGCTTCCTCTTCCCCGTCCGCGCCCTGACGAAGGTCTTCCGCGGCCGGTATCTCGCCGGCCTGCGGCGGGCCTTCGACCGGGGCGAGCTGCACTGCACCGGCGGGCTGGCCGCGCTGGCCGAGCCCGCCGCGGTGGCGGCGTGGCTCGATGAGCTACGCCAGCAGGCCTGGGTCGTCTACTGCAAGCCGCCGTTCGCCGGCCCCGAACACGTGCTCGCCTACCTGGGCCGCTACACCCACCGCGTCGCGCTCTCCAACGACCGGCTGCTCGCCGTCCTCGACGGCCGCGTCCGCTTTCGCTGGCGCGACTACGCGGACGGGGACCGCGTGAAGGTCATGGAGCTTGAGGTCGACGAATTTCTCCGCCGCTTCCTGCTCCACGTGGTCCCCGACGGCTTCGTCCGCATCCGCCACTTCGGCCTGCTCGCCAATCGCCGGCGGGCGGCGGCGCTCGCTCAGTGCCGCGTCCTCTTGAGGCAACCGCCGCCGCCCGTGGAACTGCCGGAGACCGTTCGAGACCTCATGCTGCGCGTCACCGGCCTTGACATCGAGCGCTGCCCCGTTTGTCAGCAGGGCCTCCTGCGGCAGGTCGAGCGGCTGGCCCCGGCGCCCGCCGCCTGGGACACCTCATGAGCCGCGGCTCACCGCGATGCCGCGCCCGGCGCCGGCAGCTCCGCATCCCACTGCGACGCCCTTCCTCTATGCCCTCATCGATATCGGCCCCGGGGACGCGTTGGCCCGCCGCCGGCCACCTCATCCCCGGGTGCGCCCGTCTCGCGAACCACGGTCGACGGCCCCGGGGGCCGCCTGCACCACCTACCGTTCCCGCTTCGAGCCACGCCGTCCCCACGATAGAATCTCCGTACGCCATGCACGCGAGGGGTTTCGTCCAACTGGTTTTATCCGCCATGCTCGACGCACGACGGATAAAAGCCTGAACGTTAGACCGCAGCGGTCGGATTTGACCTTGGTGTCGAATCTGGCTATATTCTAGCCAGAATGCGGTATGAGGTCGTCCTGGCCCCCGAGGCGGCTAGGGCCTACAGGTCCCTGCCGGCCTACCGCCGGGCCGAAGTGCGGGACGCCCTCGAACGGCACTTGCGTCACGAGCCCACCCGGGTAAGCAAGAGCCGGATCAAACGCCTGCGGGGCTTGAGCCAGCCGCAGTATCGCCTCCGGGTTGGGGAAGTGAGGGTGTTCTATGACGTCACGCGCGAAGGTGTCGAGGTCCTCGCAATCGTCACGAAAGCCGAAGCGGCCAACTGGCTTGCCGAGCACGGGACGCCCGGTACGCAAGGCGGCGCTGGCTGAGGTCAAGGACGACCTGTCGCGATTCCTGCGCTTGGCCGAGTCCGAGGAAATCCTTATCACGCGGCACGGGAAGCCGGCTGGCGTGCTGATCGGCTTCGAAAGCGAGGACGACTGGTTCGACTATCGGTTGGAGCACCATCCCGAGTTTCTGCGGCGAGTAGCGCAGGCGCGAGAAGCTCTCAGGAGCGGTCGCGGTGTCCGACTCGAGGATCTGCCGTCATGACGAGCGGTCTAACAGCAGGCTTGAGCGGGCCGGCTCGACGCCGGCCGCTCAGCCTGATCGTTAGCCCGATCGCTGGCGAGTGCTGATGCGACTCTGCTGAAATAGGCAAGAGGCGAGTCTTCTTTGAGGTGATGCCAATGAGTGTGCAGTCGGGCGATAAGGTTCGAGTCATCGGTGGCCCGTACAGAGGCTGGGAGGGCGAAGTCTTGAGAGTCGAGGAGGACCGAGAACGGGTAACCGTCGTGATCCCCGTCTTCGCGAAGCCCACTGCCATCGAACTCCGGCCGTCGCAGATCGAGCCAATCTAGTGACGCCTCGCCGCCAACGACAGACATCGTCGCAACCTGTGAACGGGCTAACAACAGGATGAACCTGGCGGCGCTGCGCGCCGCACGTTATCCTGACCGTTAGGCGCCACGAACTTATGGCCACGTTTCAGTTCACACAAGTCAACGTTTTTTCGGCTGATCCACTCGGGGGAAACCCGCTTGCAGTCGTGCATGCTGCAGACGGATTGAGCGAAGCACAGATGGCCGCGCTCGCACGATGGACCAACCTCTCGGAGACGACGTTCCTCCTACAGCCAACGAATGCCGGTGCCGATTACTACGTACGCATTTTCACGCCCAGCAGCGAACTGCCCTTCGCCGGACATCCAACGCTCGGCTCATGTCACGCATGGCTCGCGTCGGGCGGGAAGCCGCGCGAGCCGCGTGTTGTCATCCAGCAATGCGGCGTGGGTCTCGTAAGCGTGCGCTGCGACGCTCCGCGCCTGGAGTTCGCCGCGCCACCTTTGCGCCGGACCGGCGTGCTCGAGTCCGACGTGCTAGCGAAAATTACGAGGGCGCTCGCCCTGGCGCCATCGGACATCGTTCACCACCAGTGGGTCGACAATGGGCCGGGCTGGTGCGCGGTGATGCTTCGCTCCGCGCGACAGGTGCTTTCGCTCAAGCCGGACTGGACCTCGCTACATCCGCTAAAGCTAGGCGTGGTCGGTCCGCATGACGTCGGCCGCGACGCGGCCTTCGAGGTGCGGGCGTTCATTGGCACCGGCGGATACGAAGATCCGGTCACCGGCAGCCTCAACGCGAGCCTCGCACAGTGGCTCATCGGCGCAGGACTTGCCAAATCTCCGTATGTCGCGACCCAAGGCACCGCCCTCCAGCGCGCCGGCCGCGTCCATCTGCGCACGGAAGGCGGAGAGGTCTGGGTCGGGGGCGACGTCGTGAGCGTTATACACGGTGAGCTCAATCTCTAGATGAAACAACCAACCCACGATGATCGAACGCCTAACAGCGCATTCCACCTGACGGCCGGGCTCGCGTTCGCTCGCCCGCCCGCAGGTGAATTGAACGGTCGGGGAGATAGGTAACAAAAGAGTCCGGGGACATGGGTTACACATGTCGATGACGATAGAGTCTCCCGTACGCGTCCTCAATCCTCATGCGCCGCTCGTGCAAGCGGCCCAGCTTGAGCGGCCCGAAGTACACGTTCCAGATCCCGTCGTCGATTTCCTCCAGCCCGACGTACTCGCCGACGCAGACGATCGACACGTTCACCCAGCGACTATTCCACCGGATCCCCCCGTTGGCGCTGACGTACCGGACCTCGAAGCGATCCGGGTACTCGAGCGGCGGCAGCCGGGCAGGCATCGGCCGCGGCGAGGGCGTGTAACACGAGGCTGGCGTCTGCTGGTCGAGCGCCTCGTGCGGGCGCTCGTGATTGAACTCCTGGCGAAAGACGTTGAACTTGCGCTGCTGCGCCGCAAGACTCCCGGCCGCCGGCCGGGTCGTCTCTGCCTTCAGCGTGCGATGCATTCGTTCATGGCGCCCGTTCTGCGCCGGCCGGCCAGGCTCGATCAGCTCGGGGAGAATGCCCAGGCGCACCCACCACGCCGACAGCGTCGACAAGCGGGCCAACGTGTTCGTCGCGAACGGCACGCCGTTGTCGGAGCGAATCCGTTTCGGCAGTCCGTACTCCTGGAACAGCCGCGTGAAGATCGGCTTGGCCCCCTCGCCGGCCGTCGACACCAGCGCCTGGCAGCCCAGGAGATAGCGGCTGAAGCCGTCCGCCACCGTCAGCGGATAGCAGTACCGCTCGTCGCCGGTGCGGAACGGCCCTTTGTAGTCCGCACTCCAGACATCGTTGGGAGCGAGGATCTCGCTCGTCGGCTTGCCGGGATGGCCGATGCGGCGTCGGTAACGTTTGATCGGCACCATCCCATGCCGCTTGAGGATGTCGCACGCCGTCGAACGGCCGGGCAGCGGCCATCGCGGCTGGCGCTTGTGCAACAGCGCCAGCAGCTTTTTGCCGCCCCAGGTCGGATGCCGGCGCCGGGCGGCCAAGATCGCGCTCACGATCTCGTCGGACGTCTGATTCGGCGAGCGGCGCGGCCGCCGCGAGCGCTCCTCCAAGCCCGCCGGCCCGTGGCGCAGGTAGCGGTCAATCCACTTGTAGCCGGTCTTGCGGGCGACGCCGTACAGCGCGCACAGCTCCGTGAGCGACAGCGCGTCGCGAAGGAAGTCGGCGATGAACTGCGTTCGCTGGTCCATGGGTGATGCAGCCCTCCACGGCATCGGCACCTCCTTGGTGCCTTGCCAGTGTTTTGGATGTCACCCATGTCCCTGGACTAAATTGTTACCGATGTCCCTGGACCGTACCAATGCGGACGTTATGCGCACCGCGAAAGGTCGATGGTGGAGGGCTGTGACGTTCGGCTGGGTGATGGGTTCTCACCCGGCAGGTGGAGGTCTCTATGAGTGACCCACGCGCGAGCTGGAGCCGACGGAAGTTTGTGAATCGGTTGACGCTTGCCGGAACGGCGGGGCTCGTCGGGCTGCGACCAGA
Organism: Candidatus Rokuibacteriota bacterium; assembly: GCA_003221695.1. GTDB lineage: Bacteria > Methylomirabilota > Methylomirabilia > Rokubacteriales > CSP1-6 > 20CM-2-70-11. The sequence continues at coordinate 87,334 of QHSX01000043.1, forward strand.
ACCCGTCGTCGCAGAGCCGCCGCCCGAGACGACCCGAATCCGGCTCGTTCGGAGCCCGGCCATCTGCATCTCTCCGCTCTACTTGGCGGAGGATCTGTTCCGACTCGAAGGGTTCACCGAGGTCGAGTACGTTCAGGTCAAGAGCGGGAACCTCTTCACGCAGGCGGTGGCCTCGGGGCAGGTGGACTTCGCCCTGAACTTCATTGGGCCCCTCGTGATCAGCGTGGATCAGCAAGCCCCGGTTGTGATTCTGGCCGGGATCCATGCCGGCTGCTTCGAGCTGTTCGGATCCGAGCGTATCCGCGCGATCCGGGATCTGAAAGGCAAGACCGTTGCGATTCCGGGCAAGGGGGAGCCGCAACATGTCTTCCTGGCCAGCATGCTGTCGTACGTCGGTGTCGATCCGAGCACGGACATTTCCTGGGTGACTCAACCGTTCGCCGAGTCGACCCGCCTCCTCTCTGAGGGCAAGGTCGATGGGTATCTCGGCATTGCGCCCGAGCCCCAGCAACTGCGCGCCCAGAAGATCGGTCGGCTGATGGTCGATAGCGCCGTGGACCGACCGTGGTCGCAGTACTTCTGCTGCATGGCGTACGCGAACCGCGACTTCGTGCGCCGGCACCCTGCGGCGACGAAGCGAGCCCTGCGAGCCATCCTCAAGGCGGCCGACCTCTGCGCGACGGCCCCAGCCGTGGCCGCGCAGACCGTCGTCACCAAGGGCTACACGCGCGAGTACGACTACGCGTTTGAGTTGATCAAGAAGCTCCCGTACAACCTGTGGCGCACGCAGAATCACGAGGACTCGCTGCGCTTCTACGCGCTCCGCCTTCACGAAGCGGGGATGATCAAGTCGAGCCCTCAGAAGATCCTCGGCCAGGGCACCGACTGGCGGTTCCTCGACGAGCTGAAGAAGGAGCTGAAGGGCTAGCGAGGGACAGAGGTCTGGAGCTCGGAAGCGGGCCAATGCGGCCCATAACGCTTCAACGGGCCGAGGCTCGCGCTGCTCGCCTCGGCCGCTGAGCGTGAGCGTTCGGCGGCTTCCAAATGACCACAGTACGCGACCGAGTTGCGATGCCACAGAAGGGTACCGTCAGTTCACGAACCGTCGTGCTCATCGGCCTCGGCTGGCTCGTCCTCGCCACCGGCGTCGGGGCCTTCGGCATCGTGAGCACCCTACGGCCGCCAGCGCTGCCTCTGGTGTTGTTCGGGCTGACGGCGGTCGTCCTGGGGGCTGGGCGGTTTTCCACAGGATTCCGCGCGTGGCTGTTGGCAATCGATGTGCGGTGGCTCGTTGGGCTGCACCTGACTCGCTTCGTCGGGGCCTACTTCCTGTACCTTTACGGGCGCGGACAGTTACCGTACGCGTTCGCAGTCCCAGGCGGGTGGGGCGACATCGCGGTGGCGAGCCTGGCGGCGCTGCTGCTGCTGTCGGGATCGCCAGCGCGGGCCGGGCGCCGCGGGGCTTACATACTGTGGAACGTGTTAGGATTGGCGGACATCCTGTTCGTGGTGGTGACGGCGGCTCGCCTGGGGGTGGCGGATCCGGAGTCAATGGCGGCGCTGCTGCAATTGCCACTGAGCCTGCTGCCGACGTTCCTCGTGCCGTTGATCATCGCGAGCCACGTGATCCTGGGGGTGCGGCTTGCTCGCTGAAGCGGTGTGCACGAGGTCTCAGTTCAGGTGTCGGCTGGCTAACAGGCCGTTAGAGCCGCCGGTCAGCTTCGCCGCCCGCGGCTCAACGCCTTTGCGGTCGGCGCCACAACCTATCAGAGGAAGACCGGATGCAGATTACGGTGTGTGAGTTTCCCAATGAGGCCAGCCGCCATGAATCCGCCTGGACCGAGTTGGTCCGCTTTCTTCAGGCACGCCCGACAGACGTAGTCGTGCTGCCCGAGATGCCTTTCTGTGACTGGCGCATGTTCATGACCAAGACCATTGATCCCGCCGTGTGGGAAGCGGCCCTCGACGCCCATGACGCCACCATCGCCCGGTTCGCGGCACTCCAGACAACACTTGTCCTGGCCTCGCGCCCGGTGCAAATCCACGGGAAGCGCCTCAATCAAGCCTTTTGCTGGACGCCGGACGGGGGCTATCGGGGTGCGCACGCCAAGTACTATCTCCCGGATGAACCCGATGGCTGGGAGGCCACTTGGTTTGCGCAAGGGGACCGCCAGTTTGCCCCCATCGCTGTAGGGCCGCTGACCGTGGGCTTTCAACTCTGTACGGAATTGCTGTTCACCGAACCAGCGCGGGAGATTGGCCGGAGCGGTGCGCATCTCATTGCGGCGCCGCGGGCAACCAGCGGACACCGGCGTTGGCCTATGGCTGCGTGCATGGCGGCGGTGATGTCCGGGTGCTTTGTTGCCTCCGCCAATCGCCGGTCCTACGATAGTGAGACGTTTGCCGGTCGCAGCTGGCTGGTGTCGCCGGAAGGCGAAATGTTGGGCGAGACCAGCGCGGACATGCCTTTTCTGACCGTGGAAATTGCCCTAGAAGAGGCGACGCGTGCGAAGTCCACGTACCCGCGGAATCTTCCAGTCCCATGAAGGCGCGGGAGCAACGGCGCAGCGACCGCGCCGAACAAACGCATGGAGCCGACGCGCAGGGGCGCGCGGCTCATGCCTGGCGTCAGGCAGAAGAGGAGCCGAGTGCTCTGTGCCGGGAATGCTGAATGACCCCTGAGCATCGCGCGATCCTCCAACGGATTCGGTCGTCGGCCGGCGTCGTGCGGCGCGCCGTTGAGGCTGCGTCGCCTGGCCGGTTTGGCCAGCCGCCCCGGGAAGGAGAGTGGTCGGCGCTGGAGACGTTGACCCACCTGCGCGATGTCGTCGTCCACGTCTACGGGCTCCGGATCCGGCGGCTCCTCTACGAGGACGCTCCCGTCTTCGCCGACTTCGACGAGGAGGGCTACCGCCACGCCTGCCTTGCCCGCGGCGAGGTGATCGGAGACCTCCTGGACATGGTCGTCGCCGAGCACGAGCAGCTCGCACGGCTGCTCCAGAGACTGCCCGACGCGGACTGGTTGCGCGAAGGTCGCCACCCGTCGCTCGGCGTCATGTCCATCGAGTTACTCGCCCGACGGGTGGGCGAGCACGCCGAGGAGCACGCGGCGCAGATCGCAGAGGCAACCGATACCGGCCGAGCGGGAGGAACCCGGGCTGGCACCTAACGCGACAAGTGACGGTGAAGGAACCATGGGGAAGCATTCAATGCTGGCCGTCGTAGCAAGCCTTGGAGGCCTGATCCTCCTGGGACAGGGCGGCGGTGTAGAGGCGAGCGAGATCAAAGTATTGAGCGCCGTGGCCATGAGGGCGGCACTCGACGAGCTTGCCCCGGAGTTCGAACGCCAGACCGGTCAGAAGGTCGCGATCACCTACGCCACGGCCGGTGTCCTGAGAGACCGGATCCAGGGCGGCGAGATGGTGGACCTGACGATTCTGCCGAGGCCTGCGATGGACCCGCTGGTGATGCAGGGCAAGATCGCTCCGGGCACGGTAACTATTTTCGCCCGCTCGGCTAATTCGGTCGCGGTTCGGGCCGGCGCGCCCAAGCCCGACATCAGCACGGTGGAGGCATTCAAGCGCGCAATGTTGGCCGCCAAGTCGGTTGCCTACGCTGATCCGGCGAGGGGCGGTGGGAGCGGTATTCATTTTGCGAGCGTCCTTGCCCGCCTGGGGATTGTCGAGGAGATGAAGCCCAAGACCAAGCTGACGCCGGGTGACGAATCGGTCCAACTCGTAGCCAAGGGAGAGGCCGAGATCGCGGTCGTGAATACACCGGTCATCCTCCGCGAGCCTGGTGTCGAGCTCGTAGGGCCGCTCCCCGCGGAGTTGCAGAACACGACGGACTTTGTGTTCTTCGCAGGGGTGGGCGCCACGGCCAAGGAGCCGGAGGCGGCCAAGGCGTTGATCAACTATCTCGTGGCGCCGGCCGCCGCGCGCGTGATCAAAGCGAAAGGTCTGGAGCCACGCTGAGCGAGGCAGGCAACGTGCTGGCCGCGCGCCGCGGCTGAGCCAAACCGCTAGATAGCCCTTGGGCTCGGAGCTTTTGCAATGATGGATGACTTCGAGACTACTGAGATCCAGACGGGCGAGACCAGTATCTTTGCGCGCTGGTCCGGCTCCGGGTCGCCGATCCTCTTGTTGCACGGTTTTCCGCAGACACACCTCATGTGGCGCAGCGTCGCGCCGATGCTTGCCCGTAACTTTACGGTAGTCTGCCCCGATCTGCGTGGCTATGGGCGCAGCGGTTGCCCGGCCTCTACCCAGGACCATGCACCATATGCGAAGCGCGCCATGGCGCAGGACATGGTGATCGTCATGGAGCGGCTTGGCTTTGCGCGCTTCTCTGTCGCCGGGCATGACCGTGGCGGTCGCGTTGCTTATCGCATGGCTCTTGACCATCCGAATCGCGTCGACCGCCTCGCCGTCCTCGACATACTACCGACGGCGACGGTATGGGATCGAGCCGATGCGAGGTTCGCGTTGGCCTACTGGCCCTGGTCGCTGCTCGCTCAACCTGAGCCGCTTCCGGAACGCATCTTGACGGTGGCATCTGACGCTATCGTCGACAATGCCCTCGGAGGATGGGGTTCTCCCGCGGCTGTATTCCCCCCGGAGGTGCGTGCGGCCTATGCCCAGGCGATCAGGGATCCCGCGCACGCCCATGCGATCTGTGAGGAATATCGAGCCGCCGCGACGCTCGATCGCGAGCATGATAAGGCGGATAGCATGGAGGGGCGACGCATCGCCGGCCCTCTACTCGCCCTCTGGAGCGCTCGCGGGGCGCTTGATACTTGGTATGCGGCGGCCGGTGGACCAGTCGCGCTTTGGCAGGCCTGGAGCGATGATGTTCAAGGCCACGCGCTCGACGCGGGCCATTTTTTCCCGGAAGAATCTCCCCAACACACGGCCGAAGCGTTGAACCGCTTCTTCGCTTCTGACTCGCGCGGGCAATCGAACACCCTGTTACAGCCGGCCGGCCAACAGCAGCCGGCGGCTGAATGCTGAATAGGGGAGCATCTCAATTAGCCGGCGCTCGACGGCCGCAGGCGCTTGTAGAACAGGAGCTCGCGGTAGCCTTGGGGGAGGTTGTCGATGTAGCCGGAGGGGGCGAAGCCGAGCGCCGTGTGCATCTTGATCGAGACCGCGTTGGTCTCCTCCGTCGACGAGAACAGTCGGGGGCTCGGCGAAATCTCTTCGACCATCCGGTAGAGCGCCCGTGCGACGCCGCGCCGGCGGAGGTTCGCGTCCACGGCGACCAGCCCGACGAGCGTGCACTGAAACCAGTCGGTCCGGAACGCGAGGACGCCGGCGATCTCGCCGTCCTCCTCGGCCACGAGCAGGTGGTGGCGCTCGGCGTGTGAGCGGACGAACGTGCTCGCGCGCTCGGCGCCGACGACCTCCGCCGCCAGCGCGATGACGCGCCCCAGGTCGGCCGGCTCCGCGTGCCGGACCCTCACGCCGTGAGGAAGTCCGCGAGCTCGCGCCGGACCGCGGGGTGGTCGCCGAGCACGACCGTGTAGTGGTTGGTGTTCGGGACGACGACCAGGCGGCAGTTCGGGATCGCGCGGGCCATCGCCTCCGCCTCCTCCTGGGTCATCAGGCAGTCGTCGGCCCGCAGCAAGCCGTCGGGCGCACGGAACAAGAGGGTGGGCGCCTGGATCTGGTGGTGCCAGACCCAGAGACGTGTGCGCTGGAGGTTCGCCACCTCCTCCTCGATCGCGTGCCGGGCGATCTTCGACCGAACGCCGCCGCCCGGTCCGGGCTCGACGTCGTACGTGTAGTGCCGGACCAGATGGTCGTTCCACCGCCCCTCGAACATCGGCAGGTTTCGGAGCATCTCGAGGAACTTTGGAAGCGACGGGAACTCGATGCCGAGCCGGCCGATCGCCGGCGCCAGCGAGTCCAGAATCTCGGCGCGCACGTCGAGCCCGCCGTCGAAGAGGACGAGCTTGGCGACGCGCTCGGGATGGAGGGTGGCGAAGCGCACGCCGATGTGGGCGCCGAGCGAATGCCCCATGACGATGGCGCGGTCGAGGCGGAGGCGGTCGAGCAGCGCCCCGAGGTCGGCCGCGTGGTGGGCGAGGCTGTAGCCGGCCGGGGGCTTGTCGCTGTCTCCCCGGCCGCGGAGGTCGTAGGCGATGAGGCGGTGGCTCCCGCCGAGCGCGTCGGCGATCGGGTACCAGACCGTGTGGTTCGATGTGAGCCCGTGGATCGCGACGATGGCCGGGCCGCGACCCGGCCACTCGTGCGTGGCGAGCGTGATGGAGTCGACCGGCACTTGTTGCACGCGGCGCCCCCTAGTAGGTGCCCGGGCGGATCTGCTTGTAGAGGTCCTTCAGCCCCTCGGCGGAGAACCCCGCCGACTGGCAGTACGAGATGATCTTCCGCTCGTCCGCCTCGATCTTGGCGACCGCCTCGGGGAGGCGGTCGGCGATCTCGGGCGGGACCGTGAGCGCGCCGTGGTGGTCGGCGTGGATCAGGTCGCCCGGCTTGACCCAGAGACCGCCGACCTTGACGGGCAGGCCGAAGTCGACCATGTGCACGTAGGCGTGCGACACCGAGACGTGGGCGGCGGCGAATTGGAAGCCGAGCGTGCGCACCTCGTCGAGATCCCGGACCGAGCCGTCCGTGAGGACGCCGGCACAGCCGAGCGCCTTGTGGATGTTCGCCTGGACCTCGCCCCACTGGGCGCCCTGGCCGCGCGGCTCGTCGAGGTCGTGCACGACGACGACGCGCGGCGCCGGGATGGAGCGGACGTAGTCCCACCACGCGAACGTGGACGCCCGGTGCCCCTCGAGGGGCGCGGGCTCGGCGCGGATGAGCGCGGTGACCGCGTAGCCGACAAGCGGCCCCAACTCGGGGAAGAGCGCGCGGATCTCGGAGGACATGAACCCCTGGCTCCGCGGGCGGACGTTGAACGTTTCGATCCCGTTCGCGAGGCTCGGGCTCGAGATCTTCTTGAGGGCGTGGATCGCATCCATCAGATCGAGTCCTTTCGCCGTCGGATCAGCAGGGCCTTCAGCTTGTCCGCGGCCTCCTGCACGGAGGACAGGTTCGGGTTCACGGCGAGCGCGCGCTCGAAGTACTCGAGCGCCCGCGTGGGCTGATCGAGCTGGAGGTAGATCATGCCGTAGCCGGAGAGCGCGCCGAAGTGGTACGGATTGCGCTTGAGCACCTCGTCGCAGTCGGCGAGCGACTTCGCGTACTCGCCCAGAAGGTAGTACACGGTGGCGCGCTTGTTCCACCCCTCGGCGAACTCGGGGCGTCGCGCGATCACCCGCGCGAAGGTCTCGACCGCCGCCTCACCGTCGTGCGCCTGCATCTGTTCGACGCCGAGTGCCAGGAGGCGGTCGGCCTCCGCGTCGCCCGAGCGGCTCCACACCTGCCACAAGGCGCTCTCGGCCGACGCCCGGACGAGCGGGTCGGCGTCGCGGAGCGCCCGGGCGAGCGCGGGGACGTCCTCCATCGCGCCCCGCTCGCCAAGCGCGTGGGCCGCTCGTCGCCGCGCCTCGGCGTCGGGGGCGCCCGTGAGCGTCCGGAGCGCCTCCTCGCGCGTCGGCTCACCGGCCCGGGCCACGGGCGTGACGGAAGCCGCGAGCAGGAGGACGAACGCCAGCGCGCGCCCGGGCGTCACGGCGTATAGGCCTCGTTCGCGTCGCTGCGGGCCAGGCCCGGCTCGGTCCCGCCGCCGACGACATAGATCCGGTTGCCGACCGCGACGGCGCCCGCGCCGTGACGGGGCGTCCGCATCGGCTCCTTGCCGATCCAGCGGGTCCCCGCGACTTCGTACATCTCCGTCGCGCTGAAGATCCGAAGCGGCGCCTCGCCCCCGAAGGCGAAGACGCGGTCGCCGAGGACGGCGGCGGCGAGACCGCCGCGGGCGGTGGGGAGCGGCGTTCCGGCGAACCAACCGTTCGTGGCGGGGTCGTAGACCTCCACCGCGGCGTACTGCGTGCCCAGGAACGCCTCGCGCCCGCCCAGTGCCCAGAGGCGCCCCTGGAAGGCGACCGCGGCGAGGTGATCGCGCGCCGTGGGCATCGGTGGCGCATCCGCCCAGCGGTCGGTCGCCGGATCGTAGATCTCGTGGGCCCCTGTCGCGCTCGCGCCGCTGCCGCCGACGGCGTGAAGACGGCCGTCGAGGGCGACGAGGGCGAGCGCCCCGCGCGGGGTCCTGAGCGGCGCGCGCGTCGCCCAGGAGTTCCGCGCCGCGTCGTACTCATAGACCGTCGCGAGCGGCGTCCAGCCGACGCGCCCCGCGTACCCCCCGGCGACGAAGAGGCGACCGTCCACCACCGCCGCCGCGAGGTGGTGTGCGGGCGCGGGCAGGGACGCCCGCGCCTCCCAGCGGTCCGTCCCGGGGTCGTACACCTCCACCGTCGTGACGGGCTCGGCGCCGGCGCCCAAGCCGCCGATGACGAAGATCCGCCCGTCGAGCGCTGCTGCGGCGACCTCCTGGCGCGCCGTCGGCATCGGCGCGCGCGCGGTCCACGACCCCGGGCTCTGGATGTCGAGCGGCGCCGAGGTGTCCGTGGTCTTGCCGACGCAGGATATCGTCGCGAGGGCCGCGAGCACGGTGAAGACTCTGGATGGTTTCATCGCTCTTCCACCAGCGCGAGGAATTCTTTCTCGTCGAGCATCGTCACCCCCAGACGTCGCGCGTCGTCCGCCTTGCCACCCGGCGACTCGCCCACCACGACGTAATCGGTCGTCTTCGACACGGAGCCGATCACGCGCCCGCCCCGCCGCTCGATCGCCTCGCGCGCGGCGTCGCGCGTGAGCGTCGTGAGGGTACCCGTGAGGACGAAGGTCTTGCCCGCGAGGGGCTGTGGCCCGGCGTCCGTCTCGGGCTCGGCGGTCACGACGCCGACGTCCTCCAGCCTCTTGATGAGCGCGCGGTTGGTCGGGTCGTCGAAGAAGGCTCGGACCGAGCGCGCGATCGTCTCGCCCACGCCGTGCACCTCGGCCAGCTCGGCCTCCGGCGCCTTCGCGACCTTCTCGAGGCTGCCGAAGCGGGAGGCGAGGAGCTGCGCCACGCGCTCGCCCACGAGGCGGATGCCGAGGGCGTTCAGGAGGCGCGCCAGCCCCCGTGTCCGCGAGGCCCCGATCGCCCGTGCGAGGTTCTCGGCGGATTTCTCGGCGAGGCGGTCGAGGCCGGCGAGCTGGTCGACGGTGAGCGTGTAGAGGTCGGCGAAGTCCTTGACCAGCCCACGGTCGACGAGCTGGTCGATGACCTTTTCGCCGAGGTGCTCGATGTCCATCGCCCGGCGCGAGCCGAAGTGGCGGAGCCGCTCCTTGAGCTGGGCCGGGCAGCCGCTGTTCATGCAGCGCCAGTACGCCTCGCCCTCCGGCCGGAAGGCGACGCCGCCGCACGCGGGACAGCGCGTCGGGAACCGGAACGGCTCGGCTCCCGCGGGGCGCATGGCCGTGACGACCTGGACGACGTAGGGGATCACGTCGCCGGCGCGCTCGATGAGGACCGTGTCGCCGACGCGGACGTCCTTCTTGCGGATCTCGTCCTCGTTGTGCAGGCTGACGTTGCGGATCACGACGCCGGCGAGCTCCACCGGCCGGAGCTTGGCGACCGGTGTGAGGATGCCGGTCTTGCCAACGCCAACCTCGATCGCCTCGATCACGGTTGACGCCTGGCGCCCGGCGAACTTGAACGCGATCGCCCAGCGCGGGTGGTGGGTGGTGGATCCGAGGCGCCGCTGGTGCTCGAGCGCGTCCACTTTGACGACGACGCCGTCGGCGTCGTAGTCGAGGGCGTCGCGAAGCGACTCGAGGCGCTCGCAGTACGCGATCACCGCGTCGAGCGTCGCGCAGCGCTCGGCCCTGGGGTTCGTCTTGAAGCCGGCGGTGCGGAGCGCCTCGAGCGTCTCCCAGTGGGTGGCGAAGGCGAGCGCGTCGGCGCGGCTGAGATGGTAGAGGATGATATCGAGCGGGCGCCGTGCCGTGACGGCGGGATCCTTCTGGCGGACGGCGCCCGCGGCGGCGTTCCGCGGGTTGGCGAAGGTCGTCTCGCCCGCCTCCTCGAGGGCGCGGTTCAACTTCGCAAACTCCGCGCGCGGCATGAACACCTCGCCACGGACCTCGAACTCGTCCACCGCGGCGAGCGCGCCGCGAAGCACCATCGGAATGGACCGGATGGTTTTGAGATTCGGCGTGACGTCCTCCCCGACGCGTCCGTCGCCGCGGGTGGCGCCCCGCACGAAGCGGCCGCGCGCGTAGAGGAGCGCAACGCCGAGCCCGTCGATCTTCGGCTCGCAGACGTACGTGAAACGGGCGCCGGGGAGGGCCCGGCTGATCCGCGCCTCGAACTCGCGGAGGTCGTCCGCGGCGGTCGCGTTGTCCAGGGACAGCATCGCGACCTGGTGCTCGACCGGCTTGAAGACGGCGGTGGGGGTGCCCGCGACCCGCTGGGTGGGACTGTCGTCCGTGATCAGGTCGGGGAAGCGCGCCTCGAGGTCACGGAGTTCCCGTATGAGCCGGTCGTACTCGGCGTCGGCGATCTCGGGGCGCGCCTCGACGTAGTAGAGGTAGTCGTGGTGGTGGATGTGCTCGCGCAGCTCGGCGATTCGCTGCGCCGCCTCGGCCCGCGTCATGAAGGAAAGGATAGCAGAAGCGGCGCGGCTCGTTTGTTGCCGCTCCCGGGCGGGACGGCTATACTCGGGGCGACGATCCCACGGTGAGGTTGCGGGTGGCCAAGGTGTCCGCTCTCAAAGCGCGCGCTGCTCCGAAGGACACGACCGCGTCCGTCCAGGACTACCTGGCCGCGATCTACGACCTCCACTCGAGCGGCAAGCCCGTCATCGGCGCGCGGCTCGTGAAGCACATGGGCATCTCGGCGCCGGCGGTGACCGAGGCGATCCACCGGCTCTCCCGGGCCGGCTACGTTCGCGTCGGCCGCGGGAAGGAGCTGACGCTCACGCCGAAAGGGCACCAGGTCGCCGAGGTGATGGCGCGCCGCCACCGCCTCCTCGAGCGCTGGCTCACCGACACGCTCGGCCTCAACTGGACGGACGCGCACGAGGAGGCGCACCGGCTCGAGCACGCGCTGTCACCGCGGGTCGAAAACCGGCTCGCGGAGCTCCTCGGCATGCCGAGCACGTGCCCGCACGGAAACCCCATTCCCGGCATGTCGAAGCCGACGCGCGTCGAGCCGTTCCCGCTCGCCCAGGCGAAGGAGGGGGTGACCGTCGTCGTGGAGCGCATCACCGAGGAGGCCGAGGCCGACAAGAAGCTGCTCGAGCACCTCTGGAAGAACGACGTGCGCCCGGGCCGGCGCCTGAAAATCACCGAGGTGGCGCCGTGGGCGGGGACGATCACGGCGGCGAGCGACGGGCAGACGATCACGCTGGGGCTGCCCGCCGCCGCGAAGATCTGGGTCTACTTGCCGCAGCCGTGAAGGTCACCTTCTGGCTCTTCGTCGCGCTGGGCTTCGTCTACGCGTTCTACGTGGGCGCCGTCGGCGTCTACTCCTATTACCAGGTCACGGACATCGTGAGGGAGAGCGTCAAGGAGCGCGCCGCGGTGGACCGCTCCGAGCGCGCCGACCGGATCAAGCAGGACATCCTCACGAAGGCGCCGGAGAGCGGCGTTCCCCTCAGCGAGCGCGACGTGCGCGTCATCGAGGAGAACCGAACGCTGCGCGTGCTCATCCGCTGGTCGTACCCGGCGATCTTCTACAAAGGCGACGCCGTCCTGTCGATCCCGCTTTCCTACGAAAAATCCTTCGAGCTGCCGAACAGCCGCTGAGCCGGTCAGCGGCGTGCCCTGGCCTCGGCGATCAGCTTTTCCACGCGGGCGCGGTCTTCACCAGGGGGCGCCACGGCCAGAAATTTCTCCCAGGCGCGGATCGCGCCGGCCGTGTCCTGCTTCGACTCGTAGAGCACCTGGCCGCGGTAGAGCAGGGCGGGCGGGTAATTGGGGTCGATCGCCAGCGCGCGGTCCAGCGTCTCGAGCGCGGTGTCGGCGTGGCCGCCGAGCGCGACAATGAGGCCGAGATGGGTCAACGCGTCCACGTTCTTCGGGTCGCGCTTGAGGACCGCCTGATACGCGGCGATCGCCTCGCCGTACCGTCCCTCGAAGAGACTCGCGCGCGCGGCCCGGAGCATGCCCTGGAGCACCTCGGGCGTGACGGCTCGCCCGGCCCCGGGGGGACCACCGCCGCCAGGCGTGGGAACCGGCGGCGCGAGCGGCGCGGCCCCGACCCTCGGCGCGGCGGCGGGCCGGTCGGGCTCGGTGTAGCGAACGACGCCAGCGCCGATCGCGATCCCGAAAAGGACGAGCAGGATGGCGCCGGTCGCGAGCGCGGCCGGATGGCGCCAGGCGGAGCGCGATTCCGCGACGCCCGTCGGTGGGCGGGACGGCGCAGGCGCCGCGGGGCCGAGGCGGTCGAGCTCTGTGAGGACCGCCGCGGCCTCGCCCTCGTAGCGGGCGGAGAGCTCGGCATAGTCGGCGTCGCCGATGTGGCCCGCGTCGTGCTCGAAGCTGAGCTCGCGGAGCGCCCGAAGCGTTGCGGCCTTTCGCTCGGCGAGCTCGCCGCGCCGATCGGGCGGGAGCCTCAGGAGCACCTGCGACCGGCCGCGCGCCCCCAGGAGGGGCCACAGCGCGAACGCGAGGGCCGGGACGCCGAGGACCAGGGCCGCGACGAGGATCCCCGTCACCGCTCGGCCTCCGTCTCGCGCCGGATCCGCTCGCGCATCGCGGGATCGACGGGCAGCGCGGTCCCCGACGACGCGGGCGCTCGCGCCCACCGCCGGACGAGCACGCTCACGATCGCGAGGCCGACGGCGACGGCGACGAGCGGTGCCGCCCAGACGAGGAGGTTGAACCCGCTTCGTCGTGGTGAGAGGAGGATCCACTCGCCGTAGCGGTCGACGAAGTACTGGACGACCTCCCCCGGACTCTCGCCGGCCTCGAGCCGCTCGCGGACGATCGCGCGCATCTGACGCGCCATCTCCGAGGGGGAGTCGGCCACCGAGAGGTTCTGGCAGACGACGCAGCGGAGTCCTCCGGCGACCTCGTGGACTTCGGACTCGGACACGACGCGCGCGGGCGCCGGGGCGCCGCGGGCGGCGCCGGCGAGGAGCGCGGCGAGGACCAACGCGGTCAGGCGGGTGCGCCGTCCCGTCATGACGCGGGCTCCGCGAGCAGCCGCTCGACGTGAGTCCGGACGACCTCGTCCGTGAGCGCGCCGACGTGCTTGGCGCGGATCCGCCCGCGCCGGTCGAGGAAGAAGGTCTCCGGCACGCCATAGGTGCCGTAATCCACGGAGACCTTGCCGGTCGGGTCGGGCGCGTTCGGGAAGCTCAGGCCGAAATCCCTCATGAACTTGCGCGCCGCCTCCACGGTGTCCTGGATGTCGACGCCGACCACGAGGACGCCCCGGTCGCGGTACGCGCGCCAGCTTCGCTCGAGGACGGGGGCCTCCTCGTAGCACGCGGGGTAGCACCACGACGCCCAGAAGTTCAGGACGACGACGCGGCCGCGTTGGGCTTCGAGCCCGAGCGGGGTGCCGTCGAACGCGGTGAGCGTGAAGCCGGGAGCGGGCCGGCCGACGAGCGGCGAGGGAATCGCGCGCGGATCCACGCGGAAGCCGTAGGCGAGCAGCGCCAGCACGGGAAGCGCGGCGAGGGGGATGAGCCAGCGCCACGGCCGACGGCTCACGCGGTCCTCTTCGTCTCCGGCAGGATCGCGAGCCCGGCCCCGGCCGTGAGGACGAGGCCGCCGATCCAGATCCAGCTCACGAGGCGGTTCACCTGGAACTTGACCGTCGCCCGCGAGCCGTCGCGGGCGAAGTCGCCGAGGACGAGGTAGATGTCCTCGCGGAGCCCGAGCCGGTAGTCCACGTAGGCGATCGGCGACTGCTCCTGGGGGTAGAACTTCTTCGCGGGTCGCAGGACGCCGAGGACGCGACCGTCCGAGACGGTGAAGGTGCCCGCGACCTTGAAGTGGTTCGACTCCTCGGAGGCCGTGAGGTCTTCGAAGCGCACGCGGTAGCCGGCGAGCGCCGCGGACTGGCCGCGGTCGAGCGTCGTCTCGGTCTGCACCGACCACGCCTGCGAGCCCGTGACGCCGACCGCGATGATCAGGATGCCGAGATGGACGACGAAGCCGCCGTAGCGGCGGTTGTGGCGACGGAGGAGCCCGCCCATCGCCGGGAGGAGCGGTTCGCCCAGGCGCGCTCGCGCTCGCGTGGCCCGTGCGAAGTCCAGTGCGATCGTGGCCGCGACGAAGACGGTGAGGGCGAGCGTCAGCACGGCCAGCGCCGATCGCACGCCGAGGGCGAAGAAGAACGTCGCCGCCGCGACCCCCGTCAGCACGGGTCCGAGGAAGTTCCGCCGGAGATTGTCCACGGTCGCGCGCCGCCAGGCGATCAGCGGCCCGACACCCATGAGGAAGATGAGGCCGAGGAAGAGCGGCACGTTCACCTGGTTGAAGAAGGGCGCCCCGACCGACACCTTGACGCCGCGCAACGCCTCGGACAAGAGCGGGAAGACCGTGCCGAAGAAGACCGTGAAGGCGGCCGCGACGAGCATGACGTTGTTCAGCAGGAACACGGACTCGCGCGACACGACGGAGTCGAGCGCGCCCTGGGCGGAGAGCGCCTCCCAGCGCCACGCGAGCAGGCCGAGCGCGCTCAGCATCACGAGGGCGAGGAAGCTCAGGAAAAAGGCACCGATCGTGCCCTGGGTGAAGGCGTGCACGGAGGCGATCACTCCAGAGCGCGTGAGGAACGTGCCGAAGAGGGTGAGACCGAACGTCAGGATCACGAGCGCGAGGTTCCAGAGCTTCAGCATCCGTCGGCGCTCCTGGATCATGACCGAGTGCAGGAACGCGGTCGCGGTGAGCCACGGCATGAACGCCGCGTTCTCCACCGGGTCCCACGCCCAGTACCCGCCCCAGCCGAGGACGTGGTAGCTCCACCAGCCGCCGATGAGGAGCCCGAGCGAGAGGAAGTACCAGGCGACGATCGTCCACCGCCGCGTCATCGTGATCCACGCGTCGCCGACGCGTCCGGTGCAGAGCGCCGCCATCGCGAAGGCGAAGGGGACGGTGAGACCGGTGAAGCCGAGGTAGAGCGCGACGGGGTGCGTGATCATCCCGGTGTCCTCGAGCAGGGGGTTGAGCCCGCGGCCGTCCGCGGGCACCGGGGAGAGGCGCGCGAACGGCGGCGCCGCCACCGTGATCACCAGCAGGAAGAAGGCGAGCACCCCCAGCATGACCGTGAGGACCCACGGATAGAGCTCCCGGGCGCTCTCGCGGTGCCGGAGGATGACGATCAGCGTGTAGAGCGCGAGCATCCACGTCCAGAGGATGATCGAGCCCTCGAGGGCTCCCCAGACCCCGGTGATCCGATAGTAGAAGGGCGTTCCGAGGTTCGTGTTGGTCGCGACATAGCGCACGGAGAAGTCGAAGGTGAGGAAGGCGTACGTCAGGAGCGCGAAGCACGCGGTGACCAGGACGAAGACGCCGACCGCCGCGTGCTGGGCCGACAAGAGGAGCGCCGGACGCCCGGTGCGCTCGCCGAGCGCCGCGGCGACGGCCCCCCACAGGGCGAGGCCGAGCGCGACGATCGCCGCACCGTACCCGAGCTCGGGGATCACCGCCCGTCTCCTTTGAGCGTCCGGATCAGCTCCTTGTAGCCGGCCTGACTCGGGCCGTGCGGCGCCTTGTACTCTTCGGAGTGCTTGGCCAAGATGAGGCTGGCCCTGAAGTAGCCGTCGGCGCTCCACGTGCCCTCGACGACGGCGCCGCGGCCCTCGCCGAAGAGATCGGGCGGCGTCCCCTTGTGGCGGACGGGTACCGTCGCGGTGCCGTCGCCGAGGGTGAAGGAGAGGTCGAGCGCGCGCGGCTCCCACCGGAGCGAGCCGGGCTGGACCATGCCACCGAGGCGGTAGGCCTTGCCCGCGACGGCCGCGGCGCGGAGCTCGGCGGGCGTCACGAAGTAGACGGCGGACTGCGTGACGCCCGCGTAGATCATGTAGGCGAGCGCCGCGGCGATGACGGCGCCGCCAACGACGAACTTGGGCCTCATGGCAGCCGGGTCATCGTCGCGGGATCGGCGGTCCCGGAGGCGCATGGGCCGGCCGGGGCTCGTCGCGCGCGGCCCCGCGCCGCCGCTCGCGCGCCGCCAGCTCACGCTCTCGACGGAGGAGCCGTCGCCAGTAGCCGCCGAGGACGAGCGCCGCGAGCCCGTAGGCGGCGAGGACGAAGGACCAGTTGTCGGGCATCAGGCGAGGACCTCCTGCTCCTGCCTCAACAGGCGCACGCGCTTGGCCACGAAGTAGCCATAGAGGAGCACGAACGCGACGAGGTTGACGATGAGGGCGAGGACGAACGGTGGGTCCATCGGGGTGCTGCCGGGCCGCAGCAACGTGGCGGGCTGGTGGAGCGTCCGCCACCAGTACACCGAGAAGTGGACGAGCGGGATGTCGAGCGCGGCGACGATGCCGAGCACCGCGGCGAACCGCGCCGCCCGCTCGCGATCCTCGATCATCGCCCGCAGCAGCAGGTAGGCGAGGTAGATGACGAACATGATCGAGACGCTCGTGAGGCGCGCATCCCACGTCCACCACGTGCCCCAGGTCGGCTTGCCCCAGATCGCACCGGTGGCAATGTTGATGGAGGTGAAGACGACGCCGACCTCGGCCGAGGCGTGCGCGAGCCGGTCCGCGCCGGCCGCGCGTCCCCAGAGGTAGATCACGGAAGCGACCAGCACCACGCCGAACGCCAGGTAGGCGACGAGGATGGCGGGCACGTGCAGGTACATGATGCGCTGGACGTTGCCCTGCGTCGCCTCGCGCGGGGCGACGCCAAACGCCATCACGAACCCCGCGGTGAGGCCGAGCCCCGCCACCCATCCGAGCACGCGCTCTCGGCTCGTCATGCTTCCAGGATGGCGTCGAAGGTCAGGATGCCCACGGTGAGGTAGATCGCGTCGGCGGCGGCGAGGAGTCCGAGCCAGTGCCCGACGGCGCCGAGCGGCTCGCCCAGCAGTACGGCCTCGGTCGCCTCCACCGCGCCCAGGAGCAGGGGCACCTGCACCGGCAGCAGGAGGACGGGAAAGAGCACCTCGCGGGCCCGCACGTGCGCCGTCATCGCCGCGAAGAGCGTGCCGACGGCGGCGAAGCCAAGAGTGCCCAACCCGATGACGACGGTCAGCCGGAGCGGATGGGCGCCGAGGTCGACGTCGAAGAAGACGGCGAAGAGAACGAGCAGGACCGCCTCGACGAACAGCATCAGCACCAGATTGCCCGCGACCTTGCCGAGGTAGATCGCCGACTTGTCGCCGGGGGCCAGCAGCAGGCCCTCCCAGCAGTCGTTCTCGCGCTCGGCCAGGAACGCCCGGCCGAGCCCGACGAGTCCGCTCAGGATGAAGCCGAGCCAGAGGAGACCCGGCATCGCCGCCGTGAGACGCTCGCGGTCGGCGCCGAGCGCGAACTGGAAGAGGAAGAGGAGCAGCAGCGCGAAAAAGAAGAGCGCGTTCAGCGTCTCCTTGGAACGCCGCTCGCTGAGGAGATCCTTCCACAGCACGATCCAGCTGCGACGCGCGTAGGTCATACCCCGTCCTCCACGGAGGCCTCGTAGAGCCGCCGCACGTCGTCGGGCGTGAGGCCACCGAGGGGAGCGTCGAGCGCGAGGCGACCGGCCGCCAGGATCGCGATCCGGTCGGCCACGCCCAGTCCGCGACCGAAGCTGTGCGTGGTCATGAGGATCGCGCCGCCGGCCGCCTTGAATCCGCCGAGATGCGCGTCGAGCCACTTGCCCGCACGCTGGTCGAGGCCCGCGTGGGGCTCGTCGAGCAGCAGAACGGACGGGCGGGCCAGGACGACGCGCGCGAGCGCGAGCCGACGCTTCATGCCGAGCGAGAAGGTCCGCACCCGCTCGTCGGCGACGCGGTCCAGCTCGACGGCCGCGAGGGCTCCGCTGAGCGCGTCCCGGCCGTGTGGGAGCCCGCCGAGCGTCGCCCAGAATCGCAGATTTTCGACCGGGGTGAGGTCCTCGTACACCCAGGCCCCGTGCGCCAGCAGCCCCACGTGCGCGCGGACGCGCTCGGCCTCCCGCGCACAATCGTAGCCCGCTACCCGGGCCATGCCGCGCGAGGGCCTGAGGAGCGTCGCCAGGATCCGGAGCAGCGTCGTCTTGCCCGCGCCGTTCGGCCCGACGAGAGCGACCGCCTCACCGGGACGGACCTCGAGGCTCACGTCGTCCAGCACGACGTGGGCTCCAAACGCTTTGCGGAGGCCGATCACCCGGATGGGTGGATGAAGCGCCATGCGTTGACCGGCTCATTCTCACGTAGCGCCGGGAGCCGGTCAAGGAACCCGGGCGCGGTAGTGGGCCAGGCCGCCGGGCGGGGTCGCGCGACCACGCGGCTCGCGCCCGCATAACTCGTCGCGGGTGGCGCTCCCCCGAACGCGTTGCGCCCGCAATCGCACGGCGGGAACGGGTCTCGTCGACCCCGCCCGACAGCCCAGGCCACTACCGCGCCGCGTCGCTCGTGAAGACCTGGTAGAGGAGGAGGATCACCGCCAGCATGTCGACCGCGCCTCCGACCGCCCACATGACGACGCCACCCAGGGCCTGGTCCTCCAGCGGGGAGAGCGTCCCGGGCTCGCGCGGGGCCGCGTAGGTGGGATAGAGCACGACGGGGCTCGCCGCGAGCAGGAGCCCGAGGGCCGCGCCCTGGAGCGCACCGGTGACGAGGTAGACGACGCGGAGCGCCGGATGGACAGGCCGGCCGAAATGGGGCGCCGGGCTGACGACGGGCCACCAGAACAGGATGGCGCTGCCGAAGAACACGAGGTGCTCGAGGTCGTGGAGGAGACGATCGCCGAGCGCCGACTCGTAGGGCCACGGCAGATGCCAGGCCCAGAGGACCCCGGCGTGGGCGATCCACGCGACGGGCATCCGCGTCAGGGCCTGCCAGAGCCGCCGCACGGGTGCCCCACGCACGAGGAGCCGCCCGGCCCGGATCCGAGCCCGCGCCGGCAGGGTCCAGAGGAGCGCCGCGAACGGGTCGGCGAGGAGCAGGGCCGGCGCGGCGACGGCGACGAGCAGCATGTGCTGGACCATGTGGGCCGCGAACCGGCGATGCGCATGGGCGTCGAGGGGGGAGACGAGCGCCAGGGCGAGGCTGCCGAGGCCCACCAGGGTCAGCGCCGGGCGCCACCACGAGACGCGCCGCCGCGCCCGCCGTGCGAGGCGCCACCACCCGGTAGCGTAGGCAGTCCCCAGGAGCAGGAGGACGACGAGGAGTGCGGGCCGGTGCGTCCCCGTCAGCGGCGGCGGGCCAGGATCGCGACCCACACGAAGAAGGTGATGGTGCCCACGAGGAACAGGCCGAACGCGAGCTTTTCGACGGCGCTCACAGGCTCACCCTACAACAGCGCCGCCAGACCCGACAGCGCGTTGAAGAGGACCTCGAACGCCAGGACGATCAGATTCAGAATCGCCAACGGGATCAGGATGCGCTCGGCGCTCATCACCCGCCCTACCGGCCCACGGCGAGGCCGGGCCCGAGCCCTCCCCAGTACTTGAAGAGATAATAAATCCCCCAGACGGCGAGCGCGGCGTAGACGACGAGCAGCCACTTGTTCACGATGCCGTGGTACGCGCGGATCTCCCCGCGGGCGTACTCTTCGACGGCGCCGTACTTCGGATCGGGCTCAGGCGCGCTGTCGCTCATGATCGTCGTCGGCCTCCACGTCGAGCACCTGGTACTTGATCGCTTCAACGTCTCGAAACGCGCCGCTCACCGCCCCCCAGACGAAGGCGCTGAGGGCGGCGAGCCCCATGAGCAGCGCGACGACGAACTCGCCCAGGGTCAGGTGCTCGAGCATCCGGGGTCTCCTTACTCCTGGATTCCGGGGTAGTACACGCGCGGTTTACGGTCGCTGACCCGAGCGACGCCAGTCGACTCACCCGCGGGGTCGAGCGCCAGCCGCGGATGGTCGGCGCGGACGCCGGGCGAGTTGAGCGACGCCTTGGTCTCGGGGGAGAGCCGGAGCTTCTGCCCGGTCAGCGGATCTGCCCAGGCGGAGAACGAGAGCACGAAGTAGGAGATCGCCCAACGCTCCTCGTTGTTCATGGAGTCGGCGAACGAGGGCATGGGCGTGCCGTCCAGTCCGAGCGTCATCGTGCGGTAGATGTCGGTGACGTGGGAACCGCCCTTGAACTGTCCCTTCGTGAAGTCCGCGGGGCGGATCGGAAACTTGAGGTCATCCTTGAGCTGATCGGCCGACGGTCCGTCGCCCCGCCCGGTATCGCCGTGGCACTCCCAGCACTTGGCCTTCACGTAGAGCTCCTTGCCGCGGGCGAGGAGCGCCGGTGTGGCGGGCGGCGGCGTCGGGAGGACGATCGGCGGCTCCGGCTTCTCGTCCTTCCACCGCTGGGACAAGGTCTTGATGTACGTGATGACCGCGAGCCGATCCTTGTCGGGGATCTCATGCCACGTCGGCATCGCGGTCCAGCGGACGCCGCGCGTGATCGTGCGGAAGAGGTCGCCGTCGGTCGGCAGCGACCCGGACGGCGTCGAGCGGAACTTGAACACGCCGAGGGTGAAGTCGCGCGGCCGGGGGAAGAGGAAGGTAGCGGCGAGCCCGTTCCCGTCGCCCTTCGCCCCGTGGCAGCCGATGCAGTGCTCCGCGAAGACCTCCTCGCCGTGGGCGACAAGGTCGGCGCTCTGAGGGATGCCCATCACGGAGAGCGCCACGTTCTGCGGCTCGAAGACCTCCCGCCATGCCCCGCGATTCGTGCCCAGCTTCTGAACGTACCGCACGAGCCCGACCAGCTCTTTCGTCGGGACGACGAGGAGGACGGACGTGAGGACGGGCGGTTTGTCGGCGAAGGGCGTCAGGTCGAGGACCGGCGTGCCGTCGATCGGGAGCTCGCCGTCGGGGCGCGGGCGGACGGACACGAGCCCGGTCTCGTTAGGGAAGAGCAGCACCGGCTTGTCCTTGTTCATCGTGAAGTACCGCGCGACGGCCGGCGTCCTCTCGAGCTCGAGCCCCTCGCTCGTCTTGCGCACGGGGACCCGGGCCTGCTCGAAGAGCCACTTGAAGCTGGGCATGATCGACTCGGGCACCACCAGGCGCGGATCCCAGTGATGGGCGTAGTGCCAGTCGTCGGCGTACTTGAGCCCCACGCGCGTCAGGTCCGGCCCGATGCGCCGGGTGGAGAAGAGGTGGGGCAAGTCGAAGGCGTACTCGCCAGCCTCGGAGACCGGGCCCCACCTGAGCTCCTCGCCGGCGACCGGCCGCACGTACTGGCTGTGGCAGTACCAGCACCCCTCGCGGATATACACGGCGCGGCCGAGCGACTCGAGGGGGGAGTAATCACTCGACTCGTACCGCACCCATTTGACGTCGCCGAGATCCGTCCGCACCGCGCGGCTGACCTGCTTCGTGCGGGACTCGGGCAAGATGGCCGGGAGAAAACCCTGGACGAACATCGCGAGCGTCACGAAGCAGAACCCGGCCCCGACCGCCAGGGATTTGATCGATCTCATCGCCGCCGTCGCCCCTAGGCCGCCCGTCGCGCGAGTGAGCCCTTCAGCAGGGTGTACACCACGAGCGACATGCCGGTATCCATCGAGATCCCGGTGAAGGTTCGGACCCACCAGTACGGGCGGATCGCGGTGACCGTGTCCAGAAACTCGCTCTGGGCCATCAGCATAAAGCCCTGTTGCAGCCCCTGCGCGCTCAGCACGAGGCCCATCGCCCCAATGCCGAGCGTGACGAGCCAGAATCCCCAGTTGGCGAGCGTGAAGCTCCAGAGCGCCGACTCCGTGATCCGCGGCCAGACGTAGATGCTACCGGCGATCGCCCAGACGACGAAGGTGCCGAACACGGTGAGGTGAGAATGGGAAATGACAAAGTCCGTGAAATGAGTCGGCTGCTGCAGCGCGCGCAAGGCCTCGAGCGAGCCCTGAAAGCAGCCGAGCAGATACATGATCGATCCAACAATCAGGAACTTGGCCGGGAGGTTCCGGCCGAACTCCTGCCACCTGCCGATCATGGTGCCGAAGAAGTTCTGGAGCACCGTCCAGACGGGGATGATCAGCATCATCGAGGAGACGATGGCGATCGTCTCGGCCCAGTCGGCGATCGGAGAGTAGAGGTAGTGGTGGATCCCGACGAAGGGGTAGAAGAACGCGAGCGACCAGAAGCCGATCAGTGACAGCTTGTGGCTGTAGATGGGGTTCCGAACGCTCGCCGGGAGAAAGTAATAGATGAGGACATATCCCGCCGGCGTGATCCACAGCCCCACCACATAGTGGATGAACAGGCCGTGCCAGGCCGCATTGTTGATTCCCGGGATGTTGTACGGGCCCAGCATCAGGAGAACCAGGTTCACGTCGGTCCAGATGAACGCGGCGATGAGGTACCAGAGCGAGACGTAGAGCGGCGTCTCCCGGCGGTTCTTGATCGTCATCAGGAACTGAAGGGTCAGCACGAGCATCGCCAGGAAGAGGACGATCACGTTGACCAGGGCGAACTCCCCCGCTTCCCAGCCGCGGTTCCAGCCGGCGGCGAGGAGGATGACGGCCACGGCCAGGTTCGCGTTCCACACCCACAAGAGCCCGTGGCTCCAGCGCCCGTTCCAGAGCCGCACTCCGCAGAGGCGCGGCACGATGTAGTGGCAGAGGCCGATGAACAGCGTCGAGAACGCGCCCCAGATCACGCCGTTGACGTGGATGGGACGGATCCGGCCGAAGGTGAGCCAGGAACTGTTGCCGAGGAACTCGGGGTAGGTGAACTTGGTGGACAGGACGACGCCCACGGTCGGAAAGACGAGCAGCCAGAAAAACCCGCAGGCGAGCCACCTGCGGATCACCTCCCGGTCGATGACCTCGTCGTTGAGGCGCCGCGCGTCTACATTCACAGACTCGCCTCGCCTCCGGCTGCGGCTCGCACTACCAGATTCACAGACTCGCCTCGCCTCCGGCTGCGGCTCGCGCTACCACATTCACGGCTACCGTTGCCATATCACGAGAAGCGAATGGAGTGCGAGGCCTCGAATCGCCGCCCGAGGTTGTTCGTCAGGACGACCCGGAGCGGGCCCTCGGCGCGGGCGCGAAGTCTGAACGTGATGAAGGGATGATCGCTGAGGGCGGAGGTCAGCGTGAACCGACTGACCGGCGCGTCCCCGTAGAAGACGTTCAGCTCCTTCAGATAGAGGGGCTCCCCGGTCTGGACGAACTTCCCCTCCCGGAGCTCCAGCCCCGTTCGGCTCGGGTGCTTGATCTTGACCTGGACGTCGATGATCTCGCCGGGCCCGATCCGGCCATCGGCGATGAGTTGCGGGATCCGGATCGCGGGCGGGCCGAACTCGTCGGGGCCCGTCTGGCCCGGCGGCGGCGCGGTCCCGGCGCACCCACCCGCACCCTCGGGGATCGTGATCGACCGCGAGGCCCACCAGCGGGCGTGGCGACTGCACTCGGCCGTCGCCGCGACCTCGGAGACCCCATGATCGAGCCGCATCTGGAAGGCCACGTAGACCTGACCATTCAGCGGCGTGAAGTGGAACACGCCCTTGAGGGGAACGGGATCGCGCTCGTTCACGACGCTGACACTCGTGACGTAGTGGGCGGGATCCATCGGGTGGGACATCTCGACGGCGACCGGCACCTTGGCCCCGTTGCTGGTGAACGCGGGCAGCTTGAGCGTCGGCGAACGCAGGCCCTCGGAGGACGGGCGGGCAGCCGGATCGCCGTCGGGCGAGGATTCGGAGCGTCCGAAGACGCTCCGAACCCCACCCACCGCCACCAGCCCCACGGCCGTCGGCACCACGCCCAGGACGTTACGCCTGGACAGCCGCGACCGTGAGGCGCTTTGCGGGTTCATTGGTGAAGCGAACGTCGTTTCTAGTGTCGCCCGGGGTCGAGCTTGGAGCCCTTGTTGGACCAGTAGATGTAGGTCTCCAGCGCCTTCATGGCGTCCCCGTCGGGATCGATCTTCACCCCCTCGTTGGGCTTCTCGATGCACCAGTTGATCATGTCCCGGAGCGTCGCGAACTTGTTGATCTGCTCCTGGAACTTGGGGAATTCGTAGGGATGGTTGTCCGAGCCGAACGGATGGCACATGGCGCAGGCCATCCCGGTCTTGGAGAGCGTGACGCGAAGCTTCTTCTCGGTGGCGCCATCGCCGTGGAAGAGCAGATCACCGATCTTGACCTGCTCCATGAACACGTCTTCGAAGGCCTTGAGCTGGTCGGGCGTGTGCTTCTCCTTGTGGGCCAACGCCTGGTCCGTCCCCGAGCTGGCGAGCATGACCAGCAGGCCGAGGAAGACACCCGTCAGTACGTATCGAGTCCCTTTCATCGCCCTCCCCCCTCCGTGGGCGTGTGCTCCGCCGGTGGTCACTTGTAGGCACCGTAGTACGGCCACTCGCGGTCCGCGATGCGCGGCTGCAGTATCTGATTGATGTTGTCGGCGCACCCGGAGTCCCATGGGGCGTCGGCGAAGATGTCCTTGTCTTTCCGCCACATCACATACTGGTTTTCGATCTTCCCGGCCGCGGTCATGGTGAGCCTGGACCATCCCACGCCGTCGAAGTGGTCTCCTGGATCGACCCGCACCTTGCACCGGGTCAGCACGGGCACGCCCTCCGGCGGGTAGGGCCACGTCCACGAGGTGGCGAGCATGCCGATCGACCGCATCTTCCCGATCTCGTTATAGAGCACCTGGTGGGTGTGACCGTGGACGTTGGTGACGTTGCTGTAAGGCTTGAGGACCTCGTGGACCTCGCGCCAGTCCCGCACCCAGAAGTTCCAGGGTGGGTAGTACTCGTAGAGCGGGTTGTGGGTGAAGATGACGATGGGATTGGCCTTGGGCCAGTTGGACAGCGTGCGATTGAGCCATTCGAGCTGATCGCGGCCCACGCCGGCCCACGCCCCGGCCACCGAGCCGTCCAGCGTCGCCATGTGGCCCATCCGCTCCTTGGGCGTCATCTTCTTGGCGGTCCAGTAGTCTGGGCCGCGGCTCACCGTGTCGACCCCGACGAAGCGCACGCCTTTGTGGTCGAAGGTCCAGTTCGGCGGCCCGAAGAGCTGCTGCCACTTGGCGCCCATGTCCAGGTACCAGTCGTGCTCGCCCGGGATGAAGACCTTCCGGATCTTCACCTCCTTGAGAATGTCGCTGCCGAGATCGAGCTCGACAGGATCGCCGAGCTGGGCGAGGTCGCCCCCGTGGATCAGGAAGTCGGCCGGCGGCGACATCGCCTGGACCTCCTTGACCGCGCGGGTGGCCTTCTCGACGAAGCGCGTGTTGACGTTCTTCGGGTAGAGGTGGTTGTCGGAGACCCAGGCGAACTTGAAGGCCTCGGCCCCGAACGCGAGGTCCAGGGTGTTGACGAGGGGGAACCACCCGTACGTCGCCGCGCCCGCGGTCGCCCCCGCCAGGAGCGATTTGTGCAAGAAGATGCGACGGGTGATCGCGAGCGAGGGATCCGGGCGCTCGCCCGGTCGCCTCAATTCCTGGTCCATCTCTTGCCGCGTGCGCCGGATCTCGGAGGACGCGCGGGCCTTCCGCCACCACGCCCTCCTGGCTTTGTCTCTCGCGAGCTCGAGTCGATCATGATCGTCCACTGCGGTCGCCTCCTTCCCACCGCGTCCAGTCGTGTCGGACGGAACCGAGTGACGCGCTACTTCTTGAGCTCCACCGTAACGGGCACCACCTCCTTGGCCTTGACGCTGACGGGGGTCTCGGCCTCCCCCGCGTACTCCTGCCACGTCACGAGCGTGTAGGAGCCCGGCGGGACGTTGGCGAGCGTGAAGGTCCCGTCGGTTGCGGTCACCGCATAATAGGGGTTGTCCGCGACGTAGACCCAGCCGAGCATCCAGCCGTGGGCGTCGCACTCCACGCGGACGAGCCCCGACTTCTTGAGCTGCCGCTTGATCCGCTGGTTCTGGTTCGGCAGGGCCACGTTGAACGCGGTCAGCTTCCCGTAAAACCCGTGCGTGTTGTGCAGCACGGGATCCGAGTTGACGATCTCGAAGTCGCCGGCCGGGACGACCTGCACGTGCGGCTTGAAATCGCATTTGACGTTGTCGATGTGCGGGGTGCCCGCTGGCTTTTCCCAGGCCTTTCCTTTCTCGACGTTCTTGAGATACACCACCGCGTCCTGGACCGCCTTGTCAGGTCCGACCAGGATCAGTTCCACCTCGCGCACGCCGCTGCCGCACGTCTCTCGATCCTTGGTGGGGATGACCTTCCGCTTGTCGGGAGGGCTCCCCTGGAAGAGCACCTTGCCCTTGATGGTGCCCCCGTCGCTCACGGCCACGACCTCGTAGGGCTCTCCCGGGACCGGCCACCCGGCCGCCAGGGCGGCGACCGCGAGCGCCAGGGTTGTCACTCGAGCACGCGTCATGACCTTCCTCACCTTCCTCTCCTTCTCGAGAGACGCCAGGGTCATCAGAGGTGAGCCGACGGACGCGGCAGGGGCTCGAGCTTCTCTTCTGGCGCGTGGCACATCAGGCACGCCCGATCCCCGATCTCCGAGACGAGCGTGTATCCGGCGCCCTGGGACCGCCAGATCACGACGTCGTAGCCGCGGTGGCTGACCACCTTGAACCGCGGCTTGTCATTCAACCGCAGCTGGCGGTAGGCCTCCTCCGGGATGATGAAGAGCGAGACGTTGTTCCCGTCGACTCGATACTCGAGGGCCGCCACTTCAATCTCCCGCAGGTGGGAGATCCGCCCGCCGAGGAAGTGGAGACGCTCGGTCTTCAGCTCCGGCAGGCTCACGTTGAAGGCGAGCCGTTTCTTGAACCACTCCTCGGCGACCTTCGGCGACACGTCCTTGATATCGGGCGGCAGGAGGTCTCGGACGAGCTTCTGATGCTGCTCCACGGCGGCATCCGCCAGCTCGGCGAGCGTGGTTCTGGTTCCGACGTAGGACTGCAGGGCGATACCGACGCCCAGTCCGAGGGCGAGAAGGAGCACGCCGGCCGCGCCGACAGCGAGTCGCTCGATCCGGCGCCGTCCGCGACCGGGGCGTCGCCCCTCGCCGAGCCCGCGCAGGAGCGTGGCGACGCGCTCGCGCACGGCCTCCGGCGCCGGGTCCGGTGAGAACCGCTCGACGTAGGTCTCCCGGAACGCGACCTCGAGGTCGGCGAGTCGACGGCACGCGCCACACCGCGCCAGGTGCGCCTCGAGCTGGTCCCGGACCTCCGGGGGGAGCTCCGCGTCGACATAGGGGAACAGTTTCGACTTCGCCGTACTACAGTCCATCATTCCGCACGCCGATCTCCGTCTCACCGGGCCGCTGCGGCGACTCGATGAGGTAGGTTCGGAGCAGGTTCCGGCCGCGATAGAGTCGTGACATCACGGTGCCCACCGGGCGGCTGACGATCGTCGCGATCTCTCGGTACGAGAGACCCTCGATGTCGCGGAGCTCGACGATCTCCCTGAGCAGCGGGGGCAGGTGACGGATCGCTTCCCGCACCTGCTCGACCGTCTCACGACGGAGGAGGATGTCCTCGGGGGCGAGGGGAATGGCGCACAGTGGACTCTCCATCGACACCACCGGCTCCCTTTCCTTCTCGCTCCCCAGAGGTTCGTCCGCGGGGTGGGTCCGCCGCCGCCGCTGCCGATCGATCTGGGCGTTCCGCATGATCGTGAAGATCCAGGGCTTGAAGCTCTGCGACCGGTCGAACGCGTGGAAGGCTTCGTAGGAGCGGACCAGACTCTCCTGGAGGAGGTCCTCGGCATCCTGCCGTGCGAGCACGAGCGCGTAGTTGTACAGGGAATTGAGGTACTTATCGACCAAATCCTGGAACTCGGATCTGTTGTCCACAGCTCCCCCGGAGCGTGCCCGGCCACCACTCACTAGTACTACGTGCGCGCGGCCAGCTTATTCCCTGAACCGCGACTCTGGAAGGTGGGAGGAGGATGCTGCCAAGGGGGCGAGGCCCCCCGAGGCGCCTAGAACCGCATCGTCCGGAGGCGTGCGATCCGCTCCTCGAGGGGTGGGTGTGTCGAGAAGAGCCGCATCAGGACATCGCCGCGGAGCGGATTCACGATGAAGAGGTGCGCGGTCGACGGGTTGGCCGCCATCGGCGCGACCTCGTTGGCACGCTCGAGCTTCTCGAGGGCGCTGGCGAGCCCCAGCGGCCGGCCCGCCACACGCGCGCCGGTCGCATCGGCCTGGAACTCCCGCGCGCGCGAGACGGCGAGCTGGACGAGCATCGCCGCCAGTGGTGCCAGGACGGCCATCAGGATCAGCCCGAGCGGGTTGCCGCCCCGATCCTCGTCGTCGCTCGCGCGCCCGCCGCCGAACATGGCCGCCCACTGCGCCATGTGGGCCAGGTAGGTGATCGCGCCGGCGAGCGTGGCCGCGATCGTGGAGATCAGCACGTCGCGGTTCTTCACGTGCGCCAGCTCGTGCGCGAGGACGCCCTCGAGCTCGTCGTCGTTGAGGAGGCGCATGATGCCCTCGGTCACGGCCACCGCCGCGTGGTGCGGGTCGCGCCCCGTCGCGAACGCGTTGGGCGTGTCCGTCGGGATCAGGTAGACGCGGGGCATCGGCAGGCTGGCGCGGGTCGTGAGTCGTCGGACGATCGCGTAGAGACCGGGCGCCTGCGCTTCGTCGACGGGCTGGGCGCGGTACATGGCGAGCACGATCTTGTCGGAGAACCAATAGCTCCCGAGGTTCATCAGGAGCGCCAGGACGAAGGCGACGAGCATGCCCTGGCGGCCGCCGAACGCGCCGCCGATCAGCACGAGCATGGCCGTGAGGACGGCCAGCAGCATTGCGGTCTTGAAAATGTTCGACATCCCGGTGTGAGGGTAGCAAACGGGTCAAGGAGGGTCAAATACCTTGACTTGCCCGATTCGCGCACATATACTGGCCCAAGTTAGTGAAAAAATCTTTAGTTGACTGAGACTTAGCGCCCATGATCATCCGTCCAATGATCATCAAAGTCTCCGACATCCCCGACGAGGGTCTAACGATCGAGCGAGCGGCCCTCGCAGACGCCCCGTTCTCGGACCCCGCCTGGCGGCTCGACGGCCTGTCGCTCCGACTCGAGCGCGACCGGCTGGACGTCCTCGCCCAGGGCGAGATCCGCGCGACCGTGCCCCAGATGTGCGGCCGCTGCCTCGAGCCGTTTGGAGCGCGCGTGACCGCGGGCGTGGATGTTCGGGTGGTGCCGCGCCCGGCCACCGGGGACATCGTCGAGCTCGCCCCCGACGACCTCGACGTGGAGTTCTACGAGAAGGACGAGCTCGACCTCAACGTGCTGGTCGAAACGGAGACAACGCTCGCGCTCCCGATGAAGCCACTCTGCCGCGAGGACTGTCTGGGCTTGTGCCCCGTCTGCGGCGGCAACCGGAACGTGGTGACCTGCGGCTGCCGGGATCGCGCGCCCGACCCGCGGCTGGCCGTGCTCAAAGACCTGGCGGCGCGACGCTCTCGCTAGGGAGGCACCTCCATGCCGCTGCCGAAACGACGCCACTCGAAGACGCGCGGGCGCAAACGCCGCACGCATTACAAGCTCGCGGCGCCGCCGCGCTCGCTCTGTCCGCAGTGCCGCGAGGTCAAGCTGCCGCACAGAGTCTGCCCGCACTGCGGTTACTACAAGGGCCGGGAGATCGTCGCCGTCGAAGGGGCCTAGCCTGAAGGTTGCCGTCGACGCCATGGGGGGCGACCACGGCCCCGCCGTCGTCGTCGCGGGCGCGGTGGCGGCGGTCCGAGAGTTCGGCGCTTCCGTCATTCTCGTGGGCGACCGCCCCGCCATCGAGCGCGAGACGACGCGCCTGGGCGCGCAGAGCCTCGGGCTCGAGGTCCACCACGCCTCCCAGGTGGTGGGCATGGGGGAGAGCCCGTCGCACGCGCTCCGGCACAAGCGGGACTCGTCGCTCCGGGTCGCCGCCGGGCTCGTGAAGGAGGGCAAGGCGGCCGCCCTCATCTCGGCCGGGAACACGGGCGCCGCGATGGCGATCTCCATGTTCGTGATCGGGGTGCTTCCGGGTGTGGACCGGCCGGCGATCGCCGCCGTCCTCCCCAACCTCAGGAAGTTCACGATCCTCCTCGACGCAGGCGCCAACGTGGACCCGAAGCCGTGGCACCTCCTGCAGTTCGCCGTCATGGGCCACGTCTATGCGCGCGACATCCTCGGGCTCGACAACCCGCGCGTCGGCCTCCTCTCGGTCGGCCAGGAGGAGGGCAAGGGCAACGAGCTCACCAAGGAGGCGTACGAGGAGCTCAAGGCCTCGTCGCTGAACTTCGTGGGCAACGTCGAGGGGCGCGACATCTACAACGGGAGCTGCGACGTCGTCGTGACCGACGGGTTCACGGGCAACGTCGCGCTCAAGATCTCGGAGAGTCTCGCGGAGATGCTCACCGGAATGATCAAAGAAGAGCTGACGCGCGACACGCGCTCGAAGGTCGGCGCCCTGCTCGCGCTGCCCGCATTCGAGCGCCTCCGTCGGCGGATCGACTACACGGAAGTGGGCGGCGCGCCGCTCCTCGGGATTGACGGCGCGGCCATCATCTGTCACGGTGCTTCACCGGTGAAGGCGATCAAGAACGCGGTGCGCGTGGCCCAGGAGTGGACGACCGCCGGCCTCAACGAGCACATCAAGGCCGCGATCGAGGCCGAGGTGGCGCGCAACGGCCAAGGGGAACGCGAATGACGCGGGCGAGGATCATCGGCGTCGGGTCGTACGCACCCAAGCGGATCTTGACCAACGCCGACCTCGAGAAGATGGTGGAGACCAGCGACGAGTGGATCTTCCAGCGCAGTGGCATCCGCGAGCGCCGGATCGCCGACGAGAGCGAGGCCACCTCGGACCTGGCTCTCAGGGCCGCCCAGCAGGCCCTCGAGCGCGCGAACCTCGTCCCCGAGGACGTCGAGTTCATCGCGGTGGGGACGACGACGCCGGACATGTTCTTCCCGACCGTCGGCAACATCGTCCAGCACCGGCTCGGCTGCAAGAACGTCGGCTCCGTGGACCTGCTCGCGGCGTGCGCGGGCTCGGTCTACAGCCTCGTGTTCGGTTGCCAGCTCGTCCAGACGGGTAAGTACCGGCGGGTCCTCTGCATCGGCGCCGAGACGCTCTCGCGGATCACCGACTTCACCGACCGGGGCACGTGCGTGCTGCTCGCCGACGCCGCCGGCGCGGCGGTGCTCGAGGCGCACGACGGCGACCGCGGCATCATCGACTTCGATCTCTACTCCGACGGCCGGTACGCGGACCTGCTGTACATGCCGGCCGGCGGCTCACGGCATCCCGCCACGCGCGAGACCGTCGACGCCCGCATGCACTACGCGAAGATGAAGGGGAGCGAGGTCTTCAAGGTCGCCGTCCGGATGTTCGCCGACTGCGCGGAGCGGATCCTCTCGCGGAACGGCGTCACCGTCGCCGACGTGAGCCTGTTCATCCCGCATCAGGCGAATCTCCGCATCATCGAGGCCGCGGTGAAGCGGGTGGGCCTCCCGATGGAGCGGGTGTTCGTCAACGTCGACCGCTACGGCAATACCGGGGCGGCGTCCGTCTACGTCGCGCTCGAGGAGGCCATCGCAGCCGGTCGTGTGAGGCCGGGCGACCTCGTGCTCCTCGCCGCCTTCGGGGGCGGCTTCGCCTGGGGCGCCGTCCTGATCCGCTGGTGACCCGCATCGCGTTCCTCTTCCCCGGCCAGGGTTCGCAAGCGGTCGGGATGGGCAAGGGGTTCTACACGACGTCCGCGAGCGCCAAGGCGGTCTTCGAGGAGGCGAACGACGCGCTCGGCTTCGACCTCGCGCGGCTCATGTTCGAGGGGCCGGAGGCGGACCTTGCGCTGACGGCCAACACCCAGCCCGCGGTCCTCACGGCGTCCGTTGCGGCCTCCGCCGCGTGCGCCGAGCGCGGGCTCGAGCCCACGCTCGCCGCGGGCCACAGTCTCGGCGAATACTCCGCGCTCGCCGTGGCCCGTGCCCTGCGGTTCGCCGACGCCGTACGCATCGTGCGCAAGCGCGGCGAGCTGATGCAGCATGCCGTGCCCGTCGGGACGGGCGCGATGGCGGCGATCATGGGGCTCGACCTGACCGAGGTCGAGCGGGTGTGCGCGGAGGCGGCGCAGGGGGACATCGTCGGGGTCGCGAACGTGAACTCGCCCCAGCAGATCGTCGTCGCGGGCCATCGGGCTGCGGTGGAGCGCGCGGTCGCGCTCGCCAGCGACCGGGGCGGCAAGAAGAGCGTCCTGCTTCCGGTGAGCGCGCCCTTCCACTGCGCCCTCATGACGCCCGCCACCGCGGGGCTCGCCCGCGAGCTCGACGGGGTCTCGGTCGCCGATCCGGTGTTCCCGGTGGTGCGCAACGTCGACGCGGGTGTGACCCGCACCGCGGCGGAGGTCAAGCCCTTCCTCCTCAAGCAGGTCGCGAGCCCCGTCCGGTGGACCGACTGTGTCGGCCGCCTCGCCGCCGAGGGCGCTTCGACCTTCGTCGAGGTGGGGTCTGGACGCATCCTGACCGGGCTCCTCCGGCGGATCGTCGACGGCGTCCGTGGACTCTCGGTCGAGGACCCGGCGGGACTCGAGAAGGCGCTCGCCGCGATAGAGGGCAAGGCGAGTCTATGACCCTCGCCGTGCGGAAGGGCCCCCTCGACGGCCGCGTGGCGATCGTCACCGGCGGGAGCCGCGGGATCGGCGGCGCGATCGCGACGTTGCTGGCCGAAGACGGCGCCGCCGTGGTAGTCTCGGGCCGCGATGCGGACCGGCTCCAGCGCACGGCGAAGGAGCTGGAGGCGCAGGGCGGCGCGGTCCTCGGCGTCGTGGCGGACGTCGCGATCCGGGAGGACGCCGAGCGATTGGTCGACGCGGCCAAGCAGCGATTCGGACGCGTGGACATCCTCGTCAACAACGCCGGCGTCATCCGCGACGGCCTCCTCGTACGCATGAAGGACGAGGACTGGGACCACGTCATGAACGTCAACCTCCGCGGCGCGTTCCTCCTGACGCGTGCGGCGACGAAGCTGATGATCCGGCAGAAGAGCGGCGGCCGGGTGATCAACATTGCATCGACGGCGGGCGCCATGGGCAACGCGGGACAGGCGAACTACTCCGCGGCCAAGGCGGGGCTCATCGGGTTCACGAAGGCGACGGCGCGCGAGCTGGCACACTGGTCCATCCTGGTCAACGCGGTGGCGCCGGGGCTCATCGAGACGGATATGACGGCGGGGATCTCCCCGGAGGCACGCGCGGAGCTGCTCGCGGAGGTCCCGCTCAAGCGTATCGGGACGCCTCGCGACGTGGCCGAGGTGGTACGATTCCTCGCCGGCGACGGGGCGGCGTACATCACGGGCCAGGTGGTCCACGTCAACGGCGGACTGTACATGTAGCGCATCTCTACCGTGGAGGTGACGGGTTCATGGCGAAGTCGGTGGAGGAGAAGGTGAAGGAGATCATCGTCGAGCAGCTCGGAGTGGAGGAAGACGAGGTCACCCCGAACGCGAAGTTCATCGAAGACCTGGGCGCTGACTCGCTCGACACGGTTGAGCTCGTCATGGCTCTCGAGGAGCATTTCGACATCCAGATTCCGGACGAGGACGCCGAGAAGATCGTGACGGTCGGCGACGCGGTCCAGTACATCAAGGACAACTCCTAGGTCGTGGACGCGCGGCGCGTCGTCGTCACGGGGCTCGGAGCGCTCACGCCGGTGGGGAACACCGCCGACGAGTTCTGGTCCGCGCTCCTCGGGGCACGGTCGGGCATCGGCCCCATCACGAAGTTCGACGCCCTCGTCAAGAACGCCCAGGGCGAGTTCCTCTACCCGACGCGGATCGCGGGCGAGGTGCGGAACTTCGACCCGCTCCAGTACGTGGACAAGAAGGAGGCGCGGCGCCTCGACCCGTTCCTCCAGTACGCGATGGCCTGCAGCGTGATGGCCGTCGAGGACGCGGGCCTCGACACCACGAGGGTGGACGGCGACCGCTTCGGGGTGCTGATCGGCTCGGGGATCGGCGGCATCCAGACCCTGCTCGCGAACCACGAGACCCTGCGCGAGAAGGGGCCGGACCGCGTGTCGCCGTTCTTCATCCCGATGATGATCGTGAACATGGCGTCGGGGCTCGTGTCGATGCGCTTCGGCGCGAAGGGGCCGAACTCCGCGGTCATCACCGCCTGCGCGACCGGCAACCACGCGATCGGCGACGCCCTCCGGCTCATCCAGCGGGGCGACGCGGACGTCATGATCGCGGGCGGCGCCGAGGCCATCATCATCCCGCTGACGATCGCGGGCTTCTGCTCGATGAAGGCGATGTCCACGCGCAACGACGCGCCGACGAAGGCCTCGCGGCCCTTCGACGCCGGACGCGACGGGTTCGTCTGCGGCGAGGGGGGTGGGGTCGTCGTGCTCGAGGCGCTCGAGCACGCCGTCCGCCGCGACGCGCGGATCTACGCGGAGGTCGTCGGCTACGGGCTGACGGGCGACGCGCACCACATGACCGCGCCCGACCCCGAGGGGGACGGCGCCGCGCGCGCGATGGCGGCCGCCCTGCGCGACGCGCGGCTCGACGCCTCCGAGGTCGGCTACATCAACGCGCACGGGACGTCCACGCCGTACAACGACAGATTCGAGACGCTCGCGATCAAGCGCGTCTTCGGCGAGCACGCCCGGCGCCTCGCCGTCTCGTCCACGAAGTCCATGACCGGCCACCTCCTGGGCGCCGCCGGCGGCGTGGAGGTGATCGCGACCGTGCTCGCGCTGCACCACGGCGTCCTGCCACCAACGATCAACTACGAGACGCCGGATCCGGACTGCGACCTCGACTACGTGCCGAACCAGGCGCGCAAGCAGGACGTCGAGGTCGCGATGTCGAACGCGTTCGGCTTCGGTGGCACGAACGCGACGCTCGTCGTCCGCAAGTACCTCAAGTAGTGGACGTCGTCCGCGTGGCGGAGCTCGAGCGCCGGCTCGACCACCGCTTCCGCGACAGGCACCTCCTGGAGCGGGTGTTCACCCACGCCTCGTACGCGAACGAGCACGCCCCGACGCCCGACCACGAGCCGCTCGCCCTGCTCGGCGACGCCGCGCTCGGGCTCGTCGTCGCGGAGCACCTGCTCGCCGCCGACCCCGGCGCACCCGTCGGGGTCCTCACGCCCCGGCGCGCCGAGCTCGTGTCAGGCGAGCGCCTCGCCCGCTGGGCGGCCGAGCTCGACCTCGGCACGCTCGTGCGTCTGGGTCGGGGCGAGGAGCAGACGGGCGGGCGGACGCGCGGGTCGATCCTCGGGACGACGCTCGAGGCACTGCTCGGCGCGATCTACCTCGAGGGCGGCCTCGAGGCGGTGCGGCGCGTGGTCGGCCGTCTGGCGCTGTGGTAGGCTGAGCCCATGCGGTTCTGGCCGTTTCGCGGCCGCCCGGCCGCCGCGCCACCCCCAACCAACGACCTGCTCGCCACCGAGGAGCTGCTGCGAAAGAACGTCGAGGACCTCCTCGTCGTGCGCGAGCGCCAGATCCGGGGCGGCGTCATCGTCTTTCGCGGTGAGCTGCTCCTCTCGCCGTCGCGGGCGGTAGACGCCCTCCTCGAGCGCTTCCGCGTCTTCGGCTACACCCCCTTCGTCCACGCGGACGGCGATGGCGTCGTCGTCCAGGCGTGGCCGCTGGCGGAGGTCGTCGAGCGGCCCCGTGTGGCCGTCAACGTCGTCCTGTTTGTCTTGACGGGCGCGTCCACGCTCGTCGCGGGCACGATGTTCTCGGGCTCGCCGACCTTCGACGCGTTTCGCTCGGCGTCCGGACCCGCGTGGCTCCTCTCCGGCGTCCCGTTCGCCTGCACGCTCCTCGCGATCCTCGGCGTGCACGAGTTCGGCCACTACTTCACGGCGCGCCACTACGGCGCGCAGGTGAGCCTGCCGTTCTTCATCCCGGCGCCGCCTCCGCTCTTCCTCTTCGGCACGATGGGCGCGATCATCCGGATGCGATCGCCGGCGCGCGACCGGAACTCGCTCTTCGACATCGCCGCCGCCGGGCCGCTCGCCGGCCTCGCCGTCGCGCTGCCGGCGGTGATCATCGGCCTCGCCTGGTCCACGGTGATGCCGACGCCGCCCGGAGGCTACCTCGCGTTCGGCGATTCGCTCCTCATCCGCTGGCTCGTCCACCTCCGCTTCGGATCGATCCCCGGCGGGGCGATGGTCTTCACGCACCCGGTCGCCGACGCCGCGTGGGCGGGGTTCCTCGTGACCGCGCTCAACCTGTTCCCGGTGGGACAGCTCGACGGCGGGCGGATCGCGTACGCGCTCTTCGGCCGCCACCACCGCGCGGTCGGAGTCCTCACCGTCGCCGGCCTGATCTTGATGGGGGTGCTGACGTGGTCGCCCAACTGGTTCGTCTGGGCGGCGCTCCTCTTGCTCCTGATCGGCTTCCATCACGGCGCGATCCTCGACGACGTGACGCCGCTCTCACCCGGCCGGCGCGTCGTCGGCCTCGCGTGCTTCGTCCTGATGGTCCTGCTCGTGCCGCCCGTGCCGATCCAGTTCGGCTAGCTGACTCGGAGGGGGCTTCGCCTCCCTTCCGACAGTCGTCGCGCGCCTCTCGGCGCGCTCTCAGAGCGTGGCGGGGGGCTC
This sequence comes from Candidatus Rokuibacteriota bacterium, assembly GCA_003221695.1. GTDB lineage: Bacteria > Methylomirabilota > Methylomirabilia > Rokubacteriales > CSP1-6 > 20CM-2-70-11. The sequence continues at coordinate 123,884 of QHSX01000043.1, forward strand.
GTTGCCCGCCTCGACGACCGCGCGTCTCACGTCCACGCGCGCGAGCACGGCGAGGCCGAGCAAGAAGAAGACCGCGAGCGAGAGGATCGCGATCCGGTAGCTCCCCGTGAGCTGCAGCGCCAGGCCGAAGGCGAACGGCCCGAGCCAGCTCGTTCCCCGCTCGCTCACCTCGTAGAGGCTGAAGTACTCCGACTCCTGTCCCTTCGGGATCATGTGCGAGTAGAGCGCGCGGCTGAGCGCCTGGCTGCCGCCGAGCACGATCGCGATCACCGCGGCGAGGACGACGAACTGCGCGCCCGTCCGGAGCCAGCCGTACGCGTAGCTGACCGTGGCGACCCAGATCACCAGGCTCACCATGATCGCGCGCTTGGTGCCGACGGCCGCCGCCACCCGGTTGAAGAGGAGCGCGCCGACGAACGCCACGAACTGCACCATGAGGATCACCGCGGTGAGCGTGGCGATGGGCAGCCCGAGCTCCTCCTGACCGAACTGCGCAGCGAGCGCGATGACCGTCTGGATGCCGTCGTTGTAGAGGAGATAGGCGACGAGGAACGCGACCGTGTGCGGATAGGCTCGCACGCGACCGAGCGTGCGGCGGAGCTGGCGGAACCCGACCGTCAGGTAGCTCTCGCCGGGCGCGAGCCCGCGCGCGGGCGTGCGGTTCCTGAGGGTGTAGAGCGGGATCAGCGTGAAGGCACCCCACCACACGCCCGCCGACGCGAGGTTCAGCCGCACGACGACGCCCGTGGAGAGCCCGAGCGACACCGCCTGCGACAACAGCGCGAGGTTCAGGGCGAGCAGGAGCCCGCCGCCGAGGTAGCCGAGCGCCCAGCCGTAGGAGGACACAGCGTTGCGCTGCGCCGGCGGGGCGATGTCGGGCAGGAACGCGTTGTAGAAGACGACCGATGCGCCGAAGCTCACGTTGGCGATCAGAAAGAGGAGGCCGCCCGCCAGATAGCGGGTCCCGCCGACGCTCCAGAGGGCGAGCGTGGCGCCGGCGCCCAGGTAGGCGAACAGTGCAAGCATTTCCTTCTTGCGGTGGGAGGAGTCGGCGACGGCGCCGAGGATGGGGAGCAGCACGACCTGGCCCAGCACCGACAGCGACACCACGTACGGGAAGAAGGATCCCGCGTGGACCTTGACGCCGAGCGGGTAGACGAACCCGTCGGCGTCGGCGGCGGCCCTGGTCACGGTGGTCAGCCAGGGCCCGAGAAACACCGTGACCACCGTCGTGGGGAACGCGGAGTTCGCCCAGTCGTAGAAGTACCAGCCGATCCGCTCTCGCCGCTCGCTCACGGGTCGCGCACCAGGCGCGCCGACGAGGATGACACGGGCGGCTGCCGTGCGCTACTATCCGCGTCATGCCGGGCCGTCTCGCGCTCAAGCAGCTCGATGCGCTCGTCCGGCGCGGCGAGATCGACACGGTGCTCACCGTCTTTCCCGACACGTTCGGCCGCCTGATGGGCAAGCGCGTCGTCGGGAGCTACTTCCTCGACCACGTCGCCGACGAGGGTGCGCACGCCTGCATCTATCTCTTCACCGTCGACATGGAGATGGAGCCCCTGCCCGGGTTCAAGCTCACGTCCTGGGAACGCGGCTACGGTGACATGAAGGTGGTCCCGGACCTCGGGACGCTCCGCGTCGTCCCGTGGCTGGCCAAGACCGCGCTCGTCTTCTGTGACGTCTACACGGAAGAGGGCGAGCCGATCGAGGAGGCGCCGCGGTGGGTGCTCAAGCGGCAGGTCGCGCGAGCCGCGGCGCAGGGCTTCGTCGTCAAGACCGCCGCCGAGCTCGAGCTCTACTGCTTCAGGGAGTCGTTCGAGGAGGCGCGCGCGAAGCGCTATCACGCCTTGACCCCCGTCGCCGGCTATCTCGAGGACTATCATATTTTGCAGACGACGAAAGAGGAGCCGCTGATCCGCGCGATCCGGAACGGGATGGAAGCGGCCGACGTGCCGGTCGAGACCTCGAAGGGCGAGTGGGGGCGCGGCCAGGAGGAGATCAACCTGCGATTCGCCGAGGCGCTCGAGATGGCCGATCGCACGGCCCTCTACAAGCACGGGGCCAAGGAGATCGCGCATCTCATGGGCGCCGCGGTCACCTTCATGGCGAAGTACGACATGGGCGCGGCGGGCTCGTCGTTCCACCTCCACTCGTCGCTCTGGGACAAGACGGGGCGGAAGGCCCTCTTCGCCACGGGCGCCGGCGCGGCGGCGCGCGGGGGCTCGCCGCTCTTCGGCCACTGGCTCGCGGGCCAGCTCGCGATGGCCCGCGAGCTCGCGTACTTCTACGCGCCGGGCGTGAACTCCTACAAGCGCTACCAGGCGGCCTCGTTCGCGCCGACGCGCATCGTCGCGGGGTGGGACAACCGCACGTGCGGCTTCCGGCTCTGCGGCGAGCGTCAGGGGCTGCGCGTCGAGAACCGGATCCCTGGCGCGGACGCGAACCCCTACCTCGCGTTCGCCGCGACGATCGCGGCGGGGCTCCACGGCATCGCGAGCCGGCTCAAGGCGCCCAAGCTCTACGAGGGCAATGCGTACGAGGACACGACGCTCCCCCAGGTGCCCAAGACGCTGCGCGAGGCGATCGCCGAGCTCGAGCGCTCGAAGGTCGCCCGCGCCGCCTTCGGCGAGCGCGTCGTCGAGCACTACCTGCACACCGCCCGGCTCGAGCAGCAGGCCTTCGACCAGGTGGTCACCGACTGGGAGCTCATGCGCAACTTCGAGCGGATCTGACGAATGCGACGGCTCAGATCGGCGGCGCGAGTAATCGCCACGCATAATTGCGGCGGGGCACGGGCGTGGCGACAGCCCGGGGAGGGACAGCCCACTGGGCTGTCCCTCTGCCCAGTTCAATAGAGATGGCCGGCCGTCTCGCGGGCCGGGTCGCGTTCATCACGGGCGCCGGCATGGGGATCGGGCGGGAGGCCGCGCTGCTCTTCGCCGAGGAGGGCGCGGGCGTCGTCGTCGCCGACATCGACGCGAACGCCGCGAAGGAGACGGTCGCGCTCGTCGAGCGGCGTGGCGGGCGGGCCCTCGCCACGATCGGCGACGTCGCGCTGGAGGCGGACGTCCGCCGCATGGTCGCTGACGGCGCCCGCTCCTTCGGCCGGCTCGACGTCCTCTACAACAACGCGGGCGTGCTGTGGAAGGACCGTGACCGCTCGGTGCTGGAGACGGACGAGAAGTCGTGGGATCGCGTGATCGCCATCAACCTCAAGTCCGCCTTCTGGGTGACGAAGTACGGGATCCCCGAGCTCCGGCGCGCCGGCGGTGGCTCCGTGATCCTGATGGGCTCGGTGTCGGCCCTCGCCGGCTTCACGCGCGCCCAGGACGCGTACACCGCCGCCAAGGGCGCGCTCATCTCGCTGACGAAGTCGCTGGCGATCCAGTTCGCCAAGGACCGGATCCGCTGCAACATCATTCACCCGGGGATCGTGGACACGCCGCTCCAGGCCCCCTACCTCACCGAGGCGCTCCGCCGTGAGTTCGAGAGCGGGATCCCGCTCGGCCGGATTGCGCAGCCGCGCGAGATCGCGTCCGTGGCGCTCTTCCTCGCGAGCGACGACGCCGCGTTCATGACCGGCGCCGAGCTGGTCGTCGACGGCGGCTTCACGGCCGGGTAGTCGAAGGAACGGGATGGACGCGGCGACCGGAGGCACACGTTCCCTGGTCGGGCCACCGACGGTGATCTCGGCCTCGCGGACGCCGCTCCCGCTCGTCGCGGCCGCCCTCCTGCTCCTGCTCGTCGTGTTCGTCGTCTGGCCGGTCCTCCGGGTGCTGGTGGCGAGCCTCACGGGACCGACGGGGCTCACCCTCGCCCACTACGCCGAGTTCTTCAGCTCGTGGCGCCTCGTCCGGATCCTCGTGCAGAGCCTCGTGGTGTCCGCCGTCTCGACGGTCATCACGGTCGCCGTCGCGCTGGTCCTGGCGTACGCGGTGACGCGCACCGACATCCCGGGCAAGCGCTTCGTCTCGCTCATGAGCCTCCTGCCGCTGATCTCGCCCCCGTTTCTCGTGTCGCTCGCGTTCATCCTCCTCTTCGGGCGGAACGGCGTGATCACGCAGGCGCTCCACCTCGACTGGTCGATCTACGGCTTCACGGGCATCGTCGTCTCACAGGTGTTCACGTTCGTGCCGCAGGCGTATCTCTTGATCGCGAATGTCCTCGGTAACATCGACGTGTCGCTCGAGGAGGCGGCGGAGAACCTCGGCGCCGGCCCCCTCACGACGCTCCGGCGCGTGACGCTGTCGCTCGCACGGCCAGGGCTCGCGTCCGCGGCCCTGATCGTCTTCATCCTGTGCCTGACCGACTTCGGCAACCCGATCCTGATCGGCGGCCGGTACAACGTGCTCGCGACGGAGATCTACGCACAGGTGATCGGGATGTCGAACTTCGCCGCGGGGACCACGATGGCGGTCGTGCTGATCGTGCCGTGTCTCGTCGCCTACCTGGTCAACGCCGCCTGGGTGGGGACGCGGTCGTACGTCACCGTGACCGCGGGGGCGCGGGTGCCGGCGCGGCCGATACCCCCGGCCCTGCGCTGGCCGCTCTTCGCCCTATCGGGCGGGGTCGGGCTCTTCATCGCGGTGATCTACGCGCTGATCCCGCTTGGCTCCGTCGTCCGGCTCTGGGGTGGCGACTGGTCCCTCTCGCTCCGCCACTACGCCTTCGCGTCCAGCGCCGAGGGCGCGTGGCCGATCTGGAACAGCGTGAAGCTGGCGGCCCTCGCGGGCGTCATCGGTACGGTCGTGGCGCTCGTCACCGCGTACGTCGTCGAGCGCAAGCGGCCGCCGGGGAGGCGGGCCATCGAGGCCCTGAGCCTCCTGCCCGTCGCCCTGCCCGGGACGGTCATCGGCCTGGGCTACATCCTGGCGTTCAACGTGCCGCCGCTCCTCCTGACCGGGACCATCTGGATCCTCGTGACGAGCGTCGTGTTCTGGAAGTTCCCCGTCGCCGTCCTCGCCGGCATCAACGCGCTCAAGCAGATCGATCCCGCCGTCGAGGAGGCGGCAGTCAGCCTGGGCGCCGGAACCGTCCGGACGTTCACGCGCGTCGTGCTGCCGCTCCTGACGTCCGCCGCGTTCTCGATCTTCGTCTACTTCTTCATCAACGGGATGGTCACCGTCAGCGCGGTGATCTTCCTCACCTATCCAGGGTTCAACCTCGGGTCCGTGGCCATCCTCAACCAGGTCGAGAACGGCTACCCGGGGGTGGCGTGCGCGCTGGGCACGATCATTCTGGCGATCGTCATCGGGGCGGTCCTGCTCCTGCGCACCCTGGTCGGAGGGGACCGCGTCGCCGTCCTGAAGCTCTAGCAGGAAAGGAGAAGTGCTCATGCGCCCTTGGCTTCCGCTGGTGCTGGCTCTCGCCCTGCTCGTGTCCGCGACGTCCTGGCCAGCGGGGGCGGCCGAGGACAAGCTCGTCATCTATACGGCCTACGAGGAGAACGAGCTCAAGACCTTCTGGGAGCGGTTCACGAAGGACCTGCCCGACCTCGCCGCGAAGGCCGCGTACATCCGCGGCTCCACGGGCCCCACGATGGCCCGCGTCGAGGCCGAGAAGGCGAACCCACAGGCGGACGTGATCTGGGGGGTCTTCAACGACTACCTGACCGGCGCGGCCGCGAAGGGACTGCTCGACGCGTACGCGGCGAAGGAGTCGCAGGCGATTCCCGCGCGCTTCAAGCATCCGGGGAGCATGTGGCAGGGCGTGACGCTCCTGACGGTCGCGTTCGCCGTGAACCAGAAGAAGATGGCCGAGCTCCGGCTGCCGCCGCCGCGCTCCTGGGCGGACCTCCTGGACCCGAAGTACAAGGGCCAGATCGTCATGTCCAACCCGTCCACCTCGGGCACGGCGTACCTGCTGCTGGCGAGCCACGCGGCGCGGCTCGGTGAGGACAAGATGTGGCAATACTACGAGGCGCTCGACCGCAACCTGTCCCAGGTCACGAAATCCGGCGGCGCGCCTGGCCGCATGGCGGCGTCGGGCGAGACGCCGATCGGCATCGCGCTCGCCTACGAGGTCGAGGTGGCCAGGACGCAGGGGGCGCCGATCGACGTGATCTACCCGACCGACGGCGTGGCGTGGACGTTCGAGGGCAACGCGCTGGTGCGGGGCGCCAAGCACCCGGAGAACGCGCGGCGCTTCCTCGACTGGGCGGTGTCCACGTCGGCGATGACTGCGTACGCCTCCTGGCGCGGCGCGGGGATCACCCGGCCGGACGTCCCCGTGAGCGGGCAGAAGATTCTGGACATGAACTTGATCAATACCGATTTCGTGCAGGCGGGCGACCCGGCCTACAAGGACCGGCTCGTCAAGCGCTGGCTCGAGAAGTTCTCCCGCTGACGTGCGCATCAGCCTCGCCGGCCTGACCAAGCGTTTCGGCGGGTCGATCGCGGTGGACGGGCTCTGCCTGGAGATCAGCCGGGGCGAACTCGTCTCCCTCGTCGGCGGCTCGGGCTGCGGCAAGACAACGACGCTCCGCCTGATCGCCGGCTTCGAGCGGCCCGACGCGGGCGAGATCCGGTTCGACGACCGCGTCGTCAACGACGTGTCGCCGCGCCGGCGCGGGGTCGGCATCGTCTTCCAGTCGTATGCGCTGTTTCCGACCATGACGGTCGCCGAGAACATCGCCTTCGGCCTGCGGGTGGCTCGATGGCCCAGCGTCCAGATCTACGAGCGCGTCGCCGAGATGGTCGCCCTGACGCGCCTCGGCGGCCTCGAGGGCCGGTACCCGAACCAGCTCTCGGGCGGCCAGCAGCAGCGGGTCGCGCTCGCCAGGGCACTCGCCCGGCGCCCGGAGATTCTCCTCCTCGACGAGCCCCTCTCGGCGCTCGACGCGAAGATCCGGCTTCGTCTCCGCGGCGAGATCCGCAAGATCCAGCAGAACCTCGGGATCACGACGCTCTACGTCACCCACGACCAGGAAGAGGCGCTCTCGATCGCCGACCGCATCGCGGTGATGCGGAGCGGCCGGATCGAGCAGGTCGGGCGCCCGGAGGAGATTTACGCGCGGCCTCGGACCGACTTCGTCGCTGACTTCATCGGCATCTCGAATCTTCTGGCCTGCCGGGTCGTCTCGGCCCGGGAGGGTGTCGTGGACTGGGAGGGCGAGCGGCTGCGGATCGCCCTGGATCTCGATGGGTACGGCGAGGGGATCCTCCTGGCGCTCCGGCCCGAGAAGCTCGCCGTGGTCGCCGAGGGCGCGCCGGACGACGGGCGCAACCGACTCTGCGGCGTGCTCGAGGTCGTCACGTTCCTCGGGCCCGTCGTGCGGCTCGAGGTGACGGCCCATGGCCGGCCCCTGTGGGTGGACGTGCCCCACGCCGCGGGCGTGGCGCTCGAGCGCAAGAAACCGGTGACGCTCGCCTGGGCACCCGCGGACGGGGTCGTGATCTCCGCAACGGGAAGCGCCGCCGATTGAAGCCGCCCGCCATGACATCTAAGAAGTCGAAGAACGCCAAGGTGACCCTCGTCTACCAGGGCCGGGGGCTGGATTGTAGCTCCGGTGACGGGCGTCGTGCTTCCCGAAGCGCCAGCGGTCCCGATGCGGCGTGACGATGACGCGCGATCCAGCCCCGGCGGAGTGCTGCATCGCCGGCGGTGGGCCGGCCGGCATGATGCTCGGACTGCTGCTGGCCCGCGCCGGCGTCAGCGTCGTCGTCCTCGAGAAACACGCGGACTTCCTGCGAGACTTTCGCGGCGACACGATCCACCCCTCGACGCTCGAAGTGATGCACGAACTGGGAGTGCTGGACGCCTTCCTGAAGCTGCCGCACCAGGAAGTGCGTGAGCTGGCGGCACAGATCGGAGACGTCACGGTACGCATCGCCGACTTCACGCACCTGCCGACGCGGTGCCGCTTCCTCGCGTTGATGCCGCAGTGGGATTTTCTGGACTTCCTCGCGGGAGAAGCCGCGCGATACTCCGGATTTCGCCTTCAGATGCGGACGGAAATCACCGGCCTCATCGAGGAGTCCGGTCATGTGGTGGGCGTGCGCGCGCTGACGCAGGCCGGACCCATCGCGCTTCGCGCCGACCTCGTCGTCGCCGCCGACGGCCGATATTCTCTCGTCCGCACCGAGGCCAAGCTGCCCGTTCAGGAGCTCGGCGCACCGATGGACGTGCTGTGGTTCCGCCTCGCTCGCAGCCCGTCAGAAGCGGGCCAGACGATGGCGCGGTTCGACGCCGGCCAGATCTTCATCATGATCGACCGTGGCGAGTATCGGCAGTGCGGCTACGTGCTCCCCAAGGGCAGGTTCGACGAGCTGCGTGCCGCAGGCATCGAGGCCTTTCGGGAGCGGGTGGCGCGGCTGGCGCCGCGGGTGAAAGCACATGTCGGCGAGCTCCGCAGCTGGGACGACGTGAAGCTGCTGACCGTGCGCGTGGATCGAGTGTCGCGGTGGTATCGCCCGGGTCTCCTGTGCATCGGCGACGCCGCGCACGCGATGTCCCCGATCGGCGGCGTAGGTATCAACCTCGCGATCCAGGATGCCGTCGCCGCCGCCAACATCCTCGCGGAACCGCTGCGGCGGCGGTCCGTGACCGTCGAACACCTGCTTCAGGTGCAGCGGCGGCGTGAATGGCCGACGAGAGTGACTCAGCGCCTGCAGGTGGCGATCCAGAATCGCGTGATCGCCCCCGTGCTCGGCGCCTCGAAGCCGATCCCGCCACCGCTGGCGGTGCGGTTGCTCGACCGCGTTGCGTTCCTGCGGCGGATCCCGGCACGACTCGTCGGCATCGGGATCCGTCCGGAACACGTGGCGGCGCCGTCGAGCTCCGCGGCGGGGAACCGGCCGTGACCGCTCCATCAGGCCGCCCCTCGCCGATCGTGATCGCCTTCGCGGGGCTCACGGCGCTGGCCGTCGCCATGGGCATCGGCCGCTTCGCCTTCACGCCGCTCCTGCCGATCATGCAGGCTAAGAGGTGACCGCCCGATGAGACTCGAGACGCTTGCCGTGCACGCCGGCCGTGGCGTGGATCCGACCACTGGCGCGGTGACGCCTGCGATCCACCCCTCGACGACGTTCGAGCGCGAGCCCGACGGCTCCTACCCGCGGGGCTTCCTGTACGCGCGCAACGCGAACCCGACCCGAAACGCGCTCGAGGACTGCCTGGCGGCCCTCGAGGGAGGCGCGGCGGCCGCCGCCTTCGCGTCGGGATCAGCCGCGACGTCCGCGGTGCTCCTGGCGCTCCAGCCCGGCGATCACGTGATCGCGCCGACCGATGTCTATCACGGCACGGCCCGCCTGCTGCGCGAGACCTTCAGCCGGTGGGGGCTCGAGACGACCTTCGTCGACATGACGGACGCCGCGGCCGTGCGCCGGGCGATCAAGTCGACCACGCGGCTCGTCTGGGTGGAGACACCGTCGAACCCGCTGTGGAAGGTCACCGACATCGCGGCGATCGGCGAGATCGCCCGCGCTGCGGGCGCGCGCTACGTCTGCGACAACACGACGGCGACGCCCGTGCTCCAGTTCCCGTTCCGTCTCGGCGCCGACCTGGTCGTCCACGCCACGACGAAGTTTCTCGGCGGCCACGGCGACGTGACGGGCGGGGCCGTGGTCACGAAGACGCGCGATCCCTTCTTCGAGACGATCCGTGCGGTCCAGGCCACGGGCGGCGCGGTGCCGTCCCCCTTCGACTGCTGGCTCGTGCTTCGGGGGCTCCGCACGCTGCCCTGCCGGATCCGCGCGCACTCCGAGCACGCGCTCCGGGTGGCGACCTTCCTGGCGCGTCACGCGCGCGTCGAGGCCGTGCACTACCCCGGGTTGCCCGCGCACCCCGGCCACGACGTCGCCCGGCGTCAGATGGCCGCGTTCGGTGGCATGGTGTCGGTCGAGGTGCGGGGCGACCGCGCCCGCGCGCTAGAGGTGGCGGCCAGGGTGCGCGTCTTCACGCGGGCGACGAGCTTCGGGGCGACGGAGAGCCTCGTCGAGCACCGCGCCTCGATCGAGGGGCCCGGGACCCGCACCCCGGAAAATCTGCTGCGCCTCAGCATCGGGCTCGAGAACGTGGACGACCTGATCGAGGACCTCGATCAGGCGCTCGCGTGAGGAGGCGGGACGCCATGAAGCTCCAGGGACGTGCGGCGCTGGTCACCGGAGCCGCCCGCGGCATCGGGCTGGCGATCGCGAGCCGGTTCATCGCCGAGGGTGCGCGCGTCGCGCTGATCGACATCGACCACGGCGTCGAGGGCGCCGCGAAGCGGCTCGGCGACCAGGCACTCGGGCTCACCGCCGACGTGACGGTCGGCGCGGAGGTCGAGCGCGTCGTGGCGAGCGCCCATCGGCGTTGGGGGAGGCTCGACGTCGTCGTGAACAACGCCGGGATCACCGGCGGCTCGAAGCTCACGTGGGAGGTCAGCGACGAGGAGTGGCAGCGCGTCCTGGCGGTGGATCTCACGAGCGTCTTCCTCGTCTCGCGCGCCGCGGTGCGGATCATGCTCGGGCAGGGCAGTGGCAGGATCGTCAACATCGCGTCGATCGCGGGCAAGGAGGGCAACCCGACGCTCGTGCCCTACTCGACCGCGAAGGCCGGCGTCATCGGGTTCACCAAGGCTCTCGCCAAGGAAGTGGCCACGCGCGGGATCCTCGTGAACGCGGTCGCGCCCGCGGTGATCGGCACCGAGATGGTGCAGCAGATGTCGCGGGAGACCGTCGACATGCTGATCGCGAAGATCCCCATGGGCCGCATCGGGCGCCCCGAGGAGGTCGCTGCGCTCGTCACCTGGCTCGCCTCCGACGAGTGCTCCTTCTCGACGGGCGCCGTCTACGACCTCTCGGGCGGCCGCGCGACGTACTGACTCGCGTACTGCAGCAACGTGACCTTCGAGACCGACTCGATGATCGTGCCCTCGCGCGCCATGCGGACCGCTTCCTCGACGGACACGACGCGGCGCTCGAGGAACTCGTCGTGGTCCGCGGGCAGGGGGTCCTCCCGAAGCCCGTACGCCGCGAAGCAGTACGCCACCTCGTCGAGGTAGGCGTTGGAGGGCCAGAAGCGCGTGAGGAGCTCGAAGCGCCCGGCGCGATACCCGCCTTCTTCCCGCAGCTCGCGTTGCGCCGCGGCGAGAGGGTCCTCACCGGCGACCGCGCCCCCGCCCGGCAGCTCCCACGACATCACGCCCGGCAGGTGCCGGAACTGGCCGACGAGCAAGACGTGGGCGTCGTCCACGAACGGCAGCACGCCCACGGTCACGCCGACGTGGAGGACGGGGTAGACGATTTCCTGGCCGTCGGGCAGCCGCCAGACGTCCTCACGAAGCGTGACCTTGCCGCGTGTGTACCGCGCGGTGGATCCCAGACGCGTCCACCCCGAGGCCATCGAGTCGGTATGGTATCGTAAGGGACGCGATGGGGCGAGAACGCCGCGCCGACCCGCTGCTCCGGAAACTCGTCGAGGCCGTCGAGGCGTCGCTGACGGCCGCCGAGGCCGCGCGTGACGCCGTGCAGGAGATTCTCCGGCGTGGCGCCGACACGGGCATCTTCTTCGCGGGCCGGGGGAGCCGCGGCGTCGTTTCGCCGGAGCTCACGCCGCAGGACAGGGAGTTCCTCCGCGCCGTCTCGATCAAACCGGACCGCTGAGCCCCGATGCGGGCCGTGCTGATCCTCGTTTCTCTGGCGCTCGCCCTGGCTCTCCTGGCCCCGCTGCTGCGTCAGCTCACGCAGCGGTCTCCCGGCGGGCGCGTCCACCCCTCCGACGAGCTCGTGAAGGACCTCGTCTGCAACACGTACGTCGTGAAGGCACGCGCGCTGACCCGGATCGAGGAGGGCGAGGTCCGCTACTACTGCAGCGCCGAGTGCGCCCGCCGCGCCGCCAGCCGCTGACGTCCGCCTCTTGACGGTGCCCTCGCTCCACCCCGACCCGTGGCGTGACGTCGACGCCCAGGTCGACGCCGCCCAGCTCGCCAAGAGCCTCGAGGTTCGCGGCGCGACGCGGACGCAGCAGCGCCTGCGACGCCGCTTCCTGCGCTTCGTCCCCGTCCGCCCGGGCGCCACGGTGCTCGAGGTGGGCTGCGGCACCGGCGTCGTCATCCGCGACCTCGCCGCGCTGGTCGGCCGGCGCGGGCGCGTCGTCGGCCTGGACCCGAGCCGCGTGATCCTCGGCGAGGCCCGGAGGCTCTGCCGGACCGCCAAGGGCGGCAGGGTCACACTGCGCGAAGGGAACGGCGCCGAGCTTCCGTTCGCGGACGGCAGCTTCGACGTGACGCTCGCGATCACCGTGATCCTGCACGTCGCCGATCCGCTGCGCGTGGTGGGCGAGATGACGCGCGTCAGCCGCCGCGGCGGGCGCGTCGGGCTTCAGGACCAGGACTTCGGGACCGTCGCCGTCACCCATCCGGATCGCGCGCTGACCGATCGCATCCTCTCTGAGGTCGCCTCGCACATCTACGCCGAGCCCTACAGTGGTCGGCGGCTCCCTGGCCTGCTCCGCCACGCCGGGCTCGCCGGGGTGCGGCTCCTCACCGACGTCTACCAGGACACGACCCTCGAGCCGTGGACGAAGACCTTCCTCGAGCGCCGCGCCGAGCACGCGGTGAAGTTCGGCATCGTGGACGCGCCGACGACCCAGCGCTGGCTCGACGGCTTCACGGAGCTCGTCGCGCGGGGCGCGTTCGTGCTGACGATGAACTACTACGGCGCGGTGGGCGTCAAGCCGTGAAGGGCCGGCGCGCCCTTGCCGTGGCGCTCGGCGCCCTCGCCCTCGGCGCGGGTCCGGCGCGGCCGGCGCCGTTCGACGGCGCCGCGGCCTTCCGCCACCTCGAGCGTGTCGTCGCGCTCGGGCCGCGGCCGGCCGGCTCGCCCGCGTCCGCCAAGACGCGCGCGTACATCCTGGCCGAGCTGCGCGCCGCCTCCATCACCGCCCGCGTCGAGCCCTTCGAGGCGGACACGCCGCACGGGCGCCTCAAGATGGCCAATATCGTCGCCGTGCTGCCCGGGCGCCGGCCCGACGTGATCCTGATCGGCGGCCACTACGACACGAAGTGGTTCCCCGACCTCCGATTCGTCGGGGCGAACGACGGCGGCTCGAGCACGGCCCTCTTGATCGAGCTCGCGCGCGCGCTCGCCGCGCGGCCCCACGAGTTCGCATACTGGATCGTGTGGTTCGACGGCGAGGAGGCGCGCGAGGCGTGGACCGCGACCGACAGCCTCTACGGCTCGCGCTGGATGGCCCGGGAGCTCGCGCGCGCCGGGACGCTTCCCCGCGCCGTGCTCGTCGCCGACATGATCGGCGACCGCGACCTCGGGATCCGCCGCGAGGCGCTTTCGACCGACTGGCTCACCGACCTCCTCTGGACGGCCGCCGCGACGCGGGGCTTCGGCGCGTACTTCCTCCCCGACACGTTAGCCGTCGAGGACGACCACGCGCCGTTCCTGCGCGCGGGCGTGCCGGCGGCGCTCCTGATCGACTTCGACTTCCCGCCCTGGCACACCGCCGCCGACACGCTCGACAAGGTCTCGGCCCGGAGCCTCGAGGTCGTCGGCCGCGTCCTCCTCGAGGCGCTGCCCGCGATCGAGCACCGGCTCCAGCGCAGGTGAGCGAGGTATAATTTCGCCGTGCCACGCGTGCGCGAGATCGAGGACGCCGGCGACGATCCGACCCTCAAGGAGACCTTCGCCAAAGAGCTGGAGACGTTCGGCTTCGTCCTGAACACGACAAAGGTCCAGGCGCACACGCCCGGGATCATGAAGGCCGCCAAGCAGCTCTCCGCGGCCGTCGACCGGTCGGGCCTGCTCTCGCGCGAGCTGTTGGCGCTCGTCTACCTGCGCGTCGCGCTGATCAACGGGTGCCCCTTCTGAATTGACGTCAACGCATCCCGGGGGATGCAGGCCGGCGCGTCGCAGGAGAAAATCGCTCAGGTCGCGACTGCAGCCGCCAGCGCGCTCTTCTCGGCGGGCGAGAAGGTCGCGCTCGAGTACGCGGAGGCGATGACCGTCACGGGGCAGAAGGTCACCGACGCGCTCCACGGGGGCCTCCGCCGCCATTTCAGCGAGGCGCAGGTCGTCGAGCTGACGGCCGCCGTCGCGCTGGAGAACTTCCGCAGCAAGTTCAACGTCGCGCTCGGCATCGAGGCGCAGGGGTTCTGCGTGCTCAAGTAGTTACGCCCCGCTGACCCGCTCGTTTGTCTTTCAGGAAATCGAGCAGCTGGGTCCATTGCGTGCCTCCTAACGAGGGCATGAACCCGACGGCGGGCGGTGGGCTCGTGCTCGTTTCATGCTTGCGCTCGCCCGCCGCGGGTTATGCTGAGCGTTGAGCCTGTAGAAAAACCTTGGGATCACCGTCGTCTCGTCTATCGTGTGAAGAGCGCGACGACCTCACACGATGAGGAGGAGCGATGGCGCGGTTTAAGCCCTACAGCTACGATCAGCTGAAACTCGTGCCCGTGAGCTTCGAGCGCCAGATCCTGCCGGGCACGTTCGAGGCCACGCTGAGCCGCCTGATCGACGAGGAGATCGATCTGTCGGTGTTCGAAGCCCGGTACCGTAACGACGAGGTGGGGGCGCCGGCCTACGACCCGGCCATCCTCCTCAAGGTCATCCTCTATGCCTACGCCCGTGGGGTGACCTCCAGCCGCGAGATCGCCCGGCTGTGTCGGGAGAACGTCGTGTTCATGGCGCTGGCGGCCGACAGCGCGCCGCACTTCACCACGATCGCGGATTTCATTGCGACGCTGGACCGGGAGATCGTCGCCGTGTTTCGGGATGTGCTCTTGGTGTGTGACGAGCTGGGGCTGATCGGGCGGGAGATGTTCGCCGTCGATGGGGTGAAGCTGCCGAGCAACGCCTCGAAGGAGTGGAGCGGCACCCGCGGGGACTTCGAGAAGAAGATCGCCAAGATGGAACGGGCGGTCGAACACCTGCTGCGCCGCCACCGCGAGGCCGACGCGGTGGGGGACGACACGCCGCTGCGGGCCGCGCGGGGCAAGCAGATCGACACCCTCCAGACAGCGCTGGAGAAGGTCCGGAGGTTTCTTCAACGTCACGCCGACAAGGTCGGGCCCAGCGGGCGGGTGAAGAAGAGCAACCTCACCGACAACGACAGTGCCAAGATGAAGACCTCGAAGGGGGTCATCCAGGGCTACGACGGGGTGGCGGTCGTGGACGGCCAGCATCAAATCGTGGTGCACGCGCAGGCCTTCGGCGAAGCCCAAGAGCACGCGCTGCTGGTGCCGATGCTGGAGGGGACGCGAGCGACGTTTCGCGAGCTGGGCCTCGCCGAGGACGTGCTGGCGGGCGCGGTGGTCGCGGCCGACGCGGGCTTCCACACGGACGCGAACATCCAGTACCTCGAGGGGACGCACGTCGACGGCTACCTGGCCGACACGCTGTTTCGCAAGCGCGACCCGCGCTTTGTCACCGCCGAGCGGCATAAGCCCGAGCCGGTGGACGATCCCGCGCGGCTTTTTCGACCCGCGGACTTCCACTTCGACCCGAAGACCTTGACCTGCATCTGCCCGGCGGGCAAGCGGCTGTACCGGAGCGGCCAACACAACCGTCCTGACGGCTATCGCGCGGTGATCTTCAAAGGGGCCAAGCGGGACTGCGGGGCGTGCCCGCTGCGCGCCCGGTGCCTGACGCATCCCGAGCGCACTCTGATCCGACAGGTCACGCTCTTC
>QHSX01000080.1 GCA_003221695.1 Candidatus Rokuibacteriota bacterium
GAAGCGGTTCAACCGATAAGGAGGGATCCCGATGAGACAGTTCGTTGTTCTCCTAGCCGTGGTCGCGCTCGTCGTTCTGCTGGCACCAGCGACGTTCACGCTCGCCCAAGCGGAAATGTACTCGATCACCGTGATGGCCGATGAAACGACCGACGGAGACCTCGCGTTGATCGAGACGTTCCTGGCCACCGCGACCGACGGTGATCTGATATCCCAGTCCCTCCGCCGAATCCTTATGGCCGCGGTGGGCGAGATATGGATGCTCGTGGACGGCCGAACCGATGCTTACGGCAACCTCACGTTGGATGACGGTACGGTTCAGCCCCTGAATGACGGGGACGTCATAGGAGCTGCCCGCAAGAAAAAGAAGAAGGCGCAAGGGGGTGCCGAGGTGATCTTCGTCTGTGGCGGGTCACAGCAACCCGGTCCGTGCCGGGGAAGACCAGACGCCGTAATCGTGTGCCCTCCAGGGCAAGAGTGCCGAACCGTCGCGATGCCTGGGGGAAAGGTGGGACCCATTTAGCCTACCGGAAGCATCGAGAAAAGGCGGGTGAGCAAGAGCGGATCCCTGGGCCGGTCGCTGCGGCTCGGCGCCAAGGAGGGTAGAAAATGCGGACACCAACAACCGTGAGAGGTGCGGCGCAGGTCTTCGCAGTGCTGGTCGGAACGGCAGTGATTCTCCTCCCCGGCGGCCCGCTGGGCCCGCTGCCCGCGGCGGCCGCGGCCCAGGTCGTCACGGCCTGCCCCGGCCCGGGCAACCCGATCACCGTGGACACCGAACTGGGCGCGAACCTCGTAGCCGGGCCCGCGGATAACCCCTGCGTGGCGTTCGGGGCCGATACCATCCGCCTGCGCCTGCGGGGCTTCGCCATCGACATGCGGAATGTTCTCGGCGCCACCGCCATCGCCGCCAGTAGCCGCAACAACGTTAGCGTCATTGGAGACGACGGATTTGTGCTAACCAGCGGAGGCGTTGGCATTTCCGTCAACAATGGCAGTAACGTGGAGATCCGGGAAGTCCGGGTGCGCAATAATGTCCCCGCCGGCTCACCCTCGACGACTCCTTGCGTTGCTATCACCGGGACCGACAGGGGCATCCGGCTGCAAGGGGTCATTGGGGCGAGGGTGATCGAGAACCTGGTAGAGTGCTATGGGATTGGCGTTGATGTGTCCAACAGTACGGGAGGCGGCAACAAAGAAAACCTGATCGGGCGAAACATCATTCAGAACAATGCGGCGGTCAACTGTCCCCTCCCGGAGACCGAGATCGTCTGCACCGCCGCCGGCCTCAGCCTCTCTTCATCGAGCGGCTGGCTCGTCCTCCGCAACACCGTTTTCGGCAATGGCCGTGCGGTCAGTTTCCCGGCTCCGGGGATCGTCCTCACCGGCAGCACCACCACCGCCAACGAGGTCCTACGCAATGTGGTCGACAACAACACCGGCGGGGGGATCACCATCCCCGCGCCCGGTCCCGCCGGCAACCTGTTCGAGCGAAACCACGCGACGGGCAACGGCCCGGTCGTCCCGGCGGACCTGGAGGACAACAACACTACCGTCGTTAACGTCTGGAACCCCAACAACATTTGCAACTTCCAGCAGGGCCCCGGTATCCCGACGGGCGTGTGCAATCCGGGCGAGATGTAGCTTTAGAGCCTGACTGATTCCATCGTGCGCTCGTCACGGGCGCCGGGGCTACCCTCGGCGCGAGGTCTTCGAGCGGCACAGCCCAGGTCAGCTCTACGTGATGCGCAACTGAAAGGACGCGCTGATGCGGCTGGAAGCTCGCGGGCGAGTGCTTGCGAACCCACCGAGGGACCAGCGGCGCAAGGGCACGCTCGCGGACGGGGTTACTATCACGTTCCCGCGCGTGCCGGGGGGCGCGAAGGCCGGGGCATCTCGTTCCACTCCTGGCCGTCCAGCATCCGGCCTCCGGCCTTCGGTGTCCGCCCGCCCCACTGCTTGAAGAAGAAGGGGATCCTGGCCGCGGCGCACTGAGCGCGGATGTCGCGGACCCACTCAGGCTGGATGGGACGGTGGCCGGGTCCGCTCTCACCGCCGACGATGACCCAGTCGATGCCGTCCAGCGGAAGCTGGGAGATGGCGCCGAGCAGGGGCTCGACAGACAGGAATCTGACCGCAGCTGGCATCTTCACAAGCTGGGCGACGCGCCAGGTGTAGGACGCGTTCTCTACCGAGACTCCCTGCCAGACGTTCGGAGGCCACGGTAGCCGAGGTGCGACCTCCGCCAATCGACGGGCTCGCTTCGTGAGGACTTGGAAGATATGCCACTCGGCCTTGACCATGACCTCGAATACGCGTCGGATGTAGTCCTCGGGGACCGCCTCGTGGAACAGGTCGGACATGCTGTTCACGAAGATCTGCTTCGGCTGACGCCAACGGAGCGGCAGGTCGAGTTGATCAGGATGGAGGGTGAGCGCGAACGCATTCCGATATCGCGGATTCCCCATGGCCTGGAGGCGCTCCGCGAGGCGCTCGGCGTAGCAGTGCTTGCACCCCGGGGAGATCTTGGTGCAGCCGGTGACAGGATTCCAGGTCGCGTCCGTCCACTCGATCGCTGAATGGTTGCCCATGGCCGTGGTCACGATACCACGAGGGCCCTTGTGCTGATTCATGTGCTGAACGCGGTGGGGATCGGCACGCACATTCGTCCTAGCGTGAGAACGGTGTCCTTGAACGAGACGAGCTAGGCGTGAAGAAGGACGCGGGGTTGGGAAGCACACGCTGGGATCTCGCGCACTTCGCCAACCCCGCCAGGTGAGTTTAGAAGTCGCGGGCTGGTCGTCGCGGGCTACGAGTTTGACGGAAGTACCGTCGTCGGGAATTGCAGCTATAACACGACCTCTCCCTGCTCCGGGCGAGGTTGTCGCACCGTGACCGTCCATCACGACAACACCTGCACTTGGGACCAGTACGGCAATCTCCTGAGCATGACGCCGGGGGCCCCGACCGCCCCGGCACCGCCCTACCAGAGCGGGACCGAGATCGTCTACGCGACCAGTGGCGCCAGCACCACCGGAGTGGACACCAGGAACTTCGGCTTCGTCGACACGCCCTCCTCGCACTACACATGGCAGACGCCGAACGGTAGCTACGCCGTCATCCCCGACGCAGCGTACCCGATCACGGCGACGCTGATCAGCGACGGTGACTTTGATCTGAGTTTCGCCGGGGCCACGGTCGGCTCCCAAACCTTCGGCACGGTCACGCCGACCCCGGGGGATGTCACCGTCGCGGACACCACCTGCGGAAGCGCTGTTCCGACCGGCACGACGTGCACCGTGACCATCTCGTATGATCCGACCAGCATTGTGTGCACCTACTCCCCCTACGGCTATGCCTACACCGGCATCGACCTAGCGCTCGCCACCGACGCCGGGACAACCAAGGACTTCACTCAGCGCTTCACGGTCACAGGCATCCCGATCTGCGATGATGATTGAGATGAAGGGCTCGCGGTGCGTGAGGGGTCCCGCGGGATCCTACCGCTGGCGAGGGCGCGTGGTGAAGCCCACCTGCCAGTCCTCGATGGTGCGATCGTCGATCGAACAGCGCCAGACGTAGCGGCTGTCGGGCTTCAAGGGGAGGGGCCCAACGTTGATGCCCAACACGACGTCGAGCGGTGTTCCTGCCTTCAGCCCGGCCGGCCGACCGGTTTCGAACTCTCCGGTCAGCTCGAAGGGCCGTTCTCCAGTCGGCGTGGGCACGATGACCGGCTGGCCGTCAGCATCGAGCAAGGCCAACTGGAACTTGTGCCGTTTGTTGGCTTCATCCCACGGCACGTCGATCTTCAGCGCGATCGCCGAGGGGCTCGGGTCGGGTCCGGTCACCGACCAGCCGCCTCCCAGGATGTAGAGCTTGCCGTTGACGGCCTGAACGGCATCGGCTAAGAGGATCGTCACCTTCATGCTGGGACTCACCCGATCAAGGGCGACCGCGGCCCCACAGGCGGGCGCTCGCGAGGGCGGCGCCCTCCTTGAGCGCGCGGAGCTTCGCCCACACCACGCTCTCGGCCACGAGCTCCGAGCCGGCGAAGGTCCCGAATCCGCAATCCACTGACGCGATCACACGGCTCGGGTCACCCACCGCGTCCGCGGCCTGGCAGATCCGGTCGGCCACGACCTCGGGATGCTCGACGAAGTTCGTGGTGGAGTCGATGACCCCGGGCAGGAACAACAACGCGTCGGGCACGGGGTACCGCCGGAGCACCTTGTGCTCGTGCGCGTGCCGGGGGTTCGCCAGCTCGAGCGAGAGCGCTCCGACCCGCGCGCGGTAGAGCAGGGGGAGGATCGCCTCCAGCGGGATGTCCGAGGTGTGCGGGCCGTCGTAGTTGCCCCAGCAGACGTGCAACCGGATCCGGTCCGCGGGGATCTTCGCCGTGGCCCGGTTGATGGCCTCGACGTGCGTCTCGACGATCTGGAGAAAGCGGTCGAGGGGCTCGTGCTGGAACAGGCGCGTGCGCTCCATCGCGAGGTCGGGGCAGTCGAGCTGGAGCAGGAGCCCGCGCGAGTGGATCAGCTCGTACTCCTTCTGCATCTCCCGTGCGAGGGCGAACACGTACCGCTCGTGGGAATCGTAGTGGGCGTTCAGCAGGGTCGTGGCGATGATGCCCGGGGAGGCCGCGGTCATGAAGCGCTCGATGAACTTCTGGGACCGCGCCGTCGTGGCTCTCTCGAACAGGTCGCACTCCCGCGCGGCCTCGCCGAGGTCGGCATACGCGACCTCGGCCAGGGCCTGCGGCGCGTTCGCGATCTTCGCCGCCGAGCGTCGGCGAACCTCCAGAAGCGCGGCGTAGTCGGGGAAGTCGATGAGGTCGCGGGCCGCGGGCCGGCGACTCTCGCCCCCGAAGCCGCGCATGCGCCGCGCCACATACGTGGAGAACCCGACGCGGGGCTGCTCGCCGTCGTTGCCGATGTCGATGCCCGCGTCGAGCTGCTTGCC
This sequence comes from Candidatus Rokuibacteriota bacterium, assembly GCA_003221695.1. Lineage (GTDB taxonomy): Bacteria > Methylomirabilota > Methylomirabilia > Rokubacteriales > CSP1-6 > 20CM-2-70-11. The sequence goes on from QHSX01000080.1 coordinate 4,960, forward strand.
GACGACCGCGTCGACGGCGGCGGCGGTCTCGCGCGCGAGCTCGGTCTCGTCGACGGGCTCGCCACGCTCCTGCCGTATGAGGAGCTCGCGGAGCCGCGGCGGCCGCGGGAAGCTCCCGACGTGCGTGACGAGGATTCGCCCCTCGCTCCGGTGCATGCCGCCTACCCCCGCGCTCGACTCGTCATTTCGCCCGCGCCGCCGGGCGCGGCGCCCCGTGGCTCCGGATCCCGAAGCGCCGGATCGCCCAGGCGACGAGCCACGGCGCGTGGCGCTGGAGGAAGACGGCGACCTTGCCGTGGCCGGTGACGACCGCCTCGCGGCGGCGCCGGGCGACGGCGCGGACGACCTGCCGTGCTGCCGTCGCCGTCGGCATGACGAGACCCTTGGGCAGCGGCTCGCGCGGCTCGGGGTGCCAGACGCCGCGGTTGTCCACCTGGCGGATCTCGCTTTCGACGAAGCCCGGGCTGACGAGCGTGACCGCGACGCCGTGCGGGTGGAGCTCGTGGCCGAGCGACTCGGCGAGGGCGCGGACGGCGAACTTGCTCATCGAGTAGGCGCTCCCGCCCGGGACGGCGACGTGGCCGCTCACGCTGCCCACGATGACGAGGCGCCCGCGCGTCGTCTTCAAGTCCTCGAGCGTCGCGTACACCGTGCGCAGCACGCCGAAGACGTTGGTCTCGAACTGGGTGCGGTAGTCCTCGAGCGTCAGCGACTCGACCAGGCCGGTGACGCTGAAGCCTGCGTTGGCGACGACCACGTCGATCCGCCCCAGCGCCGCGCGGGTGCGCGCGGCCGCGCGCTCGAGGTCGCCGTCCACCGTGACGTCGCATTCCACCACGAGGGCGCGGCGTCCAGCGGCGCCGAGCTCGGCCGCGAGCCGCTCGAGCCGCTCGACGCGCCGGGCCGCAAGCGCCACGTCGGCGCCCGCCCGCGCGAACTCCCGCGCGAGCGCGGCGCCGATCCCCGACGACGCGCCCGTGATGAAGACGACGTGCCCCGCGAATCGTCCCGCCACGCTACGGGTTCTCGGGGACGCTCGCTTCTTCAGCGAACGCGGCGCGAGCCTCGGTCCCGCTGCTCTTCAAGGTGGCAGCATTCTAGCTCAGCGTCCAGGACGTGAACGTCTCCGATTTCGGACGTTGACGCGTGGCAAGGCCCTGGCGCCGAGCACTGGTTCCTGGCGCTCATGCTTGCCGTTGTAGGTCTCGAAACGCTCGTCGCGATCTACCTCGCCTATCTCGTGTACCGAAAGTCCGATCAGATCGAAGGCGTGACGGCCGTGATTTACCTCGAAGCGCGGAAGATCCCCCAGCCAGAGCCAACCCCGGTAACACCCACTCCCAGGTAGCGCCCACTCCCTTGACAAGGGTGCGATGTCAGCGCAGAGTCGCGCCACCAACTCGACCGTCTCGTGGATCTGGCGACGAAGGAGGATGCCCGATGAACCCCAAGCAGCTCCCCAAGGCCGTGCTCTGGCTTATCGGAATGACCCTCGCGTTCGGACTCGGCACCGCCGTCGGGCAGCAGGCCCCACCGACCGAGAACAAAGGGTTTCGGACCGGCTCGACCGCAGTGATCGACTTGGGGCCCGAGATCGATGGCCTGCAGGGCCGCCAGCTCCGGATGCGCCTCTTGACACTGGAGCCTGGTGGCGTGGTCGGGATCCACAGCCACAAGGACCGGCCAGCCGTCGTTCATCTTCTGCAAGGGACGCTCACCGAGCACCGCGAGGGAGGAGCCACTCGGGCGATCACGAAGGGCACGACGTGGGCCGAGGGCAAGGACACG